>NZ_LQIX01000013.1 GCF_001500045.1 Mycobacterium sp. GA-1199
CCGGCGCGACCGCGGTGCAACTGATTCCGGAACTGGCGAAGAAGGCGGCCGACCTGACCGTCTACCAGCGAACGCCGGTCTGGGTGGTACCCAGGCTCGACTTCCCGATCCCCGCGCCTGTCAAGCGACTGTTCGCGCGGATTCCGTTGACGCAGCGCGCACTTCGGGCCGTCACCGATGTGATCTACGAGTTCTTCCTTTTCGTCGGGCTGCGCCACCGTCAGCTCCTGTTCCGCCGGCTCAACATCGCCGCGTCCGATGTGGCCAAGATGCACCGGTTCTTCTCCGTGCGCGATCGCGAACTCCGCAGGCAGTTGACCCCCGACTACGACTTCGGCTGCAAACGCCCGACGTTCTCCAACAGCTACAACCGCGCATTCACGAGACCGAATGTGCACCTTCAGAGTTCGGGAATCGAACGCATCGAACCCGACGGCGTCGTCACCGCCGACGGAACGAAGATTCAGATCGACACGCTCATCCTGGCGACGGGCTTCGATCTGTGGGAGGCCAACATCCCGGCGATCGAGATCATCGGACGCAAGGGTCGCAACCTGGGGAAGTGGTGGCGCGACACGAGGTTCCAGGCTTATCAGGGCGTCACGGTGCCCTACTTCCCCAACTATCTGAGTTTGGCGAGTCCTTATGCGTTCCTCGGGCTGAACTTCTTCAACACCGTGGAATATCAAATGCGTCACATGGATAGGCTGTTCGGCGAGATGAAGCGCCGGGGTGCAACGACATTCGAGGTCACCGAGGAAGCCAACGCCCGCTACCTCGATCGGATGACCAAGCTGATGGGCAACTCGGTGTTCATGGCCGGCAACTGCGCGGGTTCACGATCGTACTATTTCGACCCCAACGGCGAGGCCACGTTGCTGCAGCCGGTATCCACCCGCAGAGCCATCAGAGAGGCGTCACAGTATCCTCTGAGCGACTACCGGATTGCGTGAGCAGAGAGGAACACCTAGCTGTGTCACTTCAGGAATCGAGCAGCGGTTCGCGCGCGGCCACGTTGGCCGGCCTGGGCCTGGCCGGCGTCGGGCTCAGCCACTTCGTCAAACCCGAGTTGTTCGAATCCATGACGGTGCAGGCATTCCCACGCAACACCCGCCAGTTCATCTACGTGAACGGCGGAATCGAGACGGCGCTGGGACTCGGGCTGGCCGCCCGCAGAACGCGCAAACTCGCGGTCGTCGGCACCGTCGGTTACCTCGCCTACTTGGCCGGCAACGTCGCGCGCAACCGGTAGCGGCCCAACAGCGTCACATCCAGCATCCGCTGCAGAATCGCCCGGTTCTGCGTCGAGTTCTCGTACCGCATCAGCCGGCCCAGGTCGATCACCAACGCCATGGCCGCGTGCACGGCGAACCTGGCCTGACCCGGCGTCCATTCCGGGCGCACGACGACCACCAACTCCACCATCGATTCCACGGTGGTGCGCTGCATGTTGCGCAAAATCTTCTGGTCCGTCGGTGACATGTGCAGCCGCTCGGAGTAGTAGACGTAGTCCAGTTCGGGATGTGCGAACGACCTGGCCACATAGGCGTCGATCACCGCGGCAAGGGCGTCCTCGGGGTCGGCGTTGGCAGCGGTGATCGCGGTCAACTCGTCGGAGAGCCGGTCGGCCGCGCGCCGGAAGACGGCGGCCAGGATGTCGCTCTTGCCCGCGAAATAGCGGTAGATGCCCGATGCCGGCATGCCGACCGCCGCGGCGATGTCCTCCATACCCGTGTCGCGGTATCCCTTGGTGTTGAACAAGCGCATGGACTCGTTGAGCAGCGCTTCATATCGCGACGGCTCGACGGCGGTGGGAACCGGTGCGACCGGCCGCTCGGTGACGTCGTCGCAGTCTGGCAACTCGGTGGCGGCAAGCGTTTCGGCGAGATCGGACAGCAGCGCGCGCACCTGGCCGGCGGGCAGCTTCGCCCGGTGGTCGACGATGCTGCCGGCGACCGACAGGACCGCGATGGACAACGTCCACCGTTGATGCGACGTCAGATCCGGACGCATCGCGCAGATGGGGCGTTGGATGCGGCGGTTGACGGTGCGCATCTGCGCAATCAGGGACGCTTGATCGTCGCCCCGCAGATATCGCGCCTCCCAGCGATACAGCCCGCCGGACTCCCGGTTCGCCATCGCGGTCTCGATGAGCGCCGCGGCCACCCGGTGCAGTTCCAGTCCAGGGTCCTCGAGATCGCTCTCGTCGATGAACGCGGTCGCATCCACCAACTGCTGCCCCAGATTGAGCACGGCATCGCGGAACAGGTCGTATTTGCTCGCATAGTGCCGGTAGAGGGCGGCCGCCGAGATCCCGACCCGCGATGCGATTGACTCCATGCTCACGCCGTAAAAGCCCAGGGTGCTGAACGCCTCGGCGGATGCCCGGGCGATCTGGGCCTTACGGTCCTTCGGCCGGCGCCGGACCGCGTCACCGCTCGCCGGCCGAGTGCGCGACATGGCAGACACGATATCGGAACGATCTCGTCCGTACCGGTCCAGTACCGTTGCCGGTAATCGCGCGAACTTGTCAGCCCACGCAGAATGACGATTAACATAATGGTGTGTTCGGCGCGCTCCGCAAGCTATTGGGCTTTCAGGTCACGATCGGGGAGTTGATCACGGTGGCGCTCGTGCTCGGCACCCCGTACCTGCTGGTCGGCGTGTTCTGGTCGACCACCCACACCGACCACCTGCAGGGGATGACCGGTGCTGACCTGGTGGTTTCGTATCTGGGGTCGATCGCCTCATGGCCGGTGCTGCTGTTTGCTGACGTCTGCATGACATGAACGGGGGAACACCTTGTCCGACCACCACCACCGTCTCGCCTGGACCGGGATCATCGCCGCCGTCGTATTGGGCGCTGCCCTGCTGGCGATGAACTTCCCGGTGTTCCTGGACAGCTACGACCAGTACGGCTGGCAGGTCAAATGCGGGACGGGATACCTCACCGACATGACCCAGGCGGCCGCGGCAGGCAGCGACACCAACTACGTCGAGCAGTGTGAGTCCGCGCTGCTGATGCGACGGCTGTGGACGGTGCCGCTGGCCCTGTTCGGCGGTGCCGGTCTGCTCGTGGCGCTCGTCGCCTCGGCGACGACCTCGGCCCGCGATTCGTTGCAGCCGCACCACAACAACGCCTGATCTAGCATTCCGGCGTGAGCACGCCGGCCGGCCCCGCGCTGCCACGCCGGCTGGGCACCTTCGACGCGGTCGTCATCGGGCTCGGGTCGATGATGGGCGCGGGCATCTTCGTCGCGGTCGGACCCGCCGCCGCGGCGGCCGGTTCGGGACTGCTGATCGGCCTCGCGGTCGCCGCCGTGGTGGCCTACTGCAACGCCACCTCGTCCGCCTGGCTGGCCGCGCGATACCCCGAGTCCGGCGGAACCTATGTCTACGGGCGTGAGCGGCTCGGCCGGTTCTGGGGATACACCGCGGGGTGGAGCTTCATCGTCGGCAAGTCCGCATCGTGCGCGGCGATGGCACTCACGGTCGGCAACTACGTGTGGCCCGAGGCCGCCCGTGGGATCGCGGTCGGGGCGGTCGCCGCGCTGACCGCACTGAATTACGCGGGCATCCGGAAGTCGGCAATGCTGACGCGCGTCATCGTCGCCGTGGTACTGGCCGTGCTGGGCACAGTGGTGGTCACCGTGTTGGGCTTCGGGGAGGTCGAGTGGACCCGCCTGTCGGTCGACGCCGACGCTTCCGTCGCCGGCGTCCTGCAGGCCGCTGGATTGTTGTTCTTCGCGTTCGCGGGCTACGCACGGATCGCGACACTGGGCGAAGAGGTCCGCGACCCCGCCCGCACCATCCCCCGCGCGATACCGTTGGCCTTGGGCATCACGCTCGTGGTGTACGCCCTCGTCGCCACCGCCGTCATCGCCGAATTGGGAAGTGCGGCAACGGCGTCAGCTGCCGCACCGCTTGCCGACGCGGTGACCGCGGCCGGCTTTGCCGCTCTGGAGCCCGTCGTGCGGGCCGGCGCCGCGGTGGCCGCGCTCGGGTCGCTGCTGGCGCTCATCCTCGGGGTGTCGCGTACGACGCTGGCGATGGCGCGCGACCGCTACCTACCGAACATTCTGGCGCGCGTCCACCCGAGGTTCGGCAGCCCGCACCGCGCCGAGGTCGTCGTCGGCGTCCTCGTGGCCACGCTGGCGGCCACCGTGGACGTCCGCACCGCGATCGGCTTCTCGTCGTTCACCGTGCTCGTCTACTACGCGATCGCCAACGCCTCGGCATGGACACTCGGCCGCCGGGTGGTCCCCGCGGTCGGGCTGGCGGGTTGTGTGGTGCTGGCGTTCCTGCTTCCGGCGTCGTCGGTCCTGGCCGGCGCTTGCGTGGTGCTCGCGGGCGCGCTGGCTTACCGTCTTAGACCGTGATCGAGCTGACCTGGAAGCGCGTCGAGGCCGACACCGGCGATGACTTCGTCGTCGCACCCGACGAACGACTCGGGTGGGGCCGGACGATCGGGCTCGGCGCCCAGCATGTCGTGGCCATGTTCGGCGCCACCTTCGTGGTCCCCGTGCTCACTGGCTTCCCACCGGCGACGACGCTGTTGTTCTCAGGCGTCGGGACGATTCTGTTTCTGCTCATCACGGGCAATCGATTGCCCAGTTACCTGGGTTCGAGCTTCTCCGTGATCGCACCGGTCACGGCCGCGGTCGCCTCGCACGGAACGGGCAGCGCCCTGGGCGGTCTCGTGGCGGTGGGCCTCGCGTTGGTGGCGATCGGGGGAGTCGTCCACCTGGTCGGCACGCGCTGGCTCGACGTGACACTTCCCCCGGTGGTCACCGGCGCAATCGTCGCGCTGATCGGCTTCAACCTGGCGCCCTCGGCCAAGGCCAACTTCGAGCAGGGTCCGGTGGTCGGACTCGTCACCTTGGTGCTCCTGGTGGTGACGCTCGCGTTCTTCCGCGGCATCATCAGCCGATTGGCCATCTTCCTGGCCGTCCTCGCCGGATACGTTCTCGCGCTGATGCTCGGCGAGATCGACACCGCACCGATCGCCGCCGCTCCGTGGCTCGGTCTGCCCGAGTTCCAGACCCCGACGTTCAGCCTCGCGGTGTTGCCGATGTTCCTGCCGGCGGTGATCGCCTTGGTCGCCGAGAACATCGGGCACGTGAAATCGGTCGGCCAGATGACCGACACCGATGTCGACCCCGTGATGGGCCGCGCGTTGGCTGCCGACGGCGTGGCCACCACGCTGGCGGGTTTCGGCGGCGGGTCTGCGACCACCACCTACGCCGAGAACATCGGTGTGATGGCGGCGACGCGGGTGTATTCCACCGCGGCGTACTGGGTTGCGGGCGCCGTGGCGATTCTGCTCTCACTGTGCCCGAAGGTCGGCGCGGCGATCTCGGCGATCCCCGCCGGCGTGCTCGGCGGCGCGACCGTGGTGCTCTACGGGCTCGTCGGTGTGCTGGGAGTCCGGATCTGGCTGACCAACCGCGTCGACTTCTCCCGCCCGATCAATCAGATGACCGCGGCCATACCGCTGATCATCGGCATCGCCGACTTCACCTGGCACGCAGGCACATTGACCTTCACAGGAATCGCGTTGGGTTCGATAGCCGCGCTGGCGGTCTATCACGGTATGCGGCTGTTGGGATTCCGCCAGGCTAGCGAGCGGCCCGCTGCCGTTGGTCCGGGGGCGGAACACCGTTGACGCCGTCGACCGAGGCCGCATAGCTCGCGACCGCGTAGGCGACCGCGGGACCCAGAACCGAGAGCGCGTCTCGGTTGACGTTCTCGACCGTGTCGCGCTTGGTGCGGTAGTTCGGGTCGAAGGGGACCCCCGCCCGGCCGCCCCAAAGCCGGGCCTGTATCTCGCTTTTACGCTGCGACGAACCGGCTGTCAGACCGCCGATCGGCACTCCGGCGGCGAGAAACGGGTAATAGTCGGTGAATTCGCTCAGTGGCATGTCGGCGGGTCGTACCCCCGCCGTGTTGAGGTAGCCGGCCAGCATCCGCTCGATACCGGCCGACCCCATGGGTACCGACTGTGCGGGGATCGCCGGGTTGGGCGTAGCGGACTGGTCACCGTCATACGTGAAGTAGCCCGCATTGGGCGAACCGAGCATGTCGAAGCCCAGATACAGTGCGATGTCACGAAGTTCGTCGGGCGAGAGTCCCTGGACGTAGTTCGTCGGTCCGGCCAAACCGTTCTCTTCCGAGGCCCAGAATACGAAGCGCACGGCGTTGGTCACCCGGGGCTGCGAACCTAGTGCCGCCGCTGTCTCGAGCAACGCCGCGATGCCGGTCCCGTCGTCGTTGATCCCCGGGCTCGCCGCCGAGCTGTCCAGATGCGCGCCCGCCAGCACGACGTTCCGTGCATCGCCGGTTTTGGTCTGCGCCACGAGGTTTCGGGTCTTCTTCATCACCGGTTTGCGGTCCAGTACGAGGCGTACCGGTGCCGAGGTACGCCGCAGGGCGGCGTCGGCCTCGCGGCCGATGACCCCGACGGGCACGGTCAGGTCCTGGTAGTAACCGGGTGTGAACAGACCCGCCGGGCTTCCGCTGCCACCCGGCGAGCTGACGACCAGTAGGCCGACGGCGCCCTCCGACACGGCCGCGTTCTGTTTGGCGACCACCGAGCACCCCGTGTCGTCGACGACGGCGATCGCGCCCCGCACCGAAGCGCCGTCGTAGTCGCCGGTACGACAACCGGCCGGCTTCGTCGGCCGAAGTGTCACGGCGTTGAGTCCGCCGGGCGGCGTGGTGATCAGGAGAGAGGCCTGGTCGACGGGATATTCGCGCCCACTGACCCGCATCGACGGGTTGCCGCCCTGACTGCGGTCGAGCAGTTCGAACTCCGGAGTCTGGACGTCGAATCCCTTGTCGCGCAGGAATTGCGCAACGTAATCGACGGTGGCGTCGTATCCCGGCTTGCCGTTGGCGCGGTTACCGCCGTGGGTGTCGGCGATCTGCTGCAGTTGCTGCAGGTGGGTGTACATCGCGTCGGCGGTGACCTTGTCAGCCATCTCCTGCGGGGACGGCGTTGTCGGATCCGGCGACGAGCACGAGGTCATCGCGCCGACGACCCCGACGACGACTGCGACAACGACTCCCGCGCGGGCCGCCCATGTCCTCATGACGCGAGCGGGTGACGAACGCGCAGATCGCGCGTGGGAATTCCGTTCGGCCCGCCCTGGTCCTGGGCGTAGATACCGACGGCATAGGACACACCCGCTCCATGTATGCCCAATGCGGTGCGGTCGATGTGTTCGAGGGTGTCCGATTCCTTGTGGTAGTTGGGGTCGAACGGCTGACCCGCCTCACCGCCCCACAGCTCGGCTTGCTCGGGCGTCATCTTGGCCTCGGCGCCCGAGAAGGTGCCACCCGCCGGGATGCCCGCAAGGGTGAACGCGTCGTAGTCGGAGCGACCGTCGAAGCTGGTGTCCTCGGCCGGTTTTCCGGCCGCGTCGAGGTAGTCCACCAGCGTGCGTTCCACGCCCGCCGCCCCTTCCGGCACCCGGGTGATCGCGCCTTCCTCGTCGGGCGGTAGGGACTGGTTCCCGTCGTAGGTGAAGTAGCCGGGGTTCGGCGAGCCCACCATGTCGAAGTTCAGGTAGAGCGAGATGTCCTTGAGGGCATCGACATCCAGCGACTCCAGATAGTTGTTCGATCCGAACAACCCGACCTCCTCCGCACCCCAGAAACCGAACCGTACCGCGTTATGGACGTTGGGGGAACCGCCCAACTGCACTGCGGACTCCAACACGGCCGCCACGCCGGATGCGTTGTCGTTGATACCTGGGCCCTCCGCGACGCTGTCCAGATGCGCACCGGCCATCACGACGTTTGCGGTGTCACCCGTTCTGGTCTGGGCGATGACGTTGCGGGTCCGCTCCTTACGCACACCCGCGTTGAGCTTGAGGGTGACGTCACGTGGTTCGGCGCGTAGCCGGTCGCCCTCGGTCTTGGTGATGCTGACAACCGGGATGCTCGTATCGGTGTCCTCACCGAGCGTGCCGCCCATCTCGTCGTTGTCCTCGTTGTTGGCGACTATCAGCGCGACCGCTCCACGTTCGGCGGCCGCCTCTTCCTTGTCCGAGAACTGGCACGTGCCGCGGTCGACGAGCACGACGGCGCCCTCGACGGGTAAGCCGTCGTAGTCGGAGACGGTGCAGCCCGGAGAGTCCTCGACGCGGGCGGGCACCAGCGGACCCGACACCCCGTCCGGCGGCGTGCCGATCGTGAAGTTCAGCGGTCTGGCCTTGACGGCGGCGCCGCCAACGGTCAGCGCGGGTTCGTCGGCGAACGGCAGCCGCACCTCGAACTCCGGCGTCTGGACCTCGAACCCCTTGTCGCGCAGGATGTTAGCCACGTAATCCACGCTGGCGTCGTAACCCGGCGTGCCCAGTGCACGATTACCTTCGTTGTCGTCGGCGATCTCCTGCAACCGGACCAGATGCTGGTACATCGCATCGGCGGAGGTTCGCTGGGCGAGCGACCTGGCGAAGTCGACGGCGGCCGGTGACACGCCCGCTTGTGTGGTGGGCGGCTGCACCGCCGGTTGCTCCTCGTCACGGCCGCAGCCCCCGAGCGCGATGACGCCGGTCGAGATCAGGGCGATTGTCTTCAAAAGCTTTGTGTGGCTCATTGCCCACTACGTTAGCGTCGCTAGGGCGCTAGCCCGCCACCTGCGCGGCAATGAGGTCGGCAACGGCGCGCATGCCCGCGGCGTTGGGATGCAGCGGCGCGGGTCTGCCCGGTAACGGCAGCCCGAACCGGGTCGTCCACGGTTCGGGCGACCACGCATGATGCGAGCGGCTGTGCTCGGCGGCCCGCACGAGTCCGCAGCCGGTGGCCGCGGCCGCCTCCGCGGTGAGCCGTTCCAGCGTGTCGGCGACGTGGCGACCGGTCGCCACATCGGTGTCGGACAGCGGCGGTGCCGGCACACCCGGCGGTGGTAGCAGCGTGAGGTAGTCGACGAACAGCACCGTCGCGCCCGGTGCGCGGGCCCGCACCGTCCGGCCGACCTCCTCCAGAGCCACCGCGACCTCCCTCAGCGCGTCCTCGCGCGCCCCCGAGTCGAGCTGGGCGCGCAGGACCTTTCCCAGCAGCGGAAACCTGCGGAAAGCCCGTGGCAGGCCCGCGGCGAACAGCATCGGCACGTAGCCGACGTCGTTGCCGCCGATGGTCACCGTCACCAGTTCTTCTGACCCGGTCAAGGCCGAAATCTGCGGCGGCGCACCGTGTTGCGGTTCGGACAGGACGTTCGCGGTGGTCGCACCGGAGTACGTCACGTCGACGAGGTCGAGATTCAGCCTGGCGGCTACCAGATGCGGATAGTTGCGCGACGACCGGCCGGCGGCCCAGGGTGCGCTGTCGGCGCGGGGTCCGATCCCGGGACCCGCTGCCATCGAACTGCCCAGCGCCACATAGCGACTCATCGGGACGGGCTGGATGCCTGCGCCCAGAACCGCTTCGGGATACGGCCGGCCTGCCGAGCCAGGCGTCCGGCTCTGACCGCAGCGGCCATCGCCGCCGCCATGGTCGGCGGATCGGCGGCACGCGTCACGGCGGTGGCCAAAAGCACGGCGTCACAACCTAACTCCATCGCCATCGCGGCGTCGCTGGCGGTGCCGATGCCCGCATCGAGCACCACCGGTACCGAAGCGGCATCGACGATCATCTCGATGTTGTGCGGGTTGGCGATTCCCAATCCCGTTCCGATCGGCGAACCCAGCGGCATCACCGCCGCGCACCCGATGTCCTCGAGCCGGCGTGCAAGCACCGGATCGTCGTTGGTGTACGGCAACACCGTGAAACCGTCGTCGACCAATTGCTCGGCCGCCCTGACCAGTTCGACGGCATCGGGCAGCAGCGTGCGCTCGTCGGCGATGACCTCCAGTTTCACCCAGTCGGTGTGCAGCGCCTCGCGGGCGAGTTGCGCCGTCATCACCGCCTCGGCCGCCCCGCGGCAGCCCGCGGTGTTCGGCAACGGGGTGATTCCCAGCCGGTTGAGCAACTCGAGCACGCCGGTGCCGCCGTCGGCGTCGACGCGCCGCATCGCCACCGTCGTGAGCTCGGTGCCCGATGCGACAAGCGCTTCTTCGAGCACGGCGAGATTCGCCGCGCCTCCGGTGCCGAGGATGAGCCGCGAACCGAACTCGCGGCCCGCGATGGTCAACTTCGCGACCGATGCTGCGCTCGCGCGCAGGGTATCGGGGCTAGCCACCCTGCACCGCCGTCACCACCTCCACACGAGCGCCGTCCGAGAGTGCGGTGTCCCAGTCCGATTTCGGCAGCACCGACCAGTCGACCGCGACGGCGATGCCCTTCTCCGGAAAGCCGAGACGCTCCAGCAGCGCGGCGACCGTCGTCGAGGCGTCCACTTCCACCGCTTCGTCGTTGACGAGTACCTTCATCTCATTGCTCCTCGCGTGCGCGTCATCTCATTGCTCCTCGCGTGCGCGTCATCTCATTGCTCCTCGCGTGCGCGTCATCTCATTGCTCCAATCGTGACATCGAGTTCGGCCGCGATCCGTTCGGCCGTCCAGGGCGCGAGAAGAAAGCCGTTGCGCCCGTGGCCCGCCGCGACCAGTGTGCGCTCGTCGAGGCGTTCGACGAGCGGTAATCCGTCCGGCGTCATCGGCCGCAGGCCCGCGGCGCATTCGGCGAGTTCGTACTCGCCCAGCGCCGGCATCACCGCGCAGGCGTCATCGAGCAGTTCCCGCACTCCTGTCACCGCGGGCGCGGTGTCGCGGCCGTGTTCGTACTGCGTGGCGCCGACGACGACCCCGTCGGCGCGCGGAACCAGGTACACCTGCCTGCCGTGCACCCTGGCCCGAATGACCCGCTGCGGCACCGGCATGCAGCCGCGCCGCCACCGCAACCGCAACACCTCACCCTTGACCGGCCGGATGGGCAGGTCGGGCCACAGCGTCGGGGCGTCGATGCCGTTGGCGATCACCACGGCGTTCGCCTGCACCTCGGCGAGTTCGGACACGGGGGGCGCCCACTGCACACCAAGCCCTTCACACTGCACGGCCAAGGCTCGCACCAGCAGCCGATTGTCAACGGCCAGTTCGGTTTCGGCGCGAAACCCATGCCGGATGCCCTGGGCGAGCAGCGGTTCGATGTCGCGGGCCGACGCCGTGGCCGTCACCGGATGCCCTTGGGCCGCAAGCCACTCCCCCACTGTTTTGAGGTCGCTCGCATCTGCGCGGTCGACGGCGACCACCAGCGATTCGCGTGCGGTGACCACATCGTCGGGCAGCCCGTCAAGGAAGCCGCCGTGCCACAGGTGCAGCGACTCCAGGCCGAGCTGCAGCAGCTTCTCCTCACCGGGCCAGCCCTCGCTGTGGGGTGCGAGCATGCCGCCTGCGACCCACGACGCGCCGCGCTCGCCGGTGCGGTGCACGCGGACATCCCAGCCGGCGCTCAGCGCACGCCGCGCGACGGCCAGGCCGATGACGCCGCCGCCGATCACGGCCAGGCTTGCTGCGGTCAACATCCCCTCCCTTCGCCGGCATGACCCGGATCAGGTGCGACGGTAAGGGCAGGTTCGAATGCCCACTCTCAGTCCCCGCTCCCGGGACTCCCGCGTTCGTCAACCCACAGTACCCGCTGGTTAGGCCCCCAACGACGAGCCGCTAGCGTCGCGGTGTGCACCAACCTCGAGAACGCCTGGCCAGCGCGTCGCTGTACCTGTGCACCGACGCCCGGCGCGAGCGCGGCGACCTCGCGGAGTTCGCCGACGCCGCCCTCGCCGGCGGGGTCGACCTCATCCAGCTGCGCGACAAGGGGTCGCCGGGCGAACAGCGGTTCGGCCCCTTGGAGGCGCGTCAGGAGCTCGAGGCCCTCGAGGTGCTCGCCGACGCGGCCCGCCGCCACGGCGCGCTGCTGGCCGTCAACGACCGCGCCGACATCGCGTTGGCCGCCGGCGCCGACGTGCTTCACCTGGGCCAGGACGACCTTCCGTTGGCGGTGGCGCGCGGCATCGTCGGCGAGGGGCCGGTGATCGGGCGGTCCACCCACGACGTCGTTCAGGTCGCGGCGGCGGTGGACGAGGCCGTCGACTACTTCTGCGTCGGCCCGTGCTGGCCCACGCCGACCAAACCCGGCCGCGCTGCGCCCGGGCTGGAGCTGGTCCGGCACACCGCCCAACTTGCTACGGCCAAGCCGTGGTTCGCGATCGGTGGAATCGATGCCGACCGGTTACCGCAGGTGCTGGACGCAGGCGCGCGACGCGTCGTCGTGGTGCGGGCGATCACGGCGGCCGAGGACCCTGGTGCGGCGGCCTCGTCGTTGAAGGTGGCTTTGCAGGCGGCGCTCAGAGCTGGGGGTTGACCAGGAGCGGGATCGACGTGAACTCGTCGCGCAACCGCTGCCAGCTGGCGGCGAATCCCGGGTGCAGCGGCAGCGTCGCGACGTCGTCGACGGCAACCCAGCGCAACTCGGCGCTCTCCCGGTTCGGCACGGTGGGCAGCATCTCCTGGGCGTCGGCGATGACCGTGCTGTAGCTCCAACTGACCCCGTCGCCCGCGACGATCTTGGTCTGCACCACCTTGCGCACGGTCAACTGCTCGGCAGGCAGCCCCGCTTCCTCATGGGCCTCCCGGATGGCGGCCTGCTCCGCGGTCTCGTGGCTGTCGCGAGCCCCGCCGGGCAGACCCCAGGTGTCGCCCTGGTGGCTCCAGGCCGCCCGGTGCTGGAGCAGCACCACCGGGCTGCCGTCGTGGCCGGGCGCCCGCAGCAGCAGACCGGCCGCACCGTACCTGCCCCAGTAGGCCTGGCCGTGGGAAACCACCCATCCGTCACCGTCGCCACGCACGCCTCAACAATAGGGCCGCCCGGCCTGCCGGAAACTCTTAGACTTCTTTCATACAGTGGGAGCGGTCGAAACGACGAGCCGGAAAGCGATGCTGATGAGGTCCGCGCGCACGTGACTGTGGAGTTGGCGCACCCGTCGACGGAGCCGCTCGCGTCGCGGTCGCCGTCGACGCCGGCACAACAACGCTGGTGGTTTCTGTGGACCACGCCCGGCCGGATCCTGACCATCGGGGTGGTGCTGTCTGCGCTCGTCATCGCCAGCGCGTTCGCCACGTCGACGACGATCAACGACCGCCAGCAGGCGCTGATGACGGTGCTCAACCACACCGAGCCGCTGTCCTTTGCCGCCGGCCAGCTCTACACGACGCTGTCGGTGGCCGACGCCGCGGCGGCCACGGCTTTCATCGCCGGGGCGGAACCGCGCGACGTCCGACAACGGTACGAACAGGCGATCACGGACGCGTCGGTGGCCGTGACCCGGGCGTCGAGCGGGCTCACCGACGAGGACCTGGTGCAGTTGCTCGGCCGCATCAACGCGGAGTTGTCGGTGTACACGGGCCTGGTCGAGACCGCCCGCACCAACAACCGTTCGGGTAATCCGGTGGGTTCGTCGTACCTGTCGGAGGCGTCGGCTCTGATGCAGACGCAGATCCTGCCCGGGGCCCAACGGCTCTACGAGGAGACCTCGCAGCGCGTCGACGCCGAGACCAGCGCGTCCACCCGGATCCCCGGCCCGGTCATCCTGGTGGTGCTGGCGACCTTGCTGTTCGGGGTGTTCGCCAACCGTTGGCTGGCCCGGCGCACGCGCAGGCGGATCAACATCGGCTTCGTCGCCGGCGGACTGGCCGTTCTGACCATGTTGATCTGGGTGGGCACGGCCCTGGTCATCTCGACCTCCGACAGCCGCAGCGCCAAGGACACCGCCGCCGAGTCGTTGAAGACGGTGACGAACCTGGCGATCACCGCGCAGCAGGCCCGTGCCGACGAGACGCTGTCGTTGATCCGGCGCGGCGACGAGACGGTGCGCAAACAGTCGTACTACCAGCGTATCGACATGATGCAACAGCAGCTTGCGGACTACCTGGCCCGCGAGGACGCCATCGACAAGACCGACCTCGCCGAGGCCGAGCAGTTGTTGAAGCGCTGGCGCGCCGCCGACGACCGGATCAACGCCTACATCAGCGTCGGCAACTACCAAGCCGCCACGCAGGTGGCGCTGGGCACCGGTGCTGACGATTCCACGCCCGCGTTCAACAAACTCGACGAGGCGTTGAGCCAGGGCATCGAAGAGAGCCGCGGGCAACTGCGCGACGACATCATCAACGCGCACCGGGTGCTGTCCGGCGCGACCGTGGGCGCCGCGGTGCTCAGCGTCGTCGCGGCGGTCGCGGTGGCGCTGGGGTTGTGGCCGAGGTTGAGTGAGTACCGGTAATGAAGACGTTCTTCGGCCTGCTCGTCGCCGCCGCGCTGGTCCTCACCGGATGCGGCCAGGCGACGTCGGTGACCTCCACACCCGGCGTGACGCTTCCGCCGCCCACCCCGGCGGGTATGGAGGAGTTGCCGCCACAACCGGTGCGCCCGCCCGTCGACGACACGGAGGACTGTGACCGCACGGCGAGCCTTCGGCCGTTCAGCGATCGGGCCCAGGCCGAGGAGGCTGTCGCGAACATCCGCGCCCGGGGCCGTCTGATCGTCGGCCTGGACATCGGCAGCAACCTGTTCTCGTTCCGCGACCCGATCACCGGGCAGATCACCGGGTTCGACGTCGACATCGCCGGTGAGATCGCCCGCGACATCTTCGGAACCCCGTCGCAGGTGGAGTACCGGATCCTGTCGTCGGCGGACCGCATCGCGGCGTTGCAGAACAATCAGGTCGACGTCGTCGTCAAGACCATGACCATCACGTGCGAACGCAAGAAGCTGATCGGGTTCTCGACGGCGTATCTGACTGCCAATCAACGCATCCTGGCGCCGCGCGACTCGACGATCCGGCAGGCGTCGGACCTTTCGGGACGCCGCGTGTGCGTCGCGAAGGGCACCACATCGCTGGAGCGGATCCGTGAGATCACGCCGCCGCCGATCATCGTCGGGGTGGTCGCGTGGGCCGACTGCCTGGTGGCGTTGCAGCAGCGGCAGGTCGATGCCGTCAGCACCGACGACTCGATCCTCGCCGGTCTGGTGTCACAGGATCCTTATCTGCACATCGTCGGTCCAAGCCTCAACCGCGAGCCCTACGGCATCGGGGTCAACCGGGAGAACACCGGCCTGGTCCGGTTCGTCAACGGCACGCTCGAACGTATTCGCCGCGACGGCACCTGGAACACGTTGTACCGCAAATGGTTGACGGTGCTCGGGCCGGCGCCGGCTCCTCCCGTCGCGAGGTATTCCGACTGATGTCTGAGACCCAACTGCACGACTACGACGACGAGGGCCCGGGCACCCAGCCGGCGAGCTTCGACGATATGGGCATGGATTCGGCCTCGACCATCCGCCCGATGGCGACCGAGGCTGTGTTCCGGCCCCATCTCGACGACGATGACGGTGGGTCGGCGGGCACCGGAGACACCGAGCCGCAGGAGCAGACCACCACCACGACGCGGGCGTTGTCGCGGACGCGCCGCCTGGGCGGTGGGCTCGTCGAGATCCCGCGGGTGCGGGCCAAGGATCCGCTCGAAGCGCTGATGACCAATCCGGTGGTCGCGGAGAAGAAGCGCTTCTGTTGGAACTGCGGCCGCCCCGTCGGCCGTTCCAGCGAGGGCAAACCTGCCCGGTCGGAAGGTTGGTGTCCGCACTGCGGCAGTCCGTATTCGTTTCTGCCGCAACTGAATCCGGGTGACATGGTCGCCGACCAGTACGAGATCAAGGGCTGCATCGCACACGGCGGCCTCGGCTGGGTCTATCTGGCATTCGACCACAACGTCAACGAACGACCCGTCGTGCTCAAGGGTCTGGTGCATTCCGGCGACGCCGAGGCGCAGAAGATCGCGATGGCCGAGCGACAGTTCCTCGCCGAGGTCACCCATCCCGGCATCGTGAAGATCTACAACTTCGTCGAGCACGCAGACCAGCACGGCAACCCCGTCGGCTACATCGTGATGGAGTACGTCGGCGGCACATCGCTCAAACAGGCCAGGGGCGAGAAGTTGCCGGTGGCCCAGGCCATCGGCTACATGCTCGAGATCCTGCCCGCGCTGGGCTATCTGCACTCGCTCGGCCTGACCTACAACGACCTCAAACCCGAAAACATCATGATCACCGAGGAACAGCTCAAGCTGATCGACCTCGGTGCGGTGTCGACCATCAACTCGTTCGGCTACCTGTACGGCACCCCGGGGTATCAGGCTCCCGAGATCGTGCGGACGGGGCCGACGGTGGCCACCGACATCTACACCGTGGGCCGCACCCTCGCAGCGCTGACGCTGAACCTGCGCACGCGCAAGGGCCGCTACGTCGACGGGTTGCCCGAGGACGATCCGGTGCTGGCCGAGTACGACTCGTTCGGCCGTGCGCTGCGCCGGGCGATCGACCCCGATCCGCGGCGGCGTTTCGGAAGTGCGGACGAGATGTCCGGACAGCTGCTCGGCGTGCTGCGTGAAGTCGTGGCGAAGGACACCGGATCACCCAGACCCGGTCTGTCCACGGTGTTTTCGCCCACCCGGTCCACGTTCGGCATCGATCTGTTGGTAGCGCACACCGATGTCTATCTCGACGGGCAGGTGCACTCCGAACGGCTGACCGCACAGGAGATCGTCAGGGCCCTGCCCGTACCCCTGGTTGACCCGACCGACGTCGGCGCACCGGTGCTGTCGGCCAGCGTGGTGAGCCAGCCCGTGCAGACCCTCGACCAGCTGCGGGCGGCCAGGCACGGGGCGCTGGACTCCGAGGGCATCGATCTGTCGGATTCGGTCGAACTGCCGCTGATGGAGGTGCGCGCGCTGCTCGACCTCGGCGACGTCGCCAAGGCCACCCGCAAACTCGACGACCTCGCCGAGCGGGTGAGCTGGCCGTGGCGGCTCGTCTGGTTCAAGGCCGTCTCCGAACTGTTGACCGCCCATTACGACTCGGCGACAAAGCATTTCACCGAGGTGCTCGACACGATGCCCGGCGAGCTGGCCCCCAAACTGGCCTTGGCCGCCACCGCTGAGTTGGCGGGCACCGCAGACGCGGGCAAGTTCTACAACACCGTGTGGTCGACCGACAACGGAGTGATTTCGGCAGGGTTCGGCCTGGCCCGCGCGCAATCGGCCGCCGGTGAGCGCGACGATGCGGTGAAGACACTCGACAAGGTGCCCGCGATGTCCCGCCATTTCACGACGGCCCGGCTGACCAGCGCGGTCACTCTGCTGTCCGGTCGGTCGTCGAGCGAGATCACCGAACAGCAGATCCGGGACGCCGCGCGGCGCGTCGAGGCGCTGCCCGACAGCGAGCCGCGGGTGCTTCAGATCCGTGCGCTCGTGCTGGGTACCGCGATGGACTGGCTGGCCGACAACACCGCCAGCACCAATCACATCCTCGGGTTCCCGTTCACCGAACACGGATTGCAGCTGGGTGTGGAGGCCTCGCTGCGTGCGCTGGCGCGAGTGGCACCGACGCAGGCGCACCGCTACGCGCTGGTGGACCTGGCCAACAGCGTCCGCCCGACCAGCACGTTCTGACGGTCAGGCGACGCTGGCGGTCGCGATCTCGTCGCGCAGCGGGGCGATGGCTTCGAGGATCTGACCGGCCGTCTGGGCAGGCACTCCAGCAGCGGCGAGACTTGCGCTCAAATGGCCCGCGACGAGGTTGAAATGGTGGACGGTGATCCCGCGGCCCTGGTGGACCCGGCGCATCGGCGCACCGGTATACGGTTCGGGCCCGCCCAGCGCGGCGGCGAAGAACTCGACCTGCCGCCCCTTGAGTCGCGCCATGTTGGTTCCGGTGAAGAAACCGGCCAGCTGATCGTCGGCCAGCACGCGGTTGTAGAAGTCCTCGACCACGCCTTCGAGGGCCTCGTGGCCGCCGATCTGCTCGTAAATGTTCGGCATGTGTGCCCCTTCGCCGCACCGGATGGGCCCATTGCAGCCGACGGCGGTTGCGGCGAGATTTCGGCATGTTGCCGGCGGGGCAAATTCATCCTCACCGCCGCCACCCCGAGCGGCGTCAGAACTACGGATTCAGTGGCCCTTACAGCAAACCGCACCGCAGGAGGCCTCGACTTTACGGGATTTGCCCATGTCGTAACACTCGATGGTGGCACCGCGGATTTCGTAGTAATCTGCATCACAGGTTGAGGTCACAGCCAAACTGCAGAGGTCATCGGGGACCATTCCCCGTGTGCGGGTGAGCAGCTGTCAGGCGTCACCGACGGCCTCCGCGGTTTCCATCGCATCTCGACAACAGGAGTGCGCCGTGTCCGCTGTAGGAACCTGCCGGGTGTTTCGTCCCGACCCTCGGTCCTTCGATCAGTGCGAACACCACCATCGCGCCAACTTCACCGCCTCCCACCGGCATGGTTCGACGGTCCTCGTGACGGTCGAGGGCGAGATCGATGCCACCAACAGCCGAGCGCTGGCCACCTATATCGAAGGTCAGGTCGCCGGCACGCGGCGTCTCGTGATCGACCTGCGGCTCGTTGACTTCTTCGGCACCGCCGGCTTCGCGGCGCTGCACTACATCAACGTCATCTGCTCCCGCAACGGAATCGACTGGCAGGTGCGCTGCGGCAGGCAGGTCCGCCGACTGCTCGCCATCTGCGATTCCGCCCAGGAATTGCCGCTCGAGAAGCCGCGCTCACTGCTCGACGAGGTTCGTGCAAGCGCGGGCGATCGCAAGCTCCTCATCAGTGGGAACAACTAGAACCGTCGTTCGAGATCGGTCGGCCGATATCCGCCGGGCCTTCTTGTCGGGGCTGGCGTTGAGCATCTCGTCGAGTTCGATGCCCAACGGCGCCATGCCGCTCAAGGCGTCACGCCGCACCGCCGCGTCGTTCTCCCCGACTCCGGCGGTGAAGGTGATGACGTCCGCACCGCCCAGCAGCGCAAGATAGGCACCGATGTACTTGCGCAGCCGGTGGATGTAGACGTCGTACGCCAATTGCGCAGCGGTGTCCCCGGATTCGATGCGCTGATGCAGGACCCGGAAGTCGACCTCGCCGCCGAGGCCGCGCACGCCGGACCGACGGTTGAGCATCGTCTCGATGTCCTCGACCTTCATGTTCGCCGCGCGCCACAGATAGAACATCAGCCCCGGATCGATGTCGCCGGACCGGGTTCCCATCACCAGCCCCTCCATCGGCGTCAGTCCCATCGAGGTGTCCACCGGACGGCCCCCGTCGATCGCCGATGCCGAGGCGCCGTTGCCCAGGTGCAGCACGATCTGACGGACCGAGTCCAGCGGGGCCCCCAGGAAGGCGGCGGCCTGCTCGCTGACGTACTGGTGTGAGGTGCCATGGAAGCCGTAGCGCCGGATATGCCACTGCTCGGCGATGTCGCGGTCGATCGCGTACGTCGCCGCGGCAGTCGGCAGGTCGTGGAAGAAGGCGGTGTCGAAGACCGCGACATGAGGGAGATCGGGCAGTGCCTTGCGTGCCTCTTCGATTCCCAGCAGCGCCGGCGGATTATGCAGCGGGGCAAGGGGAGACAGTTCGTCGATCCTGGCGACCAGGGCGTCGTCGACCAGCGTCGGCTCGTAAAAGTCCGGGCCGCCGTGGACCACGCGATGCCCGACGGCGACGAGGTCGAGGGCGTCGAGGCCCCGGCCGGCTTCGGCCATCTGACCGAACGCCGTCTGCAGCGCCTCGGCGTGGTCACCCACCTGCCCCTCACCGATGCGCTCGACGATGCCGTCAACCACCATCGTCTCCGAGTCCGGTTCGATGACAGCGTATTTGAGCGATGACGACCCTGAGTTGAGTACCAGTACGCTGCGCGCCATCAGAGCGTCTGCGCCTGGATCGCGGTGATTGCCACGGTGTTGACGATGTCCTCCACCAACGCGCCGCGCGAGAGGTCGTTGACCGGCTTTTTCAGCCCTTGCAGCACCGGCCCGATCGCGATTGCGCCCGCGCTGCGCTGGACCGCCTTGTACGTGTTGTTCCCGGTGTTGAGGTCGGGGAAGATCAGCACCGTCGCACGGCCGGCCACCTTCGAGTCGGGCATCTTGGACGTCGCAACAGAGGCGTCGACCGCGGCGTCGTATTGGATCGGACCGTCGACCAACAGGTCCGGCTCCCGCTGGATGACCAGTTCGGTTGCCTGCCGGACCTTTTCGACATCAGCACCGGATCCGCTTGTGCCGGTCGAGTAGGACAGCATCGCGACGCGCGGTTCGATGTCGAAGCTGGCGGCGGTGCGCGCCGACGAGATCGCGATGTCGGCGAGTTGTTCAGCGGTGGGATCCGGCACGATCGCGCAGTCGCCGTAGGCCAACACCCGGTCGGCAAGGCACATCAGGAAGATGCTGGAGACCGTCGACACGTCGGGCAGCGTCCTGATGATCTCGAAGGCGGGTCGCACCGTGTGGGCGGTGGTGTGCCGGGCGCCGGAGACCATGCCGTCGACCATGTCGTTGTGCACCAGCATGGTACCGAAATAGGAGACGTCGTGGATGATCTCGCGCGCCTGCTCGACCGTGACGCCCTTGTGCTTGCGCATCTCGGCGTACTGTTCGGCGAACTTATCGCACAGGTCGCTGGTTTGCGGGTCGAGGACGGCGGCATCGGCGAGGTCGATACCCAATTCGGCTGCGCGCGCGCGTATCTGAGATTCCTCGCCGAGGATCGTCAGGTCGGCGACGCCGCGGTGCAGCAGTCGGCCGGCCGCGGTCAGGATGCGGTCGTCGTCGCCCTCAGGTAACACGATGCGCTTGCGGTCCGACCGAGCCCACTCCAGCAGCTTGTACGTGAACATCTGGGGGGTGACGACCTGAGGAATCGGGATGGCCAACTGATCCAACAGGTCTGCGACGTCGACGTGGGTCTCCATCAACGCGATGGCCGTGTCGATCTTGCGCAGGGAGGTGGCAGTCACCCTGCCGCGCGCGGAGGCCACCCGGCTGGCCGTCTCGAACGTCCGGAACCTGGTAGCGATGATCGGCAACCGCAGTCCGAGCCCGGCGACCAGTGCGGCGATCGAGGGGTGCAATTCCAGCCCGCCGTTGAGGATGATGCACGACAATGACGGAAAGCCCTCGGCGGCATGGGCGCTCGCAAGGGCGAGGACGACGTCGGAGCGGTCGCCTGCGGCGATGACGGCGACACCCTCGCTGAGCCGCTCGAGTACGCGTTCGGCCGTCATCCCGGCGACCATCAGGTCCATCGCCTCACGCGACAGCAGCGCCGGATCGCCGCTGATCAATTCACCCTCGACGGCCTGCTGCAGTTCGGCGACCGACGCGGCGACCAGCAGCGGCTCCTCCGGCAGCGCGTAACACTTGAGGTCGAAGCCCTTCAGCGCGTCGAGCACCGCGGTCAGTTGGGCGGGGTCACAGCGGTTGGCGACGACCGCCGCGGTGTACGCATGCTGGGCAGCGATTTCGTCGAGGCAGATGTCGACGATGTTCGCGACATCGGCGGGGCTGCGATCCTTGGCCTTGACCGCCAGCACCACCGGAGCGCCGAGATTGGCCGCGATGCGCGCATTGGTCGACAACTCGCTGGGTGTGGCGACATCGGTGTAGTCGCTTCCGACGATCAGCACCGCATCGCACTGGTCGGCCACCCGGTGATACCGGTCGACGATCTCGGCCAAGGCGGATTCGGGATCCTCGTGCAGTTGCTCGTAGCCGACGCCGACGCAGTCGTCGTACGACAAGCCCGCCGTCGTGTGTTTCAACAGCAGTTCGAGGATGTAGTCGCGGTCCTCACCCAGCCGGGTGATCGGCCGGAAGACGCCGACCTTGGCCACCGTGGCCGTCAAGCGGTGCAGGATGCCCAGCGCGATGGTGGATTTTCCCGTGTCGCCTTCCGGGGACGCGACATAAACGGCGGACACCGGCTTGCGCTCTGGTGGACTGTTCAATCGCCTGCAACTCCTGGTCGGCCCACAGGGCGTACCACGGTGTGGGTGCCTTGCTGCTTTCACGGTAGAACGTGCTGACGCGACGTTAGCGTACGGCCGCGGAGGCGGCGTCTCGAGCGTCGACGTATGCACACACCGCCGTTGATCCACGCCTCAGCAGCGCCGGCGTCGGCATGAGGCGCCGGGGTACTGCGGTCAGGACTGAGGACCGACGCCCGCGCTGGGGTGAGATTGCTTCCTCAGCAACACGACTGTGCCCCCGATGAGGGTGAGGATCACCAGCAGTCCGGCCCCCAGCAGTATCCACTCGTACCATCCGCGCTTGTCCGATTCCTGCGCGACCGCATCCGCGTTGACGCCAGATGACCCTGCCATCACCGGACCGTCGGCCCGTACCGTCAGCTGCTGGGGGACCTGAGCCTGGCCAACCACCAGCACGTCACCCTCCAGGTCTCGCCAGCCATTGGAAAGACCCGCGAGGTAGTCGAGCAATGAGACCCCGAGACTCCACGGCCCCGAGGTGGTCAGTAGAACGATCGTCCGGTTGTTCTGCGCATAACTCTGAAGGGCCGCTAGCCCGGTAGAGATGTCGATGACGGTCGAAGAAGGCAGGTCAACCTCGGACATGCCGCCCCGCGGCGCTATCGGCGGATCGAGTTTGTTCTCCTCGACTGTTTGTGCGCCGGCGATGATCAGCGCGCTGGTATCGCTCGTTGCGGCCTGCTCGACGCTGACCACTTCCGGTCTCAAAGCCGTCGACGTAAGCCTTTGGATCAGCCCCACGATCTTGGCCGCATGGGCGAGCTGATCGGGGTCGCTGCCGTCGAAAGCTACTTGAAACCTCGGAACGAATCCTTGGGGCAGGGCGGCAAACCCGCCCATCTCTACCACGCCGCCCCGCCGAACTCTCGCAGTCGACATCGGATCGATCTCGAACTCCATCGGCAGGGTGAGCGGATTACACCCGGGTCCGGGCTCGTACCTGACCGTCACGGTCAGATCCTGATCTCGGGCGGCGACATCGGCAGGAATCGAAAAGCGGCTGTCCACCTGACCAGACGCGTCGAGACGCGCGGTGGCGAGCACGAGCTCGCCGGCGGTGACGACCATCGTCCCCTTCTCGTTGTCGTCAACCGGCGTGTAATTCGCCAACAGACGGATGTCGACGATGCCCGGATCGTCAGCCCTGGACAATGCGGGAGCGATGTTCAAGAAGATGTACGACTCGCCTAGAACGGCCGTGTTACCACCGATACGAAGCTGCCCGAACGTCGAGGCCGATCCTGCTTGTTCGTTCGACGCCCCTTCGGTCGATTCGACTGTGACGGTGTCGGTCTGGGCCACCTTCTGTAGTCCATCCCGGAACAGACCGACCTGCTGGACGAGGTCGTCGCCCTGTCCGCTCAGGATGAGAAAAGGTGCGCCGGCATCGGTGACCAGCCGCACGCCGGGCTCCGGTTGGGCAACGTCACGGACGACGATCGCACGGACCGAGGCATCACGATCCGGCGGTGGTCCCACATCGGTTCGGGGCAGCGCGCGCACATTCACCGCGACGACCCCCGGTTGGTAGAACGTGGACAATGCGGTGACGAGAGTGAGCGTCGTGGACTTCTCGGCGTCAGTGGGCACTGGGTCGACGTACAAGTCGATCACAGGGGCGATGGCCGGAAGGAATTCCTCGATAGTCCTGGGGGGCTGTACGGCACCGGTGAAGGCCGCGCTCAATTCGCTCATGACCAGATTGGGCAGTGGATCGCAGACATCGTCGTCGTTGACCCTCAACACCAAGTTCAATTGGATCTCGCCGCGCACCACCGGAACTGAACCGATGTCGAAGGTGAACGGCGCCGGGGGTTGACCGGGCGGGACGATGGGTATCGGCACCGACCCCACGAACCGCCCGTCTTGGGTCTGAGCTTCCACGAATCCCGACGGAATATTGCTGACCGCTCCGATCAACCCCGAGAGCGTAATGGGCGCAAGCCCCTGCGGCACGGGTATGGAGACTCTCTGCGTCATGTCGTGGCCGACGAAGGACAACTGCGGCTTGATTCCGAGTTGCTGCCAGCCGAAGGCGGTGACCTGCGGCGGGGCGTCGTCAGCGGGCTGACCGACGGCCAGACCGGGGGGCCCGGTCATGGAGATGGCAACCACGCATCCGACTGCGACGAGCGATGACGCTATACGCCGTATCAACACGTACCTTCCTACGCAGGATCGGGCGACGTCACGTGCTCGACGAATGGACACCCACGCAAACCACAGAGTCGCTCGATATTAACGGTCCCGCGGCTCAAGGCGCGCGATACTCGCGCGATGGCCGTGCGGTGTTCGCGAACGCTGCATGTGCGAGCACACCACGGGCCCCGAAGGGCAGCTTCAGGTCTGGTCATTGGCGACCCACGCCTTCCAGGCGCTGTCAACGGTGCTGGCTAGATCGTGGCGCGATTTCCAACCGAAGTCACGTTGGATCTTCGCGGGATCGGCGACGACGTCGGGAGGGTCACCCGGACGACGGTCGATGACGTCGCACTCGAAATGGATGCCGGTGGCTTGCCGTACCGCCGTCATGATTTCGAAGACACTCGTACCCCTTCCGGTGCCGATGTTGTAGATGGCGGCAAGATCGTCGACGGCCATCTGGTTCAGGACAGCGGCGTGGGCGTCTGCGACATCCTCGACATGGATGTAGTCACGGACGCACGATCCGTCCGGCGTCGGATAATCGGCCCCGAAGACCTTTGGATGTACGCCCGAGCTGATCGCCCGAAAAACTCTCGGTATCAGGTTGTTCTCCCCGCGGTCGCCCAACTCCGGCGTCGCTGCGCCGGCCACATTGAAATAGCGCAGTGCCGACCAGCTGAGTCCGTGCGCTGCCGCGACGTCGGAGAGCAATTGTTCACCAATCAATTTCGTCCAGCCGTAGGGAGAGGACGGACTGGTGGGCGTTGCTTCGGTCACTGGGCTGACGGCCTGCTCTCCGTAAACCGCCGCACTCGACGAGAACAAGACGCGGCGCGTCCCCGTGCCGACCATCGCCTCGAGCACGCTATGCATGCCGGTGACGTTCTGACGGTAGTAGAACAGCGGGTTGGCGACCGACTCGTCCACGGCCTTCTTGGCGGCGATGTGCACGACAGCGTCAGCGGAAAAAGAGCGCAACGCCGACTCGACGAACGCGGTATCCAGCAACGAGCCTTCGTAGACCGAAGTGTCGGGCGTCAGGCGATCACGACTCCCGGTGGAGAAGTCGTCGAGGACGGCGACGTCATTCCCGACGCGGCGCAGGGCCCTCATGACGTGCGCTCCGATATATCCGGCCCCACCAGTGACGAGCACTCTCACCGCTTCTCCAATGCTGAATGCCGGAATCACATCAGATGTACCCAACCACCGCAGTTGTTCTGGCGGATCCATCGTTGGCACAGTTGTGCGCCAACAGCGATGTTAGGGTCGCGCCGTGGCGCTGAAGCATGTGGTGTATCGGGCGCTCGATCGTGGGCCCGGTCGACCACTGATAGGTGTCGTGGCCAATCGACGGGCGCGCGCGGCAGGGCAACGGGCCCGATTCGCCTATGACCGTCCATCTGGGCTGTGGTCCAAGCGCACGCCGGGCGGCGTCATGCTCCTGCCGGAGCGGTTGCAGGGAATGGGCATCGAGGAATGCGAGACTTTCACCAAGGACGTGTTCCTGCTCGACTACACGGTGAAGTTCGGTGACGTGGTACTCGACATCGGCGCGGGCATCGGATCGGAATCTCTGCCGTTTGCCCGATGGGCGGGAGCATCGGGCAAAGTGATTGCGGTCGAAGCTCATCCCGCTACATTCGCGACCTTGGAGCGCACTGTGCGACTGAACGGTGTGCGCAATGTCGAGTTGGTCAACGCGGCGATCATGGATTCGGACAAGCCCGTTATGATCAGCGACCTCCCCGCCGAGGTCAGCTACGAGAACAGGATCGGGTCCGAGGGTGTCGAGGTCGCCGCGATGACCCTTGCGGGCTTGGTCGAGATGTACGACCTCGATCGGGTCGACTTCCTGAAGATGAACATCGAAGGCGCAGAACTTCCGGCGCTGCAGGGCAGCGCGGATATGCTGCCCCTGGTACGACACGCGGCGATCGGATGTCACGATTTCTTGGCGGAGGAAACCGGCGACGACTCCTACCGAACCAAGGAAGCCATCTATGAATTGTTGGTGAATGCAGGATTCACCGTGCGTCGGCGGGATGGTGATCCCCGCCCCTGGGCGAGGGATTACCTGTTTGCCTCCCGGTGAATCGTCAACTTGGCGAGGCGGTTTGGTGCTGTCCATCAGGTACGGCTGATGCGGGAGCCGGCATCGTATGAGGTTCAGGAAGACACGGCCCACGCACGCCGTATCCCACATGATCAGCGATGCGGAAGTTTCGGCCGGTGTCACTGCGTCAACGCCCCCGACGGGGCGCCAAGCCGCCTGGAACTATCTGGTCTTCGGTCTGAGCAAGAGCTCCGCGCTCATCACGACGGTCATCGTGGCCCGCCTACTCGACCCCGCCGACTTCGGTTTGTTCGCACTGGCCCTTCTCATCATCAATCTCTTCGACTACCTCAAAGACCTCGGTGTCGGCGCCGCCTTGGTGCAGAGCCCCGGTTCGTGGAAACGGTTCGCGCCCACAGCATTGACCCTCGTCACCGTGACCGGCGCGTTGGCTGGCGCAGCCCTCGCCGTCGCGGCGCCCCTGGCGGCCGCGCTGCTCGACCAGCCGGAACTCACGAACATGGTGCGGGTCCTCTCCATCGCGGTCACCATCTCCGCCGTCGGTGTGCTACCGGCAGCTCTCTTACGCAGACGGCTTGATTTCAAGCGCAGGCTCTGGCCGGAGTTCATCGCTGCCATCCTCAAGGCCGTCCTGACTATTGCGCTCGCCGCCACCGGTTTTGGCGTGTGGAGCCTGGTTTACGGGCAGCTCGTAGGAACCATCGCCCTGACATGCTTGTACTGGTTTGTGGCCCGCACCCCCCTGAAGTACGGCTTCGATGCCCACGAGGCGCGACAGCTGGTGCTGTACGGGCTGTCCGTCACCGGGGTCACGTTTCTTGCATTCGGAATCGCCAACGTCGACTACGCGGTCGTGGGGATCCGCCTCGGCGACACTGCGCTGGGGCTCTACACCTTGGCATTTCGCGTCCCCGACCTGCTTGTGCTCAGCCTGTGCATCGTGATCAGCGAGGTGCTGTTCAGTTCACTGTCCCGGCTCCAGCACGACCGTCGCCGTGTCGGCGAGCATTATCTGCAGGTGTTGACGATCGTCGTGCCGCTGACTGCACCGATCTGTGTCATCCTGGGCGCAGCCGCGCCGGCGGTGATCGGCACCCTATACGGATCGAATTACGCCGACGCGGCTCCGGTGTTGTCGATCCTGGCGGTGTACGGCCTCATCCACTCGGCCTCCTATCACGCCGGTGACGTGTTCAAAGCGATCGGACGTCCCGGACTCTTGACGGCGACCGGCGCCGTGAAGCTCGCCCTGCTTATCTGGCCGATCTGGTGGGCGGCCGGCCACAGCATCGTGATGGTCGCCGTAGTTCTGTTGCTGGTCGAACTGGTTCCGTTGGTGGCGAATATGGTGCTGGTGCGCACCGTTACCGGGCTGCGGTTCAGACCGCTGATCACCGCAACGCTGCGTCCGATGCCCGCGGCGGCGGTCATGGCGTTCGCGATGCTGGGCACCACATCCGCCACCGATCACTGGCCCGCGCCCGTTCAACTCAGTCTGGCCGTGCCGGTCGGGTTAATCTGCTACCTATTGATGCTGAGGCTGACCGCTCGCGAGCTTTATGCCCAGGGACTAATGGTCGTTCGCTCGCTGCGGCGGCGATCGGCGCAGTCGGCTGCTGCGATCAGTGCACCTGAGTCGGGGAAGGACACCTGAGTGGTCAAGACGCTTTCCGGGCGGCGGTGGTTGGTCGCAGCGTTGTGCGCGGTCATCGGGATGGTGGCAGGCATCCTGATTGCCTATGTGCTGCTTGGGCATTCGAAGAGATACGCAGCGCAGGCCTCCCTTGCCATGCTGCCGGCCTCCTACATTCCCACCAGCGAAGCCGCACAGTACTGGGATGTGCTCAATCACGGACAGGCGACGCGGTCCGCGGCGATCGTGTTCGGTCAGAGCAATTGGCTACAGCCTGCGGCAGCCGCCGCCAACGTTCCGGTGTCCGAGCTGACCCTGTCAGCCGGGGCCGTCCGTGACACCACTCTGATCGAGGTCAGCGTCGAGGCGAGTTCCCCTGAAGCCGCGGAGGCCGCACTCAGTTCCGTTCTCAGCGACGCGGGTGGGCCCGCGACCGCTGTCGCCGGTCCATTCCGCCTCGAGGTGGTCAGGCAGCCCGCCGGCAGCGCCCAGGCCCTAGGGCCCGGCAGCCTACAAACCTACGGCGCTGCGGGTCTCGTAGGACTGGCGCTGGGCGCGGGCGTAGGACTGCTTGTCGGCCGACGGGCAGGAAACAGGAATTCCGAGTCTTCGGAATACGCACGTCACGCCGCCGGATCTCGCTACGCCGACGCCGCGGACGAGACCACCCTTCACACCGAGCCGATGACATCCGAGTCGTCCTCGCGGTGAAACCGTCCGGGCCCGACCACATCACCGCGTTGGGGGGGCGAAGTGAGATCCTCGGCGGCGCGGCCGTGGGTGCGGCCGTCTTGGCAGCCGCCGCGTGGGTCATCGGGATCGCACCGGTCCTTCTCGTCGTCGGCCTGCCCTGCGCGGCGGCCGCGGCCATCTACCTGGTGCGCCGACCGCAGTGGGCCGTGGTGGCGATGGCCGTGTGCGAGGTGGCCAACATCAGCGGCGTGGTCGGCACCTGGGGACCGATCTCGCTTTTCCGCATCTCACTTCTCATCGGGCTCCTCACTCTGGGATTGGCGCTCCGCGACCCGGTCGCCCGCGGCCGGCTGAACCGCTGGACGCTGGCGTTCATCGGCCTCGTGGGCGTCTTCTTGACGACCCGGTTCCTCGCTTCGATCGGTGCTGCTGACGTCGGCGGCGCGTTCGGCCTGCTGAAGAACGAAGTCGCCGATTTGGCGTTCGTCGTCATCGTCATGGTGTTGTTGCAGATTACCCAGCGCCAGTGGACAGTCGCCGCCGCGGTGGTGATCTCCTTCGCCGTGCTCAGCGTGCTGACCCTGTTGAACCAGGTCCTCTTCAGCGGAGCCATGTCTTTCGGCGGGTTCGCAACCGTCACACAAGCAAGCGGCGAGCTGGTGACCACCTTGCGCTACGGGGGTCCGCTTCCCGACTCGAACTTCTGGGGTCGTCACCTGATCATGGGGCTGCCGCTGGCGGGCGCACTCATCGTGCGCGCCCGACGTACGGGCCTGCGGTGGACGGTGATCGGTTGGGCTGCAGCGATGCTCGCACTACTGGCAGGGATTTACCTCACGCAATCCCGCGGAACCTTCATCGCCACTTTCGCAGCGCTCGCCGTGTGGACGGTTCTCAGCGGTCCCACCACCCGGCGCGCAGCGGTGAAGGTGCTGCCCGTTGCGTTGCTGTTCCTGCTGATACCCGGCATCGGCAACCGACTGATCGCTCTGTTGGCCGACGTGTACGGGTCACAGCCGAGCTATTCCATCGACCCGTCGGTTGCGAGTCGCATGGCCGCCGGCGAGGTTGCCTGGGCGATGTTCGACGACCGCCCGGCATTCGGCTTCGGACCCGGCGGATTCCAGCTCCTGGTGGAGCGCTATTCGGGCCTCGTGCCGACCGCCGTGACCAATCCCCCGACTGCCGCGGCGCACGATTTGTACGCCCAAATCGCCAGCGAGGCGGGCATTGTCGGCCTGTTCGGGTGGGCAGTCCTCGTCATCGGCGTCGTCCTCTGTGTTGCCATTCGGGTGTCACAGCTCGCGCTGCAGTCTGAAACCGTCGAACGTTCGCTGGCGGCTGCCGTGTTGGCGGCCATCGTCGCCTGGTCGATCGCGAGCATCTTCATCCACCTGACATATCTGCGGACCTTCGGCATTCTTTTGGCGCTTGCCGGGGCGATCGCGGCGCAAACGGAAAGCCAATGGCGGGATCCGCTGCGCGAGTGCGGGCGGTTCATCAGCGCAGCCACCGCCGCGGTGCTGCTCGCAGTGGTGGTCGTCGCAACATTCCTCACGGCCTCGACCACGCGCACACATACCGCGAGTCAGCGCCTCACATTGTTGCCCGGCGCCGACGTTGAATGGGGCAAGGCCTATGTCCTCGACATCCGTAGCCGAGAGGTCGTGCTGCCGAGCTACGCCGCCTTGATGGTCGCCGGCAGCCCAGAAACCTCCGCGGTCGCCGACACCGTACGCGGCATCATCACGATCGAGGTAACCGCTGCCAGCCGCGAGGCCGCAGTCGAATCCCTCCGAATCGCGCTCACGGACGCAGAGGCCAACCTCAAGAGATTCGGCGCCGACTCGTTGTACGTCGTCCGTCCTGTAGGACCGATTGTCCAGCGGGACAAGAACGAGCATTCACTCCTGGCGAGCTCACTGGCGCTGGGCGCTGGTGTGATGGTCGGGGTGGGCGCTTTCGCGCTGGTGTATCGCCGTCTGCACCCGCGGGCCCGTCGTCCGGGCCCGGTCGCGCCACTACCGGTTGCGCTGCCGTTTCGTTGACCCGGATGGCACCACAGCAGCCTGCGTATTCTGGCTCTGAAATAGCGGTGCGGATGGGAGTGCCCCAATGCAGGCCATGGGTCGGCCCAGATCCGCGCTGCCGGTCATCGTCGGCGTGTGTCTGGTTCTTGTCCTGGCGGTGGGCATCGTCACCGACTCCTCACGCACGAGGCCACCGAGTGAGCCGTTCGCCGACGACAGTCCGTTTCGAACACCTGTCGCGGCCGACGCGCCTGTCGACCCGAACAGCGCAGCGATGGTGGCGCGGATATCCAGAGACGGCGTGATGTATGCCAACCTCGACGAATTCGCGATTCCCATCTACTCCGCGGGCGATGACACCCCGCACACTCGCGTGTCATGCAGGATCAAAGACTGGGGCCCATGCCCGTTCGACGGTCACCGCGTGCCGATACCCGAGGACGCCGTTCCATCGCCCGGGTCCGACGGTGCGATGGTCGTGATCGACCACGGCAGGCGTCTTGTCTTCGAGTTCTGGCAGGCGCAACGTCACGGCGACCACTGGACAACGAGTTTCGGTGCAATCAACGACCTCGACGGCTCCGGGTGGGGCACATACGAGAACGGTTTCAGCACGGCTTCCGGCGCATCGCGGCTCGGGGGTGTGATCCGCCTCGACGAAATGCGCCGCGGTGTCATCCCACATGCGCTGGCGCTGCAGAGCGACAGTGTTTGCGCCGAGGTCTTCCGGGCGCCGGCAGTGAAGACGGATGGCACCTACGACGGGCCGGACTGCATTCCCGAGGGCGCTCGCCTTCGCCTCGATCCGGACGTCGACATCGACGCACTCGGACTCGCGCCCGCAACGCGGGTGATCGCCCAGGCGTTGCAGACCTACGGCGCCTTCGTCGTCGACTACGGCGGCGCGCCGCTGAGCGTCGCGTTCGAACGTGACCCCGCGGCCGCCCGCCATCATCCGGGCGAGACCTACGGGCAGCTCGGCATGCCGTGGGATTACAGCATGATCGAGGTTCCCTGGGAGCACCTGGAGGTCTTGGCCTGACACCTCGTTCGTTCACCCATCGATCAAGCCCTGGAGGTTGAGGATGTCAGAACCCATGCGGGCCGACGGCGCCGCATCACGTCCGATACATGTATTGATGGTGTTGGATTCCTTCAGTTTCGGGGGCGCAGAGAACCTCGTCGCCGAACTGGGGACGCACGCCCCCGCCTCGATGAGGATCTCGGCCGCAAGCCTGGCTCCTCCCGTCGGTACCCGCACCGCGCTCTTCGGTCGCATCGCGGAAGCCGGGCTGGAGCCGACCTACCTCGGTGTGAATAAGTTGACCGATATCAGGGGCTTCGTCCACCTGGTGCGCACCTTGCGGCGGAGTTCCGCCGACATCGTGCACGCCCACCTCGGATACTCGGCGATCCTCGTGCCGCTTGCGGGCGCTCTGGCGCGCAAACCCGTCGTCGCCACCCTTCACCTCATCCCACAGAAGCACTCCAAACGACGGGAGTGGCTCAAGGAGCGGCTGTCGGTGCGGATCCCGGGTCGACTGGGCCGGCTGATATTGGTGTCACAGCACGCATTCGACGAGTACGCCAAGCTGCACGGCCCCGCCCGGCACACTTGGCGAATGATCCCGAACGGTGTGGACACCGATCGCTTCAGCGCTGAGCGCTCCGGTGCCCATACCGATGCGCCCGTTTGGGCATGCGTGGCGGCGCTACGCCCAGACAAGAACCACGCCGATCTGCTGAGGGCATGGGCCGAAGTGGTGGTCGCACATCCCGGCGCGCGCCTACTGGTAGTCGGCGACGGCCCTGCCCGCCCGGACATCGAACGCGCGCTTTCCGAACTGGGCCTGCAGGATTCGGTGAGTCTGCTGGGACGTCGCGAAGATGTCGCCGCCGTGCTCGCCACGGTCGACGGTGTGGTCTCCGCGTCGGTCGAGGAAGCGCTGCCCACCGCGCTACTCGAGGCCGCGGCCTGCGGGCTGCCGGTTGTGGCCGCGGACGCCGGGGGTACCCGTGAGATCGTCATCGACGACGTCACGGGCCGCCTCGTTCCGGTTCGCGATGTCCGCGCACTCGCCGAAGCATTGGTGAGCACCATCGGCGATCCGGTGCGCGCGGCTGAATACGGGAGCGCCGGGAGGGCCCTGATCGATGAGAAGTATTCACTGACCCGCTGGATCGAAAATCTGAACCGCCTGTATGCAGAGGTGATCGGTGAGGCCTGACCGCGTGGAAACGGCGATCACCGTCGCCCATGTCATCCACTCGCTTGGCGCCGGCGGCGCGGAAGCGGTGCTCGTCGAACTCGCACGGGTCGCGCCGGCTGCCGGGCTGCGGATGGTCGTGATCGGCCTGTCGGACGTCCACACATCCGAGGGTGTCGACAACCGGGTCGTCCCTCTGTTGCGGGCGCAAGGCGTGGCCGTCTTTGAGCTGCACTCGCCACGATACGACGCGTTGGCAGCGCTTCGCGTGGCACGGATCCTGCGTGCGGAGCGGGTCGACATCGTGCATACCCACCTCAAACATGCCGACGTGGTGGGCGGGCTCGCGGCGCGGTTGGCCGGTGTGCCTGCGGTCTCCACCCTGCACGTCATCGACAAGGCCGCCTCACCCCGACACCGGGTGCGGGTCCGTGCGGCATTGAGCGCCCGGCGGCGGCTGGCGCGGACAGTCATCGCGCTTTCGCAGGCCCAATGCCGCTGGTACACCGAGATCGCCGGCGAGGACGTACCGATCACCGTGTTGCCCAACGGCGTGAACGAGCCCGAGGCAACGCGGGACCGGGCGACCGTTAGAACGGAGCTGGGTGTTACGCCCGACGGCTTGCTGGCGCTGTGCGTCAGCCTCCTACGGCCCGAGAAGGGCCACTCCGATCTTCTCGAAGCCATGCGCACGGTCCCCGGCGACCTGCCTCTGACATTGGCACTGGCGGGTGACGGCCCTCTACTCGACCAAATCACCGCGACCGTTGAGTCGGAACCGTCTCTCCGCGAGCGGGTCCGCGTACTCGGATTCCGTACTGATGTCGACGACTTGATTGCGGCCTGCGACTTCGTCGTGCACCCCTCCCGGGAAGACGCATTACCTACCGCGCTCATTTCGGCGCTGGCCGCGGCGCGACCGATCGTCGCGACCACGGCGGGAGGAATCACCGACATCGTCACCGACGACTGCGGGTTGCTCGTCGAACCCGGCGCACCGGCCGCCCTTGCCGCGGCGATCACCGATATGGCGACGATCGTCGAAGAAGCCGGGCCCAGGCTGCAGCGCATCGCGGATGCGGCCCGGCAGCGGTACGAAACCATATTCAGCGCACAGGTTTGGGCAGCCAAGTTGCAGAACCTGTACCACCAGATCATTCGGGGCGATGACGCAGCGAACCGTCGGCGCGTCGCGCTGGTGCAGTTCCAGCCTTCCGGCGGACTGTTTCATTTCGCGCTACAGCTCGGTGAGGGACTGGCCCGAGCCGGCGAAGAGGTCGACGTCATCACCGGACCCACACCGGAATTCGCGTCGCGAGTGCCTGGCTGCCGGGTCCGCAGCATTCTGCCCACATGGCATCCGAACGCCGGCGAGAACGTACCGGAATGGTGGCGCCGCACCCGGCGTGGGGTGCGGGGTGTTCAGCACACAATGGCCTGGGCCGTGCTGTTCGGTTATCTGCTTGCCAAGCGACCCGATGTGATCGTGTGGTCGTACTGGCAATTCCCGCTCGACGGCGTTGGCGTGCAGACCATCCGGCGTGTCCTTCCTCGAGCCGTCCTGGCACTTGTCTCGCATGAACCGCGACCGCTGGTGCGGCGTCGGGAGCTAGAGGGGATGTATCACACCGCATCGGTGACCCGAAGCGCACTCACCGGGGCGTACGCCGACCTGGACGTGGCCTTCGTGCTGGGCGAGACCGCAAGCCGGGCATTGCTTCAGACGTGGCCGGTCAGCGCTCCGGTGCATATCATCCCGCATGGCGACGAAGGACTGCTCGCCGCATCGGTCCCGCCTGCCGACACCACGAAGCCGGTGGCCCTGGCGTTCGGGGTCATCACACGCTACAAGGGAACCGATACGCTGTGTGACTCTTGGCCGTTGGTGTTGCGAACCCTGCCCGAAGCAGAGCTTGTCATCGCTGGTGCGGCCGACACCGACATCGACAAACACGAACTGCGGGCGAGGGTTTCGCGCCTCGAGCGGGTACGACTGGACCTCGGCTATGTGCCGACCCCCGACGTGGCGTCCTACTTCGCAGTGGCCCGCTGTGTGGTGTTGCCCTACAAGCGCAGCAGTCAGTCCGGTGTGGCACATCTGGCGCACACCTTTGCTCGGCCGGTGGTGGCTTCGCGCGTCGGTGACATCCCGTCCGCGGTTGACGACGGTGTTTCCGGATTGCTGGTGCCTCCGGAGGATCCAGAGGCGCTGGCCGACGCTCTGGTCCGCCTGCTCTCCGATCCCGCGGAGGCGAGGCGGATGGGGGATGCGGGGGCGGAGGCGCTTTCGACGCGAGCGTCCTGGGACGAAGTCGCCGCCCGTTTCCTAGAGGCGCTGCCTGACCGCCGACGGTGACGCTACGTCGACGTCACCCCAGACCGAACACCGTGTCGTATCGAGCGAAGACCGCTCGGCGGGAGTAGGTGTTGTCGAAGTGCTCCCGCGCCGCCGCTGACAGATCGGCGTTATAGGCAGTACCCGTTGTCTCGAGCATGAGCTGCGCAAAATCGGCTACCGAATCACTCACTAGGACACCATGATCGGCGCCTGTCGCCACACCCTCGGCGCCGATTGACGTTGAAACCACCGGTATGCCCGCACCGAGCGCCTCGATGACCTTCAGCTTGACGCCCGAACCGAATCGAAGTGGATTCACCAGCGCAGCGCTGCGCGAAAGGATGCTCGCCAACTCCGGCACATAGCCTTCGAGGGTCACGCTGTGCCGGTACTGCACTGCCAGCGGAGTCAGATTCGGGAGAGGGTCGCGGCCGATAACGGTCAACCTGGCGTCGGGCCGCTGCTTGAGCACGAGCGGCCATATCGCGGTGAGGAAGTGTCTGAGACCGTCGTCATTGTGCGTCAGCGAGAGCTGCCCCAGGAAAACGAAGCCCGGTGCGCCCCGATATTTGCGCACCGGCGACGGGCGATCGCTCAGCAGCGGCGGTATCCCGTGGATGCGAGTGTCGTCGACGCCAGCGCGTGTGCGGAGCAGCGCCGCCTCCTGCTCGCTGATCAACAGCGTGGTGTCGAAGCGGTGGGCGACCCTGTCCTCGCTTCGTCGCACGAGTCGCTGTTCCAGGCGAAGCAGCGCACGCTGGCTGAGCTGCCACGAAGTTAAAGGGCGCAGTCCCCTTGGTACGTGAACCCCGAAATTTCCGATCGCTTGGAGTTTGACGTCGGGATACCGTGCGGCCGCTTCAAGCATCCCGCGGTACCGCTCTGAGAACAGGTCGTCGAGATAGCAGACCGCACGACCGTTCGTGTCGGACGCGTGTTGCGCCATCCGGACAGTGTCGTAAATCTCGAGGTCCGGCTTGATGTCCCGCAGAGTGCGGTGGATGGCACCGCGAAGCCGCGGGGTGTTCAAGAGGGACTCCTGCATACTGGACCGCCCAGTGAGCGTCCGTGTCATCAGGGTGGCGATCGCCGCGCGGCCACGCGGCTTTTCCAGTCGGCGAAGCACCGCCGGAAAGTGACCATGGAACTCACCGCCGACCATCATGTAGTACACGTTGTTCGCGCCGACCCGATCCGTCAGATAGTCCACGAATCCGGCTAGAACGATCTTCTTGCCGGCATCGGTGGGGTACGGATTCACCGGGCTGATCAATGCGACAGACGCGGGCATGACGCTCCGATGCTCTCGAGAGATTCTCTCAGGTAATGACTCTGCCTTACCCAGTAGACGCTCAGCGCACAATAGCCGAACAGTAACCGGCTCTGACCTGAGCTCGGTACCGGCCTCAGATTCGCGCCGACGCGACCGCTGACGCTGCCTCTCTCAACTACGTTGGAGAAACGTCTAGACCGGATAGCTCGCGGTCGGATCCGCGGGAATGTCGACGACGGCGGCGAGCCCGCGGTGATCGGACCCGCGCACCTCCACGGTGTACGCCGACGAGGCCGCGCAATTGCGCAGCAGGACATGGTCGATGCCGACCACCGACGGTAGCCAACGCCTGCTCGGGTAACTGCGGGTCAGGCCCGCCCCGGCCTGTTCGGCCGCGTCGCGGTAACCCTCGTCCAGCAGCTGACGGAAGGGTTTCATGTCGTAGGTCGCGTTGAGGTCGCCCGCCACGATGACCGCACCGGAGCCGGCGCTGTGGGCCAACGCCCGCAGCGTCTCGGGGAGCCGCGCAATGTCGTCGGCGAAACTGCGTAACGGCTGGACCAACGGTGCGGCCAGATGCACGGCGAGCACGCTGACGTCGAATCTGACCCCCGGCACGCGTATCCGGGTGTTCAGCATCGGCATCCGGTAGCCGGCGACGGCGCCCGACGTCACGATCGGATGTCGGCTCCACACCCCGATCCCGTCGGCCAACGGGCGCGGGTCGATCACCCGGTGGCCGAACACCGTGTCAAGTCCGGCGGCCGACATGGCCTCGGCCGCTTGTGGAGTCATCTCCTGGACGACGAGGACGTCGGCCGCTGAGGCCGCCAACGCTACCACCGCGCGCGGCTCCGCGCCTCCCATTCCGAGATTTGCAGTGAGCACCCGCAGCGCGACCGTGGGCACACCGGTCTCCTCGGGACCGAGGTAGCGCGGGGCGAGAACCGCGAGCATCACCACACACAGCGCCGCGGCCACGATAGTCGCCGCCCACCGCCGCGCCACCGCGAACAGCACCATCGACGCGATCGCCGTGATCGTCAGATACGGCGACGCCGCCGCGAGCACCAGCACGACCTCGTTGTCGACCGGCAGATAGCGAGACACCAGCCCTGCGAATGCCAACACGAATGCCAGCGCACCGACGATCGTCGCCGGTACTCGAATCATGTTGTGTCGAAGTGATTATCGACAGAGTCAGCCGAGGCGGCGCAGACGCGGCTCGAGGTCGCGCTGGAACAGTTCGAGGAACCGGCGCTGATCGTGACCCGGGGCGTGGAACACCAGGTGGTTGAGACCCCAGTCGACGTAGTCCTTCACCTTCTCGACGGCTTCATCCGGATCCGACGCCACGATCCAACGCTTGGCGACCTGCTCGATGGGCAGCTCGTCGGCGGCCTTCTCCATCTCGATCGGATCGTCGATGGAGTGCTTCTGTTCGGCGGTCAACGACAGCGGCGCCCAGAACCTGGTGTTCTCCAACGCCAACTCGGGATCGGTGTCGTAGGAGATCTTGATCTCGATCATCCGGTCGATGCTGTCGGGGTCGCGCCCGGCGGCCTCCGCGCCCTCACGCACCGCAGGAATGAGCTTGTCCTTGTAGAGTTCCTCGCCCTTGCCGCTGGTGCAGATGAAGCCGTCACCGGCACGGCCGGCGTACTTGGCCACAACCGGCCCGCCCGCGGCGATGTACACCGGGACACCGCCCTCGGGCACGTCGTAGATCGAGGCGCCCTTCGTGCGGTAGTACTCGCCGTCGAAGTCGACCCGGTCGCCCAGCCACAACTCGCGCATCAGCTTGACCGACTCCCGCAGCCGAGCGAAGCGCTCCTTGAACTCGGGCCAGTCGCCCTCGTAACCGGTGGCGATCTCGTTGAGCGCCTCCCCGGTGCCCACGCCGAGGAAGATCCGGTCCGGATACAGGCAGCTCATGGTGGCGAACGCCTGTGCGATCACCGCGGGGTTGTACCGGAACGTCGGTGTCAGCACCGATGTCCCGAGGAGGAGGTTCTTGGTGCGCTCGCCCACCGCGGTGATCCACGCCAGCGAGAACGGCGCGTGGCCACCCTCATGGCGCCACGGCTGGAAGTGATCGCTGACGGTCGCGCTGTCCATGCCGTGCTCTTCGGCCGCCACGGCCAGCTCGACCAGTTCCCGCGGCGCGAACTGCTCCGCCGACGCCTTGTAGCCCAGTTTCAATCCAGGTTTGAGTTCAGCCACGACTCGTTTCTACTCCCTTGCCTAGACTCGCGACATGGCAGCACGCTTGAGCGCCATCTCCGACGCCGTCCATTTCGCGTTCACCGACCTCGTCAACTGGACGCTCGTAACCGACGGCACGGGCGTCATGTTGATCGACGCGGGGTTTCCCGGCAGCCGCGACGACGTACTCGCATCGCTGCGCGAGCTCGGCTTCGGGGTCGAGGATCTGCGCGCAATCCTATTGACCCACGCCCACATCGACCACTTCGGCTCGGCGATCTGGTTCGCCACGACCTACGGCATCCCGGTCTACTGCCACGCCGCCGAAGTGGGTCACGCCAAGCGGGAGTACCTCGAACAAGCCTCTCCGGCCGACATCGCCAAGCACATCTGGCGGCCGCGCTATCTCACGTGGTCGGTGGCGATCACCCGCAAGGGCGCCATGGTGCGTGACGGCATACCCACCGCGCAGGCCCTGACCGAGCAGGTGGCGGCAACCCTGCCCGGCAAGCCGATGGCCATCCCGACGCCGGGTCACACCGGCGGACACTGTTCGTTTCTGGTCGACGGCGTGCTGGTGAGCGGCGATGCGCTGGTCACCGGGCACCCGCTGTCGACACGCGGAGGGCCGCAGCTTCTGCCGGGGCTCTTCAATCACGACCAGGACGGCTGCGTGCGCAGCCTGTCCGCGCTCGGCCTACTGGATGCCGAGGTGCTGCTGCCCGGGCACGGCCCGGTATGGCGCGGGTCGATTCGCGACGCGGCCGACCGGGCCGCCGCAAAAAGCTGAACAACTCGGTCGAACCATTCGGCGTCGGCAGTCGTCGTTGTCCTCAGAGCCACCCGACCGCCCAGTGATGAGAAAGCGCGTTTGGTGGTTCACCAGATGAACCAGTTGGCGAACCGCCGCCCCCGGTGGTTCTCGATATTTCTGATCAGCGAGGCCCTGATGACCTACACCCATGCCGCAGTGCTGCCCACCAACGGGACGGAGCACCTGCAAGCGACCGCGACACGCATCGCCGACACGGCCGCGAGCATGGCCGCCGTCATCGACCGCCACCGGCGACTACCCAACCCGGTGCTCACCGAACTCGCCGTGTCCGGATTGCTGCGCGCGGGCGCACCGATCGAGACCGACGGGCTCGAACTCGACCCCGGCACGTCGCTGCGGTGCGCGGAAACGATCGCTCGCGGCAATGCGTCGGTCGGATGGTGCGTGTCGATCGCGACCGCAAGCAGCCTCTTGCAGGCATATATGCCCGAGAGCAGCCGAACCACATTCTTCGGCAACGGAATCGGCGTCGCCGCCGGTGTCTGGGCACCGCGAGGCAGGGCACGCCGCGTGCCCGGAGGGATCCAAGTAACCGGCCGGTGGCAGTTCTGCAGCGGAGTCAACCACTCCGGCATGTTCTTCGGTGGATGCATCGTCGATGAGGGTCCCGAGCACTCGGTGGTGGCCATCCCCGTCGCGGATCTCGAGATCATCGATACCTGGCACACTCTGGGCTTGCGCGGAACCGGCAGCGACGACGTCGTTGCCACCGATGTGTTCGTGCCCCACGACCGGGTGATTTCCCTGACCGAAGGGCCGCTGATCAACCGTGCGCTGTACCGCTTCCCGATCTTCGGGTACTTCGCGTGCAGTATCGCCGCGGCGGCGCTGGGCAACGCGCGCGCAGCGATCGACGGCTTCATCGGTTTGGCGGCTACGAAGAAGGCCGGCGGATCGTCACGCACACTCGCCGAGCGCCAGACCGTACAGGGTGCCGTCGCCGCCGTGGAGGCGTCCGTGCGGTCGGCCCGCGCACTGTTCTATCAGGCGATCGAGAACGCTTGGGCGGCAAGTCAAGCCGATGCGCTCACGGCCGATGATCGGGTTCAGCTCCGGCTTGCAGCCACCCACAGCGTCCGGACAGCCACCGATGTCGTGCGTACGGTATACGACCTGGCGGGGGCCAGCGCGATCTACGACGACGCTCCCCTACAACGACAGCTGCGTGATGCGTTCACCGCCTCGGCGCATTTCCAGGTCAGTGATACGTCCTTCGAGTCGACCGGTCGTATCCTGGTGCACCGCCCGGCCAACGTCGCGAGGATGTGAGCAGGCGATCGAGGTGCACCCTACTCCCGGACGGCCTCCGCCAGTGCCGCGACGATGCCGTCGAGGAAAAAGCCGGTCGGCTGATATCCGACGGCGACCAACCGCATCCGCCGCTCATAGGTCACGATTCCGGTGACATACTCGCCCGCGGTCTGTGATTGCACGATCGGTCCCCACAGCGCGGTCGGGTGGAGCGGTCCGGTACGTGCGATTTGTTGCCGCCCAAGGTTCGTCATCAAGAGCTCCCAGGGCAACTGCCGGGTGAACACGTCTTCCGCGTCGGCTCGATCGGCGTCGGTGCCGATGGCCTGGGCCAGTGCGGCCGATGCCGCGAGCACGCCGGCTGCAGAGCGGGACGCGGTGAGTTCACGGGTCATCGTGCGGGCGCGGCTCCAGAAGGGCTGGGTGTCGGTGGTCGCCAAACCCGTTGTGGTACAGCTGAAACGGATGGCGCAGTCATCTGGCTCGCCTATCAGTTTGCGGACATCGATGGGGCTTAGCGAGCGCACGAACGACTCACCGTGCATGCGGCCGCGCACCGAGGAGCCTGCGACCAGCAGCGCCGCGTGCACGGTGGTCAATTCGTCGCGGCAGCGCCGTACCAATCGCGCGGTGTCGTCTCGTGGAAGGCTGACGGCGTACACGCGAGGACGCGTCCCGTCGAACGTCCGAAGCGTCGAGGGCTCCGCCATTCTGGCATCGCGGTCGGCGCCCGATCCCAGATCGGACGATCGCACGTTCTGGATGAGAAGATCCTCCAGTGGCTGCGGAATGGGGCGTGGCAGCAACGGCTTGTCGTTGAGCGCAGCCACCAGGTCCTCCAGCACTCGCACGGACGAAATCCCGTCGGCGATCGTGTGATCGAAGGTAAGCAGCAATGTCGATGCCGACGGACTCCGCAGCAACGTGGCGCGGATCAGCGGTGCGGTCGACCGGTCGAACGGCTTGCTCAACTCGTCGGCGGTGACCGTCTGCCACGAGACGTCAGTCGCGTGCCGGACGGCCAGGGGGATGGGCGCGACCACGGCGCGCCGATAGAACCCGAGGCGCGACACGGGGTGGTCCTGCACGTGTACGGCAAGCAGGGGGTGGCGCCTTTGAAGTGCGTGCAGTGCAATGCGCAGTCGGTCCTCTGCCAGACTCTTGTCGAACTCCGCGACGAGCAAAAAGTGCGTCGGATTGGCCTCGCTATAGCGGTAGAAGAGCCGCTCGGTCGTGCCAATCGGCCGGACGAGTGCGGCGGCGGATGACGCCGGGGTCTCAGTTGTTCTCATACTCGACATCACATCTCCAGGTCGCTTCACTTGTTCGGACACAAAGCATTACGTCCATCTGAAGCCGAGCGTTCGATTGTGAGCTTCACATCACAGCGATCACTTACGCTCCGACGCAACACCGTGCTGAAGTCGAAACACTCCCGCCGTCAACTCCTTCGGCGCCATCAATGAGCAACCGATGCAGCGCCGACCATGACGTCGTACCGGGCGGGGCGTGGTACACGACAAGAGTGAGACCGCAAGCGGCTGCGATGTGCAGTTTCTCGGTGAAGAGCTCGAGCAACCCCACATCGGGATGGTGCAACCGGACCGGGCTCATCGACGCGTCGTCGACTTCGACGCGCGACCACAGCTGGCGGAATTGCTCACTCTCCGCCGACAATTCCGAGATCAGCTGCGCCGATCGCTCGGCCGTCACGTCGCCCCCGATCGCCAGCCGAAATTGCGCGACGGAGTTTGCCGCTGCCCGGTCCCAGTCGACGAACATCGCGCGGTCGTGAGGATCGGTGGAGATCGCGCGGATACGGTTCACACCAACATGGAGGTTCGGGAACAACTGCTGGGCAGGGTGATTCGTCCACATCACGTCGGTGTACCTGTTCTGGACGACCGCCGGCACCGAGAGGCTGTTCACCAGGATGCGGACGCCGTCGGGCACGGTGGGGTCTCCCTCGCCGAAGCAACACCTGCTTGGGTTGACCAACTCGAGCAGGTGCCGCATCTCGCTGTGATCGAAAGCGAGCGCACGGGCGAGGGCTTCGCACACGACGAGTGACGGGTTGGTGACCCGGCCCTGCTCGAGGCGGCTGTAATACTCGATGCTGATACCGGCGCGAGCGGCGACCTCATCGCGCCGAAGCCCTGGAACGCGGCGCATGCCCGCGCTGCTGATGCCGACCTCCTCGGGTCGCCGCCGAGCGCGCTGATGACGGAGGAACTGCCCGAGCGGATTCGCGGACGAGGACGACACGAGTCTTCCAACGACACCGGGGCCGTTTGGGTTCACCATCGTCCGCATCGCGTTTCTGGCGACCGACTGTCTCCCACGTGCGACTGATCACTTGGAACGCGACTGCGTAGTCGCGCACCACCTGTGCCGCCACACGGGATCGGTTCCGCGGCCGACACGTGTCCGAAGGGCCGGCGTGCCAGCAGCTCCCGTATCCGTTTTCGTGCACGGTGCAGGCGTGACGCCACCGTCCCGACCGGGATACCGAGGATCGCGGCGATCTCGACATTGCGGTACTCCAGCACATGGGCGTAGAACACGGTCAACTTCAGGTCCTCGGGAAGCGCTCGTACCGCGCAAGCGACCTCGCCGGGCAGTGATTCCAGCGCGCGCGTTTCGGCCGATCGCACCTCGGGGTGTTCTGTCACGGTTTCGGATTGCGTGACCTCGAACGCAAGGTCACCGATCAACCACGTCTGGGGGCGACGCAGTGCGCCTCGGTAGTTGTCGACGAAGACGTTGGACATGATGCGGTGCAGCCAGGCGCGCATGTTCCCGCCGGGTTCGAATGTCCTCAGGCCGACATATGCCTTGAGCATCGTCTCCTGCACGAGGTCTTCGGCGTCCGCGCGGCAGCGTGTCATCGCCCGTGCCTTGTTGCGCAAGTAGTCGAAGTGGGGCATGACGTCGCGGACGAATCGCCGCTCAGCGTCCTCATCGGGTGTCGGGTTCATCGCGAGTCCTCGATCGGGGGGCATGCGACGTGGTTGACGTCTGCACCAACGCAACACTTGCAACATCCAATATATTGCACATTGCACAAAGGAATCTTCGCGGAGTGTCCGACAGGTGTCCCGGCGCAATAGTCGCAAGGCACACAGCGCCCAGCCAGGACCTCCGAGTGCCTGGGATCCGCCAAACGCGCGAGCCCCTAGGTGACGCGCCCCACAGATGCGAACGGCTTCGCGATTTCGACCGTCTTCGAAGTGTTCCTGGAAGTCGAATGCACGGAGATCACATGAATCCTCAACCAGTCACCGAGGGTCCGACGGTCACGGCTCACCTCGTAGCGCGCCTGTACGCCGTTGAGCTGGATCACCAGCTCGCGGTTGGGGCGATTCCTCATGCCCGCAGCGCTCTTGCCATCCATTCCGCGCGCATCCGGTCCGATCGCGAGCGTTATGCGGTGGCCCGCGCATTGCGGCGAATTGTCGAGCAGGCTCGGTCGGATCGCGCACCGGGCGGTGCGAGGATCCCGGTTCACCGCCGAAAGGTCAGGGCGTCGGCCGAACTGATCGACGCGATCACCCTGCGATTACATGCGCCGCACAGCGTCGACGCCATGGGTATGGCTCGACTGCGGCGAATCCTCTTTGATGGAAGGGGTCCGCTCTATCACGGGAACGCGGGTGATCTCGTCGGCCGCCTCGCGGCAGCACTCGCTGCGCTGTGACCGTGGCGGGACATCTGCGTGGGGTTCCGCGCCGGTGGACAACCGTGCCGCCAAGGACATCACGGAGTATCGATATCGACCACCGACGACAGGGTCTCCCAATTCCGTTGTGTCGCCTCGGCTGCCGCGGTGGCATCGCCACGTCGGCAGTGCTCGATGATCCGTTTGTGCTGTGAGATCGACTGCCTGCCGGTCAGCGACGAGAAGCGTAGGAATTCCAGCCTTCGCAGCACGGGCGTCACCTGTTCGAGCACCGATTTGATGGTCTCGTTGCGGCTCGCCTCGACGGCTACCCCGTGGAACTCATCGTCGCTTCGCACGGCGGCTTCGGCGTCACCGGCTGCCAACGCGGCGGCGAAATCCTTGTTGGCCTTCGTCATCGCCTTGATTTCCGCACTTCCCATCAGCGGCACCGCGGTGCGGACGGCGAGCGCGTGCATCGCAGCGGCGACGGCCTGGGCGTCGAGCACGGCTTTTCGTTCAATCGTCGAGACGACGGTGGATCGGCCCGGTGTGGTGTGCACCAGGCCGGCGGCCTCGAGTCGCCCGATCGCCTCGCGGATGGGTGTACGGCTGACGCCGAGCCACTCTTCGAGCTCGGCGTCGCGGAGCTTCTCGCCCGGCAGGAAGGTCCCGTTGATGATGGCGTCCCGCAGCGACTCGTAGGCCTGCTCTCGCAGTAGGGATCGCTTGTGCTTTCCGCTTTCGGCGGGAACCGGCATGCGGAATATTGTATGTCGTTAGGGCGCGTGTTCGTTCACACCAGGTTCTGGTAGCCGAGCAGAAAGACCGCCGTCAGGCACAGCCCGGACGCGATCACGACGGTCGGCATCAGGATCATGGCGTCGAGCTCGTCGTCGTCGAGCACGTCGCTCTCGAAACGGCCGAACAACACCCGCGCCACGCCCGTCCGGCGGAACGTGTGGACCATGACCCGGACGGCCTTCTTCTCCCGACGCCGGCCGATGAACACCCGCGACGCCACCCCGAACAAGAACGTCAGCAGGCCGGCCGCGACCAGCAGCCAGCCGACCATCGTCTGCGATAACGCCACCTTCACCCCCGGTGTCCGCGACACCTGAAGCACAGCCTATCGCCGGTCATGAGCCGCCGGCGCGGTGCGAAGCTCATCCGAGCTCCTTGGCGAACGCCACCGGGAACACATCGCCCTCGGCGGGCAGCGGGTCGGCCAGCCTCTCGTAGCCCGCGGAGACGTACAGCGCCTCGGCTTCGGGTTGGCGGTCGCCGGTGGTCAGGTAGACCCGTCGATAGCCACGCCCGACGATCCGGGCCTCGAGTTCGACGAGCAGTGCCTTGGCCAGCCCTTGTTGACGGTGCCGACTGTCGGTCCAGATCCGCTTCAGCTCGGCGGTGGTGTCGTCGAACCGGCAGAACGCCCCGCCCGTCACCGGCCGGTCGCCGAGCAGGCCGACGACCAGGTCGCCGTGCGGCGGGGCGAACGCGTCGGCCGGATGCCCGCGCAGCCACCGGCTCACGGTGTCCTGGGGCGGGCCGTAGCGCTGCGAATACTCGACCGTCAACTCGGCCAGCAGCGGCTCCACCAGGGGGTCGTCCTGGCGGACGGCGACGAATTTCAGCGGCGTCGACACGGGCATCATCTAACTGTCAACGCCAACCGGGCCCATGCATTCCGGCGCCGCACGCCGGCTCGACCTGATCCGGCGATCGCCACTTCCCCGCCAAACTTGACACGTGTAAAGTTCGGCCGCATGGACAACATCAGCGGCAAGACCATCGTGATCACCGGCGCCGCCCGCGGTATCGGTTTTGCGACCGCCAAGGCGCTGCTGGCGCGCGGTGCCCGCGTGGTGATCGGCGACCGCGACGTGGCGCTTCAGGAATCGGCCGTCGCCCAGTTGGGCAACCTGGGGCAGGCGTCAGGCTATCCGCTCGACGTCACCGACCGCGAGTCGTTCGCGTCGTTCCTCGACAAGGCCCGCACCGAGGGCGGCGGACGCATCGACGTGTTGATCAACAACGCCGGCGTGATGCCCATCGGACCGTTCGTCGACGAGACCGAGCAGTCGATCCGGTCCACGCTCGAGGTCAACCTCTACGGCGTGATCACCGGCTGTCAGCTGGTGCTGCCGGACATGATCGCGCGGCGCAGCGGACACATCATCAACATCGCCTCGCTGTCCGGGCTGATCCCGGTGCCGGGTCAGGTCGTGTACGTGGGCGCGAAGTTCGGTGTGGTGGGCTTGACCGCAGCGCTCGCCGACGAGGTCGCGCCACACAACGTCGACGTCTCGGTGATCATGCCGCCGTTCACCAACACCGAGTTGATCTCGGGCACCAAGAGCAGCGGTGCGATCAAGCCGGTGGAACCCGAGGACATCGCGGCGGCGATCGTCAAGACGCTCGACAAGCCGAAAACCCATGTGTCGGTGCCACCCCCACTCCGCTTCACCGCTCAGGCCGCACAGATGCTCGGCCCGCGCGGGCGCCGGTGGCTCAACAACAAGCTCGGACTGGACCGGGTGTTCCTCGACTTCGACACGACCGCCCGCAAGAAGTACGAGGACCGCGCGCGGACCGCGCAGGGCGTCGTCGAGGACTGACTCCTCTCCTGCCGAGCGCAGCCTTGTACAGAAGATGTGCAGCAGACCGTACAGGGGCGAGCGCTCGGCGGGTTCTCAGACGGGGAACGTCGGTGCCGGATCACCCAGCCGGTAGGCCTCGACGACGTCGAGGCACTCGAACAGCTCGTCGAAGTTGAACTGGTAGTCGTCGGCCGTGCCGACGAACACCACATGCGCGACGTCCGCGGCGTCGTCAGCGGTGAGCACGACCGTGGTGACGGACACCAGATCCTCATCGGCCACCTCGGCCTGCGACGGTGGGTAGAACCACAGCGCGGACTCCTCGTCGGAGAGTTCGTCGTCGAACACCCAGCCGCGCTCGGTGATTCGCTCGTCGAAGGCCTCGAGCACCGCCGCCGTCGCGGTCTGTTCGGTCAGCGCGTCCATCACCGTGTCGGGGATCCAGCGCTCGTTGCGGGCCGCCTGCCGCTTGCGGCGGCGGGCCTTCTTCGCGTCACTGCGCTTGGACACTTAGCGCAACGCCTGATCGAGATCGGCCAGCAGGTCGTCGGTTCCCTCCAGGCCCACCGAGATTCGCACCACGCCGTCACCGAGTCCGATCGCGGCGCGGCCCTCCGGACCCATCGCGCGGTGGGTGGTGGTCGCCGGGTGGGTGACCAACGACTTGGCATCGCCGAGGTTGTTGGAGATGTCGACGATGCGCAGCTTGTCGAGCACCTCGAACGCGCGCTCCTTGGTACCGCCGACGACCTCGAACGTGACAACCGTTCCGCCGCCGGTCATCTGGCGCTTGGCCAGGTCGTACTGCGGGTGCGACTCGAGGAAGGGATAGCGCACCCAGCTCACCGCGGGGTGGTCCTGAAGGAACTCGGCGATCCGCTGCGCCGACGTGTTCTGGTAGTCGACCCGCACCGCGAGCGTCTCCAGTCCTTTGAGCAGTGTCCACGCGTTGAACGGGCTCAGTGCGGGCCCGGTGTGGCGCATCAACTTCTGCACCGGCTCGTCGATGTACTGCTTGTCGCCGAGGATCGCGCCGCCGAGCACACGGCCCTGTCCGTCGAGGTGCTTGGTCCCCGAGTAGACGACGACGTCCGCGCCGAGCGGGAAGCCCTGCTGCAGGATCGGCGTCGCGAACACGTTGTCCAGCACCACTTTTGCGCCAGCGGCATGCGCGAGTTCAGAGACCGCGGCGATGTCCACCAGCGACTGCATCGGGTTGGACGGGGTTTCGAAGAACACCGCCTGCGTCGGAACCGAGAGTGCCTCTTCCCACTGTGAGAGGTCGTCGCCGTCGACGAACACCGTCTCCACACCCCACCGCGGCAGGATCTCGTTGCACACCACGAAGCACGAGCCGAAAAGGCTGCGCGCGGCGACCAGCCGATCACCGGCGCCCAGCAGCGCCCCCAGCGATGTGAACACCGCCGCCATGCCCGTGGCGGTGGCGAAGCAGGCGGGCGCACCCTCGATCAGTCGCAGCCGCTCCTCGAACATCGAGATGGTCGGATTGCCGTAGCGCGAGTACACATAGCGGTCGATCTCACCGGTGAACGCCCTCTCGGCGTCGGCGGCCGACGCGTACACGTAGCCGGAGGTGAGGAACAGTCCCTCGGCGGTCTCCTCGAATTCCGATCGCAACAACCCGCCGCGCACCCCGATGGTCGCCTGGCTGACTCCCTCCGGCAGTTCGGCGGGTATGCGGACAGACGGGACGGTTTCGTCGGGACCCGTACTCATGATTGCTTCCAGGGAAGCCCGACAGCCTTCCACCCGGTGCCGCCGCGGTGTCCGTTCTCGTCGAGGTGACCTTCGAAGCCGTCGAGCACGTTGTACGACGGCCCTATCCCGGCCTCGGTGGCGGCCTCGGCCGCGCCGATCGACCGGTTGCCGGAGCGACACAGAAAGACCACCGGCCCTACGTCGGAACCGGCGTCGCCGATCGCGCGCCGGAGATCGGCGACGAACGCGTCGTTGTGCGTACCGTCGACGCGGTTCCACTCGATGAACACGGCCTCGCGCTGCAGTGACGACAGGTCGGGTACGCCGACGAAGCGCCACTCGGCGTCGGTGCGGCAATCCACCAGCACCGCGTTCGGGGTGCCGGTCAGCAGCTTCCAAGCCTCTTCGGGCGTGATGTCTCCGGCGTAACTCACGGTCGTTGAGTGTCCCACAGCTACCTGGGACCGGGGGAACAGACCTTCCAGGCGTCGCCGTCGCGTACGAACGTCATCTCGACGGTCTTCTTGTCGTCGGGCGCCTCGTCGAAGTGGTAGGTCACCTTGGCCGTGGCACGGGCGCCGGCGACCGCGACATCGGTGACGTCATCGACGAACCGCTCACCGCGTTGAGCGACGGAATCCCGTTGCGCGGCAAGAACTTGCGCCTCGGTGCCGGCTTGCTCCGGGCAGGTGTAGCCGCGGTAGTCGGAATAGTTCTGCCGTTGCAGCGCGTCGTTCTGCCCCACCGCGGCCCGGGCCACCTGCTGGTCGGCGGGCTCCTGCTCACCGCCGAACAGGTTCAACAGCCCGATTACGATCACCACGAGCACAAAGATTGTGAGCCCGATCAGAAACGGCGCGGCCGTGGGCCGGTCCCCGGGTGTGGCTCCGGATTCGGATTGGGATTCGGCCACCGCTACCAGAGCCTGCGCAGCGCGGCGGTGACACGGCGTGCGCGGTCACGGGCCACGATCGGATCGGGTGCGGTCGCCAACGCCACCGCGAGCCGTCGCCTGTCCTCGGTCTCGTCGGGGCGGTTGAACAGGGCGACGTCGCTCTCGGCCACGGCGAGCGCCTCGGCGAGCACCGCCTGCGGATCCTGTCCGGTCGCGGGCCTCGCCTCCGCGCCGGCGTAGACGATCTCCGCGGCGGCAGGCGAGATCATGATCGTGTCGACGGGCAGTCCCAGGATCGCGCGGGCGTGCAACTCGAACTCCGAGAGCCGCTGCGAGCGCAGCGTGACCAGGCCGCTGTCATGCGGCCGGGGGCGCACATGGTCGAAGTACACCTCGTCGCCACGCACCAACAGTTCGACGCCGAACACGCCGCGACCGCCGAGCGAGTTCACGATGCGTGCGGCGATCGATTTCGCGGCATCCAGCGCGGCCGGCGCCAACCGCTGCGGCTGCCACGACTCGAGCACATCGCTGTCGGCCTGGCGGTGTCCGATCGGTTCGCAGAAGTGCACCGCGGGTCCCGTCGGCCCGACCGTGCGGATCGTCAGCAGCGTGACCTCGAAATCGACCTCGACCACCGACTCGACCATCACACGGTTGTGCGGTATCCGGCCCGCGGCGACCGCGCGCTGCCACGCGGGCTCGACGTCCTCGGCGCGCACCAGCACCGACTCGCCCTCACCCGCGGCCGAAGCGATCGGTTTGACCACCAACGGAAAACCGGCGTGCTGGGCGACCGCACCGAGTTCCTCGGTCGATCCGGCGAACCAGAACGGTGCGGTGGGCAGGCCCAGCTCGTCGGCGGCCAACCGGCGCAGGCCCTCCCGATCCAGCGACAGCCGGGTGCTGCGCGGGGTCGGGAACACGTCGGCGACACCGCGCTCGGCCACGGCGATCAGCGCGTCGGCGGCGATGACGCCGCCCTCGGCCACCACAAAGCGCGGATTCTCCTTCTCGATGAGCGCGGTGAGTTCCTCTGCGTCGTTCATCTTCGCGACGACGGGGCGGTCGGCGACACCGTGCGCCGGCGCGTCGGCGTAGCGGTCGACGGCGATGACCTCGGCGCCCAGCCGCTGGAACGCCAATGCCAGCTCCCGGCTCAGTTCGCCCGAGCCGAGCAGCATCACCGATGAGGCGCCGGGGGTGCCGGCGACCGGTTCGGGGTCGGTCACCGGATCGCCGGGATCGACCGCTGTCTGCGGGGTATCAGTCATCGGGGCTCCAGCCTGCCAGACGTCTTCGCCGACCGGCCACCGCCGTCGGGTAAGCGAACCTCAATTCGGGATGGCGGACTGCTCCAGTTGGCCGCGGAATTCGCGCATGGATTCGATGAGCGCGGCGAACGTGCGATGCGCGGCAGCCAATTCGTCATCCGACAAACCCGCCAACGCGGCGCGGGTGCGTTCACTGAGCGGGGTGAAAAACCCTCGGGCGACGTCCACTCCGTGATCTGCCACACGCAGGATCACTTTTCGGCGATCCCGAGGATCCGACTCGCGACGGAAGTGCCCCGAAGCGATCATCCGCTCGACCAGGTAGGTGATCGCCGCGGCCGACATACCCATCCGTCTGCGCAGGTCCCCCGCCGTCAACGGCACACCCTCCGTCTCGGCCACCATCACATGCAGCAAGGCACGAAAGTCGTTGGCCGCGACATCATGTCGGCTCGCGAAGAGCCTGCCGATCTCATCGGACTCGGCGTTCATCGCGCGCACGTCTGCGGCGATCGTCGACTCCAGCGCCTCACGGTCCTCTGACACGCCGAAAGCATAGGCCGAGTCGGCGGGAGTGGTTTGATTGTTAGTTAAGTTTTTGAAATATTCGTAGGCATGTCCCGCCGCCTCTCCTGGATCCTCGCGGTGCTCGTGGTGCTCGTGTCGGGCGCCCTGATGGGCCTCGTCGGCAGCGACGACTCGAGCGCGCGCTCGCCGGTGCCCGTGCCCGCATCCGCCGAGTCCGCGCGCCTCGACGCCCTGCGCGCCGAGTTCCCCGGCGGTGACCGCGTTCCCGCGATCGTCGTGATCACCCGTACCGACGAAGCGCCGCTGAGCCCGGCCGACGTCGACGTCGTCAAGCAGAAATGGCCTGCGGCCCAGTTGTCCGAGGACGGCGCGGCCGGTCTGGCCGTGGTGCCGATGGACGCCGACCTCTCCGGGTTCGACCTGACCGACGCGGTCGAGAAGGTGCGCGCGGAGGCCGCCGAGGGGTTGCCCGCCGACCTGCGCAGCGAGGTCACCGGCGGCCCCGCGTTCGGCGCCGACATCGCGAACTCGTTCTCCGGCGCCAACTTCACGCTGCTCGCGGTCACCGCCACGGTGGTCGCACTGCTGCTGATCATCACCTACCGCTCCCCCGTGCTGTGGCTGGTGCCGCTGGCGGTGATCGGATTCGCCGACCGGGTGGCCGCCGTGCTCGGCACCGCCGTGGCCCAGGCGGCCGGCATGAGCCCGGACGGCTCGACCTCGGGCATCACCAGCGTGCTCGTGTTCGGCGCCGGTACCAACTACGCGCTGCTGCTCATCTCGCGGTACCGGGAAGAGTTGGGCCGCACCGAAAATTATCACGACGCACTGGACACGGCGGTGCGACGGGCCGCGCCGGCGATCATCGCCAGCAATGCGACGGTGGTGCTGGCGCTGCTCACGCTGCTGTTCGCGTCGTCGCCGAGCGTGCGCAGCCTCGGCGTGCAGGCCGCAGCGGGCCTCATCGTCGCCGCGGTGTTCGTGCTGCTGGTGTTGCCACCGCTGCTCGGCCTGTTCGGTAAGCGCTTGTTCTGGCCGTTCATCCCCAAGCTCGGCGACCGGGCGCTCACCGACAGCGGCATCTGGCACCGCATCGCCGAAGCGGTGGCCCGCAGGCCCGGTTCCGTCGCGACGATCTCGATCGGCGGCCTTGCGGTGCTGTGCATCGGGTTGGTCGCCACCCCGATCGGGCTGTCGCAGACCGAACAGTTCCGGGTGCAGGCCGAGTCGGTCAGCGGATACTCACGGTTGGCCGACCACTTCCCGAGCGGCCTGACCGACCCCACCCGCGTCATCGCGTCCACCGACCGCGCCGCAGACGTGCAGCGTGCGATCACCGAAACCCCCGGCGTGGTGTCGGCCGACCCCGCGGGGCAGACCCCCGAAGGTCTGACGCAGTGGTCGGTGGTCCTCGCCGCCGAACCCGCCTCCGATGAGGCCTTCGAAGCCGTTGACGCGCTGCGTGATTCGGTACGATCCGCCGATCCGGAGGCGTTGGTCGGCGGTTCCGACGCCACCGCCCGCGACGCCAGCGCCGCCGCGTCGCGCGACCGGGCGGTCGTGATCCCGGCCATCCTCGTCGTGGTGCTCGCGGTGCTGTACGTGTTGCTCCGCGCTGCGCTGGCACCACTGATCCTGGTCGCGGTCACGGTGTTGAGCGCGTTGGCCGCCCTAGGCCTCGGCGGCTGGGCCAGCGTGCACGTCTTCGGCTTTCCCGCCCTCGACAACACCACACCGCTGTTCGCGTTCCTGTTCCTCGTCGCGCTCGGGGTGGACTACACCATCTTCCTGGTCACCCGCGCGCGTGAGGAGACGCCCGAACACGGCACGCGCGGCGGGATCGTGCGCGCCGTGTCCGCGACCGGAGCGGTGATCACCAGCGCGGGAATCGTGTTGGCCTCGGTGTTCTGCGTGCTCGGCGTGCTGCCGTTGATCGTGCTCACCCAGATCGGCATCATCGTCGGCCTCGGCATCCTGCTCGACACGTTCATCGTGCGCACCGTGATCATCCCGGCGTTGTTCACGCTCATCGGGCCGCGGATCTGGTGGCCGGCACTCAAGGACCGCGACGCCGAGCGGGACGTTTCGGTCGATCAGCGCGAGTAGAAGCGACCAAAGCGTCGATCTCGAGGAGTTCGCGCTCCGCGGGTAGCGTCGGGTCATGACGCAAGCACCGGAGCTGCCGCCTCTGCACATGCGTCGCGACGCCTTCGACCCGACCCCCGCGCTGGCCGAGATCCGCGACACCACCGGCGTCCGCACGGTGGTCAATTCCTTCGGTATGACGGTGTACCTCATCACCCGCCATGACGACGTGAAGCTGGTGCTGTCCGATCACGAGAGGTTCTCCAACGGCCGTCCCCCGGGTTTCGTCGTGCCCGGGGCGCCGACGCTGTCGGAGGAGGAGCTCGCCACTGCTCGGGCCGGCAACCTGCTCGGTCTGGACCCGCCGGAGCACCAGCGGCTACGCCGCATGCTCACCCCGGAGTTCACGATCCGCCGGATCAAACGGCTCGAGCCCCGCATCGTCGAGATCGTTCAAACCCACCTCGACATGATGGAAACCGCCGGTGCCCCCGTCGATCTCGTCGAACACTTCGCACTGCCGATCCCGTCGCTGGTCATCTGCGAGCTACTCGGGGTGCCCTACGAGGACCGGGACGACTTCCAGCACCGCAGCGCGCGCCAGCTCGACTTGTCGCTGCCGATCACCGAGCGGCTGGAGCTGCAGCGGGCGGGGCGGGTGTACATGCGGTCGCTGGTCGAACGCGCACGGCGGCGGCCCGGCGACGACATCCTCGGCATGCTGGTCCGCGAACACGGCACCGAGCTCAGCGACGACGAACTGGTCGGCACCGCCGGGCTGCTGCTTCTGGCCGGCCATGAGACCACCTCGAACATGCTCGGCCTGGGCACGTTGGCCCTGCTACGCCATCCCGAGCAGCTCGCCGTCGTCCGCGACGATCCCGACGCCATCGGACCCGCGGTCGAGGAGCTGCTGCGCTGGTTGTCCATCGTGCACACCGCGATACCGCGAATCACCACCACCGACGTCGAGATCGCGGGTGTGGCGATCCCGGCCGGACAGCTGGTGTTCGCGTCGCTGCCGTCGGGTAACCGCGATCCCGGGTTCATCGACGCCCCGGACGTGCTCGACATCGGCCGCGGCGCCGCCGGGCATCTCGCGTTCGGTCACGGCGTACACCACTGCCTCGGGGCGCCGCTGGCGCGGATGGAGATGCGCATCGCGTTTCCCGCTCTGCTGCAACGTTTCCCGGCCCTGCGACTGGCCGAGGACTTCGTCGATGTGCAGTTCCGGTCGTTCCACTTCATCTACGGTCTCAAGTCGCTGTCAGTGGATTGGAGGTGACGGTTGTGAAGGTACATGCCGACCGCGACGTCTGCATCCAGGCCGGCAACTGCGTGATGTCGGCCGACGCCGTTTTCGACCAGGACGACGACGGCATCGTCGTGGTGCTGGTGGATGAGGTGCCCGACGATGAGCTCGACCACGCCCGCGAGGCCGTGAAGCTCTGTCCGGCACAGGCTCTGCGGCTCGTCGACTAGCCGGGGCCGGGTCGGTGCGCGAGCAGTTGCACGCTGACCACTGCGACCCACGCCGGGAAGATCAGCACCGACCACATGCTGAGGTCGGCGGCCAGCAGTACCGCGACGGCCACCACGTAGGTGGCGATGCCCAACCACCGCGGCATCAGCCGCGTCCTCACCCAGATCGTGGCCAGCGAGATCATGAACACCGCCGCCATGCGCAGAGCGTAGGTCTTCGATAACGTCAGCAGCGTCATCTGTCCGAACGCAGCGACATCGGGATGCGCTGCGGCACCGCTGCGTTCGAGTCCCACACCCACGGCGACGGCGGCGAACATCATCGCCAGGAACAGCAGGCCGCTTCCGAGGAAGACGGTCGCGAAGAACTTGTCCTCGTACCGGCCCATGCCGTCCCGCAGCACACCCATGAACCATAGGAACGCGATCCCCGCGAACGGCATGAGGATCGCCGCGATCCGCATGTTGACGCTGTGCTCACCCACCCACTGCGAACCCGGCTCCCCGCCCTCGGGCAGGGCGATGCGGATCAGCACGAGCGCCGTCGCGAACAGCAGCGCGAACGCGACACCGGCCAGGGCGGCCGAGCGGGGCGCGGTCAGGCTTCGGGGCCGCTGACTGGTTCGGTCGCTTGTCACGTCCGTGATCGTGACATCGGGTGCACGAAGGTGCGGGCGGATCGCCGATTCTCGCTGGTGACGGTTCGTCAGCAGTTCCGGCGCGCCAGTGTCACGGCTGTCCGGCCAGCAGCTGGATCATCAACCCGTTCGCCTCGGCGAGCAGGCTGTCGTCGGGGTCGCGCAGTTCGGCGTTGACGAACGCCTTGCGTCCCTGCGCTTCCCGCAGCCAGCCGCGGGCGGTCAAGTCGGTGTCGATCGGGGTCACCTTGCGGTAGTCGACGTGCAGGAAACCGGTGCGGCTGATCGGGCGCCCGACGGCGTGGATCACCATGCCGAACACCGAGTCGAACAGCAGCGGCAGCACTCCGCCGTGCACGGCGGAGTTGCCTCCGACGTGATACCGGCTGAACTGGACCTTGAGCGTGACCCCGGTCGGGTCGAGCTCGACCTCCCGGTACGGGGGCATGAGCAGGCTGCCGGCGCCGGGCAGCGAGGGCACCCGGTTGGCCGGGCCGACGCCCTCGGCGGCCCGGAAGGGGTCGAGCAGTGCCACCAGAGCCTCGGCCTGGTCGGCGGCTCGCTCCCAGGTGTCACCGTCGGGGTCGGCCGACACCGCGAGGTCTTGGGCGCGACGCATCGCCGCCAGGAAGCGGCCGAATCCCGGGCCGGGTTCGGCCCGTTGATAGTTGGGGAATCCGCCGTGCTTGTCGTAGTCGGGATCTTCGCGGTGCGGATCCGTCACGACTGCGCCAGGATATCTCGGCGCACGATCGTCTGGTCTCGGCCGGGACCGACGCCGATACACGAAACATGAGCTCCGGCAAGCTCTTCCACTCGCAGCACGTAATCTCGCGCCTTGGCGGGCAGGTCGTCGAACTCGCGCGCCCCGGAGATGTCCTCCCACCAGCCGGGCAGTTCTTCGTAAATCGGCTCGGCAAGCGCGATCTCGGACTGGGTCATCGGCATGTCGTCAAGACGCCGGCCGTGCACCCGGTACCCGACACACACCGGCACGGTCTCCAGGCTGGACAGCACGTCGAGTTTGGTGAGGAAGTAGTCGGTGATGCCGTTGACCCTGGTGGCATAGCGGGCGATGACGGCGTCGAACCAACCGCACCTGCGTCGCCTGCCGGTCGTCACGCCGAACTCGCCGCCGGTCTTGGACAGGTACTCGCCCTTGTCGTCGAACAGTTCGGTGGGAAACGGACCCGAGCCGACGCGCGTCGTGTAGGCCTTGAGGATTCCGAGCACCGTGGTGATCCGCGTCGGCCCGATCCCCGATCCCACCGCGGCGCCACCCGCCGTCGGATTCGACGACGTCACATAGGGATACGTGCCGTGGTCCACGTCGAGCAGAGTTCCCTGGGAGCCCTCCAACAGCACCGTCTCACCCTTCTCCAGCGCCGCGTTGAGCAGGTACCGAACATCGGCGATGCGGTGCTTGAAACCCTCGGCCTGGTGCAGCAGGCTGTCGACCACCTCGGCGGCGTCGAGCGCCTTGCGGTTGTAGACCTTGACCAGCACCTGGTTCTTGAATTCCAGTGCGGCCTCGATCTTCTCGGCCAGCAACACCGGGTCCAGCACGTCGGCCATGCGGATGCCGATCCGGGCGATCTTGTCCTGGTAGCAGGGGCCGATACCGCGGCCGGTGGTGCCGATCTTCTTGCTGCCCGCATACCGCTCGACGACCTTGTCGATCGCGACGTGATAAGGCATCAGCAGATGCGCGTCCGCGGAGATCAGCAACCGCTCGGTGTCCACGCCGCGATCGACGAGCCCCTTCAGCTCGGTGAGCAGCACCCCCGGGTCGACCACCACGCCGTTGCCGATGACGTTCGTCACCCCCGGGGTGAGAATCCCCGACGGAATCAGGTGGAGGGCGAAGTTCTCACCCGTCGGCAGTACGACGGTGTGGCCGGCGTTGTTGCCGCCCTGATACCGCACCACCCACTGGACGCGTCCACCGAGCAGGTCGGTGGCCTTACCCTTGCCCTCGTCGCCCCATTGCGCGCCGATGAGCACGATTGCCGGCATGACTTGGTCCTCGCAATTCCGGCTACTCTTGCACCCAAAACCTTGTTGCAGCCGGTGAGACACCCTATCCCAGCAACTTGCGAGGAGCCGAACTTGAGCACCGCTGACGTCGTGGTGTTGCGGTTCGGCCGACGTCGGATACCGACCGCGCTGCGCGGGCTCCCGGTCGCCGAGACACCGGACACCCCCTGTCGTCGCCTGATCGTCGTTGGCTCCGAGGCCGATGTGGCCACGGTGCTCACCCGGCTGCTGCGCACCGATCGGCTCGGTGTCGAGGTGGCCCATGTGCGGCGGCCATGGCACGCGCGCCGAGCACTGCGCGGGCGCGCCACCCGGGTGCCGCTCATCCGCGACGACCGGGGAACTGCGCTGGTCGGCGCCGCGTTCTGGCTCGGTGAGGGCGGGCTCGAGAAGGGCTCGCCGCCCGTCGAATTGATCGGTGAGGCGGTGGTCGACGACGAGGTGCTCTTCGACGGAGCGGCGACCGGGGTGCGCATCGAGCCGACACCGACGATGCCCGGTTTGCGCGCCAGCGTGCTGTCACGTCACATGCGGCCGCAACGGTGGGTGACGGGGCGGGCCGTCCAGCTCGGCACCACCGGCGCGCTCGTGGTCCGCGACGGCGTCAAGACCCCCCGTCCGGTGAAGCGCTCGACGTTCTACCGACACACCGAAGGCTGGCTGCGGGTGTGAACCGCACCATCGTGCCGTCGCGCGGCACAACGACCGGCGCGGCCCGCAGCGGCGCGGTCTCCCGCCGCGGGTTGACCGGTTCGAGATCGCCCTCACGGAGGATGGTGTGCAGTGTCGTGGTCAGCTCGCACATCGAGAAGCTGGCGCCGATACACCGTTTGAGGCCCCCACCGAACGGGACCCAGGCGTAGGGGTGCGGCCGGCTGTCAAGGAACCGCTCGGGCCGGAACTCGGCCGGTGCGGGATAGGTGACGGGATCCCGGTTGATGACATCGAGCAGCAGCACGATGCGAGTCCCCGGGTCCAGGATGTAGTCACCAAGCCGGTAGCGGCCGGTGGTCATCCGGCCGGTGATCGGCGCGGCCGGCCACAGCCGCAGCGTTTCGGAGATGGCGGCTTCGGTGTACCGGGTGTCGCCGGACCGGCTTTCGGCACGCACCCTCGCCAACGTGTCCGGGTGGTGCAGCAGCAGGTCGACCAGCCACGCCAGAGTCGTCGCGGTGGTTTCGTGACCTGCGAGAACCAAGGTGATGAGGTCGGCTCGAACCTCGTCCTCGGACAGGCGATCACCGTCGTCGGTCCGAGCGTTGGCGAGCATGCTCAGGATGTCAGTGCGGTCGGCCGAGGAAGGATCGGAACGTCGTTCGGCGATCAACGGCAGCACCAACTCGTCGATCCTGCGGTTGACCTCGGACAGCTTGCCCCACCGGCGCAGTGCCCCCACGCGCCGCAGCGCATATCGCACAGGTGTCTCCTCGGACAGCGCCAAGTCGAGCAATTCCTCGAACGGCTTGCCGAACCGAGTCACCGATTCCGGGTCACCGATCCCGAAGACGACCTGCACGATGATGTCCAGGGTGAGCTCACGGGCGGCCTCGAGCATGCGCATCGAGCGCCCGACGGGCCAGGTTGCCATCGCCGACCGCGTCGCCGCTTCGATGATCGGCACGTAGCTGGTGAGCATCTGGCCGTGTAGCGGCGGGGTGAGCAACCGACGCCTGCGCAAATGCTCGGGCTCTTCCTGGACGAACATGGATCGTGGACCGTAGATCGCCGCAGCCGGACCCACCCCTTCGCCGCCCAGCAGGATGTCGGGCTGCTCGGTGAACACCTGCTTGGCCAGTGTCGCATCGGCGACGGCGACCACCTTTCCGAAACCCAGAACGGGCAGTTCCACCACGGGGCCGTAACGCTGTATCAGCTGGTGCACGAGCTGCTGGCCGCCCAGTCCGAACGCCGCGGCATACACGCCCCCGAAAACCGGGGAGAAGGGTTTGGGCGCAGGCAGCCTTGGTGGTCGCATGCTCGACTGTCTCACAGTCGGTAGCTTCGACCCGTGAGCGTTCGACCGCTGCACCGGTCGGTGCGGCCCAGCCCCGTCTTCCTCGCGATCGTGGCGGCCACCGTGGCCGGCGGCGTGGTGGCGTGGGTGTGCACGACGGAGATCCGACCGCTGGCCTATATCGGGCTGTTCACGTTCGTGATCGCGGGTTGGCTGGTGTCGTTGTGCGTGCACGAGTTCGCCCACGCCTACACCGCATGGCGATTCGGTGACCGCGACGTCGCGGGGCGCGGCTACCTCACGCTCAACCCGCTCAAGTACTCCAACCCGCTGTTGTCGATCGGGCTGCCGGTCGCGATCATCGCGATCGGCGGGATCGGCCTGCCCGGCGGGGCGGTGTATGTCCACACCGGCTGGATGACCAAGCGTCAGCGCACCCTGGTCAGCCTTGCCGGACCGTCCACCAACCTGGTGTTCGCCGCCCTGCTGCTGGTGCTGACGAGCGTGCTCTACGACCCCGCACACGGAGTGTTCTGGTCCGGTATGGCGTTCCTGGGTTTTCTCCAGGTGACGGCGTTCGTGCTGAACATGCTCCCGGTCCCCGGGCTGGACGGGTACGGCGCGCTCGAGCCGCACCTGAGCCCGCAGACCCAGCGAGCGGTGGCCCCGGCCAAGCAGTGGGGGCTGCTGGTCTTGCTGCTGCTGCTCTTCACCCCGGGACTCAACACGTGGTTCTGGCAGCTGGTGCTGTGGTTCTTCGACTTCACGGGCGTGCCGCGTCCGCTGGTGTGGCTGGGCAGTGATCTGACCCGGTTCTGGTCGGCCTGGTTCTGATCCGCCGTGGCGCGCCCGCAGCGGCCACATCCTTGCAACATATGCGGATTTGCGCATATATTGCTGCCATGGGTGCCGGGCACGATCACAGCAAAGGCGACACCCGGGTCAGCCGGATGGTGATCGCCGCGGCGATCCTGACCGCCTTTTTCGTGATCGAGCTCGTCACGGCGCTGCTGATCAACTCCATCGCCTTGTTGGCGGATGCCGGTCACATGCTGACCGATCTGGTCGCGATGTTCATGGGCCTGACCGCGGTCCTGCTCGCCCGCAAGGGCAGCACCTCCCCGGCCCGCACGTACGGCTGGCACCGCGCCGAGGTGTTCACCGCCGTGGCCAACGCGGTGCTGCTGCTCGGTGTCGCGGCATTCATCCTGATCGAGGCGATCGAACGGATCGGGGACGCACCCGAGGTGCCCGGTGTCCCGTTGATCGTCGTGGCGCTGGCGGGGCTGGTGGCCAACGCCGTCGTCGTGCTGCTGCTGCGTTCGCACTCCGAGACGAGCCTGGCCGTCAAGGGCGCCTACATGGAGGTCGTCGCCGACACGGTCGGCAGCATCGGCGTGTTGATCGCGGGCATCGTCACGGTCACGACGGGCTGGCCCTACGCCGACGTCGTGGTCGCGGTCTTCGTCGCGCTGTGGGTGTTGCCGAGGGCGTTCTCACTGGCGCGGGCGGCCCTGCGGATCCTGTCGGAGTCGTCACCCGCTCACATCGACGTCGAGGAGTTGCGGACCGCGCTGTGCGCGGTCGAAGGCGTCACCGATGTGCACGATCTGCACGTGTGGACGCTGGTGCCGGGCAAGGACATGGTCACCGCGCACCTGACCAGCAACCGGGATTCGGCGCTGGTGCTCGACGATGCGCGCGCCGTGCTGACCGAACGCGGTCTGGATCATGCGACGGTTCAGGTGGAACCCGGCGACGGCGCCGGGGACTGCAACTGCGAAGCGGAGTAGTCAGGCCAGCCCGAGTTCGGCCCGCGCCGACGGATCGCAGTCATCGAGCAGGTCCAGGCAGCGCTGGTTCTCGTCGGTCTCCCCGATAGCGTCTGCTGCCCGCGCCAGGGCCGCGACACAGCGCAGGAATCCGCGGTTGGGCTCGTGACGGAAGGGTACGGGGCCGAAGCCCTTCCAGCCGTTGCGGCGCAACTGATCCAGCCCGCGGTGATAGCCGGTCCGCGCATAGGCGTACGCGGTGATCGCCCTGTCGTCGGCGAGCGCGTCCTCGGCCAGCGTCGCCCACGCGACCGACGCCGAGGGATGCGCGGCCGCCACGATCGCGGGCTTCTCCCCCGCGGCGAGTTCGGCTTCGGCGTCGCTGTCGCCGGGCAGCAGTACCGGATCCGGCCCCAGGAGATCACCCATGCCTGTCATGGCCCCCATTGTGCCGTGCGCCCCACCGCCGCCGGCACCGCACGGGTCTGAGCGCGGACTGGGCAGCGGTAGCTAAGCTTCCGCCGTAGCGTCGTAAGGGAGGACCGCAGCAGGCATGTCGAATCCATCAGGGCCTGACCAGCCAGAAGACGGTCCACACGGGTCGGACGCCTCAGACGTTCACGCCTCCGAGAACCCCGAGCCAGTCGAGGGCGAAGACGCTGCACCGACGGAAGAGACCCCGGAGGGGGCCGAACCGGCCACCGAGGTGATCGAACCGCACGGCGACCATGAGCCCGCGACCGAGGTGATGTCGACCGCCCAACCGCACGCCGAGTCGACGCCGGGCGCCGACCAGGGCGAGCGTCGATTCACCGCGCCGTCCGGATTCGATGCGGGCACGACGCAGAAGATCGACACCCCCGCCGAACCGGCCACCGAGGTGTTCTCCTCTCCCGGCGCCGCCGGACAGCAGAAACCCGTTGCCCCGCAGGTCATTCCGCCGCGTGGTGATGCTCCGGGGCCACCGCGGCAGCGCCGCAGCTGGGGTTGGGTGGTGGCCGTGGTGCTGGTCATCGCCGCGCTGGTGGCCATCGCCGTGCTCGGCACCGTGTTGTTGACCCGGGACTCGGGGCCTCGGGTGTCTCAGGAAGAGATGGTCCGCAACACCATCGAGGAATTCGACACCGCGATCCAGAACGGCGATCTGGCCAAACTGCGCAGCATCACCTGCGGCGCCAAGCGGGACAGCTACGTCCGATACGACGACAAGACCTGGGAGGAGATTCACGAACGGGTCGCCGCCGCCAAACAGTATCCGGTGGTGGCCAGCATCGACCAGGTGGTGATCAACGGCGACCACGCCGAGGCGAACGTCACCGCGTTCATGGCCTACGCCCCCCAGACCCGGTCGACCCGCAGCTTCGATCTGGAGTTCCGCGACGAACAGTGGAAGATCTGCCAGGCGCCCCAGTGACTACTGGCCCGCGGTGACCGAACGGCCCGCGCTGTGCAGATCGCGGCACGCCTCGACGACGCGTTCGCTCATCGAGGCCTCCGCCTTCTTCAGGTAGCTGCGCGGATCGTAGGCCTTCTTGTCCCCCACTTCACCATCGATCTTCAGCACGCCGTCGTAGTTGGTGAACATGTGCGCGGCCACCGGCCGGGTGAAGGCGTACTGGGTGTCGGTGTCGACGTTCATCTTCACGACGCCGTAGCGCAACGCGTCCTCGATCTCGGACTTCAGCGAGCCCGAGCCACCGTGGAAGACGAAGTCGAAAGGCTTTGCGTCCGAGGATAATCCGAGTTTGGCCGCGGCGACCTTCTGCCCCTCGTCGAGAATTTCGGGCCGCAGCTTGACGTTACCCGGCTTGTACACGCCGTGCACGTTGCCGAACGTCGCGGCCAGCAGGTACCTGCCGTGTTCGCCCGCACCGAGCACCTCGACGGTCTTCTCGAAATCCTCGGCGGTGGTGTAGAGCTTGTCGTTGATCTCGTTGGCGACACCGTCCTCCTCTCCGCCCACCACACCGATTTCGATCTCCAGCACGATCTTCGCCGCGGCGGCGTCCTTGAGCAGTTCGCGTGCGATCTCGAGGTTCTCGTCGAGCGGTACCGCCGAGCCGTCCCACATGTGCGACTGAAACAACGGATGCCCACCCTCGGAGACCCGTTGCTGCGAGATGGCGAGCAGCGGCCGCACGTAGGTGTCGAGCTTGTCCTTCGGGCAGTGGTCGGTGTGCAACGCCACCGTGACCGGATATCTGGCGGCGATGACGTGAGCGAACTCGGCGAGTGCGACTGCGCCGGTGACCATGTCCTTGACACCGAGTCCCGACGCGAATTCGGCTCCGCCGGTGGAGAATTGGATGATCCCGTCACTCCCGGCGTCGGCGAAACCCTTGATGGCCGCGTTCACCGATTCCGATGACGTGCAGTTGATGGCCGGAAACGCGTAACCGTGCTCCTTGGCCCGGTCGAGCATCTGCGCGTACACCTCGGGCATTGCGATGGGCATGGGCCGTCCTCTCGCCGTTTCGCCCGATTATCCCACCGCGGCGGCCGGTTCACATGGTCAAGACCATGCGGTAGCGGGCCCGGCCCTGCTCCATCGCGGCATACGCCTCGGCGGCCTCGGCCAGCGGACGTTCCTCGATCCGGGCGCGCACCCCGCTCTGCACCGCGAAGTGCATCGTCTCCTCGACGTCGCGCGAGGTGCCCGACGGATGACCGCTCACGCTCAGTCCGTCGGTGATCAGCTGGACCGGGGCGATCGGCAGCGGGTCGGCGGTGACCCCGATGATGACGAGCTCACCCTGGGGCGCCAGCCCGCCGACGGTGTCGGCCATCGCCTGTGAATTGGCCGCCGTCGCCAGCACCACGGCCGCACCGCCGAGATCCTTGAGCGCCTCGGCGACCTCGACGGCTTTGGAGTCGATGTAGTGATGAGCACCGAGTTCGCGGGCGTCGGCCTCCTTGTCCGCACCGCGAGCTATCGCCACGGTCTCGAAACCCATTGCCCTGGCGAACTGCACACCGAGGTGGCCGAGGCCGCCGACGCCCAGCACGGCGACGAGATCACCGGACTTGGCTTTCGTCTGCCGCAGGCCGTTGAACGTGGTGACGCCGGCGCAGCCCATCGGGGCGGCTTCGGCGAACGACAACCCCTCCGGGATACGGGCCAGCGCGGTGACGGGCGCGGTCACCGATTCGGCGTAGCCCCCCGGATAGTGCCAGCTCGGCACCTGCATGCGCGCGCACTGCATGAACTGGCCCTTGCGGCACGGCACGCAACGGTTGCAGTTGCCGCCGAACCATCCCACGGCCACCCGGTCGCCGACCGCGAAGTCCTCAACTCCCTCGCCCACCTCGGCGATCGTCCCGGCGATCTCGTGACCCAACGTGATCGGCCAGTTCAGGCCGGGGAAGCCGCCGGCCACGAAGCCGTGGTCGGTGCCGCACACGCCGCACGCGGCGACGGCGATGCGCACGTGCAACGGCAGCGGGGAGGTGGTCTCCACGTCGGCCAGGGTGAGAGCACCGCCGACGGATTCGACGAGAACCGCCTTGTGAGTGGGCATAGCCAGACATTAGTGACGCACGGCCGGTGTACGCACCCCCTGCGCGCGGACGCGGGCCCTGGCCGCGACGCCGGTATCTTGGTGAGCCATGACCATCTCGGCCCTCGCGGCGACCGACCACCTGGCGCTGATGCCGGACTTCCTCGACCCGATGACGCTGCTGGGCTACTTCGGCACGTGGGCACTGGTCGGGCTGCTGATCGTGATCTTCGTCGAGTCCGGGGTGTTGTTCCCGATCCTGCCTGGCGACTCGCTGCTGTTCGTGGCGGGCATGCTGGCCGCGGGCACGGCCGCGCTGGCCGAGGGCGGCGGCGAGGTCATCAACTTCCAGCTCTGGCAGTTGCTGCTGTTCATCCCCATCGCCGCGGTCCTGGGAGGTCAGGTCGGCTACTGGATCGGGCGCAACATCGGCACCGCGATGTTTCGGCCCGACGCGCGGATCCTGAAGCAGAAGTACCTCGAAGAGGCACACGTGTTCTTCGAGCAGCGGGGACCGTTCGCGATCGTCATCGCCCGCTTCGTGCCGATCGTCCGCACGCTCGCCCCGCTGACGGCCGGCGCGGCCCGAATGAGCTATCCGGTGTTCACACTGTTCAACGTGGTCGGCGCCGTCGTGTGGGGGGTGGGCCTGACCCTGCTCGGATACTGGCTCGGCCGGTTCGAGACCGTCCAGAAGCTGCTCGAGCCGATCGTGATCGCGATCGTCGTTATCTCGGTGCTGCCGATGTTCATCGAGTGGTACAAGCGGCGCCGCGCGGCCAAACGCGCCGGAATCGCCGCGCCCCCGCTCGACTCTTCCTCGGGAGAGCAGCCGGGCTAGCGGCCTCGGCTGTTCTCCAGCGCGCGGATCAGGCTGGCCGCGTCCCACGGACCCGTGTGGCGCTTGCCGTTGACGAAGAAGCTCGGCGTCGAGTTCAGGTCCATCAACTCCGCGTCCTGCGCGTCGTCCTGCACGTGGTGAAAGACCTTCGACGAGTGCACCCGCACGTCCTGGTCGAACCGCTCGATGTCACAACCCGCCGCCACGGCGTAGCGGTACATGTCCGACCACTCCAAATCGTCCTGATGGCCGAACAGCTCGTGGGCCATCTCCCAGAACCTGCCCTGGAGCGCGGCGGCCTCGCTGGCCCGCGCGGCGTCGAAAGCGCGCGGATGGACGCGCTCCAGCGGTAGGTGGCGCCACACGTAGCGCAGCTCGCCGCCGAAGTGCTCGCGCACCTCCTCGATGGCCCCGGTCGCCCGGCTGCAGAAGGGACACTCGAAGTCGCCGTACTCCACCAACGTCAGCGGGGCGTCGGGGTCGCCCGCGATATGGTCGCGGTCCGGGTCGACCGGGCGCAACAGTTTGAGGCCCACCGGGTCGGGCGGGCTGAGCCGGTCGGTGATCCGGAAGATCAACCAGCCGAGGAGAAATGCGATCACCGATGCGAGAAGCACGCCGATGATGGCCTGCTCCCGGCGGACCGGATCGTCGATCGCGATGTCGACGATGAAAAGCGAGATGGTGAAGCCGATTCCGGACAGCGCGGCACCCCCGGCGATCCGGCGCAGGCTGAGGCCGGGCGCCAGTGCGCCGACACCGCTGCGTTGCATGATCCACGTCGCGGCGGTGATTCCGATGAACTTGCCGACCACCAGACCGGCGACGACGCCCCATGTCAGCGGCGAGCGCAACGCCGCCGAGACGCTCTGGGCGTCGAGCTGCACACCGGCGTTGACCAATGCGAACAGCGGCAGCACCAGGAAGGACACATACGGGCCCACGCTGGTCTGAAGCCTCTCGTTGATCGAGATCGAGTCGCGCAGACCACGAGTCACCTCGCGGGCATAGCGGGAGTTCGGTGACTGCCGGAATGCCCGGATACGCGCGACGACCTCCTCGACCTGGCTGCGCTCGGGCGAGAACACCGGGATCAGCAGAGCCACCGCAACGCCCGCCAGCGTCGGATGCACACCCGCCATGTACAGGCTCACCCACAGCGAGAAGCCGAGCACGGCGTAGGCCGGTCCCCGGCCCGCGGGCATGAACCGCACCACCGCGATCGCTGCGATCAGTGCCATCGAAATCACCAGCGGCACAACGTCGATGCGCTCGGAGTAGAACAGGGCGATCACGCACAGTGCGCCGACGTCGTCGACGACGGCCAGGGTGAGCAGAAAGATCCGCAGCCGGGCGGGGAATTTCGGTCTGATGATCGCCAAAGCGCCGATCAGAAACGCGGTGTCGGTGGAGATCACCACACCCCATGCCTGTGCGTCCTGCCCGGAGGGATTGAACAACAGGAAGATTGCGGCGGGCACCGCCAGGCCGGCGAACGCCGCCACGACGGGTACGGCCGCTCTGGCCCGATCGGTGAGCTCACCGATGGCGAATTCGTGCTTGACCTCGAGTCCGACGATGAAGAAGAAGAACGCCATCAGACCGTCGTTGATCAGATGCTTGACGGTCAGTTCGAAGCGGTGCTCGGCAAAGGTGAATCCGATATGCGTGTCGAGAAACGCCCAATAGCTGTGCGCCCATGGCGAATTCGCCCACAGCAGCGCGGCGAGGGTGAAGAGCAGCAGCAGACCTGCCGCGGCGTTCTCCCCGGTCTTGGCCGCTTTGGCGCCGGCGCTGAACCGAGCGGGGAGTACGCGGGCGATGCGCGGGCGGGTTTCGGCGCTCACTCCCCCGCCACCGCATGGGCGGCTTCCATCAGCATCCAGCCCGCCAGCTGCACCGACAGATCGCGCTCGGGCACCTCGGAGGCATTGACCGCACCCTCGACGAACTGCGCCTGCCCCCCGGCGGCGGTGGGGATTTCGGCGGTGCGGTCCCAGAATGCGCTGAACAGCGGCAGTCCGTCGACCACCTGGCGGTTCTGCCACGCCGCCTCGGCGGAGGCAAGCACCAGCGAGCGGGCGGTGTCCCGGGCCGCGGCGTCGTGCTCGGAGTTCTGCGGCAGCGCGGTCGCGACGAGCGCGAGATAGCGGGCAAGGATGCCGTTGAACAGGCCGCCGTCACCGCCGCCGGCACCCTTGATCACGCCCTCGACCGCCATCTGTTCGGCGACCGCGGCGACCAACCGGTGCACCCGGACGGCGTGCTCGGGATCGTCGGTGCGCGCCGCCAGTTCCGTTTCCAGCCCCAGGACCACGCCCTGGCAGTAGGTGTACTGCGCGCGCACGAGCGAGCCGCCCTTGATGCCGTCGAACACGAGGTGGGTGTCCGGGTCGATCAGGGTCTCGTCGAGCCAGTCCGACATCTGCTGCGCCCGGCGCAACCGGTCATAACGGGCCAGGAAGATCGCCGCCGGACCGTTGGCGGGTGCGTTGAAGAACTGGTCCTGTTTGCGCCAGGGGATGCCGCCGCCGTCTTCGGGCACCCACGCGTTCATGAACTGCTCGGAGAGTTTCTTGAGCGCCTTGGGCCGCTCGACCGATGCGAGCGCCGCCGCGCGTTCCAGGGCCAGCGCCAGCCACGCCATGTCGTCGTAGTAGTCGTTGACCCAAGAGAAGTTGTTGCGCAACCGGTGTGCGCGGATCTGGCGGGCGATCGCCTTCTGCCGCTCGGGTTGCGGGTCGCGCAATTGGGCGTCGACGAGGTTGTCGAGCAGATGCGCCTGCCACCAGTAGTGCCAGGTTCCGAACAGCCGGTGCTGCCGCGTCGCCGGCCAGGCGACGACGCCGAGCTGGGTGCCCGGCAGGCCCCACAGCCGTCTGATGTGTCGCGTGGTGATCGCGGCCTCAGCGCTGGCTGCGCGGTTGGCCCAGAGCTGATCCATGATGTCGATCCTGCCTTACCAAGCCGCCGAAAGGTCCCCGTGTTGGGTGATCCAGGTGTGCATCGCGATACCCGCCGCGACACCGGCGTTGATGCTTCGCGTCGAGCCGAACTGGGCGATGGACACCGTCATGGCGGCGCCGGCCCTCGCCTCGGGGGTGATCCCCGGCCCCTCCTGGCCGAAGACCAGCAGGCAGTCCCGCGGCAGGGGTGTGGTTTCGATGCGCACCGCCCCCGCCACGTTGTCGACGGCGACGACCGTCAGGCCGGCGTCGGCCGCGTGGGCGAGCAGTGCGGCGGTGGTGTCGTGGTGGCGCAGCCGTTGGTAGCGGTCGGTCACCATCGCGCCCCGGCGGTTCCACCGTCGCCTGCCGACGATGTGCACGGTGTCGACGGCGAACGCGTTCGCGGTGCGCACGACCGCGCCGATGTTGGCGTCGTTGCCGAAGTTCTCGATCGCGATGTGCAGGGCGTGCCTGCGCGTGTCGATGTCGGCGATGATCGCTTCGCGAGTCCAGTAGCGATACGCGTCAATGACATTGCGGCTGTCTCCGTCGCGGAGCAGGGCCGGGTCGTAGCGCGGGTCGTCGGGCGGCGCTCCCTGCCAGGGGCCGACGCCGGGCGCCTCGCCCCATTCGGTGGGGCCGGCGGCTTCGGGTTCCCCTGCGTCAGTCATCTTTGGTCCAGAGCGCGGCGTGGGTACCGACGAGCGAAACGGTGGCGTACAGCAGCGCGTTGTTGATCTCGCCCTGGGTGCACAGCGATGCACGCACCTGGACGGCGTCGCGGGAGACGTCGGGAAGCACCAGCACCGAGGCGCCGTAGACGTCGCATGCATGGCTCAGCCCGGGCGGGGGCAGTGTCGGGGCGACCAGCACCATCGACGGTCCGCCGCGCTGCTGCGAGACCTCGCGGTATTGCTCTGCCACACCGCTGATTTCGAGACCGAGCAGCATGTAGCCGTTTCCGGTGAACGCGTTCGGGTCACCCAGCGCCGACTGGGCGAGCATGGCCCCGTCGCCGCGGAAGGCATCCAGGCTCGTGGTGCGCAGCGACAATCCGGTGTCGTTGTCCCTGACCGCGGGCAAGCCGACGGGGAATGCCGCAGGATGGGCGACGGTGGTGCCTGGTGTCCGGTCGCGCGGCGAGTAGGCGTACACGCCGCGCACCTGCACCTGGTCGCGTGCGGGCCCTATGCACACCGTGCCGGTGAGGCGGTCGGCGGTGGGGGCCGAGAGTGGTTGCAGCTCAAGGTCGGTCGCGTCGCGACAGCTTCCGATGCCGTTGGCCTCGATCGGGTGCGCGAGCGCCCCGTACAGGCCGAACCGGATGTCTTCGGGTTTGGCGTGTGGCGCGTCGGCCTGCGCGGGTGAGGCGTCGACGTCGAACAACACATAGTCGCCGTCGAAGCGCAGGTTCGACACCGACATGTTCCAGCCCAGTGTGGCAAGCGATTCGCCGATGGTGGCGGTCTGCGCGCCGTAAGGATGGACCGACGCATCGTCTTTGGAGCATGCCGATGCCGCGACAACGACGATTGCGGTCAGCACCGCGATCAGCGCACGCACGTACGCAGTGCCCTAGGTCCGGCCACGGCCCCTGCCCACGACTTTGGTCATGGCGCGCACCAGCTTTCGCGGCACCATCCGCCCTGCGGTGGTGAGCACTTTGTACTGCACACCGGGGATGATCACGACCTCATTGTTCTTGGCGCCATCACCGACGTGGGCCATCGTTTCGCGGACCACATCGTCGACCTCGAGCCAGAACCACGACGGTGTGCCGTCCATGTCGATGCCGGCCCGCTGGTGGAATTCGGTGCGGACGAAGCCCGGACACACGGCGTGCACTCCGACGCCGGTGCCGCCCAGGCCGTTGGCGAGGCCCTCTGAGAACGCGACCACCCACGCCTTGGACGCGGAGTACGTCGAACCCCGTCCGGGTAGCAGACCGGCGACGCTGGCGACGTTGATCACCGTGCCGCGGCCGGCGTGCAGCATCGGGGGCAGGGCCGCGTGTGTCAGTTGCATGACGGCGGTGACGTTGACGTCGAGCTGCGACTGCAGCAGGGAGTACTCCGCGCTCCAGAACTCGCCGGAGGTTCCGAAACCGGCGTTGTTGACCAGCACCTGAACACCCGCGGCGAGCCGGTCGGCCACCTTCGCGCGGTCGGCGGCCTCGGCGAGATCGGCGGTGAGCACCTCAACGGTCACCCCGCCTTCGTCGCGCAGTTCGGCGGCCAAGCGCTCGAGCCTGGCCGCATCGCGCGCGACGAGCACGAGATCATGACCGTCGCGGGCGAACCTGCGCGCAAAGCCTGCGCCGATGCCGGATGTCGGTCCGGTGATCAGGGCGACGGGGCGAGACATGGCTTCAGGCTACTTCCCCTGGTCGCGAGCTCCGGGCGCGACCACTTACCGCTGGTAGTGCGGTGACTGCCGTCCGTTGCGCGAGGGCGGTTGACGCCGCGCGTCGGGCCGTGGGGGCGGCTGCTGGGGGTAGCGCGCCTCGGGGCGGGGCGGTGCGTCGACGCCCGGCGCCGGCTCGCCGCGGCCTGCGGCGGGGGTGAGCGGGCGGCTCGGTGACCCGCTTCGCCGGGCCAGCGCAGCCTGGCTGCCCTGGCTCGCCATGGCCTGCGGGGTCGGCGGCAGGACACGCAGGAGATCGTTGAACTGACGCACGGTACGCAGCCCCTCGTCCCATTGGGCCCGCGTGCTGGTCACCGGCATGGAAACCAGCGTCCAATGCTCCTCGTTCCACATGATCTCGGCGCAGTCGGGCGCGGTGTGGGCGAAGGTCACCATCCGCCGGTCGCACGCGCGTCGCGCGGCATCGAGGTTGGTGGAGTAGACCATGCGCGGGCCGATCGCGCCGAGCAGCCAGATGTCGTTCTCCCGAGGCTCTTTGATGCCCTTGAGCCGCAGGTCGACGACGACGTTGGTGCCGACCTTGCGGTGCAGGGCGATCACCGTCGCGACGTCTTCGAGGTCGAAGATGAACACCGCCTCGCCGCGGATCTGCCCGAGGACGACGTTCTTCGCCGTGACATCACCGACCGTCGACATCACGCCGCGCTTCCAGCGTTGCACGATGTCGGCCGATTCGTGTTCGTAGTCGAAGCCGTGCGACTTCGCCCAGGACTTGCGCCGGCGCCCCAAGCCCCGTCGACGGTCGATGTCGACGTACAGCAACACGGCCGCACCGACGAAGCAGAGCGCGGACAGCGTGAACCAAAGCGGGACCATTGCGCTCTAGCCTACTTGCAGGTAGCGCCGAATCCAGAACTCATCTCGATCACAGCCCCATCACATAGCGTCCAATCGGCCCCGCGCCGGTCCGCGAGAATGCGGTCAGATCGCATTTCGGCGCGAAAACGCGATCTGCCCCCAGTTTCGATGTCGGGCTCAACCGCCTGGGAAGCTCGTGGCGGCCAACTCGAGGATCTCGGCGCGGTCCGCGGTCAGGATGAAGCCCGCCTCGACTGCCTGGTCCAGCGCCGCGGTGAAACGTTCGAGGTAGTCGTCCTTGCCGCCCGGATAGAGCCTGCTCAACACTCCGTCGTCGAACACCTCGCCCGAGCCGAAGATGAATGACATCGGGCTCTCGTCGGGAGCGAGCCCAGAAAGGCGAGCGGTCGGCACGTCCACCCAGGGCGTGCGGACGCCGCCCTTGGCAAGGCCGTTGACGTCGAGTTCGGGCATCACGGGGTCGGATCCGGTCAACGCGATCGGCGGGGCCGAGGGCGCAGGCCTGCCGGAGCGCACCCAGTCGTTCAGGTGGGAAAGGGCGGCCTGCAGCACATAGTGGTGCTGTGGCCCGAAGTTGATGTTGTACGAGAGCTTCTCACCGATGAGCTCGTTGGTCGGCGCAAACGCCGCGGCGAGGTCGGACAGCGGTGCGCACCCGCTGTCCATGAAACTGCCGATGATGGTGTAGTTGTCCGCGTGGGCAGCACCGGGTATCTCCCACGTCCGCAGCCGGTCACTATCGGGTTGCCGCACAGCGTGATACCCCACCCGGAAACCGCCGACCAGGTCGGTCTCGGTGATGAATGCCAGGACCGGGACGCGGGGGTCGGAACGAAACGGGACGGCTTGCAGGGTTGATTCGTGCCCCTCGAACAGGTTCGCACCATCCAGCGGCGCGCTGGTGCCGAACCGGGAGTGCACGAGGAATCCGTCGTACACGGCGGCTTCCGGATCGATCTCATTGATGTAGGTCGACAGGAAGGCGGCCGATTGCGACTCGCCCACCCCTAGCAGGATCTGCGGGCGAAGCCCCTCGACAGTGCCTTCGCGGACCAGGCGCCCCACCTGCGTATAGATGTCGTACGAAAACTCGTCTCCAGGATGATGTAATTGCGAATAGCGTTCGTGGTCTTGGGTTTTCAGCGACGTGTCGATGCCGACCAGACTCGTCCCGCCCTCGACGCCGACCCGCTGGGCGGACACACCCACGTAGGCGTATCCCGAGCGGGCGATCTCGCGATGCGCCATCGACCACACCGCGGGTGCATCCATCCCGCCGCTGACGTTGAGCCATTCGACGATGACGGCGCCGTTGAACAGCGCGCGATCGATCGGCTGCAGAACCACGATGCGGGTGGTGTAGTCGGCCGTGTCGTCGGAAACATATGACTTCGCGGCGCCTGAGACGAAGAACTCCTCGGCGCCGTAACCCAGCGTGGCCAGGTCGTAGGCGCCGAGGAGCAGGTTCGGATTACCGGGAACGGGTGCGATCACGTCCCCATCTTGCAGGTTCGGCGTGCTCGCTCACGCTGAGAATGAGCGAGCACGCCGAATCGCTTAGCCCAGGACCAACGAGTCGCCGTCGGGGCTGACGTTGACCGGCACGATGTCGCCGTCGTGCACGTCGCCGGCCAGCAGCATCTTGGCCAGCTGGTCGCCGATGGCCTGCTGGATCAGCCTGCGCAGTGGACGGGCGCCATACTGCGGGTCGAAGCCCCGCTGGGCCAACCACTTCTTGGCGGGCAGCGAAACCTCGAGGGTGAGCCTGCGCTGCTCCAACCGCTTGGCCAGCTGTGCCAGCTGGATGTCGACGATGTGCACCAGCTCCTCGGGGTTCAGCCCGTCGAACACGATCACGTCGTCGAGCCGGTTGATGAACTCCGGCTTGAACGCCCCGCGCACGGCAGCCATCACCTGCTCCTCGGTACCACCGGCACCCAGGTTCGACGTCAGGATCAGGATCGTGTTGCGGAAGTCGACCGTGCGGCCCTGGCCGTCGGTCAGCCTGCCCTCGTCGAGAACCTGCAAGAGCACGTCGAACACGTCCGGGTGGGCCTTCTCGATCTCGTCGAACAGGATCACCGTGTACGGGCGACGCCGCACCGCCTCGGTCAGCTGACCGCCCTGGTCGTAGCCGACGTAACCCGGAGGCGCGCCGACCAAGCGGGCCACCGAGTGCTTCTCGGCGTACTCGCTCATGTCGATGCGGACCATCGCCCGCTCGTCGTCGAACAGGAACTCCGCCAGCGCCTTGGCCAGCTCGGTCTTACCGACGCCGGTCGGACCCAGGAACATGAACGAACCCGTCGGCCGGTTCGGGTCGGCGACACCGGCGCGGCTTCTGCGAACCGCATCAGAAACCGCCTGCACGGCCCTGCGCTGCCCGACGACGCGCTTGCCCAGCTCGTCTTCCATGCGCAGCAGCTTGGCCGTCTCACCCTCGAGCATCCGCCCGGCAGGGATGCCGGTCCACGCCGACACCACGTCGGCGATGTCGTCGGGGCCGACCTCCTCTTTGAGCATGACATCCTCGCGGGCCTCGGCATGCGGAAGCGCCGCGTCGAGCTTCTTCTCCACCTCGGGGATGCGGCCGTACCGCAGTTCGGCGGCCCGCTCCAGGTTGCCGTCGCGTTCGGCGCGGTCGGCCTCACCTCGCAACGACTCGAGCTGCTCCTTGAGCTCGCGCACGATGTCGATGGCGTTCTTCTCGTTCTGCCATCTAGTCGTGAGCTCCGCCAACTTTTCTTTGTGGTCGGCAAGTTCAGCGCGCAGCTTTTCGAGGCGTTCCTTCGAGGCGGCATCCTCCTCCTTGGACAGCGCCATCTCCTCGATCTCGAGCCGGCGCACCAGCCGTTCGACCTCGTCGACCTCAACGGGACGCGAGTCGATCTCCATGCGCAGCCGGGAAGCGGCCTCGTCGACCAGGTCGATCGCCTTGTCCGGCAGGAACCGCGAGGTGATGTAGCGGTCGGACAGCGTCGCCGCCGCCACCAACGCGGAGTCGGTGATCCGCACACCATGGTGCACCTCGTAGCGGTCCTTGAGCCCGCGCAGGATGCCGACAGTGTCCTCGACCGACGGCTCACCGACGTAGACCTGCTGGAAGCGGCGCTCCAGTGCGGCGTCCTTCTCGATGTACTTGCGGTACTCGTCGAGCGTGGTCGCCCCAACCAGGCGCAGCTCGCCGCGGGCGAGCATCGGCTTGATCATGTTGCCGGCGTCCATCGAGCCCTCGCCGGTGGCACCGGCGCCCACGATGGTGTGCAGCTCGTCGATGAAGGTGATGATCTGACCCGCCGAGTTCTTGATGTCGTCGAGCACGGCCTTGAGCCGCTCCTCGAACTCGCCGCGGTACTTCGAACCGGCCACCATCGAGCCCAGGTCCAGGCTGACGACGGTCTTGTCGCGCAGGCTCTCCGGCACGTCGCCGGCCACGATGCGCTGGGCCAGGCCCTCCACGATCGCGGTCTTGCCGACACCGGGCTCACCGATGAGCACCGGGTTGTTCTTGGTGCGACGGCTCAAGACCTGCACGACGCGACGGATCTCGGTGTCGCGGCCGATGACCGGGTCCAACTTGCCTTCCCGGGCCCGTTCGGTCAGATCGGTGGAGTACTTCTCCAGCGCCTGATAGGTGCCCTCGGGATCGGGGCTGGTGACCCGGGCGCTGCCGCGCACCTTGACGAACGCCTCACGCAGCGCCTGCGGGGAGGCCCCGTGGCCGCTGAGCAGCTTGGCCGTATCCGAGTCACCGGTGGCCAGTCCGACCATCAGGTGTTCGGTCGAGACGTATTCATCGTCCATCTCGGTGGCCAGGTTCTGGGCGGCGGTGATCGCGGCCAGGGCCTGCGGAGCGAGCTGCGGCTGCGAGGCCGCGCCGCTGGCGCTGGGTAGCCGGTCGAGGAGTCGCTGCGCTTCCGCGCGGATCGTCGCGGGTTCGACGCCGACGGCCTCGAGAAGGGGTGCGGCGATGCCGTCGTTCTGAGTCAGCAGAGCCATCAACAGATGGGCGGGCGTGATCTGCGGGTTGCCCGCGGCCGTGGCCGCCTGCAACGCCGCGGTCAGCGCCGCCTGAGTCTTGGTCGTCGGGTTGAACGAGTCCACGACACCTTCCCTTTCCTGGGTACGTGAGCTTGGCAAAAATGCTTGTCGGATAGTTCAACGTCGTCAATCTTGAGTCTGTTCCACTCAAGTCTAATCAATTTCCGGCCGGATTACCGTCACATGTGCCGCCTCCGGAACAACACGCCGCACAGCTGTCACAGTTTTCACATCTGTATCAGCGACGCTTGTTCCATGCGTCGACTTTCCGCCGTGCTCACGGGCATCGCGCTGAGCGCGGTCGCCTCGACGGCGTTGGCTGGCTCCGCTTCCGCCGCCAGTGATGAGGATCAGGTCCGCGCGGTGCTCGCCGGAATGAACGGCTCCTACAACCGCGCGGATTTCGCATCGTTCGCCGAGCACGTCTGCGCACCCATGCGCCGGGCCGCGGGGTTCGAGGACGAGTGGCACGCGAGCCGCAAGGCCGATGGTCCCACCCGGATCTCGGTCAGCGCGGTGACGGTCGCGGGCGAACCCGTGGTGTCGGCCGTCGCCACGGTGCGGTTCTCCGCCGCCAACCAGCCCAGCGCCAAGACCTTCGACATCGACTTCCTGCGCGAGGGGGGCGAGTGGAAGGCCTGCCAGTACCACCCGGCTCGATCGATCTGACCGTGATGATCGCCAGGCGCCGCCCTGTGACGCACCCGCCGGAAAACAAGAACCGCACCGGAAGCGGGCATTCGGCTAAGGTTCGGGCTCGTGGACACGGGATCGTTGCTGACTGAACTGATTCCCTTGGCCTTGGTGGTGGCGCTCTCGCCGCTGTCGATCATCCCCGCGGTGCTCGTGTTGCACACAGCGCGGCCGCGGCCGACCGGGCTGGCATTCCTGGCGGGTTGGATCATCGGGTTGGCGTTGCTGACGAGCATTTTCTTGCAAGTGTCGAGCTTGATGGGTGGGCGCGAGGGTCACCCGCCGGGGTGGGCGTCGTGGTTGCGGATCGTGGTCGGTGTGGCACTCATCGCGTTCGGCGTGCACCGGTGGCTCAACCGGAAGAAGTCAGCCCACAAACCCAAGTGGATGCAGAGCCTGAGCACGCTGACCCCGCTGCGGGCGGGTGGTGCGGCGATGGCCTTGACCGTCGTCAACCCGAAAGTCCTGTTCATCTGCGCCGCAGCCGGTTTGGCGATCGGCACCGCCGGCGGCGGCGCACGCGACGACTGGCTGGCCGTCGCCTGGTTCGTGATCGCGGCAGGATCGACGGTCGCGCTGCCGATCCTGGCCTATGCGGTATCGGGTGATCGCCTCGACCGACCGCTGAGCCGGCTCAAGGACTGGATGGACAGCCAGCACGCCGTCCTCATGGCCGGCATCCTCGTCGTCATCGGTCTTATGGTGCTGTACAAGGGCATTCACGGGCTATGACTCGTCGAACGCTGGCAAGCCGAGCTCGGCGGCGTCGGCGGTCAGGTACCGCGTCACCGTCGGCGCCAGGAGCCGAACCAGGTCGTCATCGGGCAGCGTGGCCAACGGTGGGATCTTCATGACGAAGCGCAGTATCGCCGTGCCCACGAGTTGGCTCGCGGCCAGCAGCGCGCGCAGCCGGGCCTGCTCTGTGCCCCCGAGCTCAGCGGACACCGCGCTCAGCACGTAGTCCTGCATGAACCCGCGAAACGCCTCGTGAGCATCGGAGTTCGAGGTCGCCGACTGCAACATCGCAACCATCGTCGGACCCGATTCGGGTGACTGCCAGATCCGCAGGTACGCCCGCACCATGCGGGTGCCGATGTCGGGGTCGTCGTCGGGGCCACCGGCGAGCGCCGAGACCAGTGCCCGAGGGTCGACGACCACGTTGAGCGACGCCCGGAACAGCTCGGCCTTGGACCCGAACAGATAGAGCACCATCGAGGGGTCGACGTGGGCGTCGCGAGCGATGGCGCGCAGCGTCGTCTTCTCGTATCCCTCGGCGGCGAACCGCTTGCGCGCCGCGGCGAGCACCGCGTCGCGCGACACCGGCTCACCCAGGCGGCGGCCTCGGCGGCGGCCCGTTTTCGCTGGTGACGCCATGGTCCGAGGCTAGCATTTCAATGCTTGTTGAAAAGTGTTGCCTGGAGAGTTACGCTGCCGCTACCCATTAATTCAACGACGAATGAAAAGGCGGCCGACATGACCATCGAAACCCCCGCGCGGTCCAACCACCACACATCACCGGCCCACGAACCCCCTGCCGCAGTACGCGCGACGGGCGTCGTCGTGGTGCTCACCGTCGTCATCGCGATCGTCGCGCTGGCCTTCGCACTGCCCGCGGCCCGCACCGCTCCGCACCACGTGCCGATCGGCGCGGCGGGCCCACGGGCGGCAAGCGGGCAAGTCGCCGCCACGATGGAGCAGCAGGCCCCGGGCGCGTTCTCGTTCACCTATTACCCGAGCGCCGGCGCGCTGCGCGAAGCGATCCGCGCCCGCGACGTCTACGGCGGCATCGCACTCGGCCCCGAGGGCCCCACACTGATGGTCGCGACCGGTGGCAGCCCGATGATCGCCCAAATGTTGACCCAGATCGGCAACGGAATCGCGCAGAAGACCGGCGCCCAGTTACGCGTCGAGGACCTGGCGCCACCGACCGACGACGACCCACGCGGAGCCGGACTGGCCGCATCGGCGCTGCCCATCACCCTCGCCGGGCTCCTGCCCGCGATCGCGCTGATGTTCGCGCTCAAGCGCGAAGTGTGGACCCGGTTCGCCACCGCTGTTGTCTTCGCCGGTGTCGCCGGCCTGACCATCGCCGCGCTGTTGCGCTGGGCGTTGGGGTCGATCGACGCGAACTTCTGGGGAGTCACCGGTGCGCTTACGCTGGGCATCCTGGCGACGGGGCTGACCCTGCTGGGCTTGGGATCGCTGTTCGGCCGCGCCGGCCTGGCGCTGGGCGCGGTCTTGGCGCTTCTCGTCGGCAATCCGCTGTCCGGCCTGAACAGCGCCCCGGAACTGTTGCCGAGCGGCTGGGGGCAGTTCGGGCAGTTCCTGCCGCAGGGCGCCAACGCCACCCTGCTGCGTTCGGCGGCGTTCTTCGACGGGGCGGGCGGCACGGTGCCGGTCATCGTGCTGTCCTGCTGGAGCGCCTTGGGCGTGGCGCTGATCGTGGCGGCGGCACTTCGCCAAAGAAGGGTGCGGCGCGCCTGACATACACTCGGGCCGCGTGGGACTCGACGACCGTGACGCGCTGCGCATGCTGCGCGACGCGGTCGACCCCGCTCTTGGCGACGACGATCTGATCCGCAGCTTCTACACCCACTGGTTCGCGATCGACATGTCGGTGCGCGACCTGTTCCCGCCGGACATGGACGAGCAGCGCCGGCGGTTCGGGCAGGCCGTCAGCTGGGTTCTCGGCCAACTCGTCGCCCAGCGGGCGCAGGAGCCGGTGGCATTCCTCGCCCAGCTGGGCCGCGACCACCGCAAATACGGTGTCACACAACGGCATTACGACAGCATGCAGACCGCGCTGTATGCCGGCTTCCGCAATCACCTCGCCGCGAGTTGGAACGACCAACTGGCCGAGACCACGCACGACGCGGTCGCGTTGATGATCGGGGTGATGCGCGGGGCCGCCGACGCCGAGGAGGGCCCGCCGTATTGCGACGGCACGGTCATCGAGCACATGCGCGTCACCCGCGACGTATCCGTCGTGCGGCTGCAATTGGATCAGCCGTTGTTCTACCACCCGGGCCAGTACGTGACGGTCCAGGTTCCGCAGTGGCCGCGCCGGTGGCGGTACTTGAGCCCGTCGATCCCGACCGAACCCAGCGGCGGCATCGAATTCCACATCCGCTCAGTGCCCGGGGGGATGGTGAGCACCGCGATCGTCGCCGAGACGACACCCGGCGACCGGTGGCGGCTGTCCAACCCACACGGTGCGCTGCACGTGGACCGCGACGGCGGCGACGTGTTGATGGTGGCCGGCAGCACCGGGCTGGCGCCGCTGCGGGCGCTGATCATGGACCTCACTCGCTGGGGGGTCAATCCGCGGGTGCACCTGTTCTTCGGCGGACGGTATCCGTGCGACCTCTACGACCTGCGCACGCTGTGGGAGATCGCCTCCCAGAACCCGTGGCTCTCGGTCACACCGGTCTCGGAGTTCAACGTCGACCCGTCGTGGGCCGCTGACTACCCGGATGTGCAGCCGCCCCGCGGCCTGCACGTGCGACAGACCGGCATACTGGCCGACGTGGTCACCCGCTACGGCAACTGGGGTGACCGGCAGATCCTGATCTGTGGCAGCCCCGCCATGGTGACGGCGACCAAGGCCGCCCTGATCGCCAAAGGGGCGCCCGCCGAACGCATTCAGCACGATCCCCTGGCCTCCTGAAACGTCGCGCGGCGGCCACCGCACCCGTACACTCCGATCAAGATCAAGGGCCGGGAGATCAGATGGCGACGATGCGAGCCGCACGCATGCACGGGTACAAGCAGCCGCTGCGGCTGGAGGAGATCCCCATACCCGACATCGAGCCGAACCAGGTGCTGATCAAAGTCGGCGGAGCAGGCATGTGCCGCACCGACTTTCAGCTCATCGACGGCTACTTCAGCCTGCCGATGCCGCTTCCGGTGACGCCGGGTCACGAGGTTGCGGGCACCGTCGACCGGATCGGTGCCGACGTGCCGGCGTCTGCTGCCCTGTCGGAGGGGACTCGCGCGGTTGTTTTCGGCCCACTCGGAGACGGGTCGTGCCGCCAGTGCCACCGCGGCAACGAACAGATCTGCAACCAGGGCCACTGGGTCGGATTCGGTCCGCATGGCGGGTACGCGGAGTACGTTCCGGTGGCGTACCAACAGGTGATACCCGTCGGGGCCGACCTGTCACCGGTGTCGCTGGCGCCGCTGACCGATGCGGGTCTGACGCCGTACCGCGGGCTGAAGAAGCTGCGCGCGGCGGGCGTACTCGGGCCCGGAACGACGGTGGCGGTGATGGGTGTCGGCGGCCTCGGCGCCTACGCCGTCCAGTACGCCAAGCTGCTCGGGGCGGGTGCGACGGTGGTCGCCTTCGCCCGCAGTGACGAAAAGCTGGCGCTGGCAACCGAAAATGGCGCCGACCACACGGTCAACACCAGGGGTAGGACCGACGATCAGGTGCGCGATGCGCTCGAGCAGGCCACCGGCAGGCGCGAGTTCGACGCGGTGATCGAGTGTGTCGGTGCCGAGGAGAGCATCCGATTGTCCTTCGCGCTGCTGGCCACCGAGGGGGCGGTCGCATCGGTGGGACTGGTGGGCACCCGCGTCGACATCCCGCTGTTTCCGTTGGTCGGCAGGGAGTACACGTTCTTCGGCTCGTTCTGGGGCAACTACACCGACCTCACCGAGGTTGTCGCGCTCGCCGAGACGGGCAAGATCAAGGACAGCGTCACGCAGGTCCGCTTCGAAGACGTCAATGACCACATCGACGCGCTCGGCCGCGGAGATTTCGTCGGCCGAGCAGTTATCGTCTACGACTGACCCGCGCCCATATCGCTGAATTGTGCATCTGGCGACGGTTTCGGCGCTCCGAGCGTCGCCAGATTCACAAACCGGCAAGGGCCCGACTCCGCGTGCGCAGCGTGCGACGATCGTCTTGTGGTTGACTTCGATGCCGTCACGTTGCGAGATCTGTCGTCGGACCTGACGGCGACCTTCGTCCCCGCCGCAGGCATGGTGGGCACGTCGTTGGCGGAGTCCGGTGACGAGTTCCTCGGTCAGCGCCGCGGTCTGACCGCTTATGTGAACAACGGCAAGACCATGGGGATCCCGATCCTGTATCCGTGGGCGAACCGGTTGAGCGCCAACACCTATGAGGTGGACGGGTCCGTCGTCACCCTGGATCCGGGCACAGGTGGTGTGCGGACCGATGAGCACGGTGCGCCGATTCACGGCGTGCTCGCCGCCTACCCGGGCTGGGAGGTCAGCGACCGTACCGGCAACAGCCTGACCGCCGTGCTCGACTACGGCTCCGACGCGCAACTGCTCGCGGCGTTTCCCTTCCCGCACGTGCTCACCCAGCACGTGGTGCTCGACAAGCGCAGCCTCACCATCGAGACCACGGTGACGCCCACCTCGTCGGTGTCCGTACCGCTGTGCTTCGGTTATCACCCGTACGTGAAGATCCCCGGTGTGCCGCGGGAGGAGTGGGTGCTGAGCACCCCGACGATGCGCCATCTGCTGGTCGACGACAAGGGCATACCCACCGGCACTGACGAGCCCTGGCCGGGCGGTGAGCAGACCCTGATGGTCACCGCATACGACGACGGTTTCGACCAGGTGCCCGAAGGCGCGGTGTTCACCCTCGCCGGAGGTGGCCGCCGCATCGACGTGACATTCGAAAGCGGTTATCCCGCAGCGCAACTCTTCGCACCCCCGAATGACGACTTGATCGGCATCGAACCGATGGCGGCTCCGACCGACGCACTGCGCAGAGGCGGATATCGAAAAGCGGCCCCCGGCAAGCCGGAGACCGCTCGGTTCTCGATCACGATTCGTTGACGAAAGCTCTACTCCGCCTGACGTCGCCGCCGGCCCGCCCCGGGCTGCCAGACCACGACCGCGGTGCTCTTCGGCATCACGGCGAGGTCGCGGCGCGGAGACCCCCGCAGCGCCTCGACTTCCTCGGTCAGCTCCCGGACCCGCGACTGAAGCGCCTCGACCTGGTTGGTCAGTTCGATGATGCGCTTGATGCCTGCGAGGTTGACGCCCTCGTCCTGGCTCAGCCGTTGCACCTCGCGGAGCAACTCGACGTCGTGCTGCGAGTAGCGCCTGCCGCCGCCCGAGGTGCGCTGCGGACGCACGAGCCCGAGCCGGTCATACGTGCGCAGCGTCTGGGCGTGCATGCCGGCGAGCTCCGCGGCGACGGAGATCAGGAAGGTGCGGGCCTCGTCATTGGACCGTTTCGCCGCCATTACGCACCTGCCCATCCGGCCCGCGGATCGAAGCCAGTGGCCCGCTCCGCCTTCGCATAGGCCTCCAACGCCTCGGCCGCCTCGCCCTCCAGGTTCGGCGGCACCGCCACCTTCACCGTCACCAGCAGATCACCGTGTCCGCCAGAGCGTTTCGGCACACCGCGACCGCGCACGCGCAGGATTCGTCCGTCCGAGGTGCCCTTGGGTACCCGCACACCGACCTTGCCTTCGAGCGTGGGCACCGAAAGCGTTGTGCCCAATGCCAATTCGTGGAAACTGACGGGTACGGTGACGGTCAGATCGTCACCGTCGCGGCCGAACACCTTGTCGGGCCGCACGTGAACGGTGACGTACAGGTCGCCCGACGGTGCGCCGCGCAGACCCGCTTCGCCCTGGCCGGCCAGCCGGATCCGTTGACCGTCCTCCACGCCCGGCGGGATCCGCACGTTGATCGTGCGGGTACGGGTGGTCACGCCGGTGCCCTTGCACTCCTGACAGGGGTGCTCGATGATCGACCCGCTGCCGCGGCATTCGGTGCACGGCTCGGAGAATCCGAACGCGCCCTGGTTGCGGTTGATCACACCGGACCCGTTGCAGTTGGGGCAGACCTTCGGGCTCGTTCCGGGCCGGGCGCCACTGCCATGACAGTTCGTGCACGGCGCGGGACTGGTGAGCCGCAACGGCATCGCCACCCCCTTGGTGGCTTCCAAGAACGACAGCTCGGCCTCGGTCTCGAGGTCGTTGCCGCGGCGCGGCCTGCTGGGTCGCGCCTGTTGTGCACCGCGGCCGAAGAGCCCACCGAACAGGTCGCCGATGTTCGCACCGCCGGTCTGCCCGGCCGCATCGAACAGGTCGTTCAGGTTGAACTCGACGCCGTCGCCGCCACCGAATCCACCGAAGCCCCCGCCGCCGCCGAACCGGCCGCGGCCGAACCCGCCGTTGGCGAACAGCCGCCGGGTCTCGTCGTACTCCTTGCGCTTGGCCGGATCGGTGAGCACCTCCTTGGCCTCCGAGACGGCCTTGTACCGCTCCTCGGCGGCCGAGTTCCCCGGGTTGCGGTCGGGATGGTTCTCCGCGAGCAGCTTTCGGGCCGCCCGTTTGATGTCCTGATCGCTGGCGTCAGAGGAGACGCCGAGCTCCTTGTAGAAGTCCTTCTCGACCCATTCGCGCTGGGCCATACCGCGTCACCTCCTTCCGCTTCTGTAGGTTTATCGCAGTCTCACTTCAGATTTTGCTGGTTGCCGACGATTCGCGCCGGATTCATCGTCGCCGACGAGTCGAAGGTGGCGCAGGATTCGGCCCTCTCGGCGATTCCCGCGCCACCTCCTCATCACTCGGCTTCGGCTTCCGGCGCACCGTCACCCGAGGCGGTGTCGCCGCCGTCCTCGGGAACCGTGTCCACCACCCCGACCAGGGCGTGGCGCACGACTTGGTCGCCCACCTTGTAGCCGCGTCGCATCACGGTGCCGATGACGGGGTGAGTGCCCTCACCCTCGTGCTGCACGGCCTCGTGAAGTTCGGGGTCGAAGTCGTCGCCCTCGGCACCGAATCCCGAAAGACCCAGCCCCTCAAGGGTGTTGACCAACTTGTCGGCCATCGCCTTGAACGGGCCGCTCTCGAGGTCACCGTGACTTCGCGCGCGGTCGAGATCATCGAGGATCGGCAACAACTCCGAGATGACCGAAGCCTTCGCCCGGTCCGCCGCCACCTGCTGATCGCGCAACGCCCGCTTGCGGTAGTTCGTGAAATCGGCCTGCACCCGCTGCAGATCGGCGAGCAGTTCGGAGGCCTTGTCGGCCTCCTCCCCTGCCGCCGTCGCAGTGGCCTCGTCCGGCGCCGAATCCGGCGCCGGACCCGAACCTGCTTCTCTCACTTCACCGGTGACCGGATCGATGCGCCGTTTGTCGGTGACCGTCACCGGCTCGTGCGGATCGTTTCCTGTCACTTGTTCTCCTTGTCAGAATCATCGTCGACGACCTCGGCATCCACGACGTTGTCGTCCGCCGCACCGGCGTCCGCGCCGCCGCTGGCCGCCTGCTCGGCCTGGGTGGCCTCGTAGATGGCCTGGCCGAGGGCCTGCGACTCGACGCCGAGCTTCTCCATGGCGGATTTGATCTCGCCGATGTCGGTGCCTTCCAGCGCCTTCTTGGCATCGGCGATCGCGGCGTCCACCTTGGCCAGCGTGTCCTCGGGGACCTTGGAACCTCCCTCAGCGCTCCGCTGTTCGGAGACGAACTTCTCGGTCTGGTAGACCAGCGACTCCGCCTGGTTGCGGACGTCGGCCTCCTCGCGACGCTTGCGGTCCTCCTCGGCGTGCGCCTCGGCGTCCTTGATCATCCGGTCGATCTCGTCCTTGGACAGGCCGGAGCCTTCCTGGATGCGGATCGTGTTCTCCTTGCCGGTGCCCTTGTCCTTCGCGGTCACGTGCACGATGCCGTTGGCGTCGATGTCGAAGGTGACCTCGATCTGGGGCACACCGCGCGGAGCCGGCGGGATACCGGTCAGCTCGAAGCTGCCGAGCAGCTTGTTGTGGGCGGCGATCTCACGCTCACCCTGATAGACCTGAATCTGCACCGACGGCTGGTTGTCGTCGGCGGTGGTGAAGGTCTCGCTCCGCTTGGTCGGGATGGTGGTGTTGCGCTCGATCAGCTTGGTCATCACGCCACCCTTGGTCTCGATACCGAGGGACAGCGGCGTGACGTCAAGCAGCAGAACGTCCTTCACCTCACCCTTGAGCACACCGGCCTGCAGGGCGGCGCCGACCGCGACGACCTCGTCGGGGTTGACACCCTTGTTGGGCTCCTTGCCGCCGGTCATCTCCTTGACAAGATCCGACACCGCGGGCATGCGGGTCGAGCCGCCGACCAGCACCACGTGGTCGATGTCGGACACCGAGATGCCGGCGTCCTTGACCACCTGCTGGAACGGCTGGCGGGTGCGGTCGAGCAGATCCTGGGTGATGCGCTGGAACTCGGCGCGGGTCAGCTGTTCGTCGAGGAACAGCGGGTTCTTGTCCGCGTCGACGGTGATGTAGGGCAGGTTGATCGAGGTGCTCTGGCTCGAGCTCAGCTCGATCTTGGCCTTCTCGGCGGCCTCACGCAGCCGCTGCATCGCCATCTTGTCCTTGGTCAGGTCGATGCCGGAGGTGCCCTTGAACTTGTCGACCAGCCACTCCACGATCCGGTCGTCCCAGTCGTCGCCGCCCAGGTGGTTGTCGCCGCTGGTGGCGCGCACCTCGACGACGCCCTCACCGATCTCGAGCAACGAGACGTCGAACGTGCCGCCGCCGAGGTCGAAGACCAAAATCGTCTGTTCCTTCTCGCCCTTGTCCAGGCCGTACGCCAGCGCCGCCGCGGTGGGCTCGTTGACGATGCGTAGCACGTTGAGTCCGGCGATCTGCCCGGCTTCCTTGGTGGCCTGCCGCTGGGCGTCGTTGAAGTAGGCGGGCACGGTGATGACGGCGTCGGTGATGTCCTCACCGAGGTAGCTCTCCGCGTCGCGCTTCAGCTTCTGTAGCGTTCGGGCGCTGATTTCCTGCGCCGTGTACTTCTTGTCGTCGATCTCCACGGACCAGTCGGTGCCCATGTGCCGTTTGACCGAACGGATGGTCCGGTCGACGTTGGTCACCGCCTGGTTCTTGGCGGGCTGACCGACCAGCACCTCTCCGTTACGCGCGAAGGCGACGACGGACGGCGTGGTGCGGGAGCCCTCGGAGTTCGCGACGACAACGGGATCGCCACCCTCCAGTACCGCGACGACGGAGTTGGTGGTCCCGAGGTCGATTCCGACCGCACGAGCCATGTTGGTTCCTCCTGGATAGTCCTGCTTGTTGGGGTCTGAGTGCACCGCACTCAAGACTGCGCCGACGAACTATAACCTGTCAACCCAGACTTGAGTCTGATTCACTCAAGTGTCGATAGGCTCAACGGCCGGTTCGCAGGGTTTGTTCCCCGGTTCGATCCGGGGCCCGGGTATGTGCGGCCGCGACATATCCGCTGCGAGCTTTCGTCACGCCGGCACAAGCGAACGCGACGTGCGGTGGCCGACTCTTGTCCGGACCGCACGGCCGACCTGCTGCGCGGAGGAAGCGAGTCACCCATGTCGTTGTACATCTCGGCCGTCCTGATCTGCCTGCTCACACTCTCGCCGGTGCTGATCCCGGCGGCGATCACCGCAGGCCACGCTCTCGGCGCGGCACGGAAGCACCTCACGAACCCGGCCGCCTGAGCGATGCCCGCACGGCCGAGGCGCCGCGCCGGTACCTGGCTGGCCGCGCATTCGGCCCAGCGCCTGCTTCCGCTCGTTCCTACCCCGCGCAGTTTCCGGTTCACCTCGCGCCACATCGCCGGGCCCGGCCGCATCAACGTGCCCACCCGTCACGGCCGCGTCGGCTGCCTGATCTACCAGCCACATCCTGCGGCGCCGTTGGCCGATGCGAGCGGTGGTCCGCCCGTCACCCTGCACCTGCACGGCGGCGCGTTCATCGTGCGTAACCCGCGGCAAGAGGAGTACCTCGCCGAGTACATCGCGGCCGAGGTCGGCGCCGTGGTGGTACTGCCCGACTACGCCACCGCCCCCCAGGTTCAGTACCCGGTGGCAGAGCAACAGTGCTATGACATCGCACGGTGGTTGCGCCATGAGGGCTCCCACTACGGCTGGAACACCTCACGCATGTCGCTCTCGGGTGCCAGCGCAGGCGCCAAGCTAGCGGTTAACGTGTGCCAGCAATCACGCGTAGACGATGAGCTGGATTGGCGGGCAGCACTTCTGACGTTTCCGGTCACGGACCTCTCGCGCTTCGATCGAACATCGGCCAAAAAGCGGCCGCGGATCTCCCCGACGATTCAACGCCTGGCCATCGAGGCTTACGTCGTCGACCCGAGCGTCCGGCGCGAACCACTGGCCTCCCCGGTGTTCGACACCGCCCTCGCCGAAGCCATGCCGCCCAGCCTGGTCATGACCGGCGAACTCGACACGCTCGGCCCCGAAGGTGACGCGCTGGCAAGAGAATTCGCTCGCCGAGGTGTGGTCACCACGCACCGCCGCTTCCCCGGCATCGACCACGGCTTCACGAGATCGCAAACGGATACTGCTCGCGAAGCCATGGCCCTCATCGGCGCTCATCTCATTCGGTACCTGACGTGAGAGGCGCCGGGATGCGTGCCATTGTCGTTGCCCCACAACGGGCAAGGGACCAGTTGGCGGCTTCGCACGAGCGATCCACGACGCCACGGCCATAACGTGGTCGCCATGCCTCTATCGACCTCCCGACTCAGAACCGCAGACCTCACCGACCGGGTGGCGGTGATCACCGGCGCCGGGAGCGGCATCGGCCGCGAGCTGGCGCGGCTGTGCGCCAAACGCGGCGCCCGCCTCGCGCTGTGCGACATCGACGACGCCGGTCTGGCCCACACCGCCGATGCGGCCCGAAGCCTGGGAACACAGGTGCTGACCCGCCGTGTCGATGTGTCCGACGCCGCAGAGATGTCCGCGTTCGCCGACGCGACGTTCGACCGCTTCGACGGGGTGGACATGGTGGTCAACAACGCCGGCGTAGGACTGGTCGGCGGGTTCCTCGACACCAGCGCCAAGGACTGGCAGTGGCTGGTCGGCGTCAACCTGATGGGGGTCGTGCACGGTTGCGACGCCTTCCTGCCCACCATGATCGAGTCCGGCCGCGGCGGCCACGTCGTCAACCTCTCCTCGGCCGCCGGCCTGCTGGCCAATCCACAGCTGAGTGCCTACAGCGCAACGAAATTCGCTGTCCTGGGATTATCGGAAGCGTTACGGATGGAACTCAGGCCACACCGCATCGGTGTCACGGCGGTGTGCCCGGGCATCATCGACACCGCCATCACGCAGAACAGCCCGATCCGCGGCGACGGCGACCTCGACGAGCGGCGCGCACGGCTCGCGTCGACCTACCGCAAGCGCGGGTACTCACCCGAGCGCGTCGCGCACAAGACCCTGCGCGCAGTCGACCGAGACCGCGCCGTGGCGCCGATCGCCGCCGAGGCGCACGTCATGTATGCGCTCTCGCGCTGCGCTCCGCCGCTGGCGCGGTGGGTCGCCGCCCGGACCGCCGAGATGACGAAATGACGCAGCTGGCGGGTCTACACGCCCTGGTCACCGGGGCGACGGGAGGAATCGGCCACGCGATCGCACAAGAACTGGCCGCGCGCGGCTGTTCGCTGACGGTCACGGGCCGACGCGAGCTGGAGCTCAAGCGGTTGGCCGGCGAGCTGGGACCGGCCGCCCGAGGGCTCACCGCCGACCTCGCCGACCTCGATCAGGTGCGCAACCTGATGGACCGCGCGGGCCCGGTCGACGTGCTCGTCGCCAACGCAGGCGTCGGCATCCCGGAAGACCTGGCGATGCTGAGCGACGCCGAGATCGCCGATGCCATCCGCGTCAACCTTCTCGCTCCGGCGGCCCTCGCACGAGCGGCGGTGGGCCCGATGAAGCGACGCGGGCGCGGGCACATCGTGTTCATCTCCTCGGGAGCGGGCCTCATCGCGACCCCGGGCAACGGCTCGGTCTACACGGCGACGAAGTGGGGCCTGCGGGGCCTCGGCCTGGCCCTGCGGCAGGAACTGCACGGAACGGGCGTCGGGGTTTCGACCGTCTTCCCCGGACCGATCCGGGACGCCGGAATGTTGGCTGACACCGGTGTCACCCTTCCGCGCGGATTCGGCACAAGCACACCGCAGGACGTCGCGCGAGCGGTGGCCCAGGCGGTGGAGCGGGATAGACCGGAGACGACGGTCGCGTCGGCCGGCGTGCGACTGCTGGTCGGATTCGGCGCTCTCGCACCGGTTTTGATAGGCGAGGTCGCTCGGCTGGCCGGCGTCGGGCGGGTGCGCGAGGCGATGCTGACTAGGTGACCAGTTCGACGAGGGCCAGTGCGGCGCGCAACTCGAGGGTGCGCTTGTCCACCGGACGCCCCAGTAGTTCTTCGGCCTGACGGATCCGGTAGGCGACGGTGTTCTCGTGCACGTGCAGCCGTTTGGCGGTCCGTCCGCGGCTGCCGTTCTCCTCGAGGTAAGTCCGCAGCGTCGCGGCCAGCCGGCGGGTCGCCTCATCCGTCGCCCCCAGCTTGCCGAGTTCGCGTCGCACGAACGCCGCTGCCTGGTCGGCGTCGACGGTGGCAAGCGCACGCAGCGAGACGGTGTGGTAACGCGTGACACTGCCCGCGGGGCGCCCGGTTAGCCGGGCGACCCGTTGGGCTTCAAGCGCCTCGACGTGACTGCTCCGGAAACCCGCGATGCCGCGCGCGGTCTCCCCGACCGCGATCCGAACCCCTGGCGCCGTGGCGGTGCGAAAGCGCAACTCGTCCAGCACTTTCGACGGGACCTCGCTGTGCGAGCCGATCCACGCCGCTGCCGAGAGGATACCGAGCGGATGCACCAGTGGCTTCTGGTCACCGATCGCCGCGGCGATGTCGCGGATGGCTGACTCCAGCAGTGCTTGGGTGTTGCGGCCCTCCTCATGCGAGTCCAGCCAAGCGATCGCCGCGACGTGCACTCGGCGGACGTCGTGGCGCAACCGCCGGCTCGCCACTTCTGTGTCGATCGGCGCGCCGGCCAGGATGGTGCCGATGGTCTCGGCCTGGCTCGCGGCGGCACTGCGCAGCCATCGGTCCCGCTCCGCCGTGTAGACCTCTTCCACCAGACACAGCGCGGCGTCCACGTAGGCGAACATCCACTCCGAACTCAATTCCGTTGCCAGGAGCAACTCCTCGGTGTCGCGCGCGTGGGTTCCCAGGATCGAGGTGAAGTGCTGGGCGGTCGCGGCGTGTGCGAGCCGGTAGCTGCGCATCAGGGTGGCCAACGGGATGGCGTGTTGCGCACCGTCCTGGGCGTAGGCGAGCGTCGGCGATGCCAGCCGCGCCGCCTCGGCGGGATCGGCACCGGCCAGCAGTACCTCGGCGAAATCTCGGATACTGGCCTCGGTGCTCGCCCGGTTCACTTCGAGTGCCTCGGCGCTGGCGAGCAGTTCGGGGAGCCGCTCGCTGGTGAAATCGTTGACCGCAGCGGAGATCTCATTGGCCCGCGCCGCGAGTTCGGTGGCCGACGGACACAGCACCGACGACCACACCCGACGTCGGTCCTCACCCTGCGCGCCCGCCCACACCGGCTCCATGCAGAGCACGGTATCGCCGCCGATCAACCGGTGATACGCAAATTCCACAACGGCCGGGCACAACGTTGGCGCGCGCAGACAAGAAAGTCGGGGCCCGCCCGGACGACCATCGTCGTATGCGACAACTGACCAGCCTCGACGCCCAGTTCCTGGCGATGGAAAACGATCGCGTGCAGGGCCACGTCAGCGTCCTCGGTGTCTACGAGTCGCACACCGCGGCCGGCCTGCCGCTGGATGCGGAGCTCGTCCGAGACGTCATCGGCAGCCGCTTGCATCTGTTGCCCACCTTCCGTTGGCGGCTCGCACAGGTCCCGTTCGCTCTGGACTACCCGTACTGGGTCGACGACGGCACTTTCGACATCGAGTACCACGTCCGTGAACTCGCGCTCCCGTCACCAGGTGACGCGCGCCAGCTCGCCGAGCAGGTGGCTCGCATCATCGGCCGCCAACTCGACCGGGCGCGCCCGCTGTGGGAGGTGTACGTGATCCACGGCCTCGCCGATGGCGGTGTCGCGGTGCTGACGAAGATGCACCACGCCGCGGTCGATGGCGTGTCCGGCGCCGAGGTGATGAGCATCCTGCTCGATGACACGGCGGGGCGCGAGCGCGAACCCGCGCCGGAGGTCCTCGCCGAGAGCTTCCCCTCGGAGGTGGAGATGCTGGGCCGCGGCCTGGTCGGCCTGCTGCGCCAGCCGTTTCGGGTGCTGCGCGCGGGCCCGACAGCGTTGCCGCACCTCGACGATGTGCCGACCATTCGGCACCTCCCAGCCGTGAAGGCCATTGCGCGCAGCAGCCGGTTGGTCAAGCGCGCGTTGCGGGGCGGCGCCGGCGGCGCGACTTTGCGGGGCAGCGACATCTCCGCGCCGCGCACCCGGTTTCAGGCCCGCGTGTCACCGCACCGCCGCGTCGCCTTCGGCTCGTTGCCACTCGGCGAGGTCAAGGACGTCAAGAACACGTTCGAGTGCACCGTCAACGACGTCGTCCTGGCCATCTGCACCGCAGGTCTGCGGTCCTGGCTCGGCGACCAGGCCGAGCTGCCCGACGAGCCGCTCGCCAGCTTCATCCCGATGTCGGTGCGAACCCCGGAGCAGCGCGGCACCTTCGGCAACCGGGTCTCGGTGATGTTGACCGCGCTGCCCACCGACGAGGCCGATCCGGTTGTGCGGCTGAGCCGCATCAACGAGGCCATGAGCGACGCCAAGGAGCGCCACCGCGCGCTGCCCGCATCGCTGCTGCAGGACGCCAACCACTTCATCCCCCCGGCGCTGTTCGCTCAGGCGGCCAGGGCGACATCGCGACTGGCGGGCCTGCGCGGGCTGGATCAGCCTGCGAACGTGATGATCTCGAATGTTCCGGGCCCGTCGGCCCCGCTGTACCTCGGCGGTGCCCGCCAGCGCGCGCAGTTCCCGGTCTCGGGGGTGCTCGACGGAATCGGCATCAACATCACCGTGATGAGCTACCAGGATTCGCTCGAGTTCGGCATCGTCGTCGACCGCGAACTCGTCGACGACCCGTGGCCGATCCTCGACGCTCTGCGCGCTGGCCTGGACGAGCTGCGTGACGCCGCCGATGCGGCGAATTCAACTGTGTCGCAACGCAGGAAGACCCCAACTCGCAGGAAGGCGACCTCATGACCGCCCACATGCTGCGCAGCAACAGCATGGACGACTACCCGCTCGCGCTGACCGCCATCGTGGAACGCGCCGAATGGTTCCACGCCGACCAGCCGGTCGTGTCACGCCGCCCGTCGGGGGCGATCGCCCGAACCACCTTCGGCACCTGCGCGAGTCGGGCACGACGGCTCGCCGGGGCACTGTCGGCACTCGGTGTGCGCGAGGGCGAACCGGTGGCCACCCTGCTGTGGAACCAGAGCGAACACCTCGAACTGTACTTCGCGGTTCCCGCCATGGGTGCGGTAATCCACACACTCAACCCGCGGCTGTTCCCCGACGAACTCGGCTACATCGTCGGCGACGCCGAAGACAACGTGATCGTCGTCGACGAGTCGTTGTTGGAGGTGTTCGAATCCTTCCGCTTCGCACGCGATTTCACACACGTCATCGTCGTCACGCACACCGGAGAAGCACCGGAGGGAACGCTGGACTACGAATCGCTGATAGCCGACGCCGAGCCTGTCGAGTGGCCCGCCCTCGACGAATCCCGCGCGGCGGCGATGTGTTACACATCCGGCACCACCGGACGGCCCAAGGGTGTGGTGTATTCCCACCGGGCGCTCACGTTGCATTCGCTTGTCGCCGCGCTGCCCGACCAGCTGGCGGTATCGGCACACGACACCGTTCTTCCCGTCGTGCCGATGTTCCACGCCAACGCGTGGGGCCTGCCGTATGCCGCGGCGCTGGCCGGCGCCCGCCTGGTGTTGCCGGGGCCGCGGCTGGATGCCGAAAGCGTGCTCGATTTGTGTGCGGCTGAACGGGTCACGATGACGGCGGGTGTGCCGACGGTGTGGATGGGGATGCTCGCGGCACTCGACGCCGAACCGGACAAGTGGGACCTGTCCGAGCTGGACCGGCTGATCGTCGGGGGCGCGGCCGTGCCGCGGTCGATGTTCGAGGGGTTCGACCGCCACGGCTTGACCGTCGTGCAGGCGTGGGGAATGACCGAGACCGCACCGCTGGGAGCCGTCTGCCGGCTGCCGGGGCGCCTCTTCGAGAGCGAGCGTGACGAGCAGTACAGCCATCGCATCCGGCAGGGTGTCGCCACCCCGTTCTTCGAGATCCGGGCGCGCGACGACAACGGAGCGCTCATCGCCTGGGACGACGCCGCCATGGGCGAATTGGAGGTGCGCGGCCCCTGGGTGGCGTCGAGCTACCACGGCGGGCGGGGCGCCGACGGCTTCACACCCGACGGCTGGTTCCGCACCGGAGACGTGGTGCGGATCGACCCGCACGGCTGCATCCGGATCTGCGATCGGTCGAAAGACCTCGTCAAGTCCGGCGGCGAATGGATCTCCTCGGTGGACCTGGAGAACCAGCTCATGTCGCACGCCGCCGTCGCGCAGGCCGCCGTGATCGCGGTGCCCGACGAACGCTGGGGCGAGCGCCCGCTGGCCGTCGTGGTGCTCCGCGAAGGCGGGCGAGCATCGGCCGATGAACTGCGCGACCACCTGGCCCGGGAGTTCGCCAAATGGCAACTGCCCGACCGGTTCGAGTTCATGGAAGCGATCCCCTGCACCGCCACCGGCAAGTTCAAGAAATCCGTCCTACGAAACCTGTTCACCACAGCCTGAAAGGAACCCACCATGAGCAGATTCGACATCTCCCAGACCAACCGGGCCGTGGAGCGCTTGATCGAGACCACGGACAACCCCCGTCATCTCTACCTGCTGCACGCCTACAACCGGCACCGCTACCTGGAGATGGCCGGCCGGTACGAGGAGATCTTCGCTCCGGACATGACGGTCGAGAAACCCGTCTACCACTTCAACATGCTCGGCAAGAGCGTGACCGTCGAGGGCGCGGATGCCGTCAAGGCGCTGTACCGGCAATGGCGGGACACGGCGCAGTGCGTTTTCTATGTCGACGACGAGAAGCTGGCGGTCAGCGACGACATGATCGTGTCGACCTCGGTCATCTACCAACAAACCCCCGGCGCCATCCTGGCGGCCGAGGCGGTGCCCGCCGATCCTCAGGCCACCTATCTGGTCAAGACCGCCGAGCACATGATCTGGCCCTACCAAGACGGACTGCTCGTCGGTGAGGACGTGTGGGAGTACGACGAGACCGCGCGCGAGTTCATCATGCTCGACCCGGCCGACGTGCTCACCATCGAACAGTCCGCTGCGCTGCTCGACCCGCTGATCAAGCCGCTGCCGGAACACAATCCGTTCCTGCGGTGACCACAGCCCGCAGTGTCTAGGGTGATGAGTCGGAACCGGCGAAAGGACCACGATGCCCGAACGTGCTGACACCGATGTGGTCGCGCCGAAGCTGCCGTGGGGTGAGACACTACCATTTCCTCCCACCCCGTCGGCGAGCGTCGCAGGGCGCACGCTGCAGGAGTCGGCGTACACCCAGCGGGTGGTCCCCCGTCGTCTGCATGACGCCGCGCCCAACATCGTGATCGTTCTCATCGACGACGCTGGACCGGGGTTGCCGAGCACCTTCGGCGGTGAAGTCCGCACCGAAACCATGGACCGGGTCTGTTCGGAAGGTGTGTCTTACAACAGGTTTCACACCACCGCGATGTGCTCACCAACCCGCGCGTCGCTGCTCACCGGACGCAACCACCATGAGATCGGCAACGGCCAGATCGCCGAACTGGCCAACGACTGGGACGGTTACTCCGGCAAGATCCCGCGGTCCAGCGCGACGGTGGCCGAGGTGCTCAAACAGTACGGGTACGCCACCTCGGCATTCGGCAAGTGGCACAACACCCCTGCCGAGGAAACGACAGCGGCGGGTCCGTTCGAGAACTGGCCCACCGGTCTGGGTTTCGAATACTTCTACGAGTTTCTCGCGGGCGAGGCCTCGCAATACGAGCCGCATCTGGTCCGCAATACCACCGTCGTCGCCCCGCCGCGGACCCCCGAAGAGGGGTATCACCTGTCGGAGGATCTGGCCGACGACGCGATCTCCTGGTTGCGTCGGCACAAGGCGTTCAGTGCTGAAAGACCGTTCTTCATGTACTGGGCCAGCGGCTGCCTGCACGGCCCGCACCACATCATGAAGGAATGGGCGGACAAGTACGCAGGCAGGTTCGACGACGGCTGGGACGCCTACCGACAGCGTGTGTTCGAGCGGGCCAAGGAGAAGGGCTGGCTTCCACCGGACTGCAAGCTCACCGAGCGCGACGACACCCTGGCGTCCTGGGACAGCATCCCCGAGGACGAGAAGCCGTTCCAGCGGCGCCTCATGGAGGTCGCGGCGGGCTACGCCGAGCACGTCGACGTCCAGGTCGGCCGTCTCGCCGACGAGTTGGACCGGCTCGGCTACGGCGACAACACGCTGTTCCTCTACATCTGGGGCGACAACGGTTCATCGGGTGAAGGCCAGAACGGCACGATCGCCGAACTGTTGGCGCAGAACGGGATTCCGACAACAGTCCGCCAGCACATCGACGCGCTCGACGAGCTCGGCGGCCTCGACGTGCTCGGGTCGCCTCTGGTCGACAACCAGTACCACGCCGGGTGGGCATGGGCGGGCAGCACACCGTACAAGGGGATGAAACTGCTGGCCTCCCATCTGGGCGGCACCCGAAATCCGCTGGCCATCAAGTGGCCCGCCAAGATCGCCCCGGACACCACGCCGCGAGACAGCTTCCTTCACTGCAACGACGTGGTGCCCACCATCTTCGACATCGTGGGCATTGAGGCACCGCGCGTGGTCAACGGTGAACCGCAGATTCCGCTCGCCGGAGCGAGTTTCGCGCACAACCTGGCCAACCGCCAGGCTCCCGGCGGAAAGAAGACCCAGTACTTCGAGATCATGGGCAGCCGTGCGATCTACCACGACGGGTGGCTGGCGTGTGCCCGCGGCCCGCGTCTGCCGTGGGTGCCGGGCCAGCCCGAGGGCATCGCCACCTGGACGCCCGACGCCGACGCCTGGGAGCTGTATCACCTCGACGAGGATTGGTCTCAGGCCGACGATCTCGCGCACGAGGCACCCGAGAGGCTGACCCAGATGCGCGAGATGTTCGCCATTGAGGCGGCGCGCAATTCGGTGCTCCCGATCGGCGGCGGATTGTGGGTGCCCGTCTATCACCCCGAGTTGCGGATCGCTCCGCCGTACCGGGAGTGGGAGTTCTCCGGAGACATGGTGCGCATGCCGGAGTTCTGTGCGCCCGCGCTGGGAAACAAGAACAACGTCGTAACCATCGATGCCGAAGTTCCCGCCGACGCAAACGGCGTGCTGTACGCGCTCGGAGCCGCCGCCGGAGGGCTGACCTGCTATCTCGACGATGGGTACTTGTGCTACGAGTACAACCTGTTCCTCCTGCAGCGCACCAAGATCCGGTCCGGTGCGAAAATCCCGCCGGGGCGCACCACCATCTCGGTTCAAACCCGCTACGCCGAACAGCGACCCGCCGGACCACTGGACATCACTCTGGTTGTCGGAGGGGGAACCGTTGCGACAGGACAGGTTCCCGTGAGCGCTCCGCTGTTGTTCACCGCCAACGACTGCCTCGACATCGGAACCTGCCTCGGCTCACCGGTTTCACTGGACTACCGCGAGCGAGCCCCGTTCCCGTTCGAGGGTCGCATCGACCGCGTCTATATGGCCTACACCTGATTCGGCGGATCGGTCATACGGCAGCCTGTGAATCGGAGGTCACCTATCACCTGCCCCCATGGACTCGGCTGCGGCGATGTGGGCGCTGAACTCCGCACGTTCAGCGGCTGAGCGGTATTGGCGCACCCAGCTTCGGTGGTTCTCGGCCTCACCTGCCGCCTTGGCCAGCAGACCCCGCAACCGCAGAATCGCGATCTCGTGCAATACGAACCCCGGTTCGGTGGGTACTGCCGCCAGCCGGTCGACGGCGGCTCGCGCGCGCTGAAGGTCACCGCTCCGCCCGTGCGTCAGCAACGCTTCGACGAGCACGGTGGTTGCCGCGCCTCGGGTGAACATCTCACCGGTCCCGAGCGCCTGCTCGAGGATCGCCTCCGCCATCATGATCGCACCGTCGGCGTCGCCCGCCGCCGCCTTGCAACGGGCAATCTCGACATCCGCAATTCGCCGGAGCCCATTCGACAGTCGTGACAGATAGTCATGCGCGGCCAGCAACAAGTCTGAACCGGCCTCGCGATGCTCCGGTGCCGCGTGAATCAGGGTAATGCCGCGAATGAGCCTGGCGAGGGTGATCGCCGTCGGGTCCCCAGACTCATCGGCCTCTCGCAGCCACTCTGCCGTGTATGCGATCGCGCTCGCGTCGGGTGTTACCGTCCCGTACTGGTAAGCCAGGACATACCTGTATAGCGCTGCGTTGCAGCGCGATGTGATGTCGAACCGCAAGGCGATCTCGAGCCCGTGGTCGAGGTCCGCGAGCCAACCCGCCCTGCACATGCACATCTTCGCGGTACCCCGCAGCGTGTAGGCCCACGCCAGCGGAGAGGCAACCATGATGTCTCCCATGGCAGCATCGCCACCGGCGAGGCTGATCGCCCGCTCAGTGAATCTGAGACATTCGCTCGCTTCACCGGCTTCGTACTTCGCTTGTGCGGCAGCGGGAAGAAGCCCGACCGTGATGGTCGGATCACCGATCGACTCGACGAGATCGACGAATTCGGAGGCCAGTTCGGAGGCGTGGCGATGATGCGACATGAAGGCCAGGGTCGTAAGGTGACCCGCCATACCGATGGCGAGGGAGGTCTTGTCGCCCGCGAGCGACGTGAGTCGCTGCAATTCGTCGAAGCCGGTTTCAGCCGGGCCCCCGCCCACCCGAAACGTAGTTGCGCAGATCAGCGTTCGCGGTGCGATCTGGCAGGCGAGTCGCTCGGGGTCCTCGGCGGGCATCCGGTCTGCGGCACCACGCGCCCGCTGCCAGCTTGTCCGAGCGGCGCGGTGATCTCGATAGTTGAACCACGAGCCGGCACGCATATGCCACTGGAACGCTTCGTGGAAATCTCCCGCGGCCTCCCACTGGGTGGCGATCAGTGCGGCGTTTTCATCGATCGGGTCAATGGCCGTCGCGAGGTGGCGATGCAGCTTCTCCCGGTCGGAGCGCAACTGAGAGTTGTAAGCGACATCCTGGATCAGCGGATGGCGAAAGGCGTACTCATCACGGGACGTCGCGGACATCGCAACGATCAACTCACCGTCGACTAGCGCCGCCCACTCGGCATCAGGCGTGAGCTTCTCGACGAGGTCCGCACTGAACTGCGAACCGATTACCGCCGCCGCGTGCAGGGTCCGCTTTGCCCGCTCGTCCAGCCGGTCGATACGCGCAGCGATGGCGGCCTGCAACGTGGCGGGTACGTGAATGTCCTCAATGGGCGTGACACAGCGGTGCCCGCCCCGGGGGCCGCACAACACGCCGCGCTCGGCGAGGTCCCTGACGATTTCCTCGGCGAAGAACGGGACGCCGGCGGCCCGTTCGGTGACCTTGCTCGCCAGCACCTTGACCGACGGGTCGGCACCGAGCAGTTCGGCTGTCAGCTCGGCGCTCTTCGAACGGTCGAGTGGGGCAAGCTCCACAGTCTCGATATTTGCAACCGTCGAAAGATGGCCGTGGTACTCCGGCCGATAGGTCACCAGCATCGCTGACCGGGTTCGGGGCAGTGCAGCGGCCATGTCGGTGAGCAATTCCTCGCTCACGACGTCGATCCAGTGCAGGTCTTCCACGACGTAGAGCATGGGTTTTGCGCGACCGATCAGACCCGATTCAAGGATCTCTAGGAGGCGCCGACGGCGGGCGTCGGGACTGACCTCTAGCTGCGCTGCATCGAGGTCCCGGATTCCGAGCAGGTCGTCGAGCAGCGAGATGTCCCGATCGTCGCAAGCAGGGAGCAGGTCACGAAGTCGAGTTCGCGCCTGTTCCGGCTGCAGGTCGCTGACGCCCATCGCCACGCGCAACATGCGCGCGACGACGTGGAAGGAAATTCCGCGGGTGTGTGATTCGCAGTAGGTATAGACGGCCTCCGCACCGAAAGCGTTCACGGTGGCTGTCGATTCCCGGACCAACCGACTCTTGCCGATGCCCGGAGGTCCGACGACCGCGACGACACCCCCACCACTGTGAAGCGCCACCTTCAACGCTTCGCGAACAGCGGCCATCTCGCGATCCCGCCCGACGAGTCGGGATTTGTTCGTAACGGCGCGGTGGTGTTCGGAATCGACCGTCAGCAGCGGATGCGCCCGAACCGGATCGACGGCACCTTTGACGCGCACAGACCGCGGCTCACCCAGAACCGCTTGATGTTGAACGAGCCTGGCAGTTGAGGCGCTGAGCATGACACCACCGGGATCGGCGACGGACTCCATCCGCTGGGCCAGCCCGACGTGCTGACCAGAAACCGTGTATCTCATCGGCCCCGTGCCGATCTCGCCGACAACCACCTCGCCCGAATTCAGGCCGACCCTCACCTGCAGGGCAATCCCGTCGCGTCGGTGCACCTCGGCGGCCAATATGCGGGCCTGCGCCTGGACGTCGAGCGCGGCCAAGCAAGCGCGCAGCGCGTGGTCTTCCATGGCAGCGGGCGCCCCGAACAACGCCATGAACCCGTCGCCTGTGAACTGGTTCATCGTGCCGCCATACCGCTGCACCACCGCCCCGGACCGTTCGACGAGCTCCGTCATCAACTCGCGCAAACGTTCGGCACCGAGCCTCTCGGCGATGTCCATAGAACGCACGACATCGGCGAACAGGATCGTCACCTGTTTGTACTCGGTCATGTGGTCAGGCTTCGACAGTGCGCTGCCGCAGGCGTCACAGAACCGAGCGTGCTCTCGTGGCTGGGCCCCGCATTGTTCGCACGGGGGCTGCGCTGTCGTCACATCAGTTCTTCGCAGGTTGGGGCGGTGGCTACGGAGTATTGTCCCGTCTACAGGCGCGCCCGGTACGGGCTTCGGACGAAGTCTCGCTCCGGGTACTTCGCACATCAACGAGGCCACGCTCATGCCCCGTTTCCGATACGTGTTCCAGAAGCAACATCGCCCGCTGCGCCGCGTACCGTCAAGAGCGATGTGCCAGTACTGCGGGTGCCGCGACATGCCCTTGATCCGGGACTACATCGACGAGCACGCCCGCGTCCTGAACCTGGGGGGTGAGGCCGTCCGGCGCATCGACCGCGGCGACCTCGACACCGCGCGACGGCTGTTGGCCGAGATGGCGCAGGAGCTGGAGACCCACTGGCGCGGCGAGGAGGAGGGCCTGTTCAAGGTGCTCCTACGCGAGGAGTTGTTCGCCGAGCACATCGAGCCCCTCATTCGCGAGCACCGTGAGCTTGCCGAGCTCCTCGCCTCCGTGGACCTGACGCGCGAGGCCGATCAGCGGGCCATCCGCGACGCCGTCGAGGACCTCTGGGAGCACACGCGCAAGGAGGAGGACGGGATCTTCCCCGCGTCGATCACGGAGTTGGACGGCGACGACTGGGATGCGGCGATCGCGGCGTGGCACGAAGCCCATCCCGGCCGGCAGATGGTCGACTGGGGCGTGTGACGCTCACCCGTCCCTAAGGTGGAGGGATGACCGCCGCACAACGGGAACGCGCCGCACTCGTCGAGACTATGCGCGAGGTCGGACCGGACGCCCCCACCTTGTGTGGGGACTGGACCACCCGGGACCTCGCCGCGCATCTGGTGGTACGCGAGCGCAGGCTCGACGCCACCCCGGGGATCATGATCCCCGCACTGGCCGGATACACCGACAAGGTGCAACGGCAGACCGCGCAGACCGACTGGCAGGAACTGCTCGACAAGGTCGCCTCCGGCCCGCCGCTGTACTCGCCGTTCAAACTGCTCGACCCGGTGGCCAACATGGGCGAGATGTACATCCACCACGAAGACGTCAGACGCGCGCAATCCGGTTGGGAGCCAAGGCCTCTGGATAACAGCACAATCAGCGCCCTGACACGTTCGCTGCCGCTGATGGCGAAGATGACGCTGGCCAAGGCGCCCGCGCGGATGACGCTGAAGACACCCCAGGGCAAGGTGCTGGCCACGGCCGGAAAGGGTCAACCGCTGACCGTCGTCGGCGAAGCGCAGGAACTGCTGCTGTTCATCTCCGGTCGCGACGAAGTGCGCCTGGACTTCGACGGCGATCCGGCGACCGTCGAGGCGGTTCGCGGAAACCGTCGCGGGCTGTGATCCGTCGATCGTGCCTAAGCTGGCGTCCGTGAGCTCATCGGTGGATTTGCGGGTTTTCGTCGAACCGCAGCAGGGCGCGTCGTACGCCGACCAGCTCGCCGTCGCGCGGGCCGCGGAAGATCTGGGCTTCTCCGCCTTCTTCCGGTCCGATCACTACCTCGCGATGAGCGGGAACGGTCTGCCGGGCCCGACCGACTCGTGGGTCACGCTGGCCGGTATCGCGCGCGAGACGTCGACGATCCGCCTGGGGACGATGGTGACGTCGGCGACCTTCCGATTTCCGGGCCCACTGGCGATATCGGTCGCCCAGGTCGATGAGATGAGCGGGGGCCGTGTGGAATTCGGCCTCGGAGCGGGCTGGTTCGAGGCCGAACACCAGGCGTACGCGATCCCGTTCCCGTCGCTGGGCGAACGATTCGACCGGCTCGCCGAACAGCTGGAGATCATCACCGGGCTGTGGACGACGCCGCAGGGCGAGACGTTCGACTATTCCGGCCGGCACTACACGGTCGCCGACTCTCCCGGCCTGCCCAAACCCGCGCAGTCACCGCACCCGCCGGTGATCATCGGCGGCCAGGGCGCCAAGCGCACGCCCGCGCTGGCAACGAAGTACGCCACCGAGTTCAACGTTCCGTTCGTGCCGCTCGACACGGTCAGGACCCAGTTCGAGCGCGTCGCCGCGGCCGTGTCCGATGCCGGGCGATCCCCCGATTCGATGACGTACTCCGCGGCGTTCGTGCTGTGCGCCGGCCGCGACGACGGCGAGATCGCCCGCAGGGCGGCGGCGATCAACCGCGAGGTCGACGAGTTGCGGAGTAACTCTCCGACGGTCGGCACGCCCGCCGAGATCACAGACAAACTGGGGCCGTTCCTGGAGGCCGGTGTTCAGCGCATATACCTGCAGGTCCTCGATATGTCAGACCTCGATCACCTGGAGTTCGTCGCCCGCGAGGTGCGGCCGCAGCTTCGCTGAGCAGGCGCGCGCGGGCCCGCGGCCCTACGATCAGTGGCCGTGCCCGGCGGCAACAGTGACGACGACCGCGGTGGGAACCCGCCGCCGCAGCCCTGGTACAACCGCACGCCGGAAGTGGTCGGCGCGAGCCTGGTCGGCCTGGTCGCGATCGGGATCCTGGTGCTCGCGGTGTCCTTCGTCACCGGCCGATCGAGCGAGCCGCCGCAGGCGCCGCTGAACTACGTCGAGCCGACGTTCACCGCAACCGAGACCCAGACGGCCACCACCGCGACGATCACCACGACCAGTCCACCGCAGACAACCGATATCAACGACATCACGCCCTCGGAGACGACGACCTCGGGCAGCGAGACGACGTCCACCAGCGAGACGACGACCAGCAGCGAAACGACGCCAACCAGTGAGGCCGACGAGGACGAGGATCCGACCACGACCCGCACGACGCGCCGACCCCGGACGAATGTGACGCGCACGCTTTATCCGTACCCCTGAGGGCCTACTATCGGTGGCCGTGGCGCGATACGGACCCCCCGAGGACCCGAACCATCCCGACAACGAGCCGACGGCGTACCTCAATTACGGCGACGGCGGCCCCGGGTTGCCTCCCGAGGAGCCGATTCCCTGGTACCGCAAGCCCGCTGCGCTGGTCGCGTTCGGCGCTATCGGCGCGTTACTCGTCGCCCTCATCGTGTGGGGGCTGGCCAGCCTGATCAGCGGCAACGACTCCACCACCGAGCCCACGTCGTTGACGCCGTTGACCACGACGCGGACGACCGCACCGGTCACCACAACACAGTCGCCCCAGACGGTGACCGAGACCATCACCGCACCACCGGCGGCGCCCACCACCACGGAGCCGACCACCACCACGACGACCACGACGACCACCCCGCCGCCGACCACGAGCATCAGCACCGAAACCAGCACCGAAACGGTGACCGAGACCGAGACCGTGACGGCGCCGCCGACTCCTTAAGCCCGGTGCTGAGCGGCGTACGCGGCCACCAACGCCTCGGCGCTGCGGACCGCCGCCCGGCAAGCCCTGGTGGTGAACGGGTCGTTCAACGGATGCTCGGCGCGCCGGCGCCAGCGCTGAGCGGCCGCGAACGCCGCGCGCGGCCCGTCGTACGGATTGTCCGGCTGCAGGCCGAGCCTGCTGGCCGCGTCGGTGCCCGAACCACCGATGATCCGGCGCAGCGAGGCGATCTCGTCGTCGTTCAATGTTGTTGGTCGCGAGCGTAACTGGCTCAACAGTCGCAGCTCCTCGAACGCGTGCGTGTCGGCGAGCAGCGGGTCGATGTCGGCCAGTATGTAGGGCGTGGCGTAAATCGGGTTGGCCTGCACGAACTGACGCAGCGACAGCAACGCGGTGTGGGCCTTGAGCAGATCCGACCGCTGCGCGAACTGCTGATCGATCACCTCCCGCAACGCCACTAACCCGCTGCGTTCCAACAACTCGTCGGCCAGCGCCACCGAATCGCTGACCCCGGCGCGCAGCACCGCGATCGAGATCCGGATCCCGAACATGCCGAACCGGTCCAGCAGTGCCGCCCGCGTTGCAGCGTCCACCGGCAACTGGCTGTCGTCGCGGACGAAGCGGTCCACCGACAGCATCGCCTTGGTCAGCTCGGCGGCGTCCACCCCGGCCAACTTCTCCAGCGCGACGAACTCGCTCTGCCGCAACGTCCGTGCCGTCAACGCCAACAGGCCGGACACCGGCACCACCGCCTGACACGTTCCGGTCCGCTCCATCTCGGCGGTGAACCGCGTCGCGACGTCCTTGGCTGACAGCATCGCATCGATGCGCCCTGCCCCGATCTCGTCGGCGCGAGAGGCCACCCCGATCACACCCAACGCGCCCGCGGAACCGCCGACCAACTCACCGATCTGCTTGAGCAGTGCGATATCGGAGGCGTTCAGCGTCCGCAACAGGAAGACCACCGCGTCGACCCTTGGCACCCCGTCCTCGGGTACGAGCAGGCGCAGTGTGCGCTCGGAGACGTCGCGGGACAGCGACGACGTGCCCGGGGTGTCGATGATCGTGGTGTCGATCAGCTCGGCGGCCGGCCATTCCACGTCGAGGTCGACGATGTCCTGGGGATCGAGCGTGGCGAAGTCGAACGTCAGCCCGCCCTCGTTGGGATCGCGCCCGATCGGCACGTTGGAACGCCTGCCGCCGCGGTGGTTCGCGGTCACCTTCGGTGTGGGACCGTGCCGGAACCACGTCACGATCCGGGTGGCCTCGGTGGCGTCTGTCGGCGCAATGTCTTCGCCCACAAGCGCATTCACCAACGTCGACTTACCCGCCTTGAGTGTGCCGGCCAGGGCGACCCGGATCGGCTGGTTGAGCCGGCCGCCGATGCGCTCCAACTCGTTGTGCACATCGGGGCGATGACCATAAGCGGGATCGGCCTGGTACGCCTGGATGGTTCCGCCCAGGATCGCGCGCACCTGATCGCTTGTGCTCATTTCGCGCTGTCCACCAATGCTCCTGGCTGCTCTCCGGGTTCGGCGATGGCCAAGAGTCCAGCTTATGCACCGGGGCCGCTACGTGGTCCCGACGGGTTAAGCCGCGGTCTCGGTCCGCATCAGTTTCGTGGCGTGCTCGGTGACCTGGTTGAGGATGTTCAGTTGGCGCTCGAGTTCCTTGATCCGGCCGCTGCGTTCGGCCTCCTGCACCTGCGCGGCGGCGATGGTCGCCTGCAAAGACTCGTTGAGCGATCTGGAGGTCTGGTTGGCGATACCGCGGTAGTGGTCGCGCAGCTGCCGTTGGATCGCCTTGAGCCGGTCGCGCGATTCCTTGCCCACCGCGAACTGGGTGTCGTCGAGGAATCGGCGCGTATTGGTCTTGGCCTCGTTACGGACCCGCAGCATCCGGTTCTCCATGTTCTCGCGGTACGCCGTGCGCCCCATCAGCAGACCCGCCCCCAACGAGATCGGGTTGAACATGCCCAGGCCCGCGAACGACGTCATCATGCCGAACATCAGGACGCCGCCGTACGAGCCCTGCATACCCATGGTCAACTTGCGTCCCGCGCGGACCGGCTTGGCCTCCAGCTTGCCCAGGGATTTCATCTCCCCGAGGCTGGCACCCATCCGGCTGGGGTCGAGCTGGGGCATGCTGACCGCGTCGAGACCCGCCTCCACAAACGTGCGCGCGACCTCGGCGGCCAGCGCCTCGGCGCGTTGATAGGCCCAGACGAAGTTGTCGCCGACGGCCGTCGCGACCGCGTTCTCGAGTTCGGTACCGATTTCGGCCCAGTGATGTGTCGGGTCGCAGGTGTCGATGACCTTTTCGATGTGTTGGCCGATGACGCGGAACCGCCCCCGCAGATCGTGGTCGACATCGGCGGTCAGATCGGCGATTCCGTCGTTGAGCACTTGCTGCCACAGCGCGGTCTGCTGCAAGGCATCCTGGGCCTCCTGCTTACGCCGTTCGAGGTCCTCCTTCAGCCGGTCACGCGTCTCGGGGTCGTTGAGTGCGGACAGCTCGGCCTTGACCTTCAGTGTCAAATGTTCGGCTGCCGAATAGATCTCGTTGACGACGTGGTCGCGGATCCGGCCGTTCTGCAGCGCCAGCACCTGCTCGCTGAGGAACTTCACGATGGCCGGGAAGTTCGACTCTTCGTTGAGCTCCTTGTCGTTGAGCGCGATCGCGTGGCTGCGCAGCAATGAGGAGGCCGGGATCATCGGCACGTTGACACCCGCGCGCTGCAGATGCGCCTTGTTGGCATCGACGATCTGGCGCCAGTGCGGATAAAGGTCGGTCTTGGTCGCGATTATCGTTGCGACAGGGCAGATCTCGAAGGCCTGCCGCATGAACGTCATCTCGGGCTCGGTGAACTCCTGGCTGGTGTCGCTGCACATCAACAGCGCATCGGCGTCGGGAAGCAGGCCCAGCGTCGCGGAGAGGTGAGGTTGGCCGTGCCCGCCGACGCCCGGAGTGTCGACGAACGCGAGCCCGTTCTTGAGCAGCGGGCTGGCCGCGGTCACCTCCACGCGGATCACCTCACGCCCATGGGCCTGCGGCGCCCGACGCAGGTCGTTCTTGATGTCGGCCATCGGGATCTCTACGGCCTCGGGTTCCTCGCCCTCGCCGCGCGCCACGATGAGCTTGGCGGCGGCGGTCTCGCCGTAGGTGACCACGGTCGGCAGCACCGTGCTCTCGTCGTCACCGACCCGCGAGACGGGAACGTTGAGAAGCGAGTTCAACAACTGGCTCTTGCCTTGTTTGAGCTGACCGGCGATCACCACCCGGATCTGCGGGTCGGTGATGCGGTCCTTGGCCTTGGCCAGCCGCTCGACCAGATCCGCGCGGTCGTTGGCAGCGGCGGTCCTGCTGGTGTGGTCGATCAGTTCGACGATGACTCTGGTTTGTTTGGCCGGCTCGCCGGCCTTGGCTTGTTTGGCCGGCTCGCCGGCCGAACTCTGGTTGGCCGGTCGTGGGCCGTTGCCTTGCGTCATGAAGTCCTCGCGTCCGGGTGGGCCGGTGAGTCAACGGTAGACGTGCCGACTGGCGGGGATCGTGGATTGATCCCCGCCAGTGGCGTTGTGTGGTTGGACTGGCGTTGTGTGGTTGGACTCAGAACAGGCCGGTGTCGACGGTGGTGCTCACATCGAC
>NZ_LQIX01000014.1 GCF_001500045.1 Mycobacterium sp. GA-1199
CGTGAGCTCGACGTCGATTCCGCTGAGCGCCTCGGCAACGCGGACGTCGGCGGAGGGGGAGGAGGCGGCTCATGGTGACGCTGCTACTGACGATCGCACTGGTGCTGGCCGTGCTGGCGTTCATCGTCTTCGTGGTCGGCTACAACAAGCTGCGTTCGGCCGACGTCCGCGTTGCCGAGGCGCTCAGCGGAATCGACGTCGAGCTCACGCGCCGCGCATCGCTGATCCCCAGTCTCGTGCACACCGTGCAGACCTTCGCCGCACACGAGAAAGGCATCCTCGACCACGTCACCAACGCACGCGCCGCGCTGACCTCGGCCACCACCGGTACGTCGGTGGCACAACGAAGCGCCGCCGAGAAACAGCTCGACACCGCGCTGGCACCGCTATTGGCGCTGGGCCAGAACTACCCGCAGCTGAACTCGTCGAACAACTTCCTCAATCTGCAGGAGAACCTCACCGACAGCGAGAACAAACTCGCGTTCGCGCGCCAGTACTACAACGACTCGGTCGCGACGCTGAACCGGTTGATCACCACGATCCCGTGGATGTTCGTCGCACCGATGACCGGAGTGTCCGAACGCGAGTACTACCAGACCCCGCGCTGAGCACCCGGACGTCGTCACCGCCGCCGTCTCTAGACTGACGCGGTGCGCATCGTCTTCGCCGGCACCCCGGAACCTGCCCTGCCGTCGCTGCGCCGTCTCATCGAATCACCACGCCACGACGTCGTCGCGGTGCTGACCCGCCCCGATGCGGCATCGGGGCGGCGCGGCAAGCCTTCACCGTCGCCGGTCGCGCGGTTGGCGCTCGAACACGACATCCCGTTACTGCGGCCGCCGAAGCCGAACTCCGAGGAGTTCATCGCCGAACTGACCGAGCTGGCACCGCAATGCTGCGCGGTGGTCGCCTACGGCGCGCTGCTCAGCGAGCGACTGCTCGCGGTGCCCGAACACGGCTGGGTGAACCTGCACTTCTCGCTGCTGCCCGCCTGGCGCGGGGCCGCACCGGTACAGGCGGCGATCGCCGCGGGCGACACCGTGACCGGCGCGACGACCTTCCTCATCGAACCCGCCCTGGACTCCGGTCCCGTCTACGGCGTCGTCACCGAAACCATCCGGCCGACGGATACGGCCGGTGATCTCCTTGAGCGACTGTCCATTTCGGGTGCCGAGCTGCTCGAGCGCACGCTCGACGGGATCGCCGACGGCACGTTGACGGCGGTACCGCAGCCATCGGAGGGAGTGACGATCGCCCCCAAGATCACCGTCGACGAGGCGCGCGTGCGCTGGGATCTGCCCGCTCATGTCATCGAACGGCGGATCCGCGCTGTCACACCGAATCCCGGCGCGTGGACGATGATCGGCGACCTTCGCGTCAAAGTCGGTCCCGTCACCGTCGACGGGGCCTCAGAAGCCCTGGCGCCCGGCGCGATCCGCGTCAGCCGCGACGGCGTGCGCATCGGCACCGCCTCGGACCCGGTGCTGCTCGGGCTGATCCAGCCACCGGGTAAGAAGCTCATGAACGCGGCCGACTGGGCCCGCGGCGCCCGCCTCGACGACTCGGCACGAGCCGAATGACCAAGCCCCGCAGGAACCGTCCGCAACGACGCAAGCCGCTTGACCCGGCTCGTCGCGTCGCATTCGACGTGTTGCGCGCCGTCTCGGAAAAGGACGCCTACGCCAACCTCGCCCTGCCGGCGTTATTGCGGGAACGCGGCATCAGCGGCCGAGACGCCGCCTTCGCCACCGAACTGGCATACGGCGCGTGCCGTACCAGGGGGCTGTTGGACGCGGTCATCGGTCACGCCGCGGGCCGCCCCACCGACAAGATCGACCCGGTCCTGCTCGACCTGCTGCGGTTAGGCGCCTATCAGCTGCTGCGCACCCGGGTGGAACAACACGCCGCGGTGTCCACCACCGTCGAGCAGGCAGGTATCGAGTTCGATTCGGCCCGTGCGGGTTTCGTCAACGGAGTGCTGCGCACGATCGCCTCCCGCGACGAGCAGTCCTGGGTCGCGGAACTGGCCCCCGACGCGGTGACCGACCCCGTCGGTCATTCGGCGTTCGTGCACGCGCACCCGCGGTGGATCGCGCAGTCCTTCGCCGATGCGCTGGGCGCCGACGCCGGTGAGCTCGACGCGTTGCTCGCCAGCGACGACGCCCGGCCCGCCGTGCACCTGGCCGTCCGCCCCGGCGCGTTGACCGCGCAGGAGCTGGCCGAGCAGGCCGACGGCACGGTGGGGCGGTATTCGCCGTACGCGGTGTACCTCACCGGCGGTGACCCCGGCCGGTTGCAAGCGGTGCGCGACGGCGCCGCGCTGGTGCAGGACGAGGGTAGCCAACTCGTCGCGCGGGCGCTGACCCTGGCCGGGATCGACGGCGCCGACGGCGGACGCTGGTTGGACCTGTGCTCGGGCCCCGGCGGGAAGACCGCCATGCTGGCCGCGCTGGCCCCCGACGGTGCCCGCGTCACCGCGGTGGAGCCCGCACCCGCGCGGGCCGATCTCGTCGAACAGAACACCCGCGGCTTGCCCGTGGACGTGCTGCGCGTCGACGGTCGTGACCCGGGTGTGGAACCCGGCTTCGATCGGGTGCTCGTTGACGCCCCCTGCACCGGCCTGGGCGCGCTGCGGCGCCGGCCCGAGGCACGGTGGCGCCGTAGACCCGCCGATGTGCCACCGCTGGCGAAACTGCAACGGGAACTTCTGGCGTCGGCGATCCGGTTGACGCGTCCGGGCGGCGTGGTGCTCTACGCCACCTGTTCGCCGCACCTGGCCGAGACCGTGGGCGTCGTCTCCGACGCGTTGCGCCGACACCCAGTGACGGCGGTGGACACCCGGCCGCTGTTCGCGCCTGCGGACAATCTCGGCGACGGGCCCCATGTGCAGTTGTGGCCGCACCGCCACGGCACCGATGCGATGTTCGCCGCGGCGCTCAAAGTAGGGTAGGCCCATGGCAGGACCCCTGATCGCGCCGTCGATCCTGGCCGCCGACTTCGCCAGGCTCGCCGACGAAGCCGAGGCCGTGCGCGGTGCCGACTGGCTGCACGTGGACGTGATGGACAACCACTTCGTTCCGAACCTGACCATCGGTCAGCCGGTCGTCGAGTCGCTGCTCAAGGTGACCGACATCCCGATGGACTGCCACCTGATGATCGAGAACCCCGATCGGTGGGCACCGCCGTACGCCGAAGCGGGCGCCTACAACGTCACGTTCCACGCCGAGGCCACCGACAATCCGGTCGGCGTCGCCCGAGACATCCGGGCCGCGGGCGCCAAGGCGGGGCTCTCGGTCAAGCCGGGCACCCCGCTGGAGCCGTACCTGGAGATCCTGCCGGAGTTCGACACGCTGTTGATCATGTCGGTGGAGCCGGGATTCGGCGGCCAGAAGTTCATCCCCGAAGTTCTGGCGAAGGTCGGTACGGCCCGGCGGCTGGTGGACGCGGGGGAGTTGACGATCGTCGTGGAGATCGACGGCGGCATCAACGCCGACACCATCGAGCAGGCGGCCGAGGCGGGGGTCGACTGCTTCGTCGCGGGTTCGGCGGTCTACAGCGCAGAGGATCCCGCCGCGGCGGTGGAGTCGTTGCGCAGGCAGGCCGCCGCCGCCTCCAAGCATCTGCGGGCATGAGCCTGGAAGCCGCGATGCGGCTGGCGGTCCAGCAGGCTGAGAAGGTCAAGGGTACGACCTACCCCAATCCGCCTGTCGGGGCGGTCATTCTGGATCGCGACGGCGAGGTGGCCGGTGTGGGTGCGACCGAACCCCCTGGCGGGCCGCACGCAGAGGTGGTCGCCTTGCGAAGGGCGGGCGAGCGCGCGGCGGGAGGCACCGCCGTCGTGGCGCTCGAGCCGTGCAACCACTACGGCCGCACACCGCCCTGCGTCGATGCGCTTGTCGCCGCCGGTGTTTCGGCAGTCGCGTATGCGGTCACCGACCCGAACCCGATCGCTGCGGGTGGGGCAGCGCGCCTGGCCGAGGAGGGGGTGGCCGTGACCGCGGGCGTACTCGCCGACGCGGTGGCAGGCGGCCCGCTGCGCGAGTGGCTGCACAAACAGCGCACCGGATCACCGCACGTGACATGGAAATTCGCAACCAGTGTGGACGGTCGCAGCGCAGCCGCGGACGGCAGCAGCCAGTGGATCACCAGCGAAGCCGCCCGTGCGGACGTACACCGCAGGCGTGCCGTCGCCGACGCGATCGTAGTCGGGACCGGCACCGTCTTCGTCGACGATCCGACGCTGACGGCGCGACTGCCCGACGGTTCCCTCGCCGACCGCCAGCCACTGCGAGTTGTCGTCGGGGAGCGTGAGATATCCCAAGAGGCAAGGGTTCTCAACGATGACTCACGCACGATGGTGATCCGCACCCGCGATCCCCATGAAGTGGTCAAGGCGCTGTCCGACCGGACCGACGTGCTGCTGGAGGGTGGCCCCACGTTGGCCGGGGCGTTCTTACGCGCCGGCGTCATCAACCGGATCCTGGCCTACGTCGCACCGATCCTTCTCGGTGGCCCGATCACGGCGGTGGACGACGTCGGTGTGCTGAGCATCGCGCACGCCCAGCGGTGGCGCTTCGACACGATCGAGCCCATCGGTCCCGACGTGCTGCTGAGCCTCATTCCGGGGTAGCCGGGTCCTCGCCGCTCAGCGGGCCCTCGTCTGATTCGCCGCTCAGCGGGCTCTCGCTCAATTCGCCGCTCAGCGGGCTCTCGCTCAATTCGCCGCTCAGCGGGCGGTGCTCCATCAGGTCGCGCACTCCTGCCATACCCAGCCGCTCCCGAAATGCCTGAACCGTGTACCCCACGACGGTCGCATCGGTGCGCGCCTTGGCCGTCGCCGACCGGGGGAGGTGGAACAGCGGTCCGATCTCACCGAAGTAGTCGCCCTCGGTCGCCAACGTCAGCAATTCCTCACCACCACCGGACAATTCGCGCATGATCTCGATCTCGCCCCGGTCCACGATGTAGATCAGGTCGCCCATGGTGCCCTGCTCGAACAACACCTCACCGGCTTCCAGCTCCACGGTCTCCGGCGGGCGATCGGCGGAGGCGAAGTTCGGCACCATCTCGACCACCCGATCCGCCAGCGGCAGGATCCGGCTGTCATGTGTCGCGACCACCACCATCCTGGTGCCGGAGGCCAGCTCGCGGATCAGCTTCAGCACCTCTTCGACCTGGATGAAATCCAGATGCGCCGTGGGCTCGTCGGCCAGAATCAGCGGTGGATCGAGTGCGATCGCCCGGGCCACCGCCACGCGTTGCTGCTGCCCGCCGCTGAGGTCACCTGGGCGGTGGTCGAGACGGTCCTGCAGCCCCACCCGCGCCAGCAACTGTTCGGCCCGCTTCCGGGAAGCCCGGCGCGACATAGCATTTGCGCGCAGCGGCACCATCACGTTCTCGACGGCGGTGAGGCTGGGGACCAAATTGAAGGCCTGGAACACAAATCCCACCGTCTCGCGGCGGTATCTCGCGAGTTCGTTGGCGCTAAGCGAGGTCACCTCGACGTCGCCGAATTTTATGGCACCAGAAGTGGGTTGCAGGATCCCGCCGAGGCACGACAACAGCGTTGTCTTCCCGCATCCGCTGGGGCCCATCAGGATCACCAGTGAGCCTGCCGCGACGTCGAGATTCAAGCCGTCGATCGGGCGCACGGCGTGCCCGCCGCTGGTGTATTCGACGACGAGATTCTGGATCGACAGATCGCCCATCGGCTCAGGGCCCCCCGAACGCCAGCGCGGGATCCACTGACACCGCGCGACGTAACCCCGCCGCGCTGGCGATCAGCCCGATCACCACCGCGACCACCGGCAGCGCGACGAAGGCTTCTGTGGGCACGATCACCTGCATGGGGAACAGAGGTCCGAGCAGCAGCGACAGTCCGGCGCCGACCAACGCGGCCAACAGCGCCACGATCACCGCCTGCAACGCGAGCCCGGCCATCACCGAACGGGTGGGCACCCCAATCGCTTTGAACACCGCGAAGTCTCGCAGCCGTTCCAGCGCAGACAGGTAGACCACCGAACCCACGATCAGCGCCGCGACGATCCACAGCAGGATCGCGACGATGGTGATGGAGTTGACGGCCACCTTCAACGGGCGCAGTAGGTCATCGATCGCTCCGACGCGGTCGACCGCTCGATAACCGTTGGGCACCTGCTCGAGCGACCCGCGCACGCCGATGGAGGCGACGAGAGGCTCACCGCCGTACACCAACTGCTGGGCGCCCTCCGTGGTGAGGAACACATTGGGCAGGTTGGCCAATGCGGTCGAGTTCTCCACCAATCCGACGATACGCAGCCTCTGCGAAGCGATCTCGACCTCGTCGCCGACCCCGCGACCCAACGTCGTCGACACCGCGACCTCGTCGAGTTCCTTGGGGGCGCGCCCTTCGATGACTGCTGGCATCCCCGGTCCGCGTTCTGGCGCACCGAAGATGTCGATGTTGCGCGTATCCCCGTCCAAATTCGCGGTGCCGCCGGCGTAGGCGAGGGGAGCGGCGGCCTCGACGCCGGGAGCCGCGGCGATACGACGCAACTCCACCGGCGCGAACGGCGTCGCCCCGACGAACGGTCCGGATGCGCCGGCCTTGACGATGAACTGGTCGACGCCGAGGGAGTCGACGGTGCGCCTGGCCTCGGTCTGGAAACCGTTGGCCAAACCCGTGAGAACCAGCGTCATTCCGAAAATGATCGCCGTGGACAGCACCGCGATGACGAAACGCCGCCTTCGCCACTGCATGTCGCGCAGCGCGGCGATGAGCATATCGGTGACGTTACCCCGGCTACTGTGGTCGGCGTATCGGGTTTCTGCTACTTCGCGAAGGCGCTGACCAACGTGTTGCAGAAGGCGGGCAGGTCATCGGGCTTGCGGCTGGAGACCAAAGTGTTTGGCCCACGCGAGCATTCGACAACCTCGTCATCCACCCAATTCGCTCCGGCATTGACCAGGTCGGTCTTCACGCTGGGCCACGACGTCAGGGTGCGTCCGCGCACCACGTCCGCCTCGATGAGCGTCCACGGCCCATGGCAGATCACCGCGACCGGTTTACCCGCATCGAAGAAGCTTTTCGCGAACGCGACCGCGTCGGCGTTCATGCGCAGGTTGTCGGGGTTGGCGACACCGCCGGGCAGGACCAACGCCGCATAGTCCGACGCGGACACCGATTCGGCCGACTTCTCGGCGTCGAACGTGTCGGCGGGGGTCAGGTGATTGAACGCCTGGATCTTGCCAACCTCCGTCGACACCAGCTCCGGGGTGCCCCCGGCCTGCTCGACGGCCTTCCACGGCTCGGTCAGCTCCACCTGCTCGACACCTTCGGTAGCGACCAGGAACGCAATCTTCTTGCCATTCAGTGAACTTGCCATGAGCTTTCTCCGTTGAGGTTAGGTGTGATGCCACGCATACCCCGCGCGTCGAGGAGTCAATCAGCGCGCTCACCTCGGTACACTCGTACCAGAGTGGGCCGTGTATGGCCCTCCGTAGTCGCGCTTTCACCGACGATTTGCGCCCGTGAGCACGAACAAAGGACGACGACCATGACTGCACTGCAGGACTGGCTCAGCTATCGCCCGATGCATCCCCGGACCCTCAAGGCGTTGATCTGCGGACCGTTCCGCGCCCAGGCCGTCGACCAGCAGGGGAATCGGGTGAAGCCGGCCGAGCCGGCGCTGCTGCGCCCCGGCCTCGAGCGCTGCTAGGGCCATCGAGCGCGTTCAGGCTCCGTCAACGCGATCGGCTGCCGCTTCCCCGACCAATTCCGCGGGTTCGTCGGCGTGCTCCTGCTTGCCGCCGATGAGTAGGCCAAGGAGCGCGCCGACCACGCAGACTGCAACCGTGACCAGGAAGATATCGCCGTACTGCAGCACGTAGGCCTCGCGATAGCGGGCCCCTTCGGCCGCCAGGCGTTCGGCAAGCGTGTCGGCCGGCGGAAACGGCAGAGTTTGTAGGTGCTGGTTGAGCCGATAGAGCCCCCACGCGGTGAGCGCGGCTAGGCCGATCAGCATGCCGATCATCCGTGCCACCACCACCGCCGCCGATGCGATGCCGTGCTGCGCGGCGGGCACCACCCGTAACGTCGCCGAGGTCAGCGGTCCGATCACCAAGCCCAGGCCGAGACCGGCGATCGCCAGATCGGTGTCGAGCACCGGCAGGGCGACGAACCCGAGGTCGTGGTGGGTGGTCAGCACGTCGGTGCCCCACATCGAGATCAGGTAGTAACCGCCTCCGGCGATCAGCAGGCCGACGAAGGCCACCAGCCGGTCCCCGATGCGGGTCGCGACCCACCCGCCGATCACGGCGCCGATGGGCAGCGCGATCAGGAAGCGCAGCAGCAGGAGCACCGCGTCAGTCTGGTTCTTGCCGAGAACGCCCTGACCGAAGAGTTCCACGTTGACCAGCGTCACCATCAGCGCCGCGCCCGCGCACAGGGACGCGCCCAGCGCAGCGAGGAATGGCCGGAAGTGCACACCGGCGGGTTCGATCAGACGTGTGCGGGAATACCGCTCCCAGACGAAGAAGGCCACCAGGGCCACCAGCGCGGCCAATAGCACCGGAAGTCCGTAACTCGGCAGGATCTTGCGACCGTCCGGTGCCGGGTTGTACAGCCCGATCACCACCAGGCCCAGGGCGACGGCCAGCAGAACGCCGCCGACGACATCCACCCGTTCAGGATTCTCGGGTTTGAGGCGGGAGGGCAGGCTGAAGTGGATCAGCACCATCGCCACGGCGGCCAACGGCAGGTTGATCCAGAACACGTCGCGCCACGTGTTGAGCACCGCCACCACGGCGATGCCGTAGAGCGGACCCAGCACGCTGCCCAATTCCTGCGCGGCGCCGATCCCGCCGAGCACCGTGGCGCGGTTGCGGCTGGCCCACAGGTCTGCCGCCAACGCCAGTGTTACCGGCAGCAGCGCGCCGCTGGCGACGCCTTGGATGGTGCGCCCGATCACCATCGGAAGCAGGTCATTCGACATCGCGGTGACGACGGAACCGACCGCGAAGCCTGCCAGGCTGACCTGGAGGATGAACTTGCGACCAAAACGGTCGGACGCCCGGCCCAGCAAGGGCATCGCGGCGATGTAACCGAGCAGGTAGCAGGTGATGATCGGCGTCACCCTCTGCAGCTGATTGATCGGTATGCCGACGTCGACGATGATGTCTGTGATGATCGCGACGACGACATAGGTGTCGAGCGCGCCGAGCAGCACCGCGAGGCTGCCCGCGCTGATCGCGACTCGCCGATTCGACCTGTTGGTCAGAGCGGTTTCGGTGCGCGTGGCTCGTGTTGCCATCGACATTAGGCGGCCGGCGGCTTGGTGACCGTTACCGGTTTGCCCCATTCCGACACCGTCATGGTGACGCTGCTGTCCGAGTCGATCTGCAACTTGACCTGGGACAATTTGTGATCGCCGTCTTCAGCGATCCATGCAGTCCCGGGCGCAGGACCGGTCATTTCGAGCTGCGGCGCGATCTTGTTGACCGCATCGGCGCTGACGTTGCCGGTGACGCGGACGGTCTCTACGCCGTTGACCGGTTCGCGGCCTTCGGCCTTCGGGTCGGAGAAGTTGTCCAATACGTTGCCCAAACCGGTCTCGGGGTTGAGTATCAGCGAAGCGTCGTAGATGTCGACGGCGGGACCGAAGTTCGACAACTGGCCCCCGGGAGTCAACGTGGCGTAGAGGTCGCCCCCAAAGACCACGAACTCAACGCCCTCAATACGCTGGCCCCCCATCAGCAGGTTGACCTTCCCTTGGGCAGTGAACGTGGGCGCGTTGCTCAAGTCGCCCTCGAGCAACTCGATGGGCAGCTTCTCGATCGTGCCGTCCACCGTCAGCTTGAGGTGTGCGCTCGTTTGCTTCTTGGTGGTTTCGCTGGACTGCTGCAGCAGGGTCGCGCCGTCGGGAAGGTCCTTCGTGGATTCCTCCGATGCAGAGGAACAACCCGCAAGCAGGGCGATGGCGGCGACGAGGGCGGCGAAGATCGTCAGGGGACGCATGGGCATGACTGCATCGTAGAGGGTCCGACCGTCTGAACTCGGCGCGCGGGGCGCAGCCTGGGCGTACGGGCACGTGCCGCGCAAAGGGTCACCTCGATAGTCTGGCGAGGTGTTCACCGGAATCGTCGAAGAGGTCGGCGAGGTCGTCGGTAAGGGAGATCTCGGCGATTTCGCCCGGCTCGCCATCCGCGGGCCGCTCGTCACCTCGGATGCCCGCCACGGTGACTCGATCGCGGTGAACGGCGTCTGTCTGACCGTCGTCGAAGTGGGCCCGGATGGAACGTTCACCACCGATGTGATCGGGGAGACGTTGAACCGGTCGAGCCTGGGCCGTCTCGCGGTGGGCAGCCCGGTAAACCTCGAGCGTGCGGCGGCGGTGAACAGCCGTCTCGGCGGGCACATCGTGCAGGGCCACGTCGACGGCACGGGTCACGTGATCGCGCGCACACCCTCGGAGCGCTGGGTCGTGGTGCGCATCGCGCTTCCGACCGCGCTGTCGCGGTATGTCGTGGAGAAGGGCTCCATCACCGTCGACGGCGTCTCGCTGACGGTGTCCGGGCTCGGCCACGACTGGTTCGAGGTGTCGTTGATCCCGACGACGCTCGATCTCACGATTCTCGGCCGCGCCGAGGTCGGCACGCTGGTCAACCTCGAGGTGGACGTGATCGCCAAGTACGTCGAGAGGCTGCTGTCTCCCCAAAGCGATTGACTCGCTGCCACTTTCACACCGGCGGTCTCACCCGGGGGCTAGTAGCCGAGCGGCCCGCGGAACTGCTGCATGACGTCGAAGAAGTCGCTGACCTGAGTGGTGGTCGGAACGAATTCGTTGAAGAACCGGTCGACCGCACCCATTTGATCGGGCGGGGCCATGTTTCGGGGCACGTATTGCCGCCACATGCCTTCGAGCACCCCCACCGCCGGGATGACGTCGGAAGCGGTGGTGCTGGGCCCGGGAGGTGCGATATCGGCCGGCTGAGCGGCCGCCTGCGGCGCGGCGGAAAGGAAGAGACCGGAGGCGGCCACGGCGCACGCGGCGAAGAGCAGCCTCGAGACGGTGAGACGTGACGCATTCATATGAGTCCCTTTGAGCGTGACCAGGAAACGTAGCGTAGACATCCGGCGACTCGGCCGAGGAACAATCCCGAAAATACACAGAGGTTCCATACTCTGCCGCCGACGCCGAAAGCGAGGGTAAACGTCCAGCTCAGCGGCCTGGCAATAAGTTTTGGACCCCGGTGGTTCATACTGATGTGGTGACGAGGCTTGACACTGTTGAGCGCGCGGTGGCAGATATCGCCGCGGGTAAGGCCGTCGTCGTGATCGACGATGAGGATCGCGAGAACGAGGGCGATCTCATCTTCGCCGCCGAAAAGGCGACGCCGGAGCTCGTCGCGTTCATGGTCCGCTACACCTCGGGCTACCTCTGCGTCCCGCTGGACGGCGCGATCTGCGACAAGCTGGGTCTGCTGCCGATGTACGCGGTGAACCAGGACAAGCACGGCACCGCCTACACCGTCACGGTGGACGCGAAAAACGGTGTGGGAACGGGTATCTCAGCTGCCGACCGGGCGACGACGATGAGGCTGCTGGCGGATCCGTCAAGCATCGCCGACGACTTCACCAAGCCCGGCCACGTGGTGCCGCTGCGGGCGAAGGACGGTGGCGTGCTGCGCCGCCCCGGCCACACCGAGGCCGCCGTCGACCTGGCGCGCCTCGCCGGGCTGCAGCCGGCCGGGGCGATCTGCGAGATCGTCAGCCAGAAGGACGAAGGCTCGATGGCGCAGACGGACGAACTGCGGATCTTCGCCGACGAACACGACCTCGCGCTGATCTCGATCGCCGACCTGATCGAGTGGAGGCGCAAGCACGAGAAGCACATCGAGCGCATCGCAGAGGCACGGATACCGACCCGCCACGGCGAATTCCGCGCGGTCGGCTACACCAGCATCTACGACGACGTCGAACATGTGGCGCTGGTCAAGGGCGACGTCGCGGGCCCGACCAGCGACGGCCACGACGTCTTGGTGCGCGTGCACTCCGAATGCCTCACCGGTGACGTGTTCGGCTCCCGGCGCTGCGACTGCGGGCCCCAGCTCGACGCGGCGATGGCGATGGTCGCCCGCGAAGGCCGCGGCATCGTGCTGTACATGCGCGGCCACGAGGGCCGCGGCATCGGCCTCATGCACAAGCTGCAGGCCTATCAACTGCAGGACGCCGGTGACGACACCGTCGACGCCAACCTCAAGCTCGGCCTGCCCGCCGACGCCCGCGACTACGGCATCGGAGCGCAGATCCTCGTCGATTTGGGCGTGCGATCGATGCGGCTGCTCACCAACAACCCGGCCAAGCGCGTCGGGCTCGACGGTTACGGCCTGCACATCATCGAACGCGTGCCGCTGCCGGTGCGGGCGAACAAAGAGAACATCCGTTACCTGATGACCAAGCGTGACCGGATGGGCCACGATCTGAGCGGGTTGGACGCCTATCACGAGGCCACCACCATGGCCGACTACGACGAGGGCGTGTACCTGCTCGGGGACCGCCGCCCGACCGACCTCGGCGGAGCCCTGTGAGCGGAACGGGCGTACCCGATCTTCCGGACATCGACGGATCGGGACTCAAGCTCGCCGTCGTCGCGAGCACCTGGCACGAGACCATCTGCGACGCGCTGCTCGACGGGGCGCTCAAGGTGGCCGTCGGAGCGGGGGTCGAGAATCTCACGGTGGTGCGGGTGCTGGGCGCCATCGAGATTCCCGTCGTGGCGCAGGCGCTGGCGGCCAATCACGACGCGGTCGTGGCGCTGGGTGTGGTGATCCGCGGGCAGACACCGCATTTCGACTATGTGTGTGACGCGGTGACGCAGGGCCTGACCCGGGTGTCGCTGGATGCGTCGACACCGGTGGCCAACGGCGTGCTGACCACGAACACCGAACAACAGGCTCTCGACCGGGCCGGGCTGCCGTCGTCGTCTGAAGACAAGGGTGCGCAGGCGGCGGCCGCCGCGTTGTCCACCGCGCTGACCTTGCGCGACCTTCGTTCAGGCTCATGACCGACTGGGACGTCGAGATACGCCCGCATCTGGCACCGTATTTCGCTTATGCCGCCGCAGCGGTGATCCTCGCCGCACATGTGACGGTCGGCGCATTGCTGAAGATCAGCTCGACGGGGGTGATCTTCCGGACCGCCGACCAGGTGGCTATCGCGCTGCTGGGGGTCGTCATCGCCGCGGTCGTCTTGATGTTCGCCCGGCCCCGGCTGCGCGTCGGCGCATCGGGTGTGACCGTGCGGAACCTCGTCGGCGACAAGACGATTCCGTGGTCGGACGTGGTCGACATCTCTTTCCCGCGCGGCGCGCGGTGGGCGCGCGTGGATCTACCCGACGACGAGTACATCCCGATCATGGCGATCCAAGCCGTCGACAAGGGGCGCGCCATCGACGCGATGGACCGCGTTCGCGGCATCGTCGAGCGCTACAAGGGCCTCAACTCACGCTGAGCGACATCGCGAGTTCGTCGAGCCCGGAGGTGGTTTGGTCGGGGGCGACGGTGAACCCGATGCTCTCGTAGACCTGACGTGCCGCCGCGTTGCTAGTCGCCACCCGTAACCGAACCGTGTGCGCGTTGTTGATGCGCGCCCAGTCGACGGCCGCGGCGACCAGCCACCGGGCCAGGCCGCGGCCCCGCGCCGCGGGTTCCAGCCACAGCGAGTACAGGTATACGGTCTCGCGGTTCTCCTGCTGCGCCCCGATCATGCCGATGGGACGGTCGCCGTCGAAAGCGACGAATTGGGCATGGTCGCGCAACCGCCGCCGCCACTGCGCTGCGGTGAAGGTTGCCTCGTCCCGGTAGCTCGGATCCTGTTCACCGAGCGAGTCGGCCAGCGCCCGCAAGCGCAGAACCGCGAAAGTCTGCCAGTCGGTTTCGCAGAGGTGGGCGACGCGTTCGGTCATCGGGTGTCGCCCATGACCAACCCTTCCCGGCGCGGATCCGCCCCGCCGATGAGGCCTGTGCTGTCCCGGGTGATTGTCGACAGGCCGCTTGATTGGTCGGCCAGGTCCACCTGATGGCCGAGTGCGCGCAACCCCTGCACCAGCGGGTCGTGGTCACCGTCATCGGAGGTGTCGATGATCGGATGCTCACCGCCGACGTTGGTCTTCGGCGTGTTCGCCGCGCCGAAGTCGACCATCGAGACCGCCTGCTGCGGGTCGAGTCCCCAATCCAGCATTCCGACAATGGTTTTCGCCACGAACTGGATGATCACGGCACCGCCGGGCGAGCCCAGGACCGCGTACAGGCGCCCACTCTCTTCGGGCCGGCCCTGCGCCTGGTCGAAGATCAGCGTCGGTGCCATCGTGCTGCGGGGTCGCTTACCGGGCTGGATCCGGTTGGCCACCGGTGCACCGTCGGGGCCTGTCGGCTCGGCCGAGAAATCGGTGAGCTGGTTGTTGAGGAGGAACCCGTCGACCATGTGGAACGAACCGAATGCCGATTCGACCGTGGTGGTCAACGACGCGGCGTTGCCCTGTGAGTCGACGATGCTGACCTGGCTGGTGCCGTGTTCCGGGACGGGCGGTGCGGGGCTGGTCGGCGGGCCGAACTCACCGGGTTTCGCGGTGCCCATGCTGTGCTGTTCGGAGATCAGCGCCGCCCGCCCGGCGAGGTAGTCGCTGCCCAGCAGCGTGTCGGATGAGGCGCCGGGCAGCGGCACGAAATCGGTGTCGGCGACGTACTTGTCGCGGTCGGCGTAGGCCAGTCGTTCCGCTTCGGATATGAGGTGTACACCCATGACCGACGGCCGGCCGCCGTTGAGGTCGACGTCACCCGGTTTGTGATCGGCCATCGGGAAGTGTTCGAGGATGCCGAGCGTCGCCAGGACGGCGATGCCGCCGGACGACGGCGGCGGCATCCCGCAGATCTCCCGTCCGCGGTACGGCCTGCACAGCGGTTCGCGTTCCTTGACCGTGTAGCCCGCGAGGTCTTCGACGGTCATCAGGCTCGGCGTCCGGCCACCGGATCCGTCGGCCGCCGCGGCGACGATGTCGCGGGCGATGGCTCCCGTGTAGAACGACGCGGGGTCGGTTGCGATGACGCCCAACGTCTTCGAGTATGCCGGGTTGGTCAGCCGGGTGCCCTCGGTCTTGGGGCTGCCATCGTCGTTGAGGAAGTATTCGGCGGCTTGGCGGTCGCGCTTGAGTTCGGGTGCCGCGTCATCGATGGCCGCCGCAAGCCTCGGGCTGATGTCGAAGCCGTCGTCGGCCATCGTGACTGCGGGGGCGAACAGGTCACGCCAGCCCGTCTTGCCGTGATCGGCGTGAACTTCGGTCAGCATCCGGACGATGCCGGGCACACCGATCGAGCGGCCCGAGGCCCTGGCGTCCGGCTTGGGCTCCGTGCGGTCGGTTTCCGACACCCAGCGCAGGTAATTCTCCGTGGCCGCGGCCGGCGCGATCTCACGACCGTCGTAGGCCTGCACCTCACCGGAGGCGGCGTCGAAGTAGAGCAGGAAGCCGCCGCCGCCGAGGCCGGAGGCCTGCGGCTCGACGAGGCCGAGAACGGCCTGCGCGGTGACGAGCGCGTCCGCCGCGGTGCCGCCGTCGCGGAGCACCTCACACGCGGCCTGCGTGGCCAGCGGATTCGCGGTGACCACCGAATAGCTGCTGGTGCGCACCGGCGTCATGTCGGTGCGGTAACCCGTGGCCACTTCGGGATTCACGGAGATGTCGCGGGAGGTCGGTGGCGAACCGGGAGAGGGGGCGGCGGTGGTCTTGGCCACCGGGGTGCCGTTCGCGACGATCGCGCACGGTCCGGCGGCCTCGGGCTCGCCGTCGTCGGTGGAGCAGCCGGCGAACACCAGCACCAACCCGGTCAGCGGGGCCATCACCTTGGTCAGCGACGAGATCCGCATCACTCGACGGTAGTGGATCGGGGCGGTCGGAACGCGGCAGTAACCTGGATTCCGTGCCCGATCCATCGACGTACCGACCCGCTCCCGGGTCGATCCCCGTCGAACCGGGCGTCTACCGATTCCGCGACCCGCACGGCAGGGTGATCTACGTCGGCAAGGCGAAGAGCCTGCGCAGCCGACTGAACTCCTACTTCGCCGACGTCGTGAACCTGGCGCCGCGCACCCGTCAGATGGTGATGTCGGCGGGCAGCGTCGAGTGGACGGTGGTCAACACCGAAGTCGAGGCGCTACAGCTCGAATACAACTGGATCAAGGAGTTCGATCCGCGATTCAACATCCGGTATCGAGACGACAAGTCCTACCCGGTGCTCGCGGTCACGCTCAACGAGGAGTACCCGCGGCTGATGGTGTATCGCGGGGCGCGGCGCAAGGGCGTCCGGTACTTCGGACCCTATTCGCATGCGTGGGCGATCCGCGAAACCCTCGACCTCCTGACGCGCGTTTTCCCGGCCCGTACGTGTTCTGCAGGAGTGTTCAAGCGCCACAGGCAAATCGATAGGCCCTGCCTGCTCGGCTACATCGACAAGTGTTCGGCTCCCTGCATCGGTCGGGTGAGCGCCGAAGAGCACCGCCAGATCGTCCTCGATTTCTGCGACTTCCTCGCCGGTAAGACCGATCGGTTGATCCGCGACCTGGAACACCAGATGAACGAGGCCGCCGAGGAACTCGATTTCGAGAGGGCTGCACGCCTGCGCGACGACATCGGCGCTCTCAAACGGGCGCTGGAGAAACAGGCGGTGGTGTTCGGCGACGGCACCGACGCCGACGTGGTGGCATTCGCCGACGACGAACTGGAAGCGGCGGTGCAGGTCTTCCACGTCCGCGGGGGCCGGGTGCGCGGCCAGCGCGGCTGGATCGTGGAAAAGTCCGGGGAGACGGGAGAATCAAGCCAGGAACGCCTGGTGGAACAGTTTCTGACGCAGTTCTACGGTGATCAGGCCGAATTGGGCGACGCCAGTGACAGCGGCGGCGACGAGGCGACCAATCCCGTTCCGCGCCAGGTGCTGGTTCCGTGCCTGCCCAGCAACTCCGACGAATTGGCGGCCTGGCTCAGCCAGTTGCGCGGCTCTCGGGTGTCGTTGCGCGTGCCGCAGCGCGGTGACAAGCGCGCGCTTGCCGAGACGGTCCGTCGCAATGCGCAGGATGCGCTCACCCAGCACAAGCTCAAGCGCGCGGGTGACTTCACCGCGAGAACCGCTGCGCTGCAGAGTATTCAGGATGCGTTGGGGCTGGCCGAGGCGCCGTTGCGCATCGAGTGCGTCGACATCAGCCACGTACAGGGCACCGATGTGGTGGCCTCGCTGGTCGTCTTCGAGGACGGCTTACCGCGCAAGTCCGATTACCGGCACTACGCGATCCGTGAGGCCGCGGGCGAGGGCCGCTCCGACGACGTCGCGTCGATCGCCGAGGTGACCAGGCGCCGGTTCTACCGTCACCTGCACGACGTGCAGCATCCGACAGAGCTCTCTGCGGAAGGGAAGTCGCGAAAGTTCGCCTACCCGCCCAATCTGTTCGTCGTCGATGGTGGTGCGCCACAGGTCAACGCCGCACAGGCGGTGCTCGACGAACTGGGCATCGCCGACGTGGCTGTGATCGGGCTGGCCAAGCGCCTGGAAGAGGTGTGGGTTCCGTCGGAGCCCGACCCGCTGATCATGCCGCGCAACAGTGAGGGGCTCTACCTCCTGCAGCGTGTTCGTGACGAGGCACACCGGTTCGCCATCGCCTATCACCGCAGCAAGCGTTCCAAGCGGATGACCGCTTCGGCGCTTGACTCGGTTCGAGGGCTCGGTGAGCATCGCCGGAAAGCACTGGTCACCCACTTCGGTTCGGTGGCCCGGTTGAAGGAGGCGTCGATCGAGGAGATCACCGCGGTACCCGGCATCGGTGTCGCCACCGCCCGCGCCGTGCTTGACGCGCTCGGCGTACCGCCCGAAAGCGACACGCCCGAGCCGGCCGTCGACGATGATCAGAGCAGGGTATCGGGATGACGGACCAGGGAATGCACGAGGAGCTTCGCGACGAGGCCAACGCCGACTCCGGCATCGACGTGGTTCTGGTCACCGGCCTCTCGGGCGCGGGCCGGGGCACCGCGGCCAAGGTGCTCGAGGATCTGGGGTGGTACGTCGCCGACAACCTTCCGCCGGAACTGATAGCGCAGATGGTCGAGTTGGGGCTGGCGGCCGGCTCGCGGATCACCCAGCTGGCGGTGGTGATGGACGTGCGCTCGCGCGGTTTCACCGGAGACCTGGACTGGGTGCGCAACGAGCTCGCGACCCGCAACATCGCGCCGCGGGTGCTCTTTCTGGACGCTTCTGACGAGAGCCTGGTGCGTCGCTACGAACAGAACCGCCGGAGTCATCCGCTGCAGGGCAATCAGACTCTGGCAGAAGGTATTGCGGCCGAGCGTGCGCTGTTGGCGCCGGTGCGCGCGTCGGCCGATCTGGTGATCGACACCTCCTCGCTGTCGGTGCCCGCGCTGCGCGAGAGCATCGAACGCGCCTTCGGTGGCGAGACCGTCGCGCACACGAATGTCACGGTCGAGTCGTTCGGCTACAAGTACGGGTTGCCGATGGACGCCGACACCGTGATGGACGTCCGGTTCCTGCCGAACCCGCACTGGGTGGACGACCTACGCCCGCACAGCGGTCAGCATCCCGCGGTCCGCGACTATGTTCTCGGGCAACCCGGTGCGGGCGACTTCCTGGAGACCTACCATCGGCTGCTCGACGTAGTCATCGACGGATACCGCCGCGAGGGGAAGCGATATATGACCGTCGCCATCGGATGCACCGGCGGCAAACATCGAAGCGTGGCGATCGCCGAGGCACTGGCGGCGCGGCTGCAGGGCGGTGATGACCTGACGGTGCGGGTGCTGCACCGGGATCTGGGTCGCGAATGACTTCATCTGATTCGCGGCTCGCCGCGGTGCGCATCGTTGCACTCGGTGGCGGACACGGGCTCTATGCGACCTTGTCGGCGGCGCGCAGGCTGACACCGCACGTGACGGCCATCGTCACGGTCGCCGACGACGGCGGCTCGTCGGGCCGGCTGCGCAACGAGCTCGATGTCGTGCCCCCGGGTGACCTTCGAATGGCATTGGCCGCGTTGGCATCCGACAGCCCACATGGCCGACTGTGGGCGACGATCATCCAGCACCGGTTCGGTGGCAGCGGGGCGTTGGCCGGACATCCGATCGGCAACCTGCTGCTGGCCGGCCTCAGCGAGGTCTTGGCCGACCCGGTCGCCGCGCTCGACGAACTCGGCCGCATCCTCGGCGTGAAGGGTCGCGTGCTTCCCATGTGCCCGATGGGGCTCGGCATCGAGGCCGACGTGGCGGGTTTGGAATCCGACCCCCGCATGAGCCGGGTCATCCGCGGACAGGTGGCGATCGCGACGACCGTGGGCAAGGTCCGCCGCGTGCGGCTGTTGCCCGGGGATCCGCCCGCCACCCGGCAGGCCGTGGACGCGATCATGGCGGCAGATCTGGTGGTGCTGGGCCCCGGCTCGTGGTTCACCAGCGTCATCCCGCATGTGTTGGTTCCCGAGCTGGCGGCGGCGCTGCAAGCGACCGCGGCACGCAGGGCTCTGGTGCTCAACCTGGTGGCCGAACCGGGGGAGACGGCGGGCTTCTCGGTCGAGCGCCACATTCACGTTTTGTCGCAGCATGCGCCCGACTTCACCGTGCACGACATCATCGTCGACGCCAGCCGAGTGCCCAGCGAGCGCGAGCGCGAGCAACTGCGCCGAACCGCGAACATCCTTCGTGCTCAAGTTCAGTTTGCTGACGTATCCAGACCTGGTACACCTTTACATGACCCGGCGCGGTTGGCCGCGGCATTGGAAGGTGTGCGTCTTCGCGGCGCCGCCGCTCCGGCGCCGGCAATGCCCACGTCGACAGCGAATGGACCGAGAGGTGACGACCCGTGGCGATGACAGCCGAGGTCAAGGATGAGTTGAGTCGGCTGATCGTCAACTCGGTCAGCGCTCGGCGCGCTGAGGTCGCCTCCCTGCTGCGGTTCGCCGGCGGACTGCACATCGTTTCGGGCCGCGTGGTCGTCGAGGCGGAGGTCGATCTCGGGATCATCGCCCGGCGGCTACGCAAAGACATCTACGACCTGTACGGCTACAACGCCACGGTGCACGTCGTGTCGGCCAGCGGGATCCGCAAGAGCACCCGGTACGTGGTGCGGGTGGCCAAGGACGGCGAGGCGTTGGCCAGGCAGACCGGTCTGCTCGATCTGCGGGGCCGCCCGGTACGCGGGCTGCCGGCCCAAGTGGTCGGCGGCAGCGTGGCCGACGCCGAAGCAGCTTGGCGCGGAGCATTTCTGGCGCATGGATCGCTCACCGAACCGGGACGCTCGTCGGCGTTGGAAGTCAGCTGTCCGGGTCCGGAGGCCGCACTGGCACTTGTCGGCGCCGCCCGCAGGCTGGGGGTGAGCGCGAAAGCACGCGAGGTGCGCGGTACCGACCGGGTGGTGGTGCGCGACGGTGAGGCGATCGGTGCGCTGTTGACGCGGATGGGCGCCCAGGACACCCGGTTGACGTGGGAAGAGCGTCGGATGCGACGCGAGGTTCGGGCCACCGCCAACCGGCTGGCCAACTTCGACGACGCCAACCTGCGGCGCTCGGCGCGCGCGGCCGTCGCCGCGGCCGCCCGCGTGGAACGGGCGCTGGAGATTCTCGGCGACACGGTGCCGGATCATCTCGCTTCCGCGGGCAAGCTGCGCGTCGAGCACCGGCAGGCGTCGTTGGAGGAATTGGGCCGGCTCGCCGATCCGCCGATGACGAAAGACGCTGTAGCGGGCCGCATTCGCCGGTTGCTGTCCATGGCCGACCGCAAGGCCAAGCAGGACGGAATTCCCGACACCGAGGCGGCCGTCACCCCGGACCTGCTCGAGGACGCCTAACTCGATTCGCCATACGGCGGGCATTTCGGCGAAAAGCGTGTGACAAGCGGCCTCTCGGCCGACACTTCACTTGTGTCCGCGGGCGTCCCGCCCACCGGCGTCGTGACATTTCTGTTCACCGACATCGAGGGTTCGACTCGTCGGTGGGAGTCCGACGCGGATGCCATGCGGGTCGCGCTTGCTTGCCATGACAAGGTGTTGCGCTCGGCCATCGAGACACATGACGGATTCGTGTTCAGCCACAGCGGTGATGGTCTTGCGGCCGCGTTCGCCTCGCCGACCGCTGCGGTGGAGGCTGCCGTCGACGCCCAGCGTGAGTTGGAGCTTCCGGTGCGCATGGGTATCGCGACCGGTGAGGCCGAAGTGCGGGACGGTGACTATTTCGGGACGGTGCTCAATCGCGCAGCACGGGTGATGGCGGCGGGGCACGGCGGTCAGATTCTCGTCGCAGAGTCGACGGCGGTTCTTCTCAGCGGCGTCGATCTGGTGAACCTTGGCCCGCAGCGGCTGCGCGACGTTTCAGTTCCGGTGACGCTGTTTCAGGTCCACGCACAGGGGCTACAGACCGCGTTTCCGGCCCCACGGACAGTGGACGCGAGTCACGGGAATCTACGCGCACATACGACCAGCTTCATCGGGCGTGAGTCGGAGCTTCTCGACGTCCAGAATGCCATACGGGCCAATCGCCTCGTCACGTTGACCGGGATGGGCGGGGTCGGAAAGACCCGCTTGGGTTTTGAGGTCGCCGGCCGCATGATCGATGAATTCCCGGATGGTATCTGGGTTTTTGAGCTCGCGGCCGTTTCTGATCCGTCCGCGGTACCTGACGCGATGGCCGCAGTCTTAGGTGTTACGCAGCAACCTGGAAGAACCGTGACACAAACAATGGCCGCGGCGCAAGAAGGCCGGAACAGGCTGTGGGTAATCGACAACTGTGAGCACGTGCTCGACGCCGCAGCTGAGGTCGTTGAGGCAGTACTCACCCAATCGACGACAGTGCGAATACTTGCCACCAGCCGGGAGGGGCTGGGCGTCGAAAGCGAACACATCTGGCCGGTTCCTGCGTTGGCCGTCGATGCTGGGGCCGAGTCGCCGGCAGCGACCCTGTTCGCTGAACGCGCCCGCGCGGCTGCACCCCATTTCTCAATGCGTGACGAGGCGGACGCGGTCGCAGAGATTTGTGGGCGTCTCGACGGGATCCCCCTCGCGATCGAGCTGGCCGGTTCGCGGATGGCCTCGATGACGGCGACCGAAGTGCGTGACCGGCTCGATCACAGGTTCCGGCTGCTAGTGGGATCACGACGTGGGTCTCGTCGGCATCAAACGCTGCGTCACGCGGTCGCCTGGTCGTTTGACCTGCTGTCGGAGAAGGAAAAGTCAATCCTGGTCCGATGTTCCGTGTTCACCGGCGGTTTCGATCTGGAAAGTGCTTGTGCAGTGGCTGGCTTCGATGAAGCCGATGATTACGCCGTCCTCGACGGACTTGACGCGCTGGTGCGCAAGTCCTTGCTCGTCGCAGACCGGTCTGCGAAACGAATTCGGTATCACATGCTCGAAACCATTCGCCAATTCGCCGCGGAAGAACTCGCAATTTCCGCTGAAGCAACTGAGGTTCGAATCGCCCATGCCCGCTACTTCGCTCAACGGGTCGCCGACATCACGGCATTGTGGGACAGCCCGCGCCAACGCGAGGCCTATGACTGGTTGTTCAAGGAGCTCGCCAACCTGCGCACAGCGTTTCGCTTGAGCTCGGGCCGAAATGATCTCGACACGGCCGCCACGATCGCCACTCACGCCGCACTGATCGGTTTCTGCGTGGCGAACTACGAGCCGGTCGCATGGACTGAGGAGCTCATCGGACCAGCGAACGATATCGATCATCCGCTGCTGCCACATCTCTGTGTTACAGCGTCCGTATGTTGGATGGCCGGGCGGATTGAGGAAGCGTTCGAGTACGACCGGCTCGGTCGGGCGATCCTCGAGAAGAACCGCAACCCGCTGCCGTACGGAATCGAGAACTGGCTCGGCGCGGCGAATCTCGCCGTGGGCGAGGCCGGTAAGTGGGCGGAATCTTGCCGTGCCCAACTTGAACGCCGACAAGACGCCAATGTGTTCATCAGGGGTAGTGAGATTTTCGGCTTGGTGTTCTCCGGTGCCTACGACCGGGCTATAAGAGCTGCGAACGGCCTCGTCGAAGATGCCGAGGGCACCCACAACCCGTTCATGGTTTCGTTCGCGTTGAGTGCCTATGGCTTCGCGATCAGTACGACAGACCCGGCACGCGCTATCACCGTCCTACGGCGAAGTTTAGAGATCGCCCGGGACAACGGTGTCCGCTTCAACGAGTCGATACCGGCGGTCGGCCTGGCCAGACTCGAGATCGAGCAGGGCGACATGAGTTCGGCCCTGGACCACATCACCCTGGCGATCCGCTCATATCACGACTCCGGCAACACCAGTAGTATCTGCACCCCGCTGGCCATTCTCGCTTCGCTGTTCGGACGTCTGGAACGATACGAACCCGCGGCCGTGATCTCTGGTTTCGCGGGCAACCCGCTTGCCTTGTCTGTCATTCCGGAGTTCGAAGCCGTGACGGATTCCTTGCGTGACGCTCTCGGTGAGGGCACGTATGAAGCGCTTGCCGATACCGGCAAAGCCTTGACGACTGCCGAGATCGCGGCCTACGCCTACGATCAAATAGCTCGGCTCCGAGCAGAACTCGACCAATCATCATGAATGCACCGTCGGGCGTCGTGACGTTCCTGTTCACTGATGTCGAGGGTTCGACTCGTCGGTGGGAGTCCGACCCAGTCGCGATGCAGGCGGCGCTGGCGGCACACGACAAGTGTCTGCGAACGGCGATCGAGGCGCACGAAGGGTTTCTGTTCAGTCACAGCGGGGACGGTGTTGCCGCCGCGTTCGCGTCGCCGACCGCCGCCGTCGAGGCAGCCGTCGACGCGCAGCGCGAGTTGAAGTTGCCGGTGCGGATGGGTATCGCCACCGGAGAGGCGGAACTTCGTGACGGCGACTACTTCGGCACGGTGCTCAACCGCGCGGCACGGGTGATGGCGGCCGGGCATGGTGGGCAGATCCTGGTGGCCGAGTCGACGGCGGTTCTGCTCGGCAACATCGAATTGTTGAATCTCGGTCCGCGGCGGTTGCGGGACGTCTCGGCACCGATCACTCTCCATCAGGTTCAGGCGTCGGGTCTGCGCGATCATTTCCCGCCGCTGCGAACTGAAGACGCAGACGTGGGAAATCTGAGAGCCCCGAGCACGAGTTTGATCGGGCGCGAGTCCGAGGTCGCGGATGTCGAAACCGCATTGCGACAGCATCGCCTGCTCACCCTGACCGGCGTTGGAGGGGTTGGCAAAACCCGGGTGGCACTCGAAGTCGCGGCGCGCCTGGTCGGTGAATTCCCGGACGGTGTATGGGTTCTCGAATTGGCTAACGTGACCGACCCGCGGGCGTGCCCGATGCTGTCGCCGCGGTCCTCGGCGTCGGCCCGCAGGCCGGGAAAACCGTTGGCGAGTCCCTGGCGGACGCCTTGGACGGCAGGGTGCAGCTGTTGGTATTCGACAATTGTGAGCACGTGGTGGACGCCGTGGCGGATCTGGTCGAGAGGATCCTCACACGCACGCCTACGGTGAAGATCCTGGCGACCAGCCGCGAGGGGTTGGGGCTCGCCGATGAGCGCCTGTGGCGCCTTCCGTCTCTCGAAGTCGCTTCTGCCATGGCTCTGTTCGAAGAGCGATCACAAATATCGCTCACCGACGAATCCGCCGCAGTCGAAGAGATCTGTGTCCGCCTCGATGGGATTCCCTTGGCGATCGAGCTGGCTGCGGCCAGGATGGCGTCGATGACCGCGACCGAGGTGCGCGACCGCCTTGACCACCGATTCAAGCTACTCGTCGGCGCCCGTCGCGGGTTGGAACGCCACCAGACGCTGCGGCACGCGGTGTCGTGGTCCTACGACCTGCTCGACGAGGCGGAGATGCGGCTCTTGGCCCGCTGTTCCGTGTTCGCGGGCGGATTCGACCTCAAGAGTGCCTGTGCGGTAGCGGATCCGGACGAGGGCGACGAGTATGCCGTCCTCGATCGCCTCGGGGCGCTGGTTCGCAAGTCGTTGCTCGTGGCGGACCGCTCAGCGGGGCGTACCCGCTACTCGATGCTGGAGACCATTCGTCAATTCGCCGAAGAACAACTCGTCACTTGCGGTGCCGCAGAGGAAGTCCGAGCGCTTCATGCCGGCTACTTCGCCGGCTGCGAGGACGCGGTGATGGCTCTGTGGGACAGTCCGCGGCAACGCGAAGCTTACGGGTGGTTCACCACCGAGTTCGCGAATCTGCGCATAGCCTTTCGTTGGGCGGCCGACCACGGCGACCTCGACGTCGCTGCGGCGCTCGCTACGTACGCCGGGCTGGTCGGCTTCCTCGCCGAGAACTACGAACCCATCTCCTGGGCGGAGGAGCTGATCGAACCCGCGCGCGCGGTTGACCACCCCAGGCTGCAGTACCTCTGTCAGATCGCCTCGGTGTGTTACATGTCCGGGCGTGTGGAGGCAGCCCTCGACTACATCGGAACCATCGAAGTTGCTATTCGCAACGGGCGGGACGCGGTGCCGTTCGGGCTCGCGGGCCTCGCCGGTGGGGCGTATCTGACGACGGGCAGACCCGAGCGGGCCGTCGAGTGGTGTCGCACCTATCTCGAACGGGGTCGCGGTGAGCAAGCCCTCAACCGTGCCGCGCTGGTGAATTCCCTGGCGATGGTCGGTCGCCATGAGGAGGCGATCGCAGCCGGCGTCGGGCTGATCTCGGCCGCCCGGGCTACCGGGAATCCATGGGTACTGTCGTATGCCTACCTCGGTTGCGGCTTGGCCTACCGCCCCTCGGACCCCGTCCGGGCACTCGAACTTCTCCGTAGCGGTCTCGAGGTCGCCCGCGACAGCGCCAATCGATTCAATGAATCGCATTTGGCACACCTGCTGGCGGGTCTGGAGGTCGAATACGGTGACCCGGCCGCAGCACTCGACCACATGACCTTCGCGCTGCGCAACTATCAGAATGCCGGCAGCGTCGCGTTCTATCACCCACCGCTCGCGAGCCTGGCCATGCTCCTTGAGAGACTCGGGCAACGGGAGCCCGCAGCGACTTTGGCCGGTTTCGCGGCGCTCAGCCAGATGACGCTGGCGCTCTACCCGGAACTCACGGACCTGCTCATCCGCTTGCGTGACGCGCTCGGGCACGAAGCTTTCGGGCTACTCGTCGAGAGGGCTGCGACCATGACCACATCGGCAGTGGCGACCTACGCTTACGAGCAGATCGAAAACGCCCGGGCGCAGTTGCAACAACTACGGTGAATCCATGGAGACGCTCAGAGTCGGCGTGGCTGAACCCGATCCGCCCTTCAATTCCATGGTCGGGGGGATGTCCCGCGACGGTGGCCTCGACATCGACCTGATGCAAGCACTCGGCGAGAAGATCGGTGCGACAGTCGAATTCGTGCCGTACCACGGAGCCGACTTCGACGGCATCTTCGACGCGCTGGGATCGGAATATGACTGCGTCGCCGCCGGTACGACCGTCACACCTGAGCGCGAGAAGACGGCGACGTTCCTCCCGCCGTACGTGATCTCCGGCCAGGCGCTGGCCGTCGACACCCGCCGACTGCCGCGCGTCACCTCCGTCGACGATCTGAACGGTCTGACCCTCGGTGTGCAACGGGGCAACACCAGCCAGCCGATCGCCGAACGCCTCGTCGCGGAGGGCAAGGCCGGCGCCGTGCGCCTCTACGACTATGGCTCCATTCGCGACGCGTTGACCGACCTTTCCACCGGCGACTGCGATGCCTTGATGAAGCTCGCGCCGGTGCTCACCGAACTGGTCAGGGACATTCCCGGCGTGCAGGTCGTCCAGCGCGGCATCACCGTCGAGGACATCGCGATCGCCGTCGCGCTCGATGATCAAACGCTTCTCGGGCGGCTCACCGTCGCGCAAGCCGAGTTGGAAGCCGATGGCACACTCCAGCGGATTCGCCGGAAATGGCTCGGCAACCCATTCGCCGACCAGAATCTCGCGGCGCTGTGACCGCTGACGGCAGCTACTCCTTGCGCGCCATTCGCAGGGCCACTTCGGCGCCGGCATAGTCGGCGTCGCGGGCGGCTTCATGGACCGCGACGGCGCTCAGATGGGTCTCGACGTCGCCGATACCCTCGGCCGCCGCACGTCGGTGCACCTGGGCGGCACGCTCATGCGCCTCGGCCGCGAGCCGATGGCGCTCGGCGGCGGCGAGATGCGCCGTGCGCGCGCGGGCATGGGCTTCGTGCGCGCGCAATACGGCGCGGTCGACATCAGCTGAGTCGACCTGCTCGCCCGCCGACAGGCGGAGGGAGAGTTCACGGAGCTCAGCGGCACGCTCCACCGCTGCCGCGTGCCGATCCTCGGCCGACGGGGCGAGTCGATGATCGACCTTCATGGTCCGAGTATCGAGCCGCCGGCTGTTGGCCGGCAGGGACCAAAGTCACGAAATCGCCCACCGAGCGTCCTTCGTCGGCGATGCCGCCTGATCATGGCTGACCAGGTGGCACGTGGCCGCTATCACACCACTAGGCTGGCGGTCGAGCACTACACGTTAAGGCAACTAAGGGAGAGACCAGTGACCATCCGGGTAGGCGTTAACGGCTTCGGCCGCATCGGGCGCAACTTCTACCGGGCGCTCGCCGCGCAGAAGGCCGAGGGCAAGAGCACCGACATCGAGATCGTTGCCGTCAACGACCTCACCGACAACGCCAGCTTGGCGCACCTGCTGAAGTTCGACTCGATCCTCGGCCGGTTCCCCGCCGAGATCAGCCTCGAGGGCGACGACACCATCGTCATCGGCGACCAGAAGATCAAGGCCCTCGCGGTCAAGGAGGGCCCGGCGGCCCTGCCGTGGGGCGATCTCGGGGTCGACGTGGTCGTCGAGTCCACCGGCATCTTCACCAAGCGGGACAAGGCGCAGGGCCATCTGGATGCCGGCGCCAAGAAGGTCATCATCTCCGCGCCCGCCACCGACGAGGACATCACGATCGTCCTCGGCGTCAACGACGACAAATACGACGGCAGCCAGAACATCATCTCCAACGCCTCGTGCACCACGAACTGCCTCGGCCCGCTGGCCAAGGTGCTCAACGACGAGTTCGGCATCGTCAAGGGGCTGATGACGACGGTGCACGCCTACACCCAGGACCAGAACCTGCAGGACGGCCCCCACAAGGACCTGCGCCGCGCCCGCGCCGCCGCGCTGAACATCGTGCCGACCTCCACCGGCGCCGCCAAGGCGATCGGCCTGGTCCTGCCCGAGCTGAAGGGCAAGCTCGACGGCTACGCGCTGCGCGTGCCGATCCCCACGGGTTCGTGCACCGACCTGACCGCCGAACTGTCCAAGTCCGCCACCGCCGACGAGATCAACGCAGCGTTCAAGGCCGCCGCGGACGGTCCGCTCAAGGGCATCCTCAAGTACTACGACGCACCGATCGTCTCCAGCGACATCGTCACCGACCCGCACAGCTCGATCTTCGATGCGGGCCTGACCAAGGTGATCGACAACCAGGCCAAGACCGTGTCCTGGTACGACAACGAGTGGGGTTACTCCAACCGGCTGGTCGACCTGGTCGCGCTCGTCGGCAAGTCGCTGTAAGCCGTGGCTTCGTCTTCCATCAAGACTCTGGAAGACCTTCTCGCAGAAGGTGTTTCGGATCGGGGAGTGCTGGTCCGCTCGGATCTCAACGTCCCGCTCGACGATGACGGCAACATCACCGACCCGGGCCGCATCACCGCGTCGGTGCCCACGCTGAGAGCACTCTCCGACGCGGGCGCCAAGGTGATCGTCACCGCGCATCTGGGTCGGCCCAAGGGTGGGCCCGACCCGAAGCTGTCGCTGGCTCCGGTCGCGAAGGCGTTGGGGGAGCAGCTCGGTCGCCACGTTCAGCTGGCCGGTGACGTCGTCGGAACCGACGCGCTTGCCCGTGCCGAAGGGTTGACCGACGGCGACATCCTGCTGCTGGAGAACATCCGCTTCGACCCGCGCGAGACCAGCAAGGACGACGCCGAACGGATGGCGTTGGCCAAAAAGCTCGTCGAACTCGTCGGTGAGGACGGGGCTTTCGTCTCCGACGGTTTCGGGGTGGTGCACCGCAAGCAGGCATCGGTGTACGACGTCGCGACGCTGCTCCCGCACTATGCGGGCACGTTGGTGGCGGCGGAGGTCAAGGTGCTCGAGCAGCTGACCACCTCGACCGACCGGCCTTACGCCGTGGTGCTCGGCGGGTCCAAGGTGTCGGACAAGCTGGCGGTCATCGAATCGCTCGCGGAGAAGGCCGACAGCCTGATCATCGGCGGTGGCATGTGCTTCACCTTCCTTGCCTCACAAGGCATTTCGGTCGGCTCCTCGCTGCTGGAGGAAGGCATGATCGAGACGTGCCGCAAGCTTCTCGACACCTACGCCGACGTGATTCACGTGCCGGTTGACATCGTGGTGGCCGACAAGTTCGCCGCCGATGCGACGGCCGAGATCGTCGCCGCGGACAAGATTCCCGACGACAAGATGGGCCTGGACATCGGGCCGGGGTCGGTCGAGCGGTTCACCACGCTGCTGTCCAACGCCAAGACCGTGTTCTGGAACGGACCGATGGGCGTCTTCGAGTTCCCGGCCTTCGCTGCTGGCACCAAGGGCGTCGCCGAGGCGATCATCGCCGCGACCGGCAAGGGCGGCTTCAGCGTCGTCGGCGGCGGCGATTCCGCCGCGGCGGTCCGTCAGCTCGGCCTCGACGAACAGGGCTTCTCCCACATTTCGACCGGGGGTGGGGCCTCGCTGGAATACCTTGAAGGCAAGAAACTGCCCGGCATCGCCGTCTTAGAAGAGTGAGAGGTCCTGGAATCGTGAGCCGTAAGCCGCTGATCGCCGGCAACTGGAAGATGAACCTCAACCACTTCGAGGCGATCGCGCTGGTGCAGAAGATCGCGTTCGCGTTGCCTGCGAAGTACTTCGACAAGGTCGATGTGACGGTGATCCCGCCGTTCACCGACCTGCGCAGCGTGCAGACCCTGGTCGACGGCGACAAGCTGTTGCTGACCTATGGCGCGCAGGACCTCTCACAGCACGATTCGGGCGCCTACACCGGCGACATCAGCGGGGCGTTCCTGGCCAAGCTGGGATGCACCTTCGTCGTCGTCGGGCACTCCGAACGGCGCACCTACCACCACGAGGACGACGCCCTCGTGGCGGCCAAGGCGGCGGCGGCCTTCCGACACGGTCTGGTGCCAATCATCTGCATCGGTGAGCAACTCGAAATTCGCGAGGCGGGCAACCACGTCGAGCACAATGTCGAGTCGCTGCGCGGGTCGCTGGCGGGCCTTTCGAACGAGCAGATCGGCCAGGCCGTGATCGCCTACGAGCCGGTGTGGGCCATCGGCACCGGCCGGGTGGCCAGCGCGGCGGACGCACAGGAGGTCTGCAAGGCAATTCGCGACGAGCTGGGCAAGCTGGCGACGCCGCAGGTGGCCGCCGGTGTCCGTGTGCTGTATGGCGGGTCGGTCAACGCCAAGAACGTCGGCGACATCGTCGCGCAGGAGGACATCGACGGAGCCCTCGTCGGCGGCGCGTCCCTCGACGGCGAGCAGTTCGCCACGCTGTCGGCCATCGCGGCCGGCGGACCCCTGCCGTAACGCGCCGATTGGTGAGCGTCGCCGACGATTAGGTAGTCTTGCGCCCATGGAATTGGCCCTGCAGATCACCCTGGTAGTGACCAGTGTCCTGGTCGTGCTCCTGGTGCTGCTGCATCGCGCCAAGGGCGGCGGCCTGTCCACGCTGTTCGGCGGCGGCGTTCAGTCCAGCCTGTCGGGGTCGACGGTGGTGGAGAAGAACCTGGACCGGCTGACGTTGTTCGTCACCGGAATCTGGCTCGTCTCGATCGTCGGCGTGGCGCTGCTGATCAAGTACAGCTGATCCACGTCACCTCACCGTGCGGGCCGGCTGAGGCCCGTCGATACTTGAGTCATGGCTGAAATCGCCGGGCTTGAACCGATAGGCGCGGTCAGGCGGACCAAGGTGGGTCGTGACGCCACCGAGCCGATGCGCGAGGACATCCGCCTTCTCGGAGCGATACTCGGCGACACCGTGCGTGAGCAGAACGGCGACGAGGTGTTCGACCTCGTCGAGCGCGCCCGCGTCGAGTCGTTCCGGGTGCGCCGCTCCGAGATCGACCGCGCGGAGCTGGCGGGGATGTTCAACGGCATCGACATCCGTCAGGCGATCCCGGTCATCCGCGCCTTCACTCATTTCGCTCTGCTGGCCAACGTCGCTGAGGACATCCACCGGGAGCGTCGCCGGGCCGTCCATGTCGAAGCGGGTGAGCCGCCGCAGAACAGCAGCCTTGCCGCGACCTACGCCAAACTCGACGCCGTCGACCTCGATGCCGCCACCGTCGCCGAAGCCCTCGCCGGGGCGATGGTCTCGCCGGTGATCACCGCGCACCCGACCGAGACCAGGCGCCGCACGGTCTTCGACACCCAACACCGCATCACCGAGCTGATGCGCTTACGCCTGCACGGGCGCAGCGACGCCGATGGACGCGACATCGAGCTCGAGCTGCGCCGCCACATCCTGACGCTGTGGCAGACGGCGCTGGTTCGGTTGTCGCGCCTGAAGATCCAGGACGAGATCGAGACGGGTCTGCGGTATTACCCAGCAGCGTTCTTCGAAGTCATCCCCCAGGTGAACGCCGATGTACGCACCGAACTGCAAGCTCGTTGGCCCGACGCCGGGCTGCTGGACGAACCGATCGTGCTGCCCGGGTCGTGGATCGGCGGGGACCGAGACGGCAACCCCAATGTGACCGCCGACGTCGTCCGACTCGCGACCGGCCGGGCCGCCTACACGGCGCTGGACCACTACTTCACCGAGATCACGGCGCTGGAAGAGGAGCTGTCGATGTCGGCGCGGCTGGTGCGGATCAGCGAGGGGCTCGAGGCCCTGGCCGCCCGCTGCGAGGAACCCGCGCGGGCCGACGAACCCTACCGGCGAGCGCTGCGCGTGATCCACTCTCGGCTGACGTCGACGGCGAAGGAGACTCTCGACGAGCAGCCCGAGCACGAACTCGATCTGGGTCTCGAGCGCTACCAGTCGCCCGTTGAGTTGCTCGCCGACCTGGACACCGTCGACGAGTCGCTGCGCAGCAACGGCAGCGCGGTGCTGGCCGACGACCGGCTGGCGCGGCTGCGAGAGGCGGTGCGCACTTTCGGGTTTCACCTCTGCGGCCTCGACATGCGGCAGAACTCCGACGTCCACGAGGAGGTCGTCGCCGAGCTGCTGGCGTGGGCGGGTGTGCACCCCGACTACGGCTCGCTGCCCGAGGCGGACCGGGTGGAACTGCTCGCGGGTGAGCTGTCGACCCGGCGCCCGCTGGTAAAAGCCGGCGCCGAACTGTCCGAGCTGGCCCGCAAAGAACTCGACATCGTCGCCGCGGCCGCGCGGGCGGTGCGGGTCTTCGGTTCACGGGCGGTGCCGAACTACATCATCTCGATGTGCGAGTCCGTGTCGGACATGTTGGAGGCCGCGATCCTGCTCAAAGAGGTCGGGCTGCTCGACGTCTCGGGGGAGCGGCCGTACGCGCCCGTTGGCGTCGTGCCGCTGTTCGAGACCATCGACGATCTGCAGCGCGGATCCTCGATTCTCGAAGCGGCGCTGGATCTTCCGGTGTACCGGTCGATTGTGTCGGCGCGCAGCGATAGCCAGGAGGTGATGCTCGGCTACTCCGACTCCAATAAGGACGGCGGCTACCTCGCGGCGAACTGGGCGCTGTACCGGGCGGAGCTCGACCTGGTGGAGTCGGCACGTAAGACCGGAATTCGGTTGCGGCTCTTCCACGGTCGCGGTGGCACCGTGGGTCGAGGCGGCGGGCCCAGCTACGACGCCATCTTGGCCCAGCCGCCGGGCGCGGTCAACGCGTCGCTGCGGCTCACCGAACAGGGCGAGGTCATCGCGGCGAAATACGCCGAACCACAGTCCGCGTACCGCAACCTCGAGACCCTCCTGGCCGCCACGTTGGAGGCCACGCTGCTCGACGTGGAAGGCCTCGGCGACGAGGCCGGCCCAGCCTACGAGGTGCTCGACGATCTGGCCGCACGCGCTCAGCGCGCATACGCCGGATTGGTCCACGAGACACCCGGTTTCGTCGACTACTTCAAGTCGTCGACGCCGGTGAGTGAGATCGGGGCGCTCAATATCGGCAGCCGGCCTTCGTCGCGTAAGCCGACGACGTCGATCGCCGATCTGCGGGCGATCCCGTGGGTGCTGGCGTGGAGCCAGTCGCGGGTGATGCTGCCCGGCTGGTACGGCACCGGCACGGCTTTCGAGGAGTGGATCGCCGAGGGGCCGCAGTCCGAGGAGGACCGCGTCGAGGTGTTGCGGGACCTGTACCGGCGTTGGCCGTTCTTCCGCACAGTGCTGTCGAACATGGCGCAGGTCATGGCCAAATCCGATCTGGGGCTGGCGGCGCGGTATTCCGAACTGGTCGACGACGAGGAGTTGCGGCGGCGGGTGTTCGACAAGATCGCCGACGAGCATGAGCGCACGATCCGGATGCACAAGCTCATCACCGGCCAGGACGATCTGTTGGCCGACAACCCGGCGCTGGCCCGTTCGGTGTTCAACCGTTTTCCGTACCTGGAACCGCTGAACCATCTCCAGGTCGAACTGCTGCGCCGCTATCGGTCCGGCGACGACGACGAACTCGTCCAGCGCGGCATCCTGTTGACGATGAGCGGGTTGGCGAGCGCACTGCGCAACAGCGGTTAGACAGCGGGAGATCTAGAGACCGGTGGAGCGGCGCACCTTGTCCACCGCCCCGCGCACCACCTGCTCGGTCGCGGCGAGCGGCGAGATCACCGACTCACCGAGGCCGACGATCCGTTCCACTCGCCCGACTATGCCCTCCATACGGTCGACCACGGCGTTCAGACGCGGGGCAAGCTGATTGATCTGATTGATGGTCTCGTTGAACCGCTCCAGGGTGGCATCGAGGTTGGCGGTGGAACTGTTGAGATCCTCGAGCGTCTCGCTCAGCCCCTCCAGGATGGTGTCGACCTGCTCGACGGTGACGTCGGCGTTCAGCGCCGCCTGGGCGAGCTTTCTGATGCGTTCCGGTCCTGTACGGACCGGTCGACCACCCTTGTCTGCCATGAGGGCCATTATGACGGCAGCCGGGGAACCGCTGGGTGTAACCCGGCGTCTGAACACATGTGAGCCACGGAGAAACCACGTCTCGGCAGTGTCCGATGGATCCGCGAATTGTCATGGTCGGATCGGACACCACGACCCCAAGTGCCGACTACGACGCGGGCTTCCGCGACGGACAGAACGATGATCTCTCGGCCCTCTCAGGCTGAACGCTGGTCAGAACGGCGGTGGTTCGTCGTCCCTGGCGAGTCGCTCGGCGAGGAGCAACTCTTTGCGAGCGATGCGCTCGGCGTTGTGTTGCCGCTCCAGCGCGATCCGATATGCCTTGTCCTCTGCGCGGGTGCGCCTGCGGATTGGCATCTTCGCGCCTCGATGAAGATCGTCTGGCCCGCCCGGCTGTGGGGCGACCACGATGTCGCCCGTGGGTCGGCCCAGCTGTTCGAAGAACTCGGCACCGCCGGGGGTGGTCGTGTACGTCTGCCCGTTGGGCGCCGTCCATATGACCGTGCCGTTCGCGAGTTGTCGGTCTGACCACCCGTCGGCGCCGCACCAGAAAGTCTTCAGCAGATGGTGAAACCCGCAGAGCAGCTTCAAGTTCGATGGATGGGTGGGACCCATTGGATACGGGACCGTATGGTCGATCTGGCACGCAGATGCCGGCACATCGCATCCGGGAAAGCGGCACGTCAGGTCACGCCATCGGATGAAACGAGCTAACGCCGCCGACGGCCGGTAGCCCTGCTCGGGGCAGGGTTCGGGCAGCGGAACAGGGCGCACCCGCGCGGTCGCGATCATCTCGCGCAACAACGAGGCGGGCACCGCGCCGAAGCCTGGCAGGTATCCCGGATTGTCCGACCGGCCCTCGATCGTGGCCTGCTCGGCGATTACATTGACGACGACCTGACTTGTTGGCTCGTTGGGGGACCCGTTCTGGCAGTCCTCGGCGCCGCAGCCGCACTGCAGCCGCATCTGCCCTGCGCTCATCGCCACCATCGCGTCTGCGCGGCGTTGTGAAGCGGTGCGCGGATCGTCGCGACAGACCGTTGCGGCAATCTCATCGAGGCGCGTGTCGAAAGCCACGCCGTCGGCGAAGGCGAGTTTGGCCCAGACCCCGACCATGCCTGGACTGATCGGACCGACCTCGACATAGCGGTCGTCGCTGGGCGGCTTCGGTTCCCGAACCCCGTCCGGGTCGAACTTCTCCACCCACATGTCGATGCGCTCGTGCAGCTTCGGCCCGGACAACTTCATCCATTTGGGCGACCATTTCGCGAACGCCGCGTCGAGCCGGGCAAGGCGATCGTCGTCCTGGACATTGGAGCTGCGGTTGACCAGGGCGGTCATCATCCGAAAGTCGATCTGTCCGCTCGCGAAGACCTCGGCGACCTTGGGCAAGCGCTCGCGGAGGTCGATGGCGTAGTGCAGGCGGCTGGCCGCTCGCCCGCGGCTGATGTTCAGTGCCGCCGCGATCTCGGCGACCACATTGGCGTGGCCGTCGATCGCCCAGTTCCTCCGTTCATCGTCGTCATCGGGGGCACGGCGGGCATAGAGCTCACCGATGGCCATCAGCTCGCGGCCACAAGCTGCGCTCTGTTCGCGCGATGACGCGGCAATGGTCTCAACCACCGCCGCGTCGTCGAAATCTTCGAACATGTGTTCGATACTACTCGCGTACCCTGACAAGTTGCGGCGCCAGCGGGCTTGAGCCCGCGTCAGAGCTTGCTTGCCGCCGCCTCGTCGAGCATCCACACCGTCGCCTCGCGGCCCACCGCACCCGCCGCTGGCACGTCGTCGGCATCAGCGCCGCGGATTGCCGCTGCGACCGCGTCGGCCTTTCCGTCACCGGAGACCACCACCCATACCTCCCGCGATCGTCGAACCGCGGGCAGTGTCAGCGTAATCCGGCGCGGCGGCGGCTTGGGGGAGTCTTCGACACCGACCACCAGCCGCTCGGTCTCACGCACCGCGGCGGTGTGGGGGAACAGCGAGTTGATGTGGCCCTCGCCGCCCATCCCCAGAAGATGCACGTCGAAGTCCGGGGCCGGCTCGCCACCCACGGCGTTGGCGGCCAGCACCTGCTCGTATGCCGCCGCGGCAGCGTCGAGGTCGTCGCCGAATTCCGCGCCGCTGGCGGCTATCGGGTGCACATTCTCGTCCGGGATGCTCACGTGGTCCAGCAGCGCCTCTCGGGCCTGCTTGTAGTTGCGCTCGTCATCGTCGGCCGGCACGAATCGATCGTCGCCCCAGTAGAGATGCACCTTCGCCCAATCGATCTCGGCGCCCTTCTCCGCCACGCGCTTCAACAGCCCGGTGCCGGTGCCCCCGCCCGTGAGCACGATGTGCGCCGACCCGCGCTCGGCGACGGCCGCGACAATCGCCGCGACAAGCCGATCACCGGCGGCCGTGACCAACGTTGCGGTGTCGGGATGACGCTCGATCGTCGCGCTCATGCGTATTGCACCTTGTCGATTCCCTGCAGGGCCTCGTGATAGATCTCATCGGGGTCAAGCCTGCGCAGATCCTCGGCCAGGCACTCCTTGGCCTCCCTGCGCGCCAACGGGATTCGGGCCTCGGGTCGGCTGGTGCGACTCAGCGTCGCGGTGACGCCGTCCTGCGGCCGACGCAAAGTGATGGTCTCACCGTCGCGGATCAGCTCGACTTTCAACTCGCCCACCTGCCGGTGCACCGGACCGTCGATTCGAGCGGCGAGCCAACCCGCCAGCACGTCGAGTGACGGCTCGCCGCGTAGACCCGACACCACCGCGGACGCTATCGGCGCGTGCGGTTCCTGATCGACGGCGGCGGCCAGCAGGGCCCGCCAGTACGTGATCCGAGCCCAACAGAGGTCGGTGTCTCCTGCGGTGTAACCGGCAAGTCGCCCTTTGATCGCGGCCAACGGATCAGAACATTGCGTCGCGTTCGTGATCCGACGAATCGCCAACCGGCCCAACGGATCCTCAGCAGGCACCGCCGGCCCGCCTGCCGGCCACCACGCCACCACCGGGGTATCGGGCAACAAGAAGGGCAGCACCACGGCGCTGGCATGGTCGGCGAGCTCACCGTGCAGGCGCAGCCCGACGATCTCCCCGGCTCCGGCATCCCCGCCGACGCGAAGCTGCGCGTCCAGCCGGGCGTCGTCGGCGTCACGATCCCCAGGCACCACGATGATCACCCGGCAGGGGTGCTCGCGGCTGGCGAAGTTGGCGGCTTCGATGGATTCCTCGAGCAGCTCATCGGAATCGAGCGAGACGACGAGGGTGAGCACCCGGCTCAGGGTGATCGCGCCGCCCTCCTCGCGCAGGCCGGTGATTTTCTTGTTGATGTCGTTCGTGTTGGTGTTCGGCAGGTCGACGATCACGGCCGCCTCCATTCCCGGCCCATGCGATGCAACATCTCGTCGGCCGAGGCCGGACCCCAGGTGCCCGACTCGTACGCCTCGGGCTTACCGTGGGCGGCCCAGTAGTCCAGCACGGGATCGAGTATCTCCCAGGACAATTCGACCTCCCTGTTCACCGGGAACAGCGAGGGTTCACCGAGCAGCACGTCGAGGATCAGCCGCTCATAGGCTTCGGGGGAGTCTTCGGCGAACGCCGATCCGTAGGAGAAGTCCATGTTGACGTCGCGGACCTCCATGGCGCTGCCGGGCACCTTCGAACCGAACCGGGTCGTGATGCCCTCGTCGGGCTGAACCCTGATCACCAATGCGTTCTGCCCGAGTTCCTCGGTCATGGTCTTGTCGAAGGGCAGGTGCGGTGCCCGCTTGAAGATCAGCGCGATCTCGGTCACCCTGCGCCCCAGCCGTTTTCCGGTGCGCAGGAAGAACGGCACACCCGCCCACCGCCTGGTGTCGACCTCCAGCGCGATGGCCGCGTAGGTCTCGGTCTTCGAATCCTTCGAGAAGCCCTCTTCTTCGAGCAGCCCCACCACTTTCTCGCTGCCCTGCCAGCCCGACGCGTACTGCCCGCGTGCGGTGGTCTGATCGAGCGGCTGCATCGGCCGCGTGGCCGAGAACACCTTGATCTTCTCGATCTGCAGTTCCTTCGGGCCGAAGCTGACCGGCTCCTCCATGGCGGTCAGGGCCAGCAGTTGCAGGAGATGGTTCTGGATGACGTCGCGCGCGGCGCCGACCCCGTCGTAATAACCTCCGCGGCCGCCGAGTCCGATGTCCTCGGCCATCGTGATCTGCACGCTGTCGACGTAGTTGTTGTTCCAGATCGGCTCGTACAGTTCGTTGGCGAACCGCAGCGCGAGGATGTTCTGCACCGTCTCTTTGCCCAGGTAGTGGTCGATGCGGAACACCGACTCCTCGGGGAACACGCTGTTGACGACCTCGTTGAGTTCCTGCGCACTCTCCAGGTCGTGGCCGAACGGCTTCTCGATCACCACGCGGCTCCAGCGACCCTCCTGCGGGTTGGCCAAACCGGACTTGTGCAGCTGCTCGCACACCGGCTGGAACGCGTTCGGGGGAATGGACAGGTAGAAAACGTGATTTCCGCCCGTTCCGCGTTCGGCGTCGAGTTTCTCGAGCGTCTCGGCAAGACGGCCGAACGCCGCGTCGTCGTCGAAAGTGCCCTGGACGAAGCGGAATCCCTCGGCCAGCCGATCCCACACCTCCTGCCGGAACGGCGTACGGGCGTGTTTCTTCACCGCCTCGTAGACCACTTCACCGAAATCTTCGTCGGCCCAATCCCGTCGGGCGAACCCGATCAATGAGAAGGACGGAGGCAGCAGTCCGCGGTTGGCCAAGTCGTAGATCGCCGGCATCAGCTTCTTACGCGACAGGTCGCCGGTGACACCGAAGATGACGATCCCGCAGGGCCCCGCGATCCGGGGCATCCGCTTGTCGCGCTTGTCGCGAAGCGGATTCACCCAGTCCGTCATTTCTTGGCGGCGTCGAGCTGTTCCTGGGTCGCCTCGAGCAACTCGAGCCACGACTTCTCGAATTTCTCCACACCCTCGTCCTCGAGGAGGCGGAACACGTCTGGCAGTTCGATACCGACGGCGTCCAACTTGTCGAACAGCGCCTGCGATTCGTCGGCCGTGCCGGTGACCGTGTCGCCGGTGATCACGCCGTGCTCGGCGACGGCGTCGATCGTCTTCTCCGGCATGGTGTTGACCGTATTCGGGGCGACCAGCTCGGTGACGTACAAGGTGTCCGAGTACTCGGGATTCTTCACCCCGGTGGAGGCCCACAGCGGACGTTGCACACGGGCGCCGTCGCCCTTGAGCGCTTCGAAGCGTTTGCCGCCGACGAACACCTCTTCGTAAGCGGCGTAGGCGAGTCGCGCGTTGGCGACACCGGCCTTACCCCGCAGATCCAGCGCCTCCTGCGATCCGATCTTCTCCAGTCGCTTGTCGATCTCGGTGTCCACCCGGGACACGAAGAACGAAGCGACCGAATGGATCTTGGACAGGTCGTGGCCGGCCTCCTTGGCCTTCTCGAGGCCTTCGAGGTAGGCGTCCATCACCAGTCGGTGGCGTTCCACGGAGAAGATCAACGTGACGTTGACCGAGATGCCTTCGGCGATCACCGCGGTGATCGCGGGTAGGCCGGCCATCGTCGCGGGGATTTTGATCAGCAGGTTGGGCCGGTCGACGGTCTTCCACAGATCGATCGCTTGCAGAATGGTCTTGTCTGTGTCGTGCGCGACCCGCGGGTCCACCTCGATCGACACCCGGCCGTCGACACCGTCGGAGAGCTCGTATTGCTTGGCCAATACGTCGCAGGCGTTGCGGACGTCGTCGGTGGTGACGGTGCGGATCGTGGCGTCCACGTCCGCGCCCCGCGCGGCCAGTTCGTTGACCTGATCGTCGTAGGCGTGTCCCTTGGACAACGCGGCCTGGAAGATCGACGGGTTGGTGGTCACCCCGACGACACTCTTGGTGTCGATGAGCTCCTGCAGGTTTCCTGTCTGCAGTCGGTCGCGCGACAGGTCATCGAGCCACACCGACACGCCTGCCTCGGACAATGCCGCGAGATTCGGATTCTGAGCCATAGCTGTGCCTTTCCTAGCGTTTCGACCTCAGTTGTCTATCGATCGCTCCGCGGCGGCCACCACAGCCTCGGGAGTGAACCCGAACTCGCGGAACAACGTCTTGTGATCGGCAGACTCGCCGTAGTGCTCGATCGAGACGATCTCCCCGGTGTCGCCGACGAGCTTGTACCAGCTCTGCGCGACGGCAGCTTCGACCGCCACGCGCGCCGAAACACTCGGAGGCAGAACCGAATCGCGGTACTCGCGCGGTTGCGACTCGAACCACTCCACGCACGGCATCGACACCACGTAGGCCGTGATGTCCTTTTCCGCCAACTGCTTTCTCGCCTCCACCGCCAGCTGTAGTTCCGAACCCGTCGCGATGATGATCACGTCCGCGTCGTCGGCGGGGTTGCCGCCGCCGAGGACGTAGCCGCCGCGGGCCACCCCGTCGGCGTCGGTGCCCTCCAGTACCGGGATGCCCTGGCGCGTCAGGATGAAACCGACCGGACCGCTGCCGTTTCCGCGGGCGATGATGCTGCGCCAGGCGTACGCCGTTTCGTTGGGGTCGCCCGGTCGGACAACGGACAGGTTCGGGATCGCGCGCAGCGCCGCGAGGTGTTCGATCGGCTGGTGCGTCGGGCCGTCCTCGCCGAGACCGATCGAGTCGTGGGTCCAGATGTAGATGGTGTCGATGTCCATCAGCGATGCGAGCCGCACGGCAGGCCGCATATAATCGGAGAACTGCAGGAACGTGCCACCGAATGCGCGGGTCGGGCCGTGCAGCACGATGCCGGACAGGATCGCGCCCATCGCGTGTTCGCGCACACCGAAGTGCAGCACCCGGCCGTACCAGTCAGCAGTGAAATCGTCCGTCGAGATCGACGGCGGGCCAAATGAGTTCACGCCCTTGATCGTGGTGTTGTTACTGCCCGCGAGGTCCGCCGAACCACCCCACAATTCGGGCAGCTTCGGGGCGACGTCGTTGAGCACCTGACCGAACGCGGCGCGGGTGGCCAACGGCTTGGAGCCCGGCTCCCAGTAGGTCAGGTCGGAATCCCAGCCGTCGGGCAGTTTCTGGGCCAGCAGCCGGTCCAGCAGTTCCTTGCGCTCGGGCTCACGCTCGGCCCACGCGTCGAAGTCGGTCTGCCACTTGGCGTGTGCCTCCTTGCCGCGGTCCACCAGCTTGCGGGTGTGCTCGATGACCTCCGGCCGCACCTCGAAGGTCTTGTCGGGGTCGAAGCCGAGGATCTTCTTGGTGGCCGCGACCTCCTCCTCGCCCAGCGCCGAACCATGCACGTCGCCGGTGTTCATCTTGTTGGGGGCCGGGTAGCCGATGATCGTGCGCAGCGCGATGAACGACGATTTGTCGGTCACCGCCTTGGCGGCCCGCACGGCTTCTTCTATGCCGACGACGTTCTCGCCGCCCTCTACCTCCTGGACGTGCCAGCCGTAGGCCCGGTAGCGGGCGGCGACGTCTTCGGACAGCGCGATGTTCGTGTCGTGTTCGATCGAGATCTGGTTCTTGTCGTAGAACACGATCAGGTTGCCGAGCTGTTGGGTGCCCGCCAGCGACGACGCCTCGCTCGTGATGCCCTCTTCGATGTCGCCGTCGGAGGCGATCACATAGATGTAGTGGTCGAACGGGCTCTCACCCCAGGGAGTGTCGGGGTCGAACAACCCGCGCTCGTAGCGCGAGGCCATCGCCATGCCGACCGCGGAGGCCAGGCCCTGTCCGAGCGGGCCGGTGGTGATCTCCACGCCGTCGGTGTGGCGGAACTCCGGATGGCCGGGGGTCTTGGACTTGAACGTCCGCAGGGCTTTGATGTCGTCCAACTCCAGCCCGAATCCGCCGAGATAGAGCTGGATGTACAGAGTCAGGCTGGAATGGCCGGCAGACAGCACGAAGCGGTCGCGGCCGAGCCAGTGCACATCGCTGGGGTCGTGACGCATCTGACGCTGGAACAGCGTGTAGGCCAGCGGCGCCAGGCTCATCGCGGTTCCGGGATGGCCGTTGCCGACCTTCTGCACCGCGTCGGCCGCCAGCACCCGCACGGTGTCGACCGCCGCCGAGTCCACCTCGGTCCAGTCCTCGGGGTGATTCGGGCGGGTCAGCGCGGAGATTTCTTCGAGTGTGGTCACAGGCGCACTCCTGGTCGGCATAGAGCATTTCTCAGCTGCACGTTCAACCACCCTAGTGCGGGATGGTCGCGCAATGCAGGCCGCTGGGGCGAGATGCCGGGGAGGATTAGGACGGCGTTGTCGTGCGGTCTACCATCGTCTGTAGTAGACGCCCGCGCGCTGGGACCATTTCGACAGGAGCAACTGCGTGAGAGTTCGCGACGGTCATCACCTCGTCGACGGGGATTCGATGTCGCCGCGGGGGCGGTTCCGGACGCGAATCCGCGACACGCTTCTCGGCTACGTCTCGCTGACCAAGCCGCGGGTCATCGAACTGCTTCTGGTCACCACCATCCCAGCCATGCTCTTGGCGAGCCGGGGCACGGTCGATCCGCTGCTGATCCTGAACACCCTGTTCGGCGGACTGCTGGCTGCGGCAGGCGCCAACGCACTGAACTGCGTGGCCGACGCCGACATCGACAAGATGATGAAGCGCACCGAGCGCAGGCCGCTGGCGCGTGCCACGGTTCCGCGCAGTCACGCGCTGATCTTCGGGCTGGCTCTGTCCGTCGCGTCGTTCTTCTGGCTGTGGTGGACGACGAACATGCTGTCGGCCCATCTCGCCGGCGCGACGATCGCCTTCTACGTACTCGTCTACACGCTGTTGCTCAAGCGCCGCACCTCGCAGAACGTGGTGTGGGGTGGGGCGGCCGGCTGTATGCCGGTGATGATCGGCTGGTCCGCGGTCACCGGGACGATCGCCTGGCCCGCACTGGTCATGTTCGCGATCATCTTCTTCTGGACTCCGCCGCACACCTGGGCGCTCGCGATGCGCTACAAGGAGGACTACCGTGCCGCGGGCGTCCCGATGCTTCCCGCGGTCGCCACCGAACGTCAGGTCACCAAGCAGATCCTGATCTACACGTATCTGACGGTGGCCGCGACGCTCGCGCTGACACCCGTCACCGGCTGGCTGTATGCGGCAGTGGCGCTGCTGGCCGGCGGATGGTTCCTGGTGATGGCGCACCAGCTCTACAACGGCGTGCGGCGCGGCGAGGCGGTCAAGCCGCTGCGGCTGTTCCTGCAGTCGAACAACTATCTCGCCGTCGTGTTCCTGGCCCTCGCCGTCGACTCCGTCCTGGCGCTGCCCACGGTGTTCTAGCCCGCTCCGCTAGGGCACCAGCACCACCGAACCCACCGTCTTGCGGTCCTGCAGGTCGCGGTGCGCCTGCTCGGCATCGGTGAGACGGTAGCGCTCGCTGACCGTGATCGTCAGCGTGCCCGACGCGATCGCATCAAGAAGTTCACCGGCACGCCACGCGAATTCGTCTGCGGTGCGCGTGTAGTGCACGAGCGTCGGCCGGGTGAGGAACAGCGAGCCCGCCGCATTGAGCAGCTGCGGGTCGAAGGGCGGCACCGGCCCGCTCGAGGCCCCGAACAACGCCAGCGTGCCCCGCACCCGCAGGCTGGCCAGGCTGGCTTCGAACGTGGCGGCCCCCACCCCGTCGTACACGGCCGCGACACCGCCGTCGGTCATCTCCTTGATCTCGGCGCCGAAGGTCGCCGGGTCGGTCGGATAGTCCAGCACTCGCACTGCTCCGGCCTGACGCGACAGCTCGGCCTTCTCCGCCGTCGAGACGGTGGTGATGACGCGTACCGCCATGCTGGTCGCCCACTGGGTGAGGATGAGCCCGACGCCGCCCGCACCCGCGTGCACCAGCACCGAGTCGCCCTGTTGCACCGGATACAGCGATTTGATCAGGTAGTGCGCCGTCATGCCCTTGAGCAGCGACGCGGCGGCCGCGTCGGGGGCCACGCCTTCCGGTACATAAGCCACGAAATCAGCTGGGGCGACGCTGTATTCGGCGTAGGCACCGTTGGCCTGAGCGGTGACGACCCGATCACCGACCTTCAGCGCGACGACGTCTTCACCGATCGCCGCCACGGTGCCGCACACCTCGTTGCCGACGATGAACGGCGTCTCCCGCGGGTACTGGCCGGACCGGAAGTACGTGTCGAGGAAGTTCACGCCGATGGCCTCGGCCTTGATGAGCACTTCCCCGGGGCCCGGCGTGGGCTGTGGCTTCTCGACGTAGGTGAGGACTTCGGGTCCGCCGGTCTCGGCGACTTCGATGGCATGCATGGCTCCATCGTGCCAATATCCTGGCACTCGTGAAGCTCGCGCGGCCTGATGTGTTCCATCCACGCATCGTGTTGGCCGGTTGCCCGGCACTGCCGGAAGGGGACGGCGACGACGCCGGCCTGGTCGCGGCGCTGGGTAAGCATGGGCTTCATGCGCGCTGGATGTCGTGGGACGACCCGGCGACCGTGAAAGCGGATCTGGTGATCCTGCGGGCGACGTGGGACTACATCGATCGCCTCGACGAATTCCTGTCCTGGACGCGACGGGTCCGCAATCTGCTCAACCCGGCCCGAGTGGTGCCGTGGAACACCGACAAGCGCTACCTGGCCGACCTGGCGGCAGCGGGAGTGCCGACGGTCCCGAGCCGATTCTTCGCCCCCGGTGACGCGGTTGCGCTGCCGAACAGCCCCGAAGTCGTGGTCAAACCCACCGTCGGAGTGGGATCAGTTGGCACCCTTCGCTTTTCGGATCGTGAGGATGCGCGGCGGTATGCGGCCCGGACGCTGGCCGCCGGTCGGACCGTGGTCATCCAGCCCTACGACCCGCGCATCGAGGACGGCGAGACCGCGTTGGTGTTCATCGGCGGCGCGCAGTCGCATGCCTTCGCGAAGGGTCCGATCCTGCAGCGGCCCGGCGAGGCGCCCGCGTTCGACGAGTCGGGCACCTACGCCCAGGAGTCCCTGAGCCCCGCCGACCCCGATTTCGAAGTCTGGGATGTCGGGCATCAGGCGCTGGCGGCGGCGGCCGCGCATCTCGACCTGTCCCAAGAGGAGTTGCTCTACGCGCGGGTGGACGTCATCGGCGGATGCTCCGACCCACGCGTGCTGGAAGTCGAGCTCGTCGAACCGTCGCTGGGCTGGATGCAGCTGGACGAAACCACCAGGGACCGACAGCAGCGCGAGTTCGTCGTCGCCGTCGAATCAGCGCTCGACCGGTTCGGGCTTGGCCCGCTCTCGCATCGACGCCCATAGCGCGGCGGTCGCGGCGGTACAGAGCGCGGCGCCCGCGACATGAACGGCCACCAGCGCGGCCGGCACATCCAATGCATACTGCACGCGCCCCACCAGAGCCTGGGCGGCGACAAGGGCGAGCAGCACGGCGAGTCGCCGCATGACAGTTCGCGGTGCGACCACGGCTCGCAACGCGAACACCAGCGCCACCAACAGGGACAGATACGCCACCAGAAGTGTCGCGTGCACCTGCACCAGCGTCACGATCTCCACCTGTAACCGCGGCACCGGCGCCTCGATGCTCTTGTCCCCGGCATGTGGGCCGGCACCCGTCACCAACGTGCCGGTCACGAGCACCGCAGCTAGCGCGAGCCCGGTGAGAAACGTCAGTTGCCGCAATGGTTTGGGCACGCGTCGGATCGGCACTCCGTCGTCGGGCTCGCCGATCTTGACGAACAACAGCACAGCGAGCCAGACCATGGTCATCGAGACCAGCAGGTGTATCGCGACCGTCCACCACAGCAGCCCGGTCAGCACCGTGATTCCGCCGATCACCGCCTGAACCACCGTCGACACCGGCATCAGCCACGCGTAGACGAGCACCTCGCGACGGCGACGGGTGCGCGTCACGGCCAGCACTGCCGCCGCGGCGGTGAGCACGACGAGGAAGGTGACCATCCGGTTGCCGAACTCCACGGCCTGGTGCACCACCGGCACCTCGGCGACCGGCACCGGCGTGAAACTTCCCGGGAAACACTGCGGCCAGGTCGGGCAGCCCAGGCCCGACGCGGTGACGCGGACGATCGCGCCGGTCACCGAGATTCCCCCCTGGGTCAGGATGACCAGGAAGGCGATGACGCGTTGGGCCCGCAGGCTGGGCAGCGGCAGCAGATCGACCAGCCGCAGAAAGGCGCGTCGCACGGTTCCGATCGTAGAGCAGCGCAACTACAAGCCGTAGTAGCGGGTGAGCCGGTTACCGAGGCGACACGAACGGAACCAGCACCTCGTCGACCAGTTGCACGACCAGATCGTCGTCGATGCGGTCGCCGGTGATCAGCAGCCGATGCCACAGCACGCTCTGCCCCAACTCGCGGGCGATCTCGACGGGAACGTCGGCGCGGACGTCGCCGCGGGCAACACCACGCGCCAACAACGCGGCCATCTGCTCTTTGCGCCAGCCGATGACGCCGTCGCGGAAGGCCTCGGTGAGGTCGGGGTCGTGGGAGCCGGCCGCGATCGCGGCCCGGATCACCGGCGCCCGAGGGCCGGTGAACAGCGCGGCCCATCCGCGCAATACGGCGAGCATGTCGCCGCGGTAGCTGCCGGTGTCCTCGTGCGGGATCACTTCGGTGGCGATGCCGAGCAGAGTGTCTCGGAGCAGGGCGGTGGCGTCGGGCCAGCGCCGGTAGAGCACGGGTTTGCTCGTTGCGGCCGCCGCGGCGACGGCCTCCATCGTGACACCGGCCGGTCCGAACCGGGCGAGCAGGTCGAGCGCCGCGTCACGGATCGCGGCGTCGAGTTCTTGTCCGCGCCGACGCGCCATCCGCCACTCCTTCGAGAAGAAACGCTTGCGTATCTCAACGCCGAAGCTTAACGTCGGGCTATAAGAAACGCATCCGTATCTTAGGAGGATCCCATGGCACGCCCGGTGCTTTATCCGCTGCGCTGCGTCGACACCGCGACCGTGCAATATCTCGACCACCGCCATGGCAGGCGCCGCATCACCATCGACCACCGACCGCTCGCGGAAGTAACCCCGGCGATGCTCCTCGACTGGTTCACGCACCTCGGCGAAACGATGGCGTACGGGGGAGAGGTCATCGACCGCTATCTCGCCTGGCACCCGATCGATCACATCTACTGGGCGTTGGCCCGTCCGGCACCGGGAGGTGGTGCGGCCGATGGCGCGCGATTCCGCATGGTCGAGGCGTTTGGCGGCCGACCCGAGTACAAGATCGATGAGATCGCGCGGGTCGAGAAACTCGACGAGACCGGCATCCGACTGGTCAAACGGGTTGCCGGGATTCCGATCTTCCAGCTGGAGCACACCTGGTCTGCGGGCGCCGACGGCGCCCACTACGTGACGGTGATGGATCTCGGCGCTCGCTCACCGCTGCTCACGCCCGTGAACAGGGTCGTGCGCCGACGGTTCCCGGACCACAAGTTGCGCGCCTGGGTGAAGCACAACATCGAAGAGGTTGGACAGCTCGAATATCTGTTGCCGCAGCTGCGCTCAGGTGAAGCGGAACCAGCGCAGCGCGCACAGCGCGGCGACGGCGCCCCAGACCGCGAGCACCAGAAGGCCGAACCAGTCCACTGACAACGTCATCGCCTGGGTCAGCGCTTCGGTGAGGGCACCGGACGGCGTCAACCGGGCCACCCACTGCGCGGCGGAGGGCACAATGCCGCCCTCGAGCGTCAGCGCGCCGAGCCCCGCGAACACGAACCAGAGCAAATTCGCCAACGCCAAGACGATCTCGGCGCGTAAGGTGCCACCGAGCAGCAGCCCCAGTGCCGCGAAACCCGCTGTGCCCAAGGCGATCACCGCTGCGCCGAGCGCGAGCCCCGCCAAATGTGGTCGCCAGCCGAGCGCGATCCCGATGGTGCCCAACACGATCGCCTGCAGGAACACGACCGCGACCACCGCAAGTGATTTGCCCGCGATGATGCCCCACACCGGAAGCGCTGTGGCGCCAAGGCGTTTGAGGGCTCCGTAGCGGCGGTCGAAGGCGACGGCGATTGCCTGCCCGGTGAACGCCGTGGAGATCACCGCGAGTGCCATGATGGCGGGCACGAACGTCGCCGCCCGGTTGGGCCCGAAGGACCCCAGCGGCATCAGCGTCAGGCCAACGAGCAACGTGATCGGGATGAACATCGTCAGCAAGAGCTGTTCGCCGTTGCGCAACAGCAGCCGCACCTCCAGGCCGAACTGCGCGGCGAGCATCTGTCGTACGGTCGCCGGTCCCGGATCGGGTGTGAAGGTGCCCGGCGCAAAGCGATTCGTCATTACGGCCGCAACTCCCGCCCGGTCAACTCGAGAAACACGTCCTCGAGGCTTCGCTGTTCGACGCGCATATCGGTGGCCAGCACGTCCAGACGCGCGCACCACGCCGTCACCGTCGCCAGCACCTGCGGGTTGATCGCGCCCTCGACGAGGTATTCGCCCGGAGCGGTCTCGGTCGCCTTGTAACTCTCGGGCAGCGCCGACACCAGAAGCGACAAGTCGAGTTTGCGCGGGGCTCGGAACCGCAATTGGTTCTCGGCGCCGCTGCGCATCAGCTCTTCGGGCGAACCGGTGGCCACCGGAACGCCGTGGTCGATGATCATGATGCGGTCGGCCAGCTCCTCGGCCTCGGTGAGCTGATGGGTCGTCAGCACCACGGTCACGCCATCGCGGCGTAGCGCATCGATCAACTCCCACACCACGATTCGCGCGTGCGCATCCATCCCCGCGGTCGGCTCGTCGAGGAAGACCAGCTCCGGACGGCCGACCACCGCGCAGGCCAGCGCCAGTCGCTGCTGCTGACCACCGGACAGCCTCCGGTAGGTTGTGCGCGTCGCCTCGGTCAGACCCAGGGTGTCCATCAGCCATGCCGGGTCCAACGGGTTGGCCGCGTAGGACGCCACCAGGTTGAGCATCTCGCCGGCGCGTGCGGCCGGGTAGCCGCCGCCACCCTGCAACATCACGCCGATGCGCTCACGCAACCGGGCGTTGTCGCCGAACGGGTCCAGGCCGAGGATCTCGATGGTGCCGGAGTCGGGGCGGATGAAACCCTCGCACATCTCCACAGTCGTGGTCTTGCCCGCGCCGTTCGGTCCGAGCAGCGCGAACACCTCGGCGGCCTGCACCTGCAGATCGAGTTCGGACACCGCGACATTCGACCCGTAGCGCTTGGTGACCCCGCTGAGGCGCACGGGCACGGGGGACGACGCCCCGGATCCAGAGTGGGTCACGGGGACTCAGCGTAAGCGTCGGGCCGTGCGGGCTGTGGTGGCGGTGGCGGCGGTTGATGGTGCGGCGGGCTGGCCACACTGCGCCAGGGCAACCGGTTGTAGGTGAGCAGGAACAGCGCGGCGACGATCACGGTGCTCGCCGCGGTCGCGAGGAGAATCTGGAAAACGGTGAAGCGGTCGCCGTTGGCGGTCGGGCCGAAGATGCCGACGGCCAGCGTGACCACGATCGTGGTGCTGCGGAATGCCGGCCGGGTGGCCCACGCCGCGAGGGGGAGGACGGCCCACAGCACGTACCAGGGCTGGACGACGGGGAACAGCAGCACCGTCACGCCCAGCGCGACGCCGAGCCCGCCCACCGGATGCAGGCGCCCCCGCAGAACGAGCAGCAACAGCCAGCTCACCAGGATCGCGATGATGAACACGCCGATCGCACGCGTGAGCCCCAACACCGCCGTGGTGTGGTCGCCGAGTCCCAGCAGGATGCCGACCTGACCGGTGCCCAGGGCCAACAGGGTGGGTAGCGACATCCAGCTGCGCACCACGTTGGCTGTGCCCAGTGTGTTGAGCCAGCCGAACCCCAGGCCGCTGGCCCACCCGATCAGCGCCATCACCACCACCGACACCGCGGTCAACGATCCGCCAGCCATGAAGAACGCCTTGACCGTGCCGCCCCATCGACAGGCCAGCGCCATCGCGACGAAGCCCAGCGCCAACAGCGACGGCAACTTGACCTGCGAGGACAGCGTGATCAGCACGACGCCTGCCAGCAGCATCGTCAGCGGCCACCACCGCGCCCACTGCTCGCGGTCCTGCGGCCAGGACAGCGGCCTGGGCAGCAGCGGCGCGGCGGCGTCGACACCGCGCAGCGCGAATTCGGTGCCGGCGAGCATGAGGCCCAGCATCAGCGCCTCGTTGTGGATGCCCCCGACCAGATGCATGATCAGCAGCGGATTGGCGGCGCCCAGCCACAGCGCGCTCACCTCGGCGACGCCGCAGCGCCGCGCGAGGCGCGGGGTCGCCCACACGATCAGGCCCACGCCGAGCAGCACGACCAATCGGTGGCAGAGCACCGCGGCGACGATGTTCTCACCCGTCAGCGCCGAGATGCCCTGACCGATCCACAGGAACAGCGGCCCGTACGGCGCGGGTGTCTCGCGCCACATGTTCGGCACCGAGAGCGTGAACACATGGTCCAGGCCCAGGCCGGTGGCCGGGCCGACCCGGTACGGGTCGAGGCCTTTGACGCCGATCTCGCTCTGCGCCAGATAGGAGTAGACGTCGCGGCTGTACATCGGCGGGGCGATGAGCAGTGGCAGCACCCACAGCCACAACAGCCGGTCGAGTTGGCTGCGCGACATGCGTCGGTCGCCGAGAGTGAACCGCCCGAGCATCAGCCAGGCCAGCGCCATCATCACCGCGCCGGTGGTGGTCATGGTCAGGCTCACTGTCTGGATGCGTGACGGCAGGTTGAGCAGACGCACACCGAACGTCGGGTCCTGCACGACAGGTCTGGCCCCGACGCCGAGCGCGCCGATTGCCATCAGGACGGTGCCGGCGGCACCGAACAGCCGTGTCCGGCGCAGCGCGATGACCTCGGCATCGTTCAGCGGCGATCCCACCGGGCGTTCGTCGGCGTGCCAACGGGCGATCGACGAGCTGAACGACGGGAGGCGGGCTGCCACCTCAGCAGCGTAACCGTCCGCGTTATGGCTCCCGTCACGCTAAGGGTGCCCTTGCTTTACAGCAGTTTCCGAATTCCGTCACAATAGTGTTGTGAAATTCAGTCCGGAGGCAGGAGCCGATCGCCACACGCGTGGTGCGATCGTGCAATTGCTGCTCGAATCCGGACCGATCACCGCCGGTGAGATCGGCGAACAGCTCGGAATTTCCGCTGCGGGCGTGCGTCGCCACCTCGACGCATTGATCGAGGCCGGCGACGCGCAGGCCAGCGCGGCGGCGGCCTGGCAGCACACCGGCCGCGGCAGGCCGGCGAAGCGGTATCGGCTCACCGCGGCGGGTCGTGCCAAGCTCGGCCACGCCTACGACGACCTGGCCGCCGCGGCCATTCGTCAGCTCCGCGAGATCGGCGGCGACGACGCCGTGCGGACGTTCGCGCGGCGACGTATCGACGGGATCCTCGCGGGAGTAACCGAAGGCCCCGATGACGTTGTATCCAAAGCCGACCGGGTGGCCGACGCACTGACCAAGGCCGGCTACGCGACCAGTGTGACTTCGGTGACACCGGCGCCTGGATCAATCCACGGAATCCAGTTGTGTCAGCATCACTGTCCGGTCTCACATGTCGCGGAGGAGTTCCCCGAGTTGTGCGAGACCGAGCGTGAGGCCTTCGCGGAGATTCTGGGAACGCACGTGCAGAGGCTCGCCACCATCGTCAACGGCGACTGCGCCTGCACAACGCACGTACCGCTGGTCGAGAAGATCAGTGCTTCAGCCCCAACTAGCAAGCAAGGAGCGTCGAGATGACGACGACACCTGAAGTCCACAAGGTAGGCGAGCCGCTCAGCCAGGATGAGGCGATCGCCTCGCTGAGCCGGTACGGCTACGGCTGGGTGGACTCTGACGTCGCGGGCGCCAGCGCACAGCGCGGGTTGTCCGAGGCGGTGGTTCGCGACATCTCCGCGAAGAAGAACGAGCCGCAGTGGATGCTCGACATCCGACTGAAGGCACTGCGCACCTTCGACAAGAAGCCGATGCCGAACTGGGGCTCCAACCTCGAGGGCATCGACTTCGACAACATCAAGTACTTCGTGCGGTCCACCGAGAAGCAGGCCGCCACGTGGGACGACCTGCCCGAGGACATCCGCAACACCTACGACAAACTGGGCATCCCGGAGGCGGAGAAGCAGCGACTGGTCTCGGGTGTCGCGGCCCAGTACGAGTCGGAGGTGGTTTACCACCAGATCCGCGAGGACCTGGAGGCGCAGGGCGTCATCTTCCTCGACACAGACACCGCGCTGCGTGAGCACCCGGACATCTTCAAGCAGTACTTCGGCACCGTGATCCCGGCCGGCGACAACAAGTTCTCCGCGCTGAACACGGCGGTCTGGTCGGGTGGTTCGTTCATCTACGTCCCGCCCGGTGTGCACGTCGACATCCCGCTGCAGGCCTACTTCCGGATCAACACCGAGAACATGGGCCAGTTCGAGCGCACGCTGATCATCGTCGACGAGGGTGCCTACGTGCACTACGTCGAGGGCTGCACCGCGCCCATCTACAAGAGCGACTCGTTGCACTCCGCGGTCGTGGAGATCATCGTCAAGTCCGGCGGTCGCTGCCGCTACACGACTATCCAGAACTGGTCGAGCAACGTCTACAACCTGGTCACCAAGCGGGCCCGGGCCGAGGCCGGCGCGACGATGGAGTGGGTCGACGGCAACATCGGCTCCAAGGTCACCATGAAGTACCCCGCGGTGTGGATGACCGGTGAGCACGCTCGCGGTGAGGTGCTCTCGGTGGCGTTCGCCGGCGAAGGGCAGCATCAGGACACCGGCGCCAAGATGCTGCACCTGGCGCCCAACACGTCGAGCAACATCGTGTCCAAGTCCGTCGCCCGCGGCGGCGGTCGCGCCTCCTACCGCGGCCTGGTCCAGGTCAACAAGGGTGCCCACGGATCGCGGTCGAGCGTGAAATGCGATGCGCTGCTTGTCGATACAATCAGCCGCTCCGACACCTACCCCTACGTCGACATCCGCGAGGACGACGTGACGATGGGCCATGAGGCCACCGTATCCAAGGTCAGCGAGGATCAGCTGTTCTATCTGATGAGCCGCGGCCTGACCGAGGACGAGGCGATGGCGATGGTGGTGCGCGGCTTCGTCGAGCCGATCGCCAAGGAGCTTCCGATGGAGTACGCGCTGGAGCTCAACCGGCTGATCGAGCTGCAGATGGAAGGGGCTGTGGGCTAAGTGAGTTCCCCTCTGCAGACAGCGGTCGAAGGGACACCAGCCGGGTCGGCACTCAACAAGGGCGAGATCTTCACCTCCTTTGACGTGAACGCCTTCGAGGTGCCCGGCGGCCGCGACGAGATCTGGCGGTTCACGCCGTTGAAGCGCCTGCGCGGGCTGCACGACGGTTCCGCCGTCGCCACCGGCAACGCACGCATCACCGTGAGGGAGTGCCCCGGTGTCAGCGTCGAAACGGTCGGTCGCGGCGACGAGCGGCTCGGCCAGGGTGGTGTGCCCGCCGACCGTGTTGCCGCACAGGCGTATTCGTCGTTCGACACCGCCACCATCGTCACGGTGGGCCGTGACACCGAGGTCGCCGAACCGATCGAGATCGACATCGACGGCCCCGGGGAGGGCGCGGTGGCCTACGAGCATCTACAGATCCGCGTCGAGGAGCTTTCGCGCGCGATCGTCGTCGTGGACCTGCGTGGCAGTGGGACCTACGCCGACAACGTCGAGATCATCGTCGGCGATTCGGCAGGCCTCGGGGTGATCTGGATCGCCGACTGGGCCGATGACACCGTGCACGTCAGCGCGCATCACGCCCGCCTCGGCAAGGATGCCGTGCTCGGCCACGTGAACGTGACGCTCGGCGGGGACGTGGTGCGGACGACGGCCACGGTTCGGTTCACCGGACCCGGCGGCGACGCAAAGATGCTCGGCACCTACTTCGCCGACGACGGCCAGCACTTCGAGTCGCGGCTACTGGTCGACCACGCGCATCCGAACTGCAAGTCCGATGTGCTGTACAAGGGTGCGCTGCAAGGTGATCCGGCATCCAATCGGCCCGATGCGCATACCGTGTGGGTCGGAGACGTGTTGATCCGCGCGGAGGCCACCGGCACCGACACCTTCGAGGTGAACCGCAACCTGCTGCTCACCGACGGCGCTCGGGCCGACTCGGTGCCCAACCTCGAGATCGAGACGGGCGAGATCATCGGCGCCGGACACGCCAGTGCCACCGGGCGTTTCGACGACGAGCAGTTGTTCTATCTGCGGGCCCGCGGCATTCCCGAGGATCAGGCGCGGCGTTTGGTGGTGCGCGGCTTTTTCAACGAGATCATCGCCAAAATCGCCGTGCCCGCGGTGCGCGAGCGCCTCACCGAAGCCATCGAACGAGAACTAGCGATCACGGAATCGAGAACAACCCAATCATGACCACACTTGAAGTCAAAGACCTGCACGTCTCGGTGCAAACCCCTGAGCAGACCGAGATCCCGATCCTCAAGGGCGTGGACCTGACCGTGAAGTCGGGGGAGACCCACGCGGTGATGGGGCCGAACGGCTCCGGCAAGTCGACGCTGTCCTACGCGATCGCCGGTCACCCCAAGTACACGGTGACGTCCGGTTCGATCACGCTGGACGGGGAGGACGTGCTCCAGATGAGCATCGATGAGCGCGCCCGCGCCGGCCTGTTTCTCGCTATGCAGTACCCGGTCGAGGTTCCGGGTGTGTCGATGTCGAACTTCCTGCGCACGGCGGCGACGGCGGTGCGCGGTGAGGCTCCGAAGCTGCGGCATTGGGTCAAAGAGGTCAAGTCGGCGATGGGAGACCTCGAGATCGACCCGTCGTTCTCCGAACGCAGTGTGAACGAGGGGTTCTCGGGTGGTGAGAAGAAGCGCCACGAGATCCTGCAGCTGGCCCTGCTCAAGCCGAAGATCGCGATCCTCGACGAGACCGACTCCGGCCTGGACGTCGACGCGTTGCGGGTGGTCAGCGAGGGCGTCAACCGCTACGCCGAGACCGAGAACGGCGGCGTGCTGTTGATCACCCACTACACACGAATCCTGCGCTACATCCAGCCGCAGTTCGTGCACGTCTTCGTCGACGGACGCATCGTCACTTCCGGTGGTCCCGAGCTCGCTGATGAGCTCGAGGAGAAGGGCTACGTCCGCTTCGCGCAGACGGCGGCCGCGGAGGCGTAGCCATGACTGCCACCGTTCGCCCGCTGGATCTGACCGCCATCCGCGCGGACTTCCCGATCCTGAAGAAACAGATGCGCGGCGGAAACACGTTGGCATATCTGGATTCCGGGGCGACCTCGCAACGGCCGGCGCAGGTCCTCGACGCCGAGCGCGAGTTCCTCGTGACCTCCAACGGCGCGGTGCACCGCGGCGCGCACCAGTTGATGGAGGAGGCGACCGACGCCTACGAGGACGGCCGCGCGGACATCGCGGCGTTCGTCGGCGCCGATCCCGATGAGTTGGTGTTCACCAAGAATGCGACCGAGGCGATCAACCTGGTCTCGTACGCGATGGGGGACAAGCGGTTCGATCACGCCGTCGGGCCCGGTGATGTGATCGTGACGACCGAACTCGAACACCACGCCAACTTGGTTCCGTGGCAGGAGTTGGCGCGCCGGACCGGAGCGACACTCAGATGGTACGGCGTCACCAGCGACGGGCGTATCGACCTCGATTCGCTGCAGCTCGATGAGCGGGTGAAAATCGTTGCGTTCAGCCATCATTCGAATGTGACCGGCGCGTTGGCGCCGGTCGACGAGCTGGTCGCTCGGGCCAAGGCCGTCGGCGCGCTGACCCTGCTCGACGCCTGCCAGTCGGTGCCGCATCAGCCCGTCGATCTGCATGCGCTCGGCGTCGACTATGCCGCGTTCTCCGGGCACAAGATGTTGGGGCCGACGGGGATCGGCGTGCTGTACGGCCGCTCTGCGCTGATGAATGCGATGCCACCGTTCTTGACCGGCGGCTCGATGATAGAGACCGTCACGATGGAGGAGACGACGTACGCGCCTGCACCGCAGCGCTTCGAGGCGGGAACGCCGGTGACCTCGCAAGTGGTCGGTCTGGCCGCCGCCGCGCGCTACCTGCGCGAAATCGGGATGAGCGCCGTGGAGGCGCACGAATCCGGGCTCGTGGCCGCCGCGCTGGAGGGACTGTCCGCGATCGACGGCGTGCGCATCATCGGCCCGACGTCGCTGGAGAACCGGGCGTCGCCGGTCAGTTTCGTGGTCGACGGAGTTCATGCGCACGACGTCGGCCAGGTGCTCGACGACGAGGGCGTGGCGGTGCGCGTCGGCCATCATTGCGCGTGGCCGCTGCATCGGCGGTTCGGGATCGCCGCTACCGCGCGGGCGTCGTTCGCGGTGTACAACACCGTCGACGAGGTCGACCGGTTGGTGGCCGGTGTGCGCCGGGCCGTGGAATTCTTCGGCAGGGACTGACGTGCGGCTGGATCAGATCTATCAGGAAGTGATCCTCGATCACTACAAGCGCCCGCACAACCGTGGATTGCGCGAGCCGTACGGCGCTCAGGTCCATCACGTCAACCCGACGTGTGGCGACGAGGTGACGCTGCGGGTGACGCTGTCCGACGACGGTGAGCAGGTGGTCGACATCTCCTATGACGGGCAGGGCTGTTCGATCAGCCAGGCCTCGACATCGGTGCTGACCGATCAGGTGATCGGCCAGAGCGTCGGTGACGCACTGAAAACCGTCGCCGCATTCAGCGAGATGATCTCCTCGCGCGGGACCATCGAGGGCGACGAGGACGTCATCGGGGACGGCATCGCGTTCGCCGGCGTCGCGAAGTACCCGGCGCGGGTCAAGTGCGCGTTGCTGGGGTGGATGGCTTTCAAAGATGCACTGTCGCAGGCATCGGAGAGATTTCAGGAGGCAGGATGAGTGACGCCGCAGTGCCCAACGAGGAACTGTTGTTCGATCTCGAGGAGGCGATGCGCGACGTCGTCGACCCCGAGCTCGGTATCAACGTCGTCGATCTGGGCCTGGTCTACGGGATCAACGTCGAGCAGGGGGAGCAGGGCAAGGTCGCGTTGATCGACATGACGCTGACCTCGGCCGCCTGTCCGCTCACCGATGTGATCGAGGACCAGTCGCGCACAGCGCTGGTCGGCGCGGGGCTGGTCAACGAGCTGAAGATCAACTGGGTGTGGAACCCGCCGTGGGGGCCGGACAAGATCACCGAGGACGGCCGCGAGCAGTTGCGCGCGTTGGGTTTCACCGTCTAGCTCAAGCTTCGGGTCTGGCCCACGACGGCCTCGTGGAGTCAGCCTTTGAATCACGGCGGGCACAAATCTGTGCCGCCGTCGCCGAATCGACAATTGTCGAATCTCGTGTCTTCGGCGACAGATGTCTCACCCGAACCCGCACGCGCGCTGATCGATTCGACGGCGGACGCGTCGAGGGTCCGCACCGCGCTGGTCGCCAGCCTCGTCGGAACCACGATCGAGTGGTACGACTTCTTTCTCTATGCGACCGCGGCGAGCCTGGTGTTCAACCAAGCATTCTTCCCCGATCAGAGCTCTCTGGTCGGGACGCTGTTGTCCTTCGCGACGTTCGCGGTCGGGTTCATCGTGCGCCCGATCGGCGGGTTCGTGTTCGGCCACGTCGGCGACCGGATCGGCCGGAAGAAGACACTGGCGCTCACCATGGTCCTGATGGGCGGTGCGACCGCTCTGATGGGGGTGCTGCCCACCGCCGCCCAGATCGGGGTGCTCGCGCCCATCCTGCTGGTACTCCTGCGCGTCGTACAAGGTTTCGCGCTCGGCGGCGAATGGGCCGGGGCAATCTTGCTCGCCGTCGAACACAGTCCGGCGCATCGGCGTGGCTTCGCGGGCAGCGTGCCTCAAGTCGGTCTTGCGCTTGGGCTCGCACTGGGCACCGGCGTGTTCGCGCTGCTCCAAATCGCCCTGCCCGAGGATGCCTTCGAGTCATACGGCTGGCGGATCGCGTTCTTGTTCAGCATCGTGCTGGTGGTCTTCGGTTTCATCGTGCGATGGAAGGCGACCGAGACACCGGCCTTCGAGAAGGTGCGCGACGAGGACGACCGCTCGGCAGCGCCGCTGCGTGACGTGTTCCGTCGTCCCGCGCTGCGCAATACGGTGCTGGGACTGTTGTCGCGGTGGGGCGAGGGCGCGGCTTTCAATACATGGGGTGTATTCGCGATCTCGTATGCGACCGGAACACTGAAGCTGGAGCGGGTTCCGGTGCTCATCGCCGTCACGGTTGCGGCGCTGCTGATGGCCGCGCTGCTGCCCGTCTCGGGATTGCTGACCGACCGGTTCGGGGCGCGAGCCGTGTACGCGAGCGGACTCGTTGCCTACGCCGTCGCGGTTTTCCCGGTGTTCGCGTTGTTCAACACCGGCAGCATGACCGCCTACGCGCTCGGAATGTTGGTGGTGTTCGGCGTGATCCACGCGTGGTTCTACGGCGCCCAGGGCACGCTCTACGCGTCGCTGTATCCGGCACGTATCCGCTACACCGGGCTGTCGACGGTGTATCAGCTCTCGGGCGTCTACGCGTCGGGTCTGACCCCGCTGATCCTGACCGCGTTGATCGCCGCCACGAATCAGTCGCCGTGGTTGGCGTGCACCTACCTCGTGGTGACAGCCGCGATCAGCGTGGTGGCCACATTGCTGCTGCGCCCGAAGGCATTGACGGAGATCTGAGACGGCTGAGCATTCACCGCAGATGCTCACCGAAAAACGCGAAGATGCGCTGCCACGCGTCTTCCGCCTCGGGCGCCGAGTAGGACATTCTGGCGATCGATTGAATCACCTTCAACGGACCTCGAGTTTCGAGATCGTTCATGAAGCAGTGGCCGACGTCGCGATACTCCTTGATATCTCGTGGCACATCGCCGTCGGCGAGAAGAGCATCGAGTTTGGCCGCTGCTCCTTTGAGCATCAAGTCACGGGCGCCATAGCTGGCCACAGTCGGGCACGACTTCGCTAGATTCGACACGTCTTTCGGCCAATCGCCGTAATTCGGTGCGGAGGCAGCGAACAATTCGCGCGGAGCAAGCACCAGGCAGAATCCCCCGCCCATGCAGAACCCGACGACCCCCACTTTCCCTGTGCACTGGTCATCGGAGACCAAGCGGTGGCGGGCTGCGATGATGTCGTCGACCGCCTCCCCTTCACCGTTTCGCAGCGCCTGAAACGTACGCACGATGCAGACGATCTTGTTGCCTCGATGGAACAGCCACGGCGCTATCGACAGGTATCCGTTGGAGGCAAAGCGGTCGGTGATTCGCACGATATCGCGGGTCATGCCGAACCCCTCGTGCAAGACGACGACGCCCGGCCACGGGCCGAGGCCGAGCGGTGTGGCGAGATACGCCGGCACTGGGCCTGCCGGAGCGGGGAAGGTGGTGTTGGTATTCGGCATTGCCGACATTGTCGTACGAAGACATGGACGAAGAGCTCAGAATGATCTCGTGGTCACGGTCCCGGCGTTCGTCTGGCGGGGCGGGTTCGGACGGCGCGCGCTGTTGATCGGCGGTTGCGTCGGGCTCTGCCTCGGCGTCCTCGCATGGCTCGATTCCGGCTTCCTCCTCAGCGCTGTCATCGTCACGGTGGTCGTCGGCACGTTCTACGGCATCTGGATGGCGCGCCGGATGAACCGGTACTGGCCGGGTTCGAGAGAGCTCTCGGGTCAGGAGCGGGTCGCGGTCGTGCGCGCGGTACGAAGCGGGGTCCACCTGACCGATTCCCGGCTGGCGGGGCCAGAAGTCGATTACGCGAGGGGGTTGTGCGCCGCAGCGGAAGAGGCCCGTCCACTGCGGTGGGTGTTGGTCATCGCACTCGTCGTCGCGCTGGGTGCGGCGGTCTGGGACGCCTTTTTCGGATCCTGGGGTAACGCGGTCGCATCCGCCATCTACCTGGTCGCACTGCTCGTTGAGCTGTTCTGGTGGCCGCGACGGCAATCCCAACTGCTGGCCCGCGCCCGTAGCCTCGATGCGGTATGAGCCATCCTTACGTCGCCACCCGCCGTCAACTGCGTGGTGTGGCAGAAAGCCTGATCGCGGGCCCCCAATACCGGTCCGCGGGCACAATCAGGCTCGCGGTGCGCCCCGACGGCTTCGCCGCCGTCGCGTTACCCCTGTCCGTGCACGGCACCGACCTGGTCTTCCAGGACGGCAGCGTTGCGCTGGCCGGCCGCGTCGCGGCCATCGCCGAGGCGGCCGGCGTGGTGGCCGGACCACCGGAGGGCGTCTACCGGATCGTCGACCCGTTGCCCGCCCACGCCGAGCTCACACTCGATCCCGATGCCGCGGCGTGGCTCCAGCGCGCCCACTACGCGGGCGGATATGCCCTCAAACATGTTCTGCCGCAGCAGCATCCGACACTGTGGCCGGAGCATTTCGACGTCGCCGCTGTCGAGGACGAGGTGAACTACGGGGTCTCGGCCGGTGACGAAACCCACCCGACGCCGTACGCCTACGTCGGGCCGTGGCAGAAGCGGAGGGGACCGTTCTGGAATGCGCCGTTCGGAGCTCTCTACCCACTGGACGCGGCTCACGATGTCGACACATTGGCCGCCCTGGTCACCGAGTTCTTCGAGCGCGGCCGTACTGAACTGGGTATCCGCCCGTAGGCTGGGAACACAGAGCTGACCATCAGCGTTAGGAATCAACGTGGCTACCCAAGACATCACCGCCGAACAATTCAACGACACCATCAACGACAACGAGATCGTGCTGGTGGACTTCTGGGCGTCGTGGTGTGGCCCGTGTAAGGCGTTCGCCCCCACATTCGCAGCGTCCTCCGAACAACACCCCGACGTCGTGTACGCCAAGGTCGACACCGAGGCGGAGCAGGCGCTGGCCGCCGCGGCCGACATCCGGTCCATCCCCACGCTGATGGCGTTCAAGCAGGGCAAGCTGGTGTTCAACCAGGCAGGCGCGTTGCCGCCCGCGGCCCTGGAGGAACTGGTCCAGCGCGTCAAGGAGTTCGACATCGACGCGGCGATCGCCGCGCAGGACAACGGCCAGCCGGAGTGAACCTCCGCACGCGATAGCGTGCATGCGTGAGCGAGCACGCAGAGACCGAGCAGAGCAACTTCGTCCTGGTCGACCGGCCGCGACCCGGCGTCGCACTGGTGACGTTGAACCGCCCCGAGCGAATGAACTCCATGGCGTTCGACGTCATGGTTCCGCTCAAGAAGGTGCTCGACGAGCTGACCTACGACAACTCCGTGCGGGCGGTCGTGCTCACTGGCGCCGGCCGCGGATTCTCGTCGGGCGCCGACCACAAGTCGGCCGGTTCGGTGCCGCACATCGACGGTTTGACCCGGCCGACGTTCGCGCTGCGCTCGATGGAAGTGCTCGACGACGTCATCCTCGCCCTGCGCAAAATGCACCAGCCGGTCATCGCGGCGGTCAACGGTGCCGCGATCGGCGGGGGCCTGTGCCTGGCGTTGGCCTGCGATATCCGCGTAGCGGCCGACGGTGCCTACTTCCGCGCGGCCGGCATCAACAACGGCCTGACCGCCAGCGAGCTCGGACTGTCCTATCTGCTTCCGCGCGCCATCGGCACGTCACGGGCGTTCGAGCTGATGCTGACCGGCCGCGACGTCGCCGCCGCAGAAGCCGAACGCATCGGCCTGGTGTCGCGCGCCCTGCCCGACGACCAGCTACTCGAGGTTTGCTACCAGATGGGGGAGCGCATCGCGGCGTTCTCCCGGCCCGGAATCGAGTTGACCAAGCGCACACTTTGGAGTGGACTGGACGCCGGTAGCCTGGAAGGGCACATGCAAGCCGAGGGCCTCGGACAACTGTTCGTCCGTTTGCTCACCGCCAACTTCGAAGAAGCGGTGGCAGCGCGCGCCGAAAAACGAGACCCCGAATTCACCGATGACAAGTAAGGACCGCCCAGCGTGATCACCGCAACGGACCTGGAGGTCCGCGCCGGGGCGCGCACGTTGCTGTCCACCGACGGAACCGCGCTTCGCGTACAGCCCGGCGACCGGATCGGACTGGTCGGCCGTAACGGCGCGGGTAAGACCACCACGATGCGCATCCTCGCCGGCGAGGGTGAACCGTATGCGGGCGACATCATCCGTAACGGCGAAATCGGTTACCTGCCACAGGATCCCAGAGAAGGCGACCTGGATGTGCTCGCCCGCGACCGGGTGCTCTCGGCGCGTGGCCTGGACACCCTGCTCGCCGACCTCGAAAAGCAGCAGGTGCTGATGGCCGAAGTCGCCGACGACGCCGCCCGCGACAAGGCCGTGCGCAAGTACGGTCAGCTCGAGGAGCGCTTCGCCGCGCTGGGCGGTTACGCCGCCGAGAGCGAGGCGGGCCGTATCTGCGCGAGCCTCGGGTTGCCGGAGCGGGTCCTCACCCAACCGCTGCGCACACTGTCCGGCGGTCAGCGCCGCCGCGTGGAACTGGCCCGGATTCTGTTCGCGGCCTCCGACAGCGGCGCGGGCTCGAGCACGACGCTGCTGCTCGACGAACCGACCAACCACCTCGACGCCGACTCCATCGGCTGGCTGCGTGACTTTCTGCAGAACCATCCCGGGGGATTGGTGGTCATCAGCCACAACGTCGACCTACTCGCCGACGTGGTGAACCGGGTGTGGTTCCTCGACGCCGTACGCAGCGAGGTCGACGTCTACAACATGGGCTGGCAGAAATATCTCGACGCGCGCGCTACCGACGAAGCCCGGCGCCGCCGCGAACGCGCCAACGCCGAACGCAAGGCGTCCGCGTTGCGCACCCAAGCGGCCAAGATGGGGGCCAAGGCCACCAAAGCCGTTGCCGCGCAGAACATGTTGCGTCGTGCCGACCGGATGATGGCCGCACTCGACGAGGAACGTGTCGCCGACAAGGTGGCCCGAATCAAGTTCCCCACCCCCGCGCCGTGTGGGCGCACCCCGCTCGTCGCCAAGGGGCTGACCAAGAACTACGGCTCGCTCGAGGTCTTCACGGGCGTCGACCTGGCGATCGACCGAGGGTCGCGGGTGGTGGTGCTCGGGCTCAACGGTGCAGGCAAGACCACCCTGTTGCGTTTGCTGGCGGGCGCCGAGACGCCCGACGCCGGGCGCCTCGAACCGGGTCACGGCCTCAAGCTCGGCTACTTCGCCCAGGAACACGACACCCTGGACAACAACGCGACGGTGTGGGAGAACATCCGCCACGCCGCACCCGACACCGGCGAGCAGGACCTGCGCGGGCTGTTGGGCGCCTTCATGTTCAGCGGACCGCAACTCGATCAGCCGGCGGGCACGTTGTCCGGCGGCGAGAAGACCCGGCTGGCGCTGGCCGGCCTGGTCGCGTCGACCGCGAACGTGCTGTTGCTCGACGAACCGACGAACAACCTCGACCCGGCCTCGCGCGAGCAGGTGCTCGATGCGCTGCGCAGCTACGTCGGCGCGGTGGTGTTGGTGACCCACGATCCCGGCGCCGCCGAGGCACTCGAACCGCAACGCGTGGTCCTGCTTCCCGACGGCACCGAAGACTACTGGTCCGAGGAGTATCGCGACCTCATCGAGTTGGCTTGATCCAGAACGCGAAGCGTTTGGTCATTTTCAAGCGTCGTGTGTAACCGCTTCCTACGCTGGGTATCCGTCGGGGCATCGAAGCGGGGAGGTGCTGATGAAGAAGCTGGACAAGTCGAGAGACCAGTTGCTGAACGAGTTGCGGAGTGCTTACGAGGGTGGGGCAAGTATCCGTACTCTGGTCGCGTCCACGGGACGCTCGTACGGTTCCATCCACAGCATGCTGCGTGAGTCGGGTACGACGATGCGCAGCCGTGGGGGTCCGAACCACCGCAGCAGGCGCCGCTAGTCGCCCTGCGGCACGGTCTCTTGGTCGCGTCGCTGCCGCAGTGACGCCTCGACCAGGTCCAGTACGGCACTGAGCTTTTGGGGATCGTCGCCCGACGCCAAACGCGCGACCAGGCCGTCGAGGACGAGGTCTAGATAGGTCTGCAGCACGGCGCTGGGAACGTCGTCGCGCAGCCGCCCGGCCTGCTTCTGCATGCGCAGCCGCTGGGTCGTGGCAACCGACAGTTCAGCGGACCGCTCCGCCCAGCCCCGGTGAAAGTCGGGATCGTTTCGCAGCTTTCGCGCGATCTCGAGCCTGGTGGCCAGCCAGTCGAACTGATCCGGCGCGGCCAGCATGTCGCGCATGACCTGGACCAGCCCCTCGCGCGCGGCGACATCGGCCATGCGCTCGGCGTCCTCGCGGGCCAGTTCGAAGAACAGCGTGTCCTTGTCCCGGAAGTGGTGGAAGATGGCGCCGCGCGACAGCCCGATCGTCTGCTCGAGCCGCCGCACGGTCGCCTTGTCGTAGCCGTACTCCGCGAAGCACCGGCGGGCGCCGTCGAGAATCTGCCGACGACGCGCCGCCAGGTGGTCGTCGGTGACCCGGGGCAACGCGGTTGTCCCTTCTTCGGTTACTGCGACTCGAGCATGTTGCGCAGCACGTACTGCAGGATGCCGCCGTTGCGGTAGTAGTCCGCCTCGCCCGGGGTGTCGATGCGCACCACCGCGTCGAACTCGACCTTGGAGCCATCTTCCTTTTCCGCAGTGACGTGCACCGTCTTCGGCGTCTTGCCCTCGTTGAGCTCCTCGATGCCGGTGATGTCGAACGTCTCCGTGCCGTCGAGGCCCAGCGACTCCGCCGACTCGCCCTCGGGGAACTGCAACGGGATCACGCCCATGCCGATCAGGTTCGACCGGTGGATCCGCTCGAACGACTCGGTGATCACCGCGCGCACACCCAGCAGCCGCGTGCCCTTGGCCGCCCAGTCACGCGACGAACCCGAACCGTACTCTTTGCCGCCGAGAACGACGAGCGGAATATCCTGCGCCGCATAGTTTTGCGCGGCGTCGTAGATGAACGCCTGCTCGCCGTCCTTGGTGAAGTCGCGGGTGTAGCCACCCGAGACGTCGTCGAGCAATTGGTTGCGCAGCCGGATGTTGGCGAACGTGCCGCGGATCATCACCTCGTGGTTTCCGCGCCGGGAGCCGTAGGAGTTGTAGTCCGCCCGCTCGACGCCGTTGGACTCCAGGTACTCGGCAGCCGGTGTGCCCGGCTTGATCGCTCCGGCGGGTGAGATGTGGTCGGTGGTCACCGAATCGCCCAGCAGCGCCAGTACTCTCGCGCCCTTGATGTCGGTCACCGGCTCCGGTTCGGCCGACATCCCGTCGAAGTACGGGGGCTTGCGCACGTAGGTCGAGTCCTCGGCCCATTCGAAGGTGTTGCCCTCCGGGGTCGGCAGGTTGCGCCAGCGCTCGTCACCCTTGAAGACGTCGGCGTAGTTCTTGGTGAACATCTCCTGGCTGATCGCGTTGGCGATCGTGTCGTTGATGTCGGACTGCGACGGCCAGATGTCACGCAGATAGACGTCGTTTCCGTCCTTGTCCTGGCCCAGCGGCATCGAGTCGAAGTCGAAGTCCATCGTGCCGGCGAGCGCATAGGAGATCACCAACGGCGGCGACGCCAGGTAGTTCATCTTGGTGTCCGGGTTGATCCGGCCCTCGAAGTTGCGGTTGCCCGACAGCACCGCGGCCACCGCGAGGTCGTTGTCGTTGACGGCCTTGCTGATCTCCTCGGGCAGCGGGCCGCTGTTGCCGATGCAGGTCGTGCAGCCGTAGCCGACGAGGAAGAAGCCCAGCTTCTCCAGATACGGCCACAGCCCGGCCTTCTCGTAGTAGTCGGTCACCACCTGCGAGCCCGGCGCCATCGTCGTCTTCACCCACGGCTTGGTGGCCAGGCCCTTCTCGACGGCGTTCTTGGCCAGCAGCGCCGCGCCGAGCATCACCTCGGGGTTGGAGGTGTTGGTGCACGACGTGATCGCGGCGATCACCACCGCGCCGTGGTCGAGCACGAATTCGCCGAGCTCGTCGGATCTGACGGTCACCGGCTTGCTCGGCCGGCCATTGGGTTCGATCGCGGCGCTCTCGACGTGGGCCGGAGGCTTGCGGTTGGACAGAAATGACGTGTTGCGCACCGGATCGCTCGCCGGGAAAGTCTCGTCGATGGCCTCGTCGAGTTCTGAGTACTCCCCGTTGAATTCGCCGTCTTCGACGTAGTCGGTGATGTCCTGACGGAAGGCCGCCTTGGCCTCGTTGAGCGCGATGCGGTCCTGTGGGCGCTTCGGTCCGGCGATCGACGGGACGACGTCTGACAGGTCCAGCTCGATGTACTCGGAGAACTTGGGCTCGCGCTGGGGGTCGTGCCAGATGCCCTGTTCCTTGGCGTAGGCCTCGACCAGCGCCAGTTGTTCCTCGCTGCGCCCGGTGAAGCGCAGATAGCTGATTGTCTCCTCGTCGATGGGGAAGATCGCCGCGGTGGAACCGAACTCGGGGCTCATGTTGCCCAGCGTGGCCCGGTTGGCCAGCGGCACTTCGGCCACACCGTCGCCGTAGAACTCGACGAACTTGCCGACCACACCGTGCTGGCGCAGCATCTCGGTGACCGTGAGCACGACGTCGGTGGCCGTCACTCCGGGCTGGCGCTCGCCGGTCAGCTTGAACCCGACGACACGGGGGATGAGCATCGACACGGGCTGGCCGAGCATCGCGGCCTCGGCCTCGATACCGCCGACGCCCCAGCCGAGCACGCCGAGACCGTTGACCATGGTCGTGTGGCTGTCGGTGCCCACACAGGTGTCCGGGTAGGCGGTTCCGTCCCGGTCCATCACCACCGACGCCAGGTACTCGATGTTGACCTGGTGCACGATCCCGGTGCCGGGCGGCACCACCTTGAAGTCGTCGAAGGCGCCCTGGCCCCAGCGCAGGAACTGGTAGCGCTCGCCGTTGCGCTCGTACTCGATCTCGACGTTGCGCTCGAATGCGTCGGCGCGGCCGAACAGGTCGGCGATCACCGAGTGGTCGATCACCAGGTCGGCCGGAGCGAGCGGATTGACCTTCTCGGGGTCGCCGCCGAGGTCGGCGATCGCCTCCCGCATGGTGGCCAGGTCGACGATGCACGGCACGCCGGTGAAGTCCTGCATCACCACGCGCGCCGGGGTGAACTGAATCTCCACGCTGGGGTCGGCCTCGGGATCCCAGTTGGCGATGGCCTCGATGTGGTCCTTGGTGATGTTGGCGCCGTCCTCGTTGCGCAGCAGGTTCTCGGCAAGCACCTTCAGGCTGTAGGGCAACTTGTCGGTACCCGGCACCGCGTCGAGGCGGTAGATCTCGTAGCTCTTGTCTCCGACTTTCAGGGTGTCGCGGGCGTCAAATGAATTGGGGGAAGAATTTTCCGTATTACCTTTGCTCACATCAACTCCCGGCTAGTTCTCGCAGCCGACGGGCTGTGACGGCCGCGTTACAACTCTAACAGTACGCTTGTCCTGCAAGACGGTCGGGGTCGGTTCACAGTCCCGTGCCGGACCGCGCGTGCTGTCACCCCGCTGAGTACCCATCACGTACGGTTCTTCTGTGTTCGGACCGCATGTGATTCCGTTTCTGCCGGCCTACATCCCGCCCGACGTCTGCGGGCCGGTGGGCATGGACCCCGCGACCACGCCGGTCGACACGTGCCTGAACCTGGTCATCGAGGACGTTCGCGACGACGGGGTGAGCGCCTCGCCCAGTCCGGAGAACGAGGGCCTGCCCGAGGTGGTCGCCGAGGCCCAGCAGCAGGGCATCGACCTGAAGATCGTCGTCGTGGACCAGAACCCGCCGATTGACACGCCACTGCGCGATATCGCCACCGAGGTGGGGGAGGCGTTCCCGGGGTCGACGGTGCTGGTGCTCAGTCCCACGGATTCGGGCACCTTCAGCACGACGTTCGACCGCATGACGTTGGAGGCGGGTCAGGACGTCGCCGAAGGGCGCGGTCCGGTGCAGGGTTCGCAGAATTTCCTCAGCGAGTTGACGGCATCGCACTTTCCGTGGACCGCATTGACGATTGTGGTGGTCTTGGGAGTGGTTGCCGCCGTTATCGGTACGCGACTTTTGCAGGTTCGCGCCAAGCGTATCGCGTCGCGCGAGGACGCCTGAAAGCGCACTGCGGCAACGGTTTTGGCGTGACCAGACACCGCCTGGGTATTGGCGAAGTCACGACGCGATAACACTTCTTTCAATTACAAAGCTGTAATTCGCGACTTAAGTTTCTTTGGCGTCAGATGTGACGTACGGTGCAATCGGTAGCTGTGTTGTAGATGTGCATGTTGTGACAAATGAGCACAGTCACCGCGACGAATGTGTCCGCACGTTCGCCTGAAGCCATAGGAGAACTGAGTCGGATGAGACGCACACCTGGCGCATCCGCTACGCGGCCGTGTGGACGGTTCTGCGCGGCCCTGGTCGTGGCCACCATGTTGGCCACGACGCCCGGCCTGGCCCTCGCTCAACCCAGCAGTCCCGACAGCCTCGCGGCGCTGGTCGCCGCCGTCGCCGACGCCGACCAGAGGCTGCAGGATCTGGGTGCCGAGATCCAGCAGCAGCAGGAAAGCGTCAACAAGGCGATCCTCGATGTGCAGACCGCGCGGGACAACGCCGCCGCCGCGCAGCGTGAGGTCGACGCGAGCCGGCAGCGCGTCGAGGACGCCAACATCGCTATCGAGCAGGCGCAGAAGCGGTTCAACTCGTTTGCCGCCGCCACGTACGTCAACGGCCCCTCGGACTCGTACCTGACCGCGGGCGATCCCGCCGAGGTCATCAAGACCGCCGCGGCGGGGCAGACACTGGCCATCAGCTCGCAGCAGGTGATCGCCGATCTGCAGCGGGCCCGCACCGAGCAGGTCAACCGCGAGTCCGCGGCGCGGCTGGCGAAACAGAACGCGGACAAGGCCGTTTCCGACGCCGAAGCCAGCCAGCAGTCCGCGGTTGCGGCCCTGACCAACGCGCAGGAGACCTTCAAGTCCCAGCAGGCCCAACTCGACAAGCTGGCCGCCGAGCGCAAGGCCGCGCAGGCCAAGCTCGCCGAGGCGCGTACTCAGGCCGCGCCGGGGCAACCGGCCGGCGCGCCGGCGCAACCGGCGGCCGCCGCGACGCCGGGAAGCCCAGACTGGGACCGCGCGCCGCAAGGCGTCGACCCCGGCACCGGAAACTGGGCCACGCCGTGGGATCCGACGCTGCCCGCGATCCCCAGCGCCTTCGTCAGCGGTGACCCGATCGCGATCATCAACGCGGTTCTCGGCATCGCTTCGACCTCGGCGCAGGTGACCCAGGACCTCGGTCGCAAGTTCCTGCAGTCGGTGGGGATCCTCCCGAAACCGGCTGCCGCGCCGGCGTTCAACAACGGCGCGATTCCCCGCGTCTACGGCAGGCAGGCGACCGAGTTCGTGATCAAACGGGCCATGTCGCAGATGGGTGTGCCGTACTCGTGGGGCGGCGGCAACGCCGCCGGACCCAGCCGCGGTATCGACTCCGGGGCGGGCACAGTCGGATTCGACTGCTCGGGCCTGATGCTCTACGCGTTCGCCGGCGTCGGCATCAAGCTAGACCACTATTCGGGCTCGCAGTACAACGCCGGGCGCAAGGTTCCGACCTCACAGATGCGGCGCGGCGACATGTTGTTCTGGGGTCCCAACGCCAGCCAGCACGTCGCGCTGTACCTCGGCGACGGACAGATGATCGAAGCGCCCTACACGGGTTCGGTGGTGAAGATCTCGCCGGTGCGTACCAGCGGCATGACCCCGTACGCGACCCGTCTCATCGAATGGTGAGAGGTCACACGCGACAGACGTTAGGAAAACTTTGCGTTTCAAGCTGATTCGGTTCCTGGGCGGTTGTGCGCTGTTGCTGGCGACCGTCGCGCTCACGGTCGGGCTGGCGACGCCGGCGGCGTCGGCGCCCGAAGACGGCCAGTGGGATCCGACGCTGCCCAAACTGATCAGCGCCGGCGCACCGGGTGATCCTCTGGCGATCGCCAACGCGTCGCTCGCGGCGACCGCCCAGGCCACCGAGGTCACGATGAGCCTGGGCCGCAAATTTCTGACCACCTTGGGTCTCGCGCCGCCGGAGGCGGCGACGGCGAGCGTCGCGCCGGGCCGGGTGCGTGGACCGCAGGCGATCGAGTACGTGATCCGTCGCGGCGCCTCGCAGATGGGCGTGCCGTACTCGTGGGGCGGCGGAAAGCCGAACGGGCCGAGCCGAGGCATCGACTCGGGGGCCAACATCGTCGGGTTCGACTGCTCGGGCTTCACCCAGTTCTCGTTCGCGGGGGTGGGGGTGCTGATCCCCAAGTACTCCGGCGACCAGTACGACACCGGCCGCAAGGTGCCGACATCGCAGGCCAAGCGCGGCGACCTCCTGTTCTGGGGTCCCGGCGGAAGCCAGCACGTGGCTATCTATCTGGGTGGCGGTCAGATGCTCGAGTCCTCGGGCAGTGCCGGCAAGGTCACGGTGGGCCCGGTGCGTCATTCCGGCCTGCAGCCGTATGTGGCGCGCATCATCGAATCCTGAGCGCAACCTGAGCCGAACCTGAACGTATCGGGCAACGTCGACGGATTCTGTCGTGCCTGGAATAGTTGACGTCGAGCGTGCGGCCCAGACCGGCCTGCGCCGCTTTGACCAGCGAGTTATGTGGAAGGAATGTTGATGACCTCACCGAGCGGGCCGTCGCAGGGGCCTGGAGGCTACCCCGGCCAGGCACCGGCACAGGGATACCAGGGCTCACACGCCGCACCGTCGAGCCCGGCTTCCCAGAATGGCGGTCTGCAGCAGGAGGTCCACACGCTCGAGCGGGCCGTCTTCGAGGTGAAGCGGATCATCGTCGGACAGGACCAACTGGTCGAACGCATGCTGGTCGGCCTGCTCGCCAAGGGCCACGTACTGCTCGAGGGTGTGCCCGGCGTGGCCAAGACGCTGGCCGTCGAGACCTTCGCCAAGGTGGTGGGCGGCACCTTCGCGCGCATCCAGTTCACCCCGGACCTGGTGCCGACCGACATCGTCGGCACCCGCATCTACCGGGTGGGTAAGGAGGAGTTCGACATCGAACTCGGACCCGTCGTCGTCAACTTCCTGCTCGCCGACGAGATCAACCGCGCCCCGGCCAAGGTGCAGTCGGCTCTGCTGGAGGTCATGGCCGAGCGCAAGATCTCCATCGGCGGCAAGACGTTCCCGCTGCCCCAGCCGTTCCTGGTGATGGCCACGCAGAACCCGATCGAGCAGGAGGGCGTGTACGCGCTGCCCGAGGCCCAGCGCGACCGCTTCCTGTTCAAGCTGAACATCGACTACCCGTCGCCCGAAGAAGAGCGCGAGATCATCTACCGGATGGGCGTCAAGCCGCCGGAGCCCAAGCAGATCCTCGCGCCCGGTGACCTGCTGCGCCTGCAGGACGTGGCGGCCAACAACTTCGTGCACCACGCGTTGGTCGACTACGTCGTCCGGGTGGTGACCGCGACCCGTCAGCCCGAGAAGTTCGGCATGCCCGACGCCAAGGCGTGGATCGCCTACGGCGCATCACCGCGTGCATCGCTCGGCATCATCGCGGCGTCGCGCGCGCTGGCGCTCGTGCGGGGCCGCGACTACGTGATCCCGCAGGACGTCGTCGAGGTCATCCCCGATGTGCTGCGGCACCGGCTGGTGTTGACCTATGACGCGCTGGCCGACGAGATCTCGGCCGAGACGGTGATCAACCGCATTCTGCAGACCGTGGCCCTGCCGCAGGTGAACGCCATTCCGCAGCAAGGTCATTCGGTGCCGCCCGTCGTGCCCGCCGCCGCTGGTGCGGCCAGCAATCGGTGACCAGTTCCCGGCGCTCCGTTGATCTGCCGTCGCTGAAGCGCGGCGAGATCCGTGACCCCGCACTGAGCGCGGCGCTGCGCAAGCTCGAGTTGACGGTGCGGCGCAAGCTCGACGGCGTGCTGCACGGCGACCACCTCGGCCTGCTGCCCGGCCCGGGATCGGAACCGGGGGAGTCGCGGCTCTACCAGCCCGGTGACGATGTGCGCCGGATGGACTGGTCGGTCACGGCGCGCACCACGCATCCACACGTGCGGCAGATGATCGCCGACCGCGAACTCGAGACCTGGCTCGTGATCGACATGTCGGCCAGCCTCGACTTCGGCACAACCGGTTGTGAGAAGCGCGATCTCGCGGTGGCCGCCGCGGCGGCGATCACGTTCCTCAACAGCGGGGGCGGTAACCGGATCGGCGCGATCATCGCCAACGGCGACACCGTGCGGCGGGTGCCCGCGCTGTCGGGCCGGATGCACGAGCAGGAGATGCTGCGCGCCATCGCCACGATGCCCAAGGCGCCCGCCGGTGTCCGCGGCGACCTTGCCGCCGCGATCGACGCTCTGCGCAGGCCCGAGCGGCGCCGCGGCATGGCGGTGATCATCAGCGACTTCCTCGGCCCGATCAACTGGATGCGTCCGCTGCGGGCGATCGCGGGGCGCCATGAGGTGCTCGGAATCGAAGTGCTCGACCCGCGCGACGTCGAACTGCCCGCGGTCGGCGAAGTCGTGCTGCAGGATGCCGAGACGGGGCTGACCCGTGAGTTCACCATCGACGAGCAGTTGCGCGACGACTTCGAGCGGGCTGCCGCGGCGCACCGCGCGGAGGTGGCCAGGACGTTGCGGCGATGCGATGCACCGCTGCTGACGCTGCGCACCGACCGCGATTGGATCGCCGACGTCGTCCGGTTCGTCGCCAACCGCAGGCGTGGCGCGCTGGCGGGCCACGCCTGATATCGAGATGATTAGGCGCACATGACATTGCCGTTGCTCGGACCCATGACGCTGTCGGGTTTCGAAAACGCCTGGTTCTTCCTGTTCCTGCTCGCGGTGCTCGGAATCGTCGGGCTCTACATGGTGGTTCAGCTGGCCCGGCATCGGCGGATGCTGCGGTTCGCCAACATGGAGCTGTTGGAAAGCGTTGCGCCCAAACGTCCTTCGCGGTGGCGGCATGTGCCCGCGATACTGCTCGTCATCGGCCTGGTGTTGCTGACGGTGGCGATGGCCGGGCCGACGCACGACGTCCGCATCCCGCGCAACCGCGCGGTGGTGATGCTCGTGATGGACGTCTCGCAGTCGATGCGCGCCACCGACGTCGCCCCGAACCGGATGGCCGCCGCGCAGGAGGCGTCCAAGCAGTTCGCCGACGAACTCACCGCGGGCATCAACCTGGGCTTGATCTCCTATGCCGGCACGGCGACCGTCCTGGTGTCGCCGACCACGGGCCGGGAGGCCACCAAGGCCGCGATCGACAAACTGCAGTTCGCCGACCGCACGGCGACCGGTGAGGGCATCTTCACGGCGCTGCAGGCGATCGCCACCGTGGGAGCGGTGATCGGCGGTGGCGACGAACCCCCGCCTGCGCGAATCGTGTTGTTCTCCGACGGCAAGGAGACCGTGCCGTCGAACCCGGACAATCCCAAGGGCGCCTACACCGCGGCCCGCACCGCCAAGGACCAGGGGGTGCCGATCTCGACGATCTCGTTCGGCACGCCGTACGGCTATGTCGAGATCAACGACCAGCGCCAGCCTGTGCCGGTCGACGACGAGATGCTCAAGAAGATCGCCGATCTGTCCGGCGGTGAGGCGTTCACCGCGTCGAGCCTTCAGCAGCTGCGAGAGGTCTACGCGAACCTTCAGCAGCAGATCGGCTACGAGACGATCCGTGGCGATGCGAGCGTGGGGTGGCTGCGGCTGGGAACGCTGGCGCTCGCCATGGCGACGCTGGCGGCCCTGTTCATCAACCGTCGTCTGCCGAACTGATTCGCAAGGGATGACGATCTGACATGACGATTCCACTGCTGGGACCGCTGTCGCTCACCGGTTTTCAGCACATCTGGTGGTTCCTCCTGTTCCTGGTGGTCCTGCTGGTGCTGGCCGGGTTGTACGCCGCAGCCCAGATCGCCCGGCGAAAGCGGTTGCAGCGCTTCGCCAACACCGAACTGCTCGACAGCGTCGCGCCCCATCGGCCCAGTCCGCTGCGCCACGTTCCCGCGGCGCTGCTGGCGATCTCGCTGCTGCTGTGCACGATCGCGCTGGCCGGGCCCACCCACGACCAGCGCCTTCCCCGCAACCGCGCGGTGGTGGTGCTGGCCATCGACGTCTCCCAATCGATGCGCGCGACCGACGTCGAGCCGAGCCGTCTGGCCGCCGCCCAGGAGGCGTCGAAGAGGTTCGTCGACGAGCTCACGCCGGGTATCAACCTCGGAGTCATCGCCTACGCCGGAACCGCCAATGTTCTGGTCTCGCCGACCACCAATCGGGACGCGAGCCGGCGCGCCATCGAGAATCTGCAGGTCGCCGACAAAACCGCGACCGGTGAAGCCATCTTCACCGCTCTGTCGTCGATCTCCACCGTCGGCGCCGTCATCGGTGGCGGCGATACGCCACCGCCCGCGCACATCGTGCTGTTCTCCGACGGCAAGGAGACGGTGCCGAACAACCCCGACAACCCCAAGGGCGCGTTCACCGCGGCGCGGGCCGCCAAGGATCAGGGTGTGCCGGTCTCGACGATCTCGTTCGGCACGCCGAACGGCTCGGTCGAGGTGAACAACGAGCGGGTCCCGGTCCCCGTCGACGACGAGGGCATGGAGAAGATCGCCCAGCTCTCCGGCGGCGAGGCCTACACCGCGTCCAACCTCGACGAGCTGAACAAGGTCTACGACACCCTTCAGGACCAGATCGGATACGAGACCGTGCGAGGTGAGGCGACCACCGGCTGGCTCCGGCTCGGTGCCCTGTTCGCGGCCGTGGCGGCGGTGGCCGCCCTGCTGATCAACCGCCGGCTTCCGCTGTGAGCGCGCCCGTTCACTAAGGCGATTTCTTAGGAATGGCGGGCAGGCGATAGGTTGGCGGGCATGACTGCGCACGCGACGAGCAATGACACAGGAGCGACCGCCGAATCCGAATCGGCCGGTGGTCGTCCGCCTTTCGTCTCCCGCTCGGTGCTGGTGACCGGCGGTAACCGTGGCATCGGCCTGGCCATCGCGCAGCGGCTGGCGGCCGACGGCCACAAGGTCGCCGTCACCCACCGCGGTTCCGGAGCCCCCGAAGGACTATTCGGGGTCGTGTGCGACGTCACCGACAACGCCGCCGTCGACCGCGCATTCAAAGAGGTTGAGGAGCATCAGGGGCCGGTAGAGGTGCTGGTGTCCAACGCCGGCATCTCCAAGGACGCGTTCCTCATGCGCATGACCGAGGAGCGGTTCACCGAGGTCATCGACGCCAACCTCACGGGAGCGTTCCGGGTGGCGCAGCGGGCATCCCGCACCATGCAGCGCAAGCGCTTCGGCCGGATCATCTTCATCGGCTCGGTGTCGGGCATGTGGGGCATCGGCAACCAGGCCAACTACGCGGCTGCCAAGGCCGGCCTGATCGGCATGGCCCGCTCGATCTCCCGCGAGCTGTCCAAGGCCAACGTCACCGCCAACGTCGTCGCGCCCGGCTACATCGACACCGAGATGACCCGGGCCCTCGACGAGCGGATCCAGGCCGGGGCGCTCGATTTCATCCCCGCCAAGCGGGTGGGCACCGCCGAGGAGGTGGCCGGCGCGGTCAGCTTCCTGGCGTCCGAGGATGCGACCTACATCGCCGGCGCGGTGATCCCCGTCGACGGCGGCATGGGTATGGGCCACTAGATCTTTTCGCGAAGGAGAGGGACTTTCACATGACCGGTTTGCTCGAAGGCAAGCGCATCCTCGTCACGGGGATCATCACCGACTCGTCGATCGCGTTCCACATCGCCAAGGTCGCCCAGGAGTCGGGCGCGGAGTTGGTGCTGACCGGATTCGACCGGCTGAAGCTGATCCAGCGGATCGCCGACCGACTGCCCAATCCGGCGCCGCTGCTGGAACTCGACGTGCAGAACGACGAGCACCTCGACACGTTGGCCGACCGCATCACCGAGGTGATCGGCGAGGGCAACAAGATCGATGGCGTGGTGCATTCGATCGGTTTCATGCCGCAGTCGGGCATGGGCATCAACCCGTTCTTCGATGCCCCCTACGAGGATGTCTCCAAAGGCATTCACATCTCGGCCTTTTCGTACGCCTCGCTGGCCAAGGCGACGCTGCCCATCATGAACCGCGGCGGCAGCATCGTCGGCATGGACTTCGACCCGACCCGCGCGATGCCGGCCTACAACTGGATGACGGTGGCCAAAAGCGCGCTCGAGTCGGTGAACCGCTTCGTCGCGCGCGAGGCCGGACCGTACGGTGTGCGCTCCAATCTCGTCGCGGCCGGACCGATCCGCACGCTGGCCATGAGTGCGATCGTCGGCGGAGTGCTCGGCGACGAAGTCAAGGATCAAATGCGGCTGCTCGAGGAGGGTTGGGATCAGCGCGCACCGGTCGGCTGGGACATGAAGGACCCGACGCCGGTCGCCAAGACCGTGTGCGCCCTGCTGTCGGACTGGCTGCCGGCCACCACCGGCACCGTCATCTACGCCGACGGCGGCGCCAGCACGCAGTTGTTGTGACGGAGTTCGACGCCGTCCTGCTGCTCTCCTTCGGCGGGCCGGAGCGGCCCGAAGACGTGATTCCATTCCTGGAGAACGTCACTCGCGGCCGTGGCATCCCGCCGGAGCGGTTGGCGGCCGTCGCCGAGCACTACCTGCATTTCGGCGGCGTCTCACCGATCAACGGCATCAACCGGGCCGTGATCGAGCGGCTGCGCACCTATGTCGACGTTCCGGTGTACTTCGGCAACCGCAACTGGGAGCCCTACGTCGAGGACTCCGTGACCGCCATGCGCGACGACGGGGTGCGCCGTGCGGCGGTGTTCACCACGTCCGCGTGGGGCGGCTACTCGAGTTGCACGCAGTACGTCGAGGACATCGCCCGGGGGCGGCAGGCGGCGGGTGCCTCGGCCCCGCAATTGATCAAATTGCGTCAGTACTTCGACCATCCGTTGTTCGTCGAGATGTTCGCCGACGCGATCACGGCTGCGGCGGGGACGGTACCGGACGACGCACGCCTGGTGTTCACCGCACACTCGATTCCGCTGGCTGCGCGGTCACGCTGTGGCACAGAGCTTTACGAGCGACAGGTCGGGTATGCCTCGGCGCTGGTGGCGGCCGCGGCCGGCTACGACGACTACGACCAGGTGTGGCAGTCGCGCTCCGGGCCGCCTCAGGTGCCGTGGCTGGAACCCGATGTGGGCGACCATCTTTCGTCCCTGGCCGAGAGCGGCACCACAGCCGTCATCGTCTGCCCGATCGGTTTCGTCGCCGACCACATCGAGGTGGTGTGGGACCTCGACCACGAACTGCGCGAACAGGCCGATGCAGCCGGAGTGGCCTTCGCGAGGGTGGCGACGCCGAACGCGGATCTCGCGCGCGTCGCCGCCGAGCTGCTCGCCGAGTTGCGCGACGGCCGGGACCCCGTACGGGTACCCGGAGCGAATCCACCGCCGCTGCAGGGGTACTCGATCGACGGCGTGGTCTGCACGCCGGCCTGTGGTTAGGCCTGCCAGGCCGAGTGCAGAACCGCGTCGATCGCGGCCAGTCGCGCCGAGCGCACCACCGTCGACAACGGCCGCAGCGCGTCGTTGGCGATCTGCACCTCAGCGGAGCTGTGCAGCCCGATCGGTAGGAGCCCGGCGCTGACCGAGATGATCGCGTCGACGTGCGCGGCGTTCCCGAGCACGCGTGCGGCCCGGTGCGGCGCGTGGTCGGGAAGGCGGTGCATGCGGGTGGATTCCAGCACCTGCTCGACGAGTCCGCGGGGATCCTCCACGTCGATCTCGGCCGCGCCGGCACGCAGTGCCCCGAGCGCGTCGGCCGCCGAGCGGACCGCTGACCGTAGCGCGTACTCCGCCTCGGCCAGATCGCCGTATCCGGCGGACGTGGACGCTTCGGGTATCGAGTACACCGTCCACGACAGCCCGCACGGGTCGCGGTCGAAGTCGTCCTCGTCTTCGTATTCGTCGTACTCGAAGTCGGGCACGAGGCCGATCGACCCCGCACCGGAGACGACGATGGCCTCGCCCGCGGTGATCGCGTCGCGCTGGAACTGGGTGCCTGCGGGTAGCCCCCGGACGTCGCCGGGGACCGGCAGCGCCAGGCCGATCGGCGGTTGGGTCAGACCGGGACCGGCGGCCGTGCGCAGCGTCTGTAACAGGGACACGGCGCCCGTATCGACCAGATCGGGCCAGGGCAAGCCCGTCGCACCGGCTGCCACCGAATCGTAGGCGGTTACGGAATGCTTTGGTGCCCAATGTGATAGCGCATCGAGCACATCGTCGGGGGCGGCCATGCCCGCTAACCAGGCATTAGCCCACACCGACAGCGAAACACTGGGACACCACATGATGTTCGAAGTGTAGTTGTTACGCCCGCAGCCGGTCGGGCACGACGTTAGGGTGGTGTCATGCCTGCTGCGCTGATTTGGTTGATTGCCGCGTTGGCGCTCGCCGGTGCCGAGGCACTGACCGGCGACCTGTTCCTGCTCATGCTCGGCGGCGGGGCGTTGGCCGCCGCCGGGTCGAGCCTGATCTTCGACGACCTGTGGGTCCACGGCGCGGTGTTCGCCGTCGTGTCGATCCTGTTGCTGGTGTTGGTACGGCCCGCGCTGCGCAGGCACTTCCAGGCCGGCGGCGGTCTGCCCGACCCGGCCAAGGCGCTCGAGGGCAAGAGTGCGCTGGTGCTCGACCGGGTGGCCCAGCACGAAGGACAGGTGAAACTCGACGGCGAGGTCTGGACGGCGCGCCCGCTCAACGAGAACGACGTCTACGAACCGGGGGACCAGGTGACCGTCGTGCAGATCGACGGTGCCACCGCCGTCGTCCAGAAGCTCGCCTAGGACTTACGGGGTACGAGGGAAGGAATCGTCATGGATGGTGCCGTCGCGGGCCTGGTGCTCGTCGGCGTGCTGGTGGTGTTCGCCGCCATCATCGTCGCGAAGTCGATCGCGCTGATACCGCAGGCCGAGGCCGCGGTCATCGAGCGGCTGGGCCGCTACAGCAAGACCGTGTCCGGTCAGCTGACGCTGCTGCTGCCGTTCGTCGACCGGATCCGCGCCCGGGTGGACCTGCGCGAGCGGGTGGTGTCCTTCCCGCCGCAGCCGGTGATCACCGAGGACAACCTGACCGTGCAGATCGACACGGTGGTCTACTTTCAGGTGACCAATCCGCAGGCCGCCGTCTACCAGATCAGCAACTACATCGTCGGCGTCGAGCAGCTGACCACGACCACGCTGCGCAACCTCGTCGGCGGCATGACGCTGGAGCAGACGCTGACCTCGCGCGACCAGATCAACACGGCGTTGCGCGGCGTGCTCGACGAGGCCACCAACCGCTGGGGGTTGCGGGTGGCGCGCGTCGAACTGCGCAGCATCGACCCGCCCCCGTCGATCCAGGATTCGATGGAAAAACAGATGCGCGCCGACCGCGAGAAACGCGCGATGATCCTGACCGCGGAAGGCAACCGCGAATCGGCCATCAAACAGGCCGAGGGCCAGAAGCAGGCCCAGATCCTGGCCGCCGAGGGTGCCAAGCAGGCCGCGATCCTGGCCGCCGAGGCCGACCGCCAGTCGCGCATGTTGCGCGCCCAGGGCGAACGCGCCGCGGCCTACCTGCAAGCCCAGGGTCAGGCCAAGGCCATCGAGAAGACGTTCGCGGCCATCAAGGCGGGCCGGCCCACGCCGGAGATGCTGGCCTACCAGTACCTGCAGACCCTGCCACAGATGGCCAAGGGCGAGGCGAACAAGGTGTGGTTGGTGCCCAGCGACTTCGGTTCGGCGCTACAGGGTTTCACCAAGCTGCTCGGCGCGCCGGGGGAGGACGGCGTGTTCCGCTACACCCCGTCGCCGGTCGACGACACGCCGGTCAAGACCGAGGATGACGACGAGGTCGCCGACTGGTTCAACACCGAGACCGATCCCGAGATCGCCCGTGCCGTGGCGAAGGCCGAAGCGGAGGCGCGCACTTCGGTGGATGCCCCCGCGCCCATCAACGCGCCGCCGTCGTTCCCCGGAATCGGCCAGCAGACCAATCCCGCGCCGCAGGAACGCGAATCCGGCGGCGGGGCGCACTCCCGCTGACCGGGCGGGTGCTCACTGGCTCGTGTTCAGCGGCGCCGCGTCGGCCATCCGCTTCAGCTGCTGACGGCCCACCTGGGCGTGGGTGTCGATTGTCGGAAGGCTGAAGCTGGTGTACATCACCCGCCGGTCCCGTTCTACCGGTGGCTGGGCCATGTGCAACGTGCACGACAGGTGGACGGTGACATCGCCGGCCTCGGTGGCGACATCGACGACGGGAAGGTCGAGACCCGGTTGGAGGCTGGGTGCCGGCCACACGAGGGCTCGATGCGAACCGGCGACGACGCGCAGCTGACCCGACGTGGGACCCCCTGCGGTCACTGAGATGCCGACCGTCAGCCCACAGCAGTCATAACTGTGCCGGCCGAGGGCACAATCCTTGTGCCAGGGAACATCTGAGATTCCCCGTGTGACGCCGAGCGGCTTGAAAAGGGCCTCAACGCGTTTGCCTTCCCACCCGCTGACGACGTGGCCGTCGCCGGTCAACCCACCGATTTGCAAGAGGCGTTCGTCAGCGACGAGCGCAGCGGCTGTTCGAGACTCCGCATCGAATCCCTGCATCCGGACCAGGGCGCTGCTCCCGTCCTCCAGGGTGGCCCACCACGAACGCCCGTCGCCTTCGAAGTATCGCGGTGCGGCAAGATCCATTTCGGTCGAGACGGCGGCCATCTCCGCTTGGCTGAACATGCCCCTGATGTGCAGGTAGCCGGCTTGTTCGAGGAACCAAGCCATCTCGTCGGCTGGATCGTCCGGGGCGTAGCAGTGTTTCAGGTCCAGTTGCTCGCCGTCGTGATCCTTGAAGACGACGGCGCCGTTGACATGAGGCGTCGTGCCGTCGAGTGCGGCTCGCAGGAAAAGCCACCAGTCCAAGACGTCGGACAGTTGCCCGGCGATCTGCAGGGTGCCGGTGGCCAGCCATCCCATCGGGGTGACCTGGTCGGAGACCAGCGCCGTCAGCTGCTCTGCGTCGATTCGCAATACTGTCCCGGTCGCCGCCCCTCTCACGCATGTCATGCGCCGCTCGTCGACGCCGAGAGTCCAGCGTTGATCGTCTACCGAAACGGTCAGCGGTCGCGGCGCCCGCTGCTGAAGCGATGGCGCGAGCCGTTCGTTCGAGTCGACGAACAGTCGCGGGAGTGTGGCCTCGAAGAATTCGGCGGGCTCAATAAGCGCGGGCTCGCCGTCGACCCTCGTTCGTACGTCGACACTCATGTGTGCGAAACAGCGTAGGAAGTTCAGACCCTCCCTATCAAGTGCACCTCACCGCGTCAGGCGGAGCGCCTCTTCGGCCTCGGGTGCGATGGTCCGCTCGCGCTGATGACGCCGGTGCACGCGGACCTCGTAGACCAGCCCTGCCACGCCCAAACAGGCCGTACAGAACGAGATCAGCACGAGCAGCGGGCTGACGTTGCCGGTCAGCGCGTCGCCGAGGATCACCACCGCCGCGGTGCCCGGCACCAGGCCCGCCAAGGTCGCCAGCGCGTAGGGCAGCACGCGCACCGACGACACGCCGGCCGCGTAGTTGAGCACGGCGAACGGCACGGCGGGAATCAGCCGCATCGACAGCACCGTGGGCCAACCGCGTTCGCGTAGCCGTGCGTTGAGGGACTCGATTCGCGGATGGCGCACCGCCCGGTCCAGTCGAAGGCCCACCGCGCGCACGAGCAGCACCGCGATGACCGCGCTGATCGTCGCCGCCGTCACCGCCAGCGGAATCCCCAGCACCGGCCCGAAGAGCAGGCCTGCGCCGAGCGTGAATGCCGTACGCGGGAACGGGAACACCGTCACCACGATGTGGGCGGCCAAAAACGCCAGCGGAAACCACGGCCCGACCGAGGTGGCCCAGTCACGCAACTGGACGGCGGTCGGCATCGGGACCAGCAACGCAACTGCGACGAGAATCACAATCGCCGCCAGGGACCCGACCAGACGCGTCCGGGAGACGCTCGAAAGCGTCGTGATCACCGCGCCGCGGACCGCGCGCAGGGTGCTGACGACGGAGTTCACGTCTACCAAGACTACGGAACCGCGGCCGGAGTCACCTGTTCACGCGCCCGTGAGTCGGCCGACCGGCAGACACCGCTGTGACTGCGATCATTTAGCCTGATGATCGTGCAGAAACCCACTGTGGTCGAGGCCGATCGCGAGCGCTGGCGCTCAGCGGTTGCCGCGGTGCTGGCAAAGAGCACCCGGCGGGATCCCGCCGATCTACCGGCCGAACCCGAGCGACTGCTGGATTCGCCCACCTACGACGGCTTCGCGATCCGCCCGCTGTACACGAGCGCCGATGCGTTACCCGAACCCCCGCTGCCCGGGCAGTGGCCGTTCGTGCGTGGTGGTGACGCACTGCGCGACGTCAAGGCCGGCTGGAAAGTCGCCGAGGCGTTTCCGGCGAACGGGCCCGGCAACGTGTCCGAACACAACGGCGCGGTGTTGCTCAGCCTCACCGAAGGGGTCAGCGCGCTCGTCATCCGCGTCGGTGCGCCCGCCGGCGTCGCGGCCGCCGAGCTGGACCGGCTGTTCGACGGCGTCTTCCTCGACCTCGTCCCGGTCCTCTTCGAGGTCGCAGGGCCGGATTACGTGCGGGTCGCCGACGCGGTGCTCGGCCTGTTGAGCGACCTGGACGACGATCAGCGTTCCCGGCTCTCGGTGGACCTCGGCGCCGACCCGTTGACCGCACCGCTGAGCGGACGCGTGGCTCCCGAGACCGCCGACGTCGTGGCCACCGCCGCCAAACTCGGCGACTACGGCGGCGGCGTTCGCGCCATCACCGTCGACGGACCCGCCTTCCACAACCTCGGCGCCAACGCATCGTGGGAGCTGGCGGGCCTCGTGTCCGCGGGCGTGAGCTACCTGCGGCAGCTCGAAGAGGGCGGCGTCGTTGTCGCGGATGCGCTGCGGCAGATCAGTTTCCGCATCGCCGCCGACGACGACCAGTTCATGACGATCGCCAAACTGCGGGCCGCGCGCCTGCTGTGGGCCAGGGTCGCCGAGGTCGTCGGGGCGCCCGAGCACGGAGCGGTCCGGTTGCACGCCACGACGTCGCTGCCGATGATGTCCAAGCGCGATCCATGGGTGAACATGCTGCGCACAACGGTGGCCGCCTTCTCGGCCGGTGTCGGCGGAGCGGACACCGTCCAGGTCCAACCGTTCGACGTCGCGATTCCCGGTGGCTTTCCGGGGACGGCCCCAAGCTTCGCGCGCCGGATGGCGCGCAACACCCAACTGCTGTTGCTCGAGGAGTCGCACCTGGGCCGCGTGCTCGACCCGGCGGCGGGCTCCTGGCACGTCGAGGACCTCACCGAGCAACTGGCCGAGCAGGCGTGGAAACACTTCCAGGACATCGAGTCCCGCGGCGGCTTCGAACAGGCCCGTGACCACATCGCAGCCCAAATCGCCGAGGTGGCCGAGCGGCGCGCCGAGGACATCGCACACCGGCGCACCGCACTGACGGGGGTGAACGAATTCCCCAACATCGCCGATCCGGCTCTGCCGCAGGGTGATTCGCTGCCCGGTGTGGCCCGCTATGCGGCGGGCTTCGAGGAACTGCGGGACCGCTCCGACGCCTTCCTCGAGAAGACCGGGGCCCGGCCGAAGGTGCTGCTGCTTCCGCTCGGTCCGCTCGCCGAACACAACGTGCGGACCACGTTCGCGACCAACCTGCTTGCGTCGGGCGGCATCGAAGCGGTGACCGACGCGGATCAGACACCGCCGATCGCCGTGATCTGCGGCACCGACGCCCGCTACGCGGAGGAAGCCTCGACCGCGGTCGAAGAGGCACGCGCGGCCGGCGTGACGCATGTGCTGCTCGCGGGCCCGGAAAAGGCCGTCGCGGAAACCGATTCCAAGCCGGACGGCTACCTGACCGCGAAAATCGACGCGGTCGCCACGTTGTCGGACCTGCTCACCAGATTGGGGGCCTGAGATGACTGCCACAGCCGGGATCGGAAAGACCATCGGGAGCTTCGCCGACGTCCCGCTGCACGGCGAGAAGCGTGCCGAAGCGCCGACCGAAGCCAAGGTCACCGCACATGTGGAAGCGGCGGCCGCGACGCACGGCTACGGCGCCGATCAGGTGGACTGGGTGACGCCGGAGGGCATCGACGTCAAGCCCGTCTACATCGGCGCCGACCGCGACGCCGCCGTGGCCGCCGGCTATCCGCTCGACACCTTCCCGGGTGAACCGCCGTTCGTACGGGGCCCGTACCCCACGATGTACGTCAACCAGCCGTGGACCATCCGGCAATACGCGGGTTTCTCCACCGCCGCGGAGTCCAACGCGTTCTACCGGCGCAACCTCGCCGCGGGTCAGAAGGGCCTCTCGGTGGCGTTCGACCTGGCCACGCACCGCGGTTACGACTCCGACCATCCACGCGTTCAGGGTGACGTCGGAATGGCAGGCGTGGCAATCGATTCCATCCTCGACATGCGCCAGCTGTTCGACGGCATCGACCTGTCGACGGTGTCGGTGTCGATGACGATGAACGGCGCCGTTCTGCCGATCCTCGCGCTGTACGTGGTCGCCGCGGAAGAGCAGGGCGTGCCGCCGGAGAAGTTGGCTGGGACCATCCAGAACGACATCCTCAAAGAGTTCATGGTCCGCAACACCTACATCTACCCGCCGCAGGCGTCGATGCGGATCATCTCAGACATCTTCGGTTACACCAGCGTCAAGATGCCGAAGTTCAACTCGATCTCGATCTCGGGCTACCACATCCAGGAGGCCGGTGCCACAGCCGATCTCGAGCTGGCATACACCCTGGCCGACGGTGTCGAGTACATCAAGGCGGGTCTGGACGCCGGGCTCGACGTCGACAAGTTCGCGCCGCGGCTGTCCTTCTTCTGGGGCATCGGCATGAACTTCTTCATGGAGGTCGCCAAGCTGCGGGCGGGCCGGCTGCTGTGGAGCGAGCTGGTCGCCGAGTTCAACCCGAAGAATCCCAAATCGCTGTCGCTGCGCACACATTCGCAGACGTCGGGGTGGTCGTTGACCGCCCAGGACCCGTTCAACAACGTCGCGCGCACCTGCATCGAGGCGATGGCCGCCACGCAGGGGCACACCCAGTCGTTGCACACCAACGCCCTCGACGAAGCGCTGGCGTTGCCGACGGACTTCTCGGCACGCATCGCGCGCAACACCCAATTGGTGCTGCAACAGGAGTCGGGCACCACGCGCCCGATCGACCCGTGGGGCGGCTCGTATTACGTCGAATGGCTGACCCACCAGCTGGCCACCGCGGCGCGGATGCACATCGGCGAGGTCGTCGAGCACGGCGGGATGGCCCAGGCGATCTCCGACGGCATCCCGAAACTGCGCATCGAGGAGGCCGCCGCGCGCACGCAGGCGCGCATCGACTCCGGCCAGCAGACGGTGATCGGCGTGAACAAGTACCAGGTCGACGAGGATCACGAGGTCGAGGTCCTCAAGGTCGAGAACAGCCGCGTGCGCGCCGAGCAGCTCGCCAAACTGCAGCAGTTGCGGGCCGATCGCGACCAGGCCGAGGTGGACGCCGCGCTGGCCGAGCTGAGCCGGGCGGCCGGCACCCGCGAGCCGGCGGGCTCCGATGGGCTCGGCAACAACCTGCTGGCCCTGGCAATCAACGCCGCGCGGGCCAAGGCGACCGTCGGCGAGATCTCCGATGCGCTCGAGCGGGTCTACGGGCGCCACGTCGCCGAGATCCGTACGATCGCCGGCGTCTACCGAGATGAGATGGGGGGTAAAGGGGTCAGCAACATCACGCAAGCCACCGACCTCGTGCAGAAGTTCGCCGAAGCCGACGGTCGCCAACCGCGCATCCTCATCGCCAAGATGGGCCAGGACGGCCACGACCGCGGGCAGAAGGTGATCGCGACCGCCTTCGCCGACATCGGCTTCGACGTCGACGTCGGCTCACTGTTCTCCACCCCCGAGGAGGTCGCGCGGCAGGCCGCCGACAACGACGTGCACGTGGTCGGTGTCTCGTCGCTCGCCGCCGGGCACCTGACCTTGGTGCCCGCGCTACGCGAAGCGCTCGCCGAGGTCGGTCGGCCCGACATCATGATCGTGGTCGGCGGGGTCATCCCGCCCGGCGACTTCGGCGAGCTCTACGCGGCAGGGGCCACCGCGATCTTCCCGCCCGGCACGGTGATCGCCGACGCGGCGGTCGGCCTCCTGCACAAGCTCGCCGAGCGGCTGGGCTACCGCCTCGACTAGATGGCCGATCCGACCGCCGACCTTGCGGCCGCCGTGGCGGACGGCGACCGCGCCGCTCTGGCCAGAGCCATCACGCTGGTGGAGTCGACGCGTGTCGACCATCGCGAGCAGGCCCAGGAACTGCTGCTGAAGCTGACCCCGCACGCGGGCAGCTCGCTACACGTGGGGATCACCGGGGTGCCCGGCGTCGGCAAGTCGACGACGATCGAGGCGCTCGGCATGTACCTGATCAACCAAGGACACCGCGTCGCGGTGCTGGCCGTCGACCCGTCCTCGACCAGGACTCGGGGCTCGATCCTGGGCGACAAGACCCGCATGGCACAGCTGGCGGTGCACCCCGACGCCTACATCCGCCCATCGCCCACCTCGGGCACACTCGGCGGCGTCGCCAAGGCGACCCGCGAAACGATCGTGTTGTTGGAGGCGGCCGGTTTTGACGTGGTCCTGGTCGAGACGGTCGGCGTGGGACAGTCCGAGGTGACGGTCGCCAACATGGTCGACACGTTCGTGTTCCTGACGCTCGCGCGCACCGGCGATCAGCTGCAGGGCATCAAGAAGGGTGTTCTCGAGCTCGCCGACATCGTCGTGGTGAACAAGGCCGACGGTGAGCACGCGATCGAGGCCAAACGGGCAGCCCGCGAGCTCTCCGGCGCCATCCGGCTCATCTATCCCCGCGAAACTCTCTGGCGCCCACCGGTTCTCACGATGAGCGCGCTGGAGGGCACGGGCCTCGAGGAGCTGTGGACGACCGTGCTCAAACACCGCGACGTGCTCACCGAGGCGGGGGAGTTCGAGAGCCGACGCCGCGCTCAGCAAGTCGAGTGGACCTGGTCGATGGTGCGGGACGCGGTGCTCGACCGGGTGTTGTCCAGCCCGAACGTGAAGCGCGTGCGCGCCGAGATCGAACGTCAGGTGCGGGACGGGGAGTTAACCCCCGCGCTTGCTGCGCAACACCTGCTCGACGCCTCTGACATGCGCGAACCTAACGAATAGGTAACGGCAGGTTTATTTGCCGGGCTTACGAGTAAATTAAATAAATTGTGACGGGTGTCAACAAACGGGAGCGCAGCGCCGCGCTCCCGCACGGTGTCCAGGGCGCTGCCGATTCCAACTTCGCCTGCACCGTGCGTGGTTTCTCCCGCCTGTTCCCCGGCCCTCGCTACGGTGGCGGCGCCCTGTCGATCTACCTGCACGGTCAGCCCGTCGTCGACGTGTGGACCGGCTATTCGGACCGCCGCGGCACGCAGTACTGGAACGCTGACACCGGTGCGATGGTTTTCTCGGTCACCAAGGGCATGGCGTCGACGGTCATCCACCGACTCGCCGATCGCGGGCTGATCGACTACGACACGCCGGTGGCCGAGTACTGGCCGGAGTTCGGCGCGAAAGGCAAGGCCGCGATCACGGTGCGCGAGCTGATGCAGCACCGGGCCGGGCTGTCGCACCTCAACGGATGCACCAAGGCGCAGCTGCTCGACCATCGGGTGATGGAGGAGCGCGTCGCGGCCGCGCCGGTCAACAAGCTGCTGTTCGGCCACCAGGCTTACCACGCGCTGACCTACGGCTGGCTGATGTCCGGGTTGGGCCGAGCGGTCACCGGGAAGGGCATGCGCGACCTGATCCGTGAGGAGCTGGCCGAGCCGCTCGACACCGACGGGTTGCACCTGGGCCGCCCGCCGGCCGACGCGCCGACGCGTGCCGCACAGATCCTCGCCCCGCAGGGCGCCCTCGCCAACCCCGTCTTCAACTTCGTCGCGCCGCGCGTCGCGGCGCTCGGTGTGTCGGGGATGTTCGGTTCGATGTATTTCCCCGGCATGAAGTCCGTGGTCCAGGGCGACACCCCGTTCCTGGACTCCGAGATCCCCGCCGCCAACGGTGTCGCCACCGCCAGGAGCCTGGCCAAGATGTACGGCGCAATAGCCAACGGCGGCCGCATCGAGGGCAAACAGTTCCTGTCCGAGGAGCGGGTCGCGGCGCTGACCGGCCGCGCGAGCTACTGGCCCGACCGCAACATCTTCGTGCCGTTGAGCTTCAATCTGGGCTACCACTCGCTCCCGCTGCCGCCCGGCGTGATGCCCGGATTCGGCCACGCCGGGCTGGCCGGTTCGGTCGGGTGGGCCGATCCGAGCAGCGGGTTGGCGTTCGGCTTCGTGCACAACCGGCTGCTCACGCGGATGGTGCTCGATCAGGCGACGTTCGCCGGGCTGGGCGTGTTGATCCGGCGCGACGCGGCGCGGGCGCGCAGGCGCGGCTATCAGACGGTGCCCGATCTGGGCGCGCCGTTCTACAGCGTGTCGCGGCCGGTCGCGTTGTAGCGCTCGATCGCGGGCTGAGTCACTGGGACGCGCTGCTGAACCACTTCGTCTTCTGCCGCCAGGACTCCGCGGAGGTCAGCGCGAAACCGGCGCCGCACATACACGCGAACACCCAGACCAGGGTTGCGCCGCCGTCGTGCTGTTGCAGCGCGGGGATGTAAGCCGTCAGCAGGCGCACGATGCACGCGGCGATACCGGCGGCAGACGAGATCAGGTAGACGTTGGCGATCTTGCGCGAGCGCGGATCCCTGCGCAGCACCAACAGAGCTCGGCTGCCGTACCCGAGGAGGTAGATCAGGATGCCGCACAGGATCAGCCAGTAGGTGTTCAGCCAGAAATCGGTGGGCACCTGGAAGAAGTCCCGCTTGAAGATGCGCGCACCGTTACCGAGGGAGAACGTGACCAGCAGCAGCGGGATGCACAGCGTGGCCGGAATCTCGACGTACTGCTTGAACGACCTCTGGAGCGAGTGGTCGTCCTGCAGGCGCCCGAGGGCGTTGTAGACGACGGCCGATGCGGCGACGATGTAGCAGTCGTGGCCGATGAAGTCCTCGAGGTTCCATTTGCCGGTCAGCGCGTGCAGCGCGACCCCGAGCGTTTCCGAGGCCCAGGGGGACATCAACAGCACGGCCATGCCCTGCAGGGCGATGTTGAGGGTGGCGGCGACCTCCCACCGCGAGGACCAGGTGACCCGGCGAATCCACAGGCTCCACGCGATACAGCAAAGCGTGATCGCGATCAGGGTCGCCAAAGCCATAGAGGTTGCCTTCGGAGCTGCTGCAGTACTGGCGCAAAGTCTACGGCTAAAGGGGCGGAGCGTCACTCCGCGGTCGCAGTTCGGAGAGTCGAGGAACCCGGGTGCGCGCCTTGGTGGTCTCTCGCACGGCCGTCTGACCCGAACCGCCCGTGCGTTCGAGGTATTCGACGTAACTGAGCACTTCTTGCCTGGTCATCAGGCCGAATCTGATCTGCAGGTCGGGATAGTTCAAACCGAATCGGTCGGCGACGCGCCGCAACTCCTCGGCGTCTGGATAGTCCGGCTCTTTGATCCGACGGTAGTACGTGCTGCTGGACGTGCCCAGCGCGTCGTAGATGTCCTTGGCCTCGATATCCCCGTCGAGCAGGTAGTCGAGCAGCGCCTTGAGTTGTCTGCCGTTCTCGTCTGTCCGAGGCACTTGTCCACTCTAAACCAACGTCCCGGGTTTGGGCAGTGCGGTCCGCAAACTGGAGGAGTTTGCCTTAATTGACACTGGCGTCACAGTTTTGGGAGGTGTCTCCCATTTCTGGGACACCTGGACTATCTTTGGTCGCATGGTTGCTCCCTACCTGGCTTCGCCGACCGAGGTTCTGCGCCCACTCGGCGAGTTTGCTACGGCAACGGTCCGCAGCACGGATTACGACGCTGCGGACGCCGGCGCCTCCGCCGGCATGGTGAAGGTTTCGACCCCCGCGAGCGAGGAGCTGACGGCCGAGCTCGACGGGGCCGCCGAATGGCTCGGGCTGCCGGCTGACGAGATCCTGCTCGCAGCGCTGAGCAGGGCCATCGCCCGCACACTCGGCGAGGGCCTTGTCCGTGTCGACATCGCCAGCGAGCGCGGGTCTCTACTCGATGCCGTACCGCTGGTGTGTGTGACGGGGCAGCACGCGAGCGCCACCGAGGTGCTGGCCTCCGTGCACCAGACGCTGGCCGCCGCTTCGGAGCGCGAGGTGGCCGCTTCGCCAGAGGTGTACTTCAACTACATCGGCGACTTGCCGTCGGACACCGTGCCGGTGCAAGAGACGCCGCCCGGCCTCGGCCACGCGTTGGAGGTGCGGGTCTACCGCGCCGCTGGTGAGGTGCGGGTCGACTGGTGGTACGACACCAGCCGCTTCGAGCAGTACACCGTCGAGGAGTTGTCCGAGCAGTTCCCGCTCGCCCTCGTCGAGATGACATCGGACGCGCTGCCCCCGAACTGACTCGGTAAGATCGGCATCAACGGCTTGGATCCGGCCATCACCGGGGAGCCTTCGGAAGAACAGTTCGGCGCCTCCTTCTTCGAGGGTGCATGAGCCCAGTAGAACCGAACGGGTGGGCCCGTCAACGCCCTAAGCGAGCGGCGCACCTCGTGAGGTAGGGGTGCGCAAGCGGGGTGGTACCGCGGCACTCGCGCACCAGCGCGACGTCGTCCCCGTGCCTTGGACGAACACCTGAGGCTTCCGAACCCGGAAGCCGAACGAGGCACAGGAGCTATGACCGCCTACCCGAAGCCGGCGGCCGGGGCGCCCAAATTCCCCGCGCTGGAAGCCGAGGTCCTCGAATACTGGGACCGCGACGACACCTTCCGCGCCAGCATCGCCCGCCGCGACGACGCCCCGGAGTACGTCTTCTACGACGGCCCACCGTTCGCCAACGGGTTGCCGCACTACGGGCACCTGCTCACCGGCTACGTCAAGGACATCGTCCCCCGGTATCGCACCATGTGCGGCTACAAAGTGGAGCGCCGCTTCGGCTGGGACACCCATGGGCTGCCCGCCGAACTCGAGGTCCAGCGCCAACTCGGCATCACCGACAAGGCGCAGATCGAAGAGATGGGCATCGAGAAGTTCAACGACGCCTGCCGGGCCTCGGTGCTCAAGTACACCGACGAATGGCGTGCCTACGTGACCCGGCAGGCCCGCTGGGTGGACTTCGACAACGACTACAAGACCCTTGAACCCGAGTTCATGGAGTCGGTGATCTGGGCCTTCAAACAGTTGTGGGACAAGGGCCTTGCCTACGAGGGCAATCGTGTGCTGCCGTACTGCTGGAACGACGAGACACCGTTGTCCAGCCACGAACTGCGCATGGACGACGACGTCTACCAAAGCCGCCAGGACCCCGCGATCACCGTGGGCTTCCGGGTCGCCGAGGGGGATCTGGCAGGCGCGTATCTGCTGATCTGGACGACGACGCCATGGACTCTGCCGTCCAACCAGGCGGTCGCGGTCCACCCCGACGTCACCTACGTGCAGGTGAAGGCGCCCGACGGGCGCAGCTTCGTGTTGGCCGAGGCCCGGGTCGGCGGGTATGCGCGGGAACTGGGCGAAGAGCCGGAGGTCCTGGCCACCTTCTCCGGGCGCGAGCTGCTCGAGACCCGCTACCTGCCGCCGTTTGCCTATTTCGCCGATGCGCCCCGATCGTTCCGCGTGCTGCCCGCCGACTTCGTCAGCACCGATGACGGCACCGGAATCGTGCACATGTCGCCCGCCTACGGCGAAGACGACATGCTCACCGCGCAGGCCGCAGGCATCGAGGCCGTCACACCGGTCGATTCCAAGGGGCGGTTCGACGCCACCGTCCCCGACTACGCCGGACAGCACGTCTTCGACGCCAACCCGCAGATCATCCGCGACCTGAAGAACCAGACCGGGCCGGCGGCCCCGCACGGTGCGGTGCTGTTGCGCCACGAGACCTACGAGCACTCCTACCCACACTGTTGGCGGTGCCGCAATCCCCTGATTTACCGTGCCGTGTCGTCGTGGTTCATCAAAGTCACCGAATTCCGCGACCGCATGGTGGAGCTCAACCAGGAGATCACCTGGTACCCCGAACACGTCAAGGACGGTCAGTTCGGCAAATGGCTGGCCGGTGCCCGGGACTGGTCGATATCGCGAAATCGGTACTGGGGCACGCCGATTCCGGTGTGGAGGTCCGACGATCCGGCGTATCCGCGCATCGACGTCTACGGCAGCCTCGACGAGCTCGAGCGTGACTTCGGGGTGCGGCCCACCGATCTGCACCGGCCCTACATCGACAAGCTGACCCGGCCCAATCCCGACGATCCGACGGGCCGCTCGACGATGCGCCGCATCGAAGACGTCTTCGACGTCTGGTTCGACTCCGGTTCCATGCCGTACGCGCAGGTGCACTACCCGTTCGAGAATCAGGACTGGTTCGCCGGGACCGATTCCGACGACCCCGAGGAGCAGGTCGTCGGGCACTTCCCGGGTGATTTCATCGTCGAGTACATCGGGCAGACCCGCGGCTGGTTCTACACGCTGCACATCCTGGCCACCGCGCTGTTCGACAAACCGGCATTCAAAACCTGTGTGGCGCACGGGATCGTGCTCGGCAACGACGGCCAGAAGATGAGCAAGTCGCTGCGCAACTACCCGGATGTGACCGAGGTGTTCGACCGCGACGGTTCCGATGCCATGCGGTGGTTCCTGATGGCCTCGCCGATCCTGCGGGGTGGCAACCTGATCGTCACCGAACAGGGCATCCGCGAAGGCGTCCGGCAGGTGCTGCTGCCGCTGTGGAACGCCTACACCTTCCTGGCGCTGTACGCGCCGAAGAAGGGCACGTGGCGCACCGACTCCACGCACGTGCTGGACCGCTACATCCTTGCCAAGCTCGCTGTGCTGCGCGACGACCTCACCGCGTCGCTGGATGTCTGTGACATCTCCGGGGCGTGTGACGAGCTGCGGCAGTTCACCGAGGCGCTGACGAATTGGTATGTGCGACGGTCTCGTTCCCGGTTCTGGGACGAGGATCGGGACGCGATCGACACCCTGCACACCGTGCTGGAGGTGACCGCCCGGTTGGCCGCACCGCTGTTGCCGTTGATCACCGAGGTCATCTGGCGGGGCGTGACCGGTGAGCGGTCGGTGCACCTGACCGACTGGCCCGAGGAGAACCTGCTGCCCACCGACCCCGAGTTGGTCGCGACGATGGATCTGGTGCGGGAGGTGGCATCGGCGGCGTCGTCGCTGCGCAAGGCCAAGAAGCTGCGGGTGCGGCTGCCGTTGCCGAAACTCACTGTCGCCGTTGACAACCCGCAGCGACTCGAGCCGTTCAGCGACCTGATCGCCGACGAGCTCAACGTCAAGGCCGTCGAGCTCACCGATGACATCGACACCTACGGCCGGTTCGAGCTCACGGTCAACGCTCGGGTCGCGGGTCCGCGGCTGGGCAAGGACGTACAGGCGGCCATCAAGGCGGTCAAGGCGGGAGAGGCCGTCGTCAACGCCGACGGCACGCTGACCGCCGGACCGGCCGTGTTGCAGCCCGACGAGTACAGTTCGCGGCTGGTCGCCGCCGATCCGGAGTACACCGCTGCGCTGTCCGACGGGGCCGGGTTGGTGGTGCTCGACGGTACGATCACCGAGGAGTTGCAGGCCGAGGGCTGGGCGAAAGACCGCATCCGCGAACTGCAGGATCTGCGCAAGTCGACCGGTCTGGACGTATCCGACCGCATCAGCGTCGTGATCTCGGTTCCGCAGGAACGGGAGGCCTGGGCGCGCACGCACCGCGACCTGATCGCGCGCGAAATCCTCGCCACGACATTCGATTTCGGCGAGCCGGCGGACGGCAGCGAGATCGGCGACGGTGTGAAGGTCGCGATCGCGAAGGTCGACCGCTAACCATCCGCGACGCGGGCGCCGCGGCCGGCGAACACCACGACATCGGCGCGGCGTAGCTGCCTGCCCCGTCGGTGCTCGACTTCGCCGTTGACGGTGACCAGCCCGTCGGCGATCACCGACTTCGCGTCGGCGCCCGAGTCGATGAGCCCGGCCAGTTTGAGGAACTGACCCAACCGGATCGAGTCGTCGGAGATGACGACATCGAGGGGTTCGGCGCCCGGGTGTGCCATGTGGGTCAGGTTAGCGCCTTAGCATCTGCAGCAATGGACGCGCGCTGGGTTCTGCACCTCGACATGGACGCCTTCTTCGCGTCCGTCGAGCAGCTGACCCGTCCGACGCTGCGGGGACGCCCGGTGCTGGTCGGTGGGCTCGGCGGGCGCGGTGTGGTGGCCGGAGCGAGCTACGAGTCGCGGGTGTACGGCGCCAAGTCGGCGATGCCCATGCACCAGGCCCGCAGGCTGGTCGGCGCCGCGGCGGTGGTTCTTCCGCCGCGCGGAGTCGTCTACGGCGTGGCCAGCCGCCGGGTGTTCGAGACGGTGCGCGCGATGGTGCCGGTTCTCGAGCAGCTCTCGTACGACGAGGCTTTCGGCGAGCCCGCCGAACTCGCCGGCGCGTCGGCGGCCGACGTCGAGGACTTCTGTCGGACGCTGCGTGCCCGGGTGCTCGCCGAGACCGGGCTCATCGCGTCGATCGGGGCGGGTTCGGGTAAGCAGCTCGCCAAGATCGCATCGGGGCTGGCGAAACCCGACGGTATGCGGGTGGTGCGCCGCGACGAGGAACGGGCGTTGCTCGACGGCCTGCCGGTGCGGCGGCTGTGGGGGATCGGACCCGTCGCCGGGGAGAAGCTGCACAGGCTCGGCATCGAGACCATCGGCGCGTTCGCCGCGCTGAGTGAGGCCGAAGCCGCCGACATCCTCGGCGGCACCGTGGGCCCGGCGCTGCACCGCCTCGCCCGCGGTATCGACGACCGGCCGGTGGCCGAGAACGCGCCCGCCAAACAGATCAGCGCGGAGTCCACCTTCCCCGAGGACCTGACCACCCTCGACCAGCTTCGCGAAGCGATGGGCCCGATCGGTGAGCACGCCCACCGGCGCTTGGAGAAGGACGGCCGCGGTGCGCGCACCGTCACCGTGAAGCTGAAGAAGTCCGATATGAGTACCCTCACCCGATCGGCGACCCTGCCCTATGCCACCGCCGATGCGGCCACCTTGATCGCCACCGCGCGCCGGCTGCTGCTGGACCCCGTCGAGGTCGGTCCGATTCGCCTTCTGGGCGTTGGCTTTTCGGGGCTCTCCGATGTTCGACAGGAGTCGTTGTTCCCGGACTTGGAGCTGATGGCGTACGACGAGGACGTGACGCACACCGGGGCGCCGCCGACCGTTTCGGATCTCGCCGCGACCGCACCCGCTTGGCGCATCGGCGACGACGTCACCCATCCGGATTTCGGACACGGGTGGATTCAGGGCGCCGGGCACGGGGTGATGACGGTCCGCTTTGAGACGAGAACCAGCGGACCCGGCCAGGCCCGCACGTTCCCGGTCGACACGCCCGGTATCGAGCGCGCGAACCCCGTCGATTCCCTCGACTGGCCGGACTACATCGCCGGACTGGCGCGTTACCAGAGCACCCCGTAGACGCTCGAGATCGTGAAGCCGTGACCGCCGTACGTGGTACAGGTCACGGTGCCCTGATGTCCGACACCGCAACTCGCGCCCCAGTTTTCGAGCCGGTACCCCGAAGGCAGGACATCGACGCCCTCGCGGGTGAACGTCGGTGTGGGGGAGTGGCGATACTCGGCCGGGCCGCCGCTGGTCAAGAACGTCTGGTTTGTTCCGGGCGGGGCATCCATCGGAACACCGTCGCAGCCGATGGGTCCGCCGTTGGGGCCGATGCCGCAGGACAGCCCGTCGCGTGTCGTGAAGAACACGTGGTAGTTGGGCGGTGGGCCGGGTCGGTAGAAGCCATCGGCGACGGGGTAGTCGTCGACCGCGTCCGCACCCGGCGGCGCTTGGGCACGGGCCACTGCGCCGGCGGCCAGGGCCAGGGCCAGAACGGCGATCAGCGTGGCGCCTCGGCGAACCATGTTCTCGAAGTGCACGGATCCACGGTGCCATGCGCGTCAACCCCATCGGTCGACGGCTTCGTCGACGCGAACACCGCTCGCGAGCGCCGCCATCAGCAGCACCCGCGCCTGTGGCGAACGCAACCGCCGCACCGGCATCGCGCCCGCAGCAACCAGGTCGTGGCCCGGGCCGTACACGGGGCTCACCCGTGCTCCCGGCACGCGCGTGGTGACCGCGACAGCGACACCGGCGCCACAGAGCCGGCGTACACCGTCGATCACCGCCGGGCCGGCATTACCCGACCCCACCGCCTCCAGAACGATTCCGCGTGCGCCCGCGGCGGCGCACGCCTCCATCGCCACCGCGTCTGCGCCCGGATAGGCGGCGACGATGTCCACCCTCGGCGCGGCGGCCGCCGCCAGCGAACCGAAGAACGGCCGCTCCTTCGGCGCTTGGCGGGCGAACTCGTCTCGCGAAACGGCGCCGATCACCGGGCCCGCGAAGCCCCGCAGATCCTCCGTCGCCACTTTCTGCAAGCCCAACGGCTGCCAGACCGTGCCCGCGAGGCTGACCATCACTCCGAGGCCTTGAGCTGCGGGGCTGCTTGCGACCGTCAGTGCATCTTGAAGGTTTGTTGAGCCGTCGGCGTCCGGAGCATCGGCGCTGCGCTGGCCGCCGGTTAGCACCACTGGTGCAGTCCCGCGGTAGGTCAGTTCGAGCCACAGCGACGTCTCCTCCATCGTGTCGGTGCCGTGTGTGACGACGACGCCATAGGCATCGGCTGCCGCCGCGACCGCCGCCCCGATGCGATCCCAGCCGGCAGGAGTCAGTTGAGAGCTGTCAACCGCCATCAGGTCGATCACATCGACGTCGAGATCGGCCTGGAGTCCCGAGGTCAGTTCGGTCCCGCTGCGGGCCGGACGCTTGACGCCGTCCTTGCCCGTGCCGCTGGCGATCGTGCCGCCAGTGGTGACGACGACAAGGCGACCCATGGTCGAGATTCTTCCGCATCCAACGTTTTGGGATGATGGTCCGGTGAGTGACGACCCGGAAGTGGCCGACGAGACGACCCGAGAGGCGGTGCCGCCGAAGCGACGGCTGGGCCTGCTGCTAGGCATTGCGGGCGTGGTGCTGGTCGCCGACATCGTCACCAAGGTCCTCGCGGTCAAACTCCTCACCCCGGGCCAGCCCGTCTCCATCATCGGCGACACGGTGACCTGGACTCTGGTGCGCAACTCGGGTGCGGCGTTCTCGATGGCCACCGGCTACACGTGGGTGCTCACGTTGATCGCAACCTGCGTGGTGATCGGGATCGTGTGGATGGGTCGACGGCTCGTGTCACCGTGGTGGGCGGTCGGGTTGGGCATGATCCTCGGCGGCGCACTCGGCAACCTCATCGACCGGTTCTTCCGCTCGCCCGGCCCGCTGCAGGGCCACGTCGTGGATTTCCTGTCGATCGGGTGGTGGCCGGTCTTCAACGTGGCCGATCCGTGCGTCGTCGGCGGGGCGATCCTGTTGGTGGGGCTGTCGCTGTTCGGGTTCGACTACGACTCCGTCGGGCGGCGGAAAGCCGCCGAGGACGAATAGATGGCCGATCGGTCGCTTCCGGTCCCGGAGGGGCTGGCGGGCATGCGGGTCGACGCGGGCCTCGCTCGGCTGCTCGGACTGTCGCGCACGGCAGCTGCGGCGCTGGCCGAAGGGGGCGGTGTCGAGATCGACGGCGCGCCCGCGGGCAAATCGGACAAACTGACCGCGGGCGCCTGGCTGGACGTGCGGTTGCCCGAAGCGGCTGCGCCGGTGGAGAACACGCCCGTCGAGATCGACGGGATGGCGATCCTGTACTCCGACGAAGACATGGTGGCCGTGGACAAGCCGCCGGGGGTCGCCGCGCACGCGACCGTCGGCTGGTCGGGTCCGACGGTGCTGGGCGGCCTGGCCGCGGCGGGCTTCCGGATCAGCACCTCGGGGATCCATGAGCGCCAGGGCATCGTGCACCGCCTCGACGTCGGCACCTCGGGGGTCATGGTCGTCGCCCTCTCGGAACGCGCGTACACGGTGCTCAAGCGTGCGTTCAAACAGCGCACCGTCGAGAAGCGTTATCACGCGCTGGTGCAAGGACATCCTGATCCGTCGAGCGGCACCATTGACGCACCGATCGGCCGTCACCGCGGACACGACTGGAAGTTCGCGGTCACCGAGAACGGCAGGCACAGCGTCACCCACTACGACACCCTCGAAGCGCACCGCGCCGCCAGCCTGCTCGACATCGAGCTCGAAACCGGTCGTACACACCAGATCCGGGTGCATTTCGCCGCGCTGCACCATCCGTGCGTCGGTGATCTCACCTACGGCGCCGATCCCACGTTGGCCAAGCGGCTCAAGCTGGAACGGCAGTGGCTGCACGCACGATCGCTGGCCTTCGCGCATCCCGCCGACGGGCGCCGTGTCGAGATCACCAGTCCCTATCCGGCCGATCTGCAACACGCCCTCGACACACTGCGCAACAACGAACTGTGAGCGACACTCACAGACCCGGTTTGCTGTTCGGGGTCGGCGCATACGTGTGCTGGGGAACGTTTCCCGCGTTCTTCCCGCTGCTGAACCCCGCGTCGGCCCTCGAGGTGCTCGCGCACCGCATCGTGTGGAACTTCCTGCTGATGATCGTCGTGGTCGCGGTTGTGCGCAGGCTCGGCGACCTCAAGCGAATCACCGGCCGCACATGGCTGCTGCTGGCCGCCGCATCGGCGTTGATCTCGATCAACTGGGGGATCTACGTCTATGCCGTCAACAACGGGCACGTGGTGGACGCGGCGCTCGGCTACTTCATCAACCCGTTGGTGGTCGTCGGGCTGGGGCTGATCGTGTTCCGGGATCGGCTCAACCGCGCGCAGTTCGTGGCCTTGGCCGTCGCGGCGACCGGCGTGGTGGTACTGACGGTGGAAGTGGACGCACCGCCCTACATCGGTCTGGGTCTGGCGTTGTCGTTCGGCCTCTACAGCGCGGTGAAGAAAGTCGTGACGACTGACCCGCGGGTCAGCGTCGGGGTGGAGGCCGGTATCGCCACGCCGTTCGCGGCGGCGTACATCGTCGTGCTGCAGACCACCGGGCACGCAACGTTCACCGACCACGGCGGTGACCACGTCGCGCTGATGGTGCTGTCGGGCGTCCTGACGGCGGTGCCGCTGTTGCTGTTCGCCGCGGCCGCGCAGCGGTTGCCGCTGGTGACGATGGGCCTGCTTTTCTATCTGACACCGGTGATGCAGCTGACGTGGGGCGTGTTCGTCGGCCGGGAGCCGATGCCGCCGGCCCGCTGGGTGGGCTTCACGTTGATCTGGATGGCGCTGCTGGTTTTCAGCGTCGACACCATCGGCCGGTCGCGGGCCGATCGGCAACTTTGCGAAACTGCCGGTTCACCTTGAACTAGCAATGTCTTTAAGTTTGCTCGTGGCGGGCGGGGCGGAGCCGGCTCTTGGCCCGCGCTCGCGGGGCACCCCGTGGTCGCCGACTTCTACACCTGGATGCCGAACCGGCAATTGCAGTTGCCAAGCATCTGAACAGACTGTTGCGCCGCGGCTTGCTCCAGTCATCGAAGCGCCTCGCGGTCTAGCGAGAAGCCGGAATTCTGTCCGCGGCTCGAAGACACGCATTTCCGACACGCCGGGAACTGTCGGAAGGCGGTCATAGACTGGCCCTCCTATGAGCCCTTCGGATTCGCGGTCGTTCGTGCACCTGCATAACCACACCGAGTACTCGATGCTGGACGGTGCCGCGAAGGTCAAGCCGATGCTCGCCGAGGCGCAACGTCTGGAGATGCCCGCGATCGGGATGACCGATCACGGAAACATGTTCGGCGCCAGCGAGTTCTACAACGCCGCCACCGACGCCGGGATCAAGCCGATCATCGGTGTCGAGGCCTACATCGCGCCGGGTTCGCGGTTCGACACCAAGCGGATCCTGTGGGGCGATCCGGGCCAGAAGGGCGACGACGTTTCCGGCAGCGGGTCCTACACCCATATGACGATGGTGGCCGAAAATGCCACCGGGTTGCGCAACCTGTTCAAGTTGTCCTCGCTCGCCTCGTTCGAGGGGCAACTCGGCAAGTGGTCGCGCATGGACGCCGAGCTGATCGCCGAGCACGCCGAAGGCATCATCGCCACCACGGGCTGTCCGTCGGGCGAGGTGCAGACCCGGCTGCGGCTCGGCCACCATGACGAGGCCGTGGCCGCGGCCGCCAAGTGGCGGGACATCTTCGGACCGGACAACTTCTTCCTCGAGCTGATGGATCACGGCCTCGACATCGAACGCCGTGTGCGCGAGGGGTTGCTCGACATCGGGCGCAAGCTCGGCATCCCGCCGCTGGCCACCAACGACTGCCACTACGTCACCCGCGACGCCGCCCAGAATCACGAGGCGCTGCTGTGCATCCAGACCGGCAAGACGCTGTCGGACCCGAACCGGTTCAAGTTCGACGGTGACGGCTACTTCCTCAAGACGGCCGCCGAGATGCGGGCACTGTGGGACGACCAGGTGCCCGGAGCGTGCGACTCGACGCTGCTGATCGCCGAACGTGTGTCGTCGTACGAGGACGTGTGGACGGTGCGCGACCGGATGCCGGTCTTCCCCGTGCCCGAGGGCCACACCCAGGAGTCCTGGCTGCGCCACGAGGTCCGCGCCGGGCTCGAGCGTCGTTTCCCCTCCGCTGACGTACCGCAGGAGTACACCGATCGCGCCGACTACGAGATCAAGGTCATCTGCGACAAGGGCTACCCGTCCTACTTCCTGATCGTGGCCGACCTGATCAACTACGCGCGTTCGGTCGACATCCGGGTCGGCCCCGGCCGCGGGTCGGCCGCCGGGTCGCTGGTCGCGTACGCGCTGGGCATCACCAACATCGACCCGATCCCGTACGGGCTGCTGTTCGAGCGGTTCCTCAACCCCGAGCGGGTCTCGATGCCCGACATCGACATCGACTTCGACGACCGCCGCCGTGGTGAGATGCTGCGGTACGCCGCCAACAAGTGGGGCAGCGACCGGGTGGCCCAGGTGATCACCTTCGGCACCATCAAAACCAAAGCGGCGCTGAAGGACTCGGCGCGCGTACACTACGGCCAGCCCGGCTTCGCGATCGCCGACCGGATCACCAAGGCGTTGCCTCCGCCGATCATGGCCAAGGACATCCCGCTGTCGGGCATCACCGACCCCAACCACGAGCGGTACAAGGAAGCCGCCGAGGTGCGGGGGCTGATCGACACCGACCCCGACGTCCGCACCATCTACGAGACCGCACGCGGGCTCGAGGGCCTGGTCCGCAACGCCGGAGTGCACGCCTGCGCGGTGATCATGAGCTCCGAGCCGCTCGTCGACGCGATCCCGCTGTGGAAGCGGCCCCAGGACGGCGCGATCATCACCGGCTGGGACTACCCGTCGTGCGAGGCCATCGGCCTGTTGAAGATGGACTTCCTGGGGCTGCGCAACCTGACGATCATCGGTGACGCGCTGGACAACATCAGGGCCAACCGCGGGATCGAGCTCGACCTCGAATCCGTTCCACTCGACGACAAGGCGACCTACGAGCTGTTGGGCCGCGGCGACACGCTGGGGGTGTTCCAGCTCGACGGCGGGCCGATGCGCGACCTGCTGCGGCGCATGCAGCCGACGGGGTTCGAGGACGTCGTCGCGGTGATCGCGCTCTACCGCCCCGGCCCGATGGGCATGAACGCCCACAACGACTACGCCGACCGCAAGAACGGCCGCCAGGCGATCAAGCCGATCCACGCGGAACTCGAAGAGCCGCTGCGCGAGATCCTCGCCGAGACCTACGGCCTGATCGTCTACCAAGAGCAGATCATGCGGATCGCGCAGAAGGTTGCCGGGTACTCGCTGGCCCGAGCCGACATTCTGCGAAAAGCCATGGGCAAGAAGAAGCGCGAAGTTCTGGAAAAGGAGTTCGAGGGCTTCTCCGAGGGCATGAAGACCAACGGCTTCTCCGCCGCCGCCATCAAGGCGCTGTGGGACACCGTGCTGCCGTTCGCCGACTACGCGTTCAACAAGTCGCACGCCGCCGGGTACGGCCTCGTCTCGTACTGGACGGCCTACCTCAAGGCCAACTATCCGGCCGAGTACATGGCCGGGTTGCTGACGTCGGTCGGTGACGACAAGGACAAGGCCGCCGTATACCTGGCCGACTGCCGCAGGCTCGGCATCACGGTGCTGCCGCCCGACGTCAACGAGTCGCACCTGAATTTCGCCTCCGTCGGCGAGGACATCCGCTACGGGCTGGGCGCAGTGCGCAACGTCGGCGCCAATGTGGTTGCCTCGGTGATCAACACGCGCACCGAGAAGGGGAAGTTCATCGACTTCTCCGACTACCTCAACAAGATCGAGATCGGCCCGTGCAACAAGAAGGTCACGGAGTCGCTGATCAAGGCTGGTGCGTTCGACTCGCTGGGGCACCCGCGCAAGGGGTTGTTCCTGATTCACACCGACGCCGTCGACTCAGTTCTGGGCACCAAGAAGGCCGAGGCGATGGGGCAGTTCGACCTGTTCGGCGGCGCCGACACGGCCACCGACGCGGTGTTCACCATCAAGGTGCCCGACGAGGAGTGGGAGGACAAGCACAAACTCGCGCTCGAACGCGAGATGCTGGGCCTCTACGTGTCCGGTCATCCGCTCAACGGCATCGCCCACCTGCTGGCCGCCCAGGTCGACACCGCGATCCCGGCCATTCTCGACGGCGACCTGCCCAACGACACGCAGGTGCGTGTCGGCGGCATCCTGGCCTCGGTCAACCGCAGGGTCAACAAGAACGGGCTGCCGTGGGCCTCTGCGCAATTGGAGGATCTGACCGGCGGCATCGAGGTGCTGTTCTTCCCGCAGACCTACTCGACGTTCGGCGCCGAGATCGCCGACGACGCCGTCGTGCTCGTCGGCGCGAAGGTGGCGATCCGCGACGATCGGATCTCGTTGATCGCCAATGACCTTGTGGTGCCCGACTTTTCGAACGCGCAACTGGATCGCCCGTTGGCGGTGAGCCTGCCGACCCGACAGTGCACCGTGGACAAGGTGACCGCGCTCAAGCAGGTGCTGGCCCGCCATCCCGGCACGTCGCAGGTGCATCTGCGGTTGATCAGCGGGGAGCGGATCACCACGCTGGAACTGGACACCTCGCTGCGTGTCACGCCGTCGTCGGCTCTGATGGGCGACCTCAAGGCCCTGCTGGGGCCCGGCTGCCTGGGCGGCTGACGTCAGTTCAGCACATTCACCGCCCGCGCAATGACGAGCCCGGCGGTGCCGAGTGCGACGATCGCCTGCACCGTCATCATCATCTTGGCCCACCGGGCGAGCGGCATGGTGTCGGTCGGGGAGAACGCCATCACGTTCGTCACGCTGACATAGAGGTAATCGACGAAGGTCGGCCGCCAATCCGGTTCGGCGACATGCGGCGTCGTCATCTGCGGGAACAGGAAATCGGGATACGGCCGCTCTCCCGCGTGCCGCGCGAACGGCCCACCCCGGTCCAGCTCCCAGTACCAGATGCCGAACACGATTACGTTCGTGACGATGATCGAGGCGCCGCTGCCGAGTAGCACCGCCGCGTCGTTGCTTTCGTCGCCGCTGAGAATGCCGACCGCCAGCACGACCGCCGAGAGCGTGTTGTCGAGGGTGATCGCCGCCAGCAGAACCCATGTGGTGTACCGGCCGAACCGCGTGCGCCGGGACATGACGCGCGGGTTGATCGCCAGCAGCGCCAGCAGCAGGAGTCCCTCCAACACCACCAGCGGCCAGCGGGGGACCAGCGTGTAGCCCTTGGGGATCGCGAGCTGCAACCCCATGACGGCCACCACCGCGATCAGCACGGGCAGCGTGCTCTCCGGATCGCCGCGCCGCAGCCAGGCCGGCGCGCGGTGCTGTTCCGGCGGTGATTCCATCACGTCATTCTGATGCGCCAGGATGGTCGGATGGAGTCACGACACGTCAGCATCTGGATCGCCGCGCCACCCGAGACCGTCTACCAGTTCGCCGCGGATCCGCAGACGTGGCCGCGTTGGGCGGCCGGTCTGGCGCAGGGCGGGCTCCGCCAGACTCCGAGCGGCTGGGTGGCCGACTCACCGATGGGGGAGGTGACCGTCGAGTTCTCGCCGCGCAACGGCCTCGGTGTGCTCGACCATATCGTGCGGCTGCCCACCGGGGAAGCGGTCTACAACCCGATGCGGGTGCAGCCCTGGAGTGTGCCGACCGACGCCGACGAGGCGCGCAGCGAGGTGGTGTTCAGCGTGCGCCGGCGGCCGGGAATGACCGACGAGGAGTTCGATGCCGATAGCGAAGCGGTGGCCGCCGACCTGGCGACGCTGAAGAGGCTGATCGAGGACTAGAGGCGCGCCGAGCAGAGCGCGCTGAACGCCACCCAGGTGACGGTCCCCACCGCGGCGCCCGCGAGTACCGCCGTGGCCGCCGTGCCGGTTGCGATCCCGATCACCAGCGCCACGACCGCGCCCAGTACGAGGGCGATCAGCTTGTACGCCGGCCACGGCACGCCCGCCACCGACACGTCGCACGTCGCGCGTGCGGCAGCGGTGCGGAAGTTACCTGCCGTGGTCATGACGTCCACGATAACTCGTAACCGATTTTTCGGCTACCCGAAACACGGGATCCGGTCGACGGATCTCAAGCGCGTCTAAGCTGATGAGATGCCACTTCCCGGAGAGTACGAACCCAGCCCGTGGGACTGGGTGAGGGAACACGCCGACCGCATCACGGAGTCCGGAACCACCGAGGGGGTGGACATGAAAGGTAAACCCCTCATCCTTCTGACGACCGTCGGCGCAAAGACGGGCAAGATCCGCAAGACTCCGTTGATGCGGGTGGAACACGACGGTCAGTACGCGGTCGTGGCCTCGTTGGGCGGCGCCCCCAAGCATCCGGTCTGGTACCACAACATCAAGGCTCATCCGCGGGTGGAACTGCAGGACGGGGCCGTGACCAGGGAATATGACGCGCGCGAGGTCACCGGCGAGGAGAAGGCCCTCTGGTGGGAGCGGGCCGTGGCGGCATGGCCCGATTACGCCGAGTACCAGAAGAAGACCGACCGCCAGATCCCGGTGTTCGTGCTGAGCCCGATTTCTTGAAAACCGCTGGTTGGTGGCACCATTGACCGGTGTCCGCTGAACTGAGCCAAAGCCCGAGGACGTCGCCGCTTCGTGCGACGGATATCGACGAGGCCGCTCAGCGAATTGCGGACGTCGTACTGCGCAGCCCGCTGGAGCTCAGCGAGAGGCTCTCGGACGCCACCGGCGCGGCAATATATCTGAAGCGCGAGGATCTGCAGCCCGTGCGGTCCTACAAGCTGCGGGGCGCGCACAACCTGCTGATGCAGTTGTCCCCCGACGAGTTGGCCGCGGGCGTCGTGTGTTCGTCGGCGGGCAACCACGCGCAGGGCTTCGCGATGGCGTGCCGCTCGATGGGGGTCCGCGGCCGGGTCTATGTGCCGGGCAAGACGCCCAAGCAGAAGCGCGACCGCATCCGGTACCACGGCCGCGAGTTCATCCAGTTGATCGTCGGCGGCAGAACCTACGACGACGCCGCGGCCGCCGCGCTCGACGACGTCGCCCGCACCGGTGCGACGCTGGTTCACCCGTATGACGATCTGCGCACGATTGCCGGACAGGGCACGATCGCCGCGGAGATCCTCGACCAACTCAACACCGAGCCCGACCTCGTCGTCGTTCCGGTCGGCGGCGGCGGATGCATCGCGGGCATCACCACGTATCTGGTCGAGCGGACGGGCGGCACCTCCGTGTTGGGCGCCGAGCCGGCAGGGGCGCCCGCGATGATCGCGGCGCTGGCGGCGGGTGAGCCGGTGACCATCGAAGACGTCGACCAGTTCGTCGACGGTGCGGCGGTGAACCGGGCGGGACGGCTGCCGTACGAGGTGCTGGCGGCCGCCGGTGACATGGTGTCGATGACGACCGTCGACGAGGGCGCCGTGTGCACCGCGATGCTCGATCTGTACCAGAACGAGGGCATCATCGCCGAGCCGGCGGGGGCGCTGTCGGTGGCCGCGTTGATGGAGGCCGACATCGCACCGGGATCCACTGTGGTGTGCGTGATTTCGGGTGGCAACAACGACGTGTCGCGCTATGGCGAGGTACTGGAGCGTTCGCTGGTGCATCTCGGCCTCAAGCACTATTTTCTGGTGGACTTCCCGCAGGAACCGGGCGCGCTGCGCCGGTTCCTCGACCAGATACTGGGACCGAACGACGACATCACCTTGTTCGAGTACGTCAAGCGCAACAACCGTGAGACCGGCGAGGCGCTGGTCGGAATCGAGCTGGGTTCGGCAACCGACTTCGAGGGCCTGCTCGAGCGCATGCGCGCATCGGACATCCACGTCGAGGCGCTCGAACCCGACTCGCCGGCGTACCGCTACCTGCTCTGATGCAGTCGGTGTCGCGCGCCCTGCGTCGAAACTGAAGCTGTGTCGCACTTTTCGCCGGCGGTTTCAAGCGATCGATGCAATAGCGGGTGGTTTGGACGGATTCGAGAGTAGTTCGTCGAGCGCTTCTGCCGGG
>NZ_LQIX01000015.1 GCF_001500045.1 Mycobacterium sp. GA-1199
GTCGGTGCTGCTCAATCCGCTGCGCTGGTACCCGATGGCGCAGGCCGCCGGTCAGACCTTCACCGTCAACGAGGACGATCACGTGTGGAATCTGGCGCGGCTCGCCTGGGCGATGCACGGAGACGTCCTCACCACCACGGTCCCCATCGGTGAATACTCCAGCGGCGACGTCGGCTCGGTCGTCGTCTGGGACGAGGCCCTGGCCGGCCAACTGTTCGAGGCGCTGCGCACCGACTCCCCGGTGCCGCAAGACGTCATCGACGCTCAGCCCTAACGCCAGCAAACACATGTCCGCCGGTGTAAGCGCCATCACAAAGGTTCGACTCAATAAGGCAAACCTCGCCTGTGTTAGGCCGTCCTTCGCTGACGATACCCTCTGAGCTGGGCTATCGTGGCGTCATGACCACTGCCGAAGCTTCCGACACCAAATTCCACGCCCTTCTGCAAGAGCAGATCCGCAACGAGTTCGGTGCCGCGCAGCAATACCTCGCCATCGCCGTTTACTTCGACGGAGCCGACCTTCCGCAGCTGGCCAAGCACTTCTACCGCCAGGCCGTCGAAGAGCGCAACCACGCCATGATGCTGGTCCAGTACCTGCTCGACCGCGACGTCGAATTCGAGATTCCCGGGATCGATGCGGTGCGCAACAGCTTCGACGCTCCGCGCGACGCGCTCGTGCTGGCGCTCGATCTGGAGCGCACCGTCACCGAGCAGATCGGCCGGTTGGCCGGCGTGGCCCGGGACGAGGGTGACTACCTCGGCGAGCAGTTCATGCAGTGGTTCCTCGGGGAGCAGGTCGAGGAGGTCTCGCAGATGACGACGCTGGTGCGCATTGCCGACCGGGCCGGCGACGACCTCTTCCATCTGGAGGACTTCGTCGCGCGCGAACTGGGCACGGCGCCGAAAGACAATGGCGCACCGAAGGTCGCGGGCGGAAGCCTCTGATCGTCGCGTCGCGCGGAGCTCGCGGCTAATCGCGCCCGGCGCCGGCCAAACCGTTCTGCAGCCAATCCTTGGTGCGGCGGGGGTGGTTGGTCGCGACCCACGCCACGCCGAGGTCGCGACAGTAGTGGACGTCCTCGAAATGATCGACGGTCCAGCAGTACAGCGCGCGGCCTTGCGCGCCCGCCCGGTCCACCAACTCCGGATGCTCCCGCAGCGTGGCGATCGACGGCCCGACCGCGGTGGCGCCCACCGTCGTGGCGGCGCTGCCGCCGAGATAGCGCGACGTCTCCCCGAGCAACACCGTCGGCAGCATCGGTGCCGCGCGGCGGATTCGCCACACCGCGGCCGCCGAGAACGACATCACCACGGCGCGCGACAGGTCCGCCGATGCAGGGGAGGCGATCCCGAACCGGTGCAGAAGGGCCAGCACCTTGCTCTCCACCAGCCCACCGAACCGGACGGGGTGCTTGGTCTCGATGAACAGCTTGACCGGACGGTTCCAGTCGAGCACCAGCGAGATCAGGGCTTCTAGGGTGAGCAGACCCGTATCACCTTGCGCCTCAAGGGCGTTCCGGCTGGGATGCCAGCCGCCGTAGTCGAGCTCCCGCAGTTGGGCGAGCGTCATGTCGCTGACGATCCCCGTTCCGTTCGACGTGCGGTCGACCCTGCGGTCGTGCACACACACCAGGTGGCCGTCGCGGGTGAGCCGCACATCGCATTCGACGCCGTCGGCACCCTGCTGCAGCGCAAGCTCGTACGCCGCGAGCGTGTGCTCGGGACGGTCGGCCGACGCGCCTCGGTGAGCCACGACGAACGGATGGCCTCCGGGCGTCGGTCCGGACGTCGCGTTCTCGGCGGCCTCGGAGTCGCCTGTCATACGGCCTATGCTGCCGGGTCCTGCCCGTGTGACTCAACCGGAGCCTTGGGCTCGGGTGCATCCTGCGCCGGCGTACCGTCGTCGGGGACGATCACCCAGCGCTTGCTCGGACGCTCGACGGGCTGCCGTTCGAAACCGGAAACGACCTTCATGGCGAGCAGCAGCGTGGCCAGCGCCAGCAGATAGGCGATCATCGTGGTCATCGTGTTGTCGGCGATTCCCTGCGCATCGCGGGTGAAGCTGGTCGCGATCGACCAGATCGACACGGCATAGCTGGCCACCCACGCGAGCCACCACACCGCGATCGGCCTGCGCAGATAACTGAGCCGCTCCTCGACCCCGGCCAGTTCGAGGACGAACACCGGCGCCCAGAACAGGTTGACGAACGGGAGCAGGCAACCGGCCTGCAGTCGCCAGGACGGTCGAGGGTCGGTCGTTCCCCGGTAGGTGTATGCAGCGGCCCGCCTGGCGATCAGCCAGTTGGTCAGCACGACAAGGCTGGCCACCACCATGAACGCGGCGACGACGCTGAGCACCACGCCGAACCATGTCGCGATGGCCGCGATCCAGGGGGGCAGCAACACCGACCTGTTGATGATCAGCAGCACATAGCGCGCAAGGTGAATCAGCGCCGCGGCACCCAGTACCGCCATCGTCAGCAGCAGCGTGCCCGTCACCACGCCCGGCGACGGCCCACGGCGCGGCACCTCCTGCTGCTGGTCGACCGGCGCAATCTGATCGACGAGGCCCCACCGCGGGATGGTCGCGTAGCGGGGCGTCGGCCCGAGGGCACGCTTCGGGCGTCGCGGGTACGGCGGTGCGCCAGGCCGCACGGCGATCCAGCGGTAGCCCGGCGGCAGTTGCGGCCGCGCACCGGGCGCTCCGGCCGAGGACCGTGCGCTCCACTGGGCGTTCGCGGCGTCCGGCGCGGGAACCGACGGCGGCATCAAAGAACCGTTGCACCGCGGACACCACGTCCGGCGCCGGTCGCGCACATTCCACCGGGTTCCGCACGCCGAACACACCTGAATCATTTCGCTCCTCGCGCGCGCGGAATCACTTCGCTCCTCGCCCGACCATTCGACCAGGGTAGCGACGATCCGTCAGACGACACCCGGCCCGCCGTCGTCGGTCACCACCGGCCGACCGGCGCCGGCCCAGGCGAACATGCCGCCGTTGACGTTGACCGGTGAATAGCCGTTCCTGGCCAGATACTGCGCCACCCGCTGCGACCGCCCACCGGCCGCGCAGATCACAAACACCTGGGCGTCCACCTCGATCTCCGCCAAACGCGCGGGAACCTGTCCCATCGGGATGTGTCGCGCCTCCGGGGCATGCCCGCGTGCCCACTCGTCGTCTTCCCGTACGTCCAGCAGGATCGCCCCGGGGCCGAAAGTGGTCGGCACGTCGGCGATGTCGACCTGCCCGAATTCAGCCTCGTTCATGCCTCAATGCTGACATGCCGCCGGCCGGCTTGCGGCGACAGCAATGCCCACCTATCCACAATTTCCACAGGTTCATCCACAAGCAACGTCATCGGACAACCCGCCTTGAGCCGCTGAATCTGTGATTTTCCTGAGGACCGCTGTGGATAAGCGTCAAACTTTTCGGTGTTCCCATCAACAGGCCGGCGGATGGCGAGCGAAATCCCTAGCCCCGCTAACCGCGACGGAGCCGACGGTGCCGGTATCCGTCGTGGACGCGAGCCGATTTTTCCGGCGCGACATTAAGCGTTATGATCGGCGTCACATACAGCTGTTGTGATAGATCTCACCCGGGGGAAGATTTAGAACATGCAGGTCAGGAGGGGTTCATGACATCTTCGATGGGGTCGGGTTCGGCTATGCCCCCCACGGAGTGGCAGTCCTCCACGCCCGCCGCCTACACCCGCAGCCAGTTGATGGCGTTCCTGCGCGCCGGCGTGATCGCCTTGGTGCTGCTGGTCGTGCTGGCCCTGATCGTCCTGTACTGACGACGTGCCGCCCGCTTGATGCGAGGGCGGATACAAAAGAGCCGCCGGGTCGATGACTCGGCGGCTCTTCGATGTCGAGAAGGTTTCAGGCGGGCGGATAGACGCCCATCTGCTTGCCCTTGTCGGTCTGCCAGAAGATGTCGGCGAGCTCGTCGATCGTCTTGAGCAGCTTCTCGGCGACGGACACGTCGAGTGACTTCTTGACGTCGCCGGCACCGTGCACGCCGTCCCAGAACAGCTGGTGCAGGTTGGGGAACTGCTCGAAGTGATCCTTGGTGAAGAAATCGGCCCACAGCACCATCAGGTGATGCTTGACCTCCTCGGCCTGCCGCTCCTTGATGATGATGCAGCGCGCGCGGAAGTGCTCATCGTCTGAGTCGTGGTACTTCTGGATCGTCTTGAGGCACGAGAGCGCCTCGATTTTGGCCTGCGCGGGGTCGTAGACGCCGCAGTACAGATCGCAGTGGGCATGGGCAGGGGTCGCGTTGTTGAACAATCGATGCAGCATGGTCCTAACTTACCCTTTGGACGTGCGCCGCAACCAGACACCGCGACGCTGGCCGCTGCGGCTGTTCCGAGTGGTCGACGACTCGATGCGCCCGACGGTCGGCCCCGGCGACGGGCTATTGGCCATGCGGGGCGGGAGCATTCGGCGCGGGCAGCTACGGGTGTTCCAGGATCCGCGTCGTTCGACGCGGTGGCTCGTCAAGCGGGTCGGCGATGTCTACACCGACGGTCGCGACGTGATTTTCGAAGCCCGCTCGGACAATCCCGGCGCGCCCGGCGCCGCCGACTCCCACGATTTCGGTTGGATCGCGGCGGCCGGGTCGTATCGCGTGCTGTGGACTGCCCGAGCAGATTCCGGCGATTAGCAGTCGTGTCCACTTGCGTGCCAGGCAAGTTCTGCCGCATGCTGGGAAAATCGACCCACTGGCGTGTCGGGCCATCAGTCGGCTAGCGGCCGGCGTCCGAACACCGATGGCGCGGAGGCGATATGGAGAGGGAGTCGGGCAAGGCGATCGAGATCGCCCCCTTTCATTCACGCGGTTCACTCAAGGGCTTCGTCATCTCGGGCCGCTGGCCGGATTCGACCAAGGAGTGGGCGCAGTTGCTCATGGTCGCCGTGCGGGTTGCATCGCTTCCCGGATTGCTCTCCACAACAACGATTTTCGGTGCCCGCGAAGAACTGCCCGACGAACCCGAGCCCAACACGGTCGGCCTGGTTGTCGCCGAAGGCACCGTGGTCGGTGAATCAGCGGTACCGCCAGGCTATTTCGCCGAGCATCAGCCACCGGCCCTGTTGATGCTGCATCCCCCGTCGGAAACCACACCCTCGCTGCCGGAGTGCAGCGGGGCGGCCTCCGGGTGTGTGTTACTTCCGGGCCTCCCCCATCTGGGCCTCGAGCACCGCGCCGCGTGGGTGGAAGCCGAATCCGACGGAACAGTGACGTCCATGGTGAGTCGCGTCGGCGTGGACCCCATCAGCCATCCCGACACCGCGATCCTCGCGATGCTGCTTGCGGCATAAGGGCTTTCGAAGCATTTGATTCGCTTACCTGAACGCTGGATTCGGATACCCGAAAACCTGCGCGGCGGTGGCGCATCCGCGATCCCGCGGCTATGGTCGGGTCAGTAAGCGAAGGGGAGTAGCCCCCAATCGTCGTGTCGACACACTGGCGCAAGCCCGGCCGGCGAACCACACCCCACGTGTGGTGGGCGAGACCTTCGACCGAAGCCGGCGGGCGTGAGCACCGCTTCGTCGGCGACGCGTCGAAAGGGTCGTCCGAATGCTCGCCGCCATCCTGGTCAGTCTGGCCGTGGTCTTCGTCGCCGAACTCGGCGACAAGTCGCAGCTGATCACCATCACCTACTCGCTGCGCCACCGGTGGTGGGTGGTGCTCTCCGGGGTCGGGATCGCCGCGATGCTGGTGCACGGCCTCTCCGTCGCAGTCGGCCACTTTCTCGGGATGACATTGCCCGAACGCCCCATTGCGTTCGTCGCCGCCATCGCCTTCCTGTTGTTCGCCGTGTGGACGTGGCGCGAGAACGGCGACGACGAGGAGATCCGGATCGCCGAGCCGCGGTTCGTCGTACCCGCGATCGTGTCTTCCTTCGTCCTGGCCGAACTCGGCGACAAGACGATGCTGGCCACCGTCGCCCTCGCCAGCGAACACCACTGGACAGGCGTATGGATCGGCGCGACTGCGGGCATGATTCTGGCCGACGGCGCCGCGATCGCGGCGGGCAGGCTGATGCACCGCAGACTGCCTGAGCGGTTCCTGCACGGTCTGGCCAGTCTCCTGTTCCTGCTTTTCGGTCTGTGGCTGCTGTTCGACGGTGCGCTGGGGCTGCGGTGCGTCGCCGTGGCGGTCACCGCTTGCGTCACCGTCTCGGTGCTGGTGGTCTGGCTCATCGGCCGCCGCCGCGCACCCGCGCCGGACGGAACAGATCGGCCGTCGACCCAGGTGTCCTGACCTCGACCTGCGCGTCCGGCAACCCGACTCGCAGCGGCTCCGCGACCATCCGTACGGTCTTTGGCAAACGTCGCTTTGCGCCCGAATGCATGCAACTGATGTTGCCGGCGGCGGTCACGGGGCCTGCTGTGGCCGCGCCGTCCGGTCTGAGAGCAAAACTAGCTCGACAAACTCGCCGTGGTTTGCTTCGTCGCACCGTATGGTAGAGGCGCCGGCGCACGCGGACTGCGTCGCGGCCGGCACAGTAGCGGGCGTCGGGCACGGGGGCGAATCACCTTTTCCCGGGTTTGCACTTGGTTGTTGCCACAACACTCGCTACGATGATCAGCAAATACGCCGCTTGTACACCGCTCGTCCAATGCATGTGGAGGTCATATCGATGAGCACGACGTTCGCCGCTCGCCTGAACCGGCTGTTTGACACGGTCTACCCGCCGGGACGCGGCCCGCACACCTCCGCTGAGGTGATCGCGGCACTGAAGGCCGAGGGCGTTACCATGTCCGCTCCGTACCTCTCGCAGCTGCGCTCGGGCAACCGCACCAACCCCTCCGCCACCACCATGGCCGCTCTTGCCAACTTCTTCCGGATCAAGCCGGCCTACTTCACCGATGACGAGTACTACGAGAAGCTCGACAAGGAACTGACCTGGCTCGCCAGCATGCGCGACGAGGGTGTCCGGCGTATTGCCGCACGCACCGTCGGCTTGTCGCCGGAGGCCCAGCAGGACATCGTCCAAAAGGTCGACGAGCTGCGTCGCCGCGAGCATCTCGACGATTAGCCCGGTACGGCCCACCGCGTCACAGCTGGCGAAGCGGGGCCGCGCTACCAGCTACGCTGCTTGACCCGTCGCGCCGCCGCGACGGGTCAGTGCTCTGTACTGCTCTGCGATCTCCAGGATCCATTCGCGGTCCGAGTACTCGCTCGGTTGGTTCAACCACCCCAGGCCGGGAAACTCGACGCGCTTGTCCTCCGAAGCGTCGTCGGTTCCCGAATGGATCCACTCGGCAATCGCTCTGGCCTGTTCCCGCGGCGGAACCGGTGGAGACTCGAGGTCAGTCTCGTCGGCGTCGGCGTCATCGCCGGACACCGCACCACGCGGGTCGACCCGAAGTCTGCGCCGGTGCTCGGCGGCCGTGGCTTCCAGGTAGAGCGCGTCGGAGATCAAGGACATCCGTTCCGCGACCCGGAAGACGAGCGGCCCGCGCGGCCGGACACCGATACCGATGTCGGGGTGCCTACGGCCGAGTTCGGTGAGGATCGGCTGGATCGCCCGCAGTTCCCGTCGGGCCCCGAACCAGTCCTCGATGCTGGGCAGCAGCGAGCCCGCGGCCACGACCAGCATCGCGCAGCCCAGCAGCGTCGCCGCGGCCCCGACGCCGACCGGTCCGTCGCGGTCGAGGGCGCGCAGGAAGAAGAAAGCCGACGCCACCACGATCAGCGCGATGCCGATCGTGAAGACGAACAGCGCGCGCCCGCGGCGGCTGCGGTTCGAATAGCGCAGCCCCGCCCATGAGACCAGCGACAACGCCAGTAGCACGTAGAGCAGCGGCAGCAACCACGGCAGCGTGTTCGGCCCGCCGCTGAGGTTGCGCTGCAGGTATTCCTGGGGCGACATCTCGGGCTGACGACCTGCGGAGAAGAAGGCCACCCCGGTCACCACGGCGATCACGCCCGCAACGCTGTACTGCGCCAAGGCGATTTTGCGGATGGTCGCCGGTTTCCGCACCGACGATACGGTCGTGATCATCACGCAGCTACCCGCGGCGCACGCCACGAGCGCCACCTGCGACAGGCCCAGGGAGATGTTGGGCCAGCGCAGCAACCGGTCGATCAGCAGCGTCAGGGGTTGCCAATTCAGCGCGGCGATCAATGCCAGGCTCGCCAGCGCGACGATCATCGCGGTGCTCACCAGGCTCTGCTTGTTGACCAGCGCCCATCCGATGCGTAGTCCGGTGGCCAGTCCGAGCAGACCGGCGATCACCCAGACGATCAACCAAACGCCTCTCCGAGCCGCACCTGCACGATCGACGAGCGGTCCGACGGAAGCCGGCCCAGGCGGTACAGCAGCAGGGCCGCGAAGTCCTCGGCCTCCTGCTCGGCCTCCTCACCCGCGGGGCCCATACAACCGGTCCGCTGGTTGAGCATGTAGCTGATCAGATCGGAGCTGGCGAACTCCGTGCTCTGTTCGGCGGCCTGCGCGACGGGGATGCCGTCATGGCCCAACACCAGATGCCCCAGCTCGTGGGCCAGCGTGCGGTCCCACGCGGGCAGGCCCTTCTGGATCAGGAACACGTCGTGGTCGTTGTACTGGCGCCATTGCCCACAGACACCGGGCGGCAGCTCGGCCATCTTGAGTTCGATGGGTCGCTTGCGGTCTTCGCTGACGGCCTCGATCAGTCGGGTCAGTGACACCTCCCCGTGCCGCGGCGCCAGTTCGAGCACGGCCCCGACCGCGCGGGTGACACGGCGGTTAGCTGGCATGGATCCCCCTTCCGACCAGTTCACTATGCGCTGTCCGCCGTCTTGACGGGCGGCTTCCTCCGTCAGTTCGCGAACTTTGCGGTCTGTACAAGCATGCCCTCAATACGCCATGCAGCCAAGACGCATCCGGCACCGCTTGGCCCGCGCCGAGCCGCCCGCAGCCCGAACGCTGTGAACGATAGGGTTGTGCTGCACCGACAACCTGCACCGCCATGACGTCAGCAACCGAGAAAAGCTCCGGGAGGCAGCCGGGATGAGCCCGTTCAAGCGACGCAAAACCCGAGCCACCCGCAGGGCCGAAGCCCGCGCGATCAAGGCGAAAGCGAAACTGGAGGCCAAGCTGGCCGCCAAGAACGAAGCCCGTCGCATCAAGTCCGCCCATCGGGCCGAGGCCAGGGCGCTGAAGGCGCAGATCAAGGCTCAGCGCGACAGTGACCGGGCAGCCCTCAAGGTCGCCGAGACGCAACTGAAGGCCGCCCGCGAGGGCAAGCTGTTCTCTCCGGGCCGAATTCGTCGTGTGCTGACCGTGACGCGACTGCTCGCGCCGATCGTGGTACCCGTCGGCTACCGCGCGGCCATCGCCGCGCGCGGCTACGCCGACCAACGCCGGGCGGAGCGGCTCGGGGTTCCGCTCAGCCAGGTCGGTCAGTTCAACGGCCACGGCGCCCAGTTGTCTGGGCGCATCGCCGGTGCCGAGCAGTCGTTGCGGTTGGTCTCGGAGAAGAAACCGAAGGACGCCGAGACCAAACAGTTCGTCGGGGCGATCACCGAGCGTCTCGGGGACTTGTCGGCCGCGATCGCCGCCGCCGAGCACATGCCTCCGTCGAGGCGCCGGTCCGCGCACGCCGCCATCGAACGGCAACTCGACGGAATCGACGCCGACCTGATGGCTCGGCTCGGCGTGAGCTGAGCCGGTCGTGTCGCCGTCCGGTTCCGCGGCCCGCCTTCGTGGCGTGGCTTCGGGGCTGCTGACGGCCACGCTCGCGCTGGCGGCACACGGTTACGGCGGTGCCGAGCCGCCCACCGGTGCCGCGGTCGTGGCGCTGGCCATCATCGCGCTGACCGTCGGCACATCGACGGCCACCCTGTCGGGCGCTTCGAAAGTCTTTGTGCTGCTCGCGGTTCTGACTTGCGGCCAGATCGTCGGGCACATCGTGCTGGGTGCCTCCGGGCATGATCACACGCCCCAGACCGCGACGATGGTGGCCGCGCACGCATTGGCGGTCGGCGTCGGTGCGGTGCTGATCGCGGCGGGCGACCGGCTGTGCGGGGCCGTGTCGCGCGTGGTGCTCTTGGCGGTACGCGTGGTGTGCCTGCCTCGCGCGCCGCATGCTCGCCCCATCGTGCGGCGTGCCGAACAACCGCTGCGCTCTGCGCTGCTTCTGGCCGCTTCGGTGTCTCATCGCGGGCCGCCGGTCAGCCCCGCGTGCTGATCGACATACCTCCGGCTCGAGAAAGATTTGTTTCGATGAGAACCATCACCAGGGCGCCTCGTGGCGCCCTCACCACCGTGGTCGCGATCCTCTGGCTGACGGCCGCAATGCTGGCCACCGCGGGCGTCGCCTCCGCGCACGCGACCCGCATCGCGTCGGATCCGGCGGAGAACGCCCGGCTGACCGAGGCGCCCGAGACGGTGTCCGCGACGTTCAGCGAGGCCCTGCAGCCGCAGTTCGCGGCGATGACCGTGGTCGGCCCCGACGGCAACTTGTGGTCGACCGGCGAACCGCAGGTCCAAGACGCTGTCCTGAGCGTCGGCGTTCGCCCGCTCGGACCGTCCGGCCTCTACACCGTGAACTACCGGGCGACGTCGGCGGACGGGCACGTGGTCAACGGATCCTGGACGTTCGAACTGAGCGAACCGGGGACCGGGACACCGGGGCCGTCGGCGGCCGCACCGGCCGAAACCCCCGCCGACGACGGAATCCCGGTGTGGCCGTTCTTCGTGGGAGCGGTCGTCATCGTCGGTGTCGGCGCGATATGGGCGGTGCGGCGGCGCGCGTGACCCGTCAGCGCACCGTGGTCGTCGGGGTGGTGCTCGCGGCCGCCGCGACCGGCCTGTCCTGGGCGCTGGCCTATCCGCACGGGTCGTTGAGTTCGACTGTGGTGCGGGTGCTGGCCGACTGCGCGGGTGTCGTCACACTGGGCCTGGCCGTGGTGCCGATACTCGACGGCGAACGGCACCGCGGCGAGTTGCTGGCCCGCTCGACGCGACCGTTGGCGGCCGCCTCGGTGCTGTGGCTGCTCGCCGAGCTGAGCCGGATGATCGTCGCGGCCGCACAGACCGCCTCGCTGCCGGTGTTCCGGCTCGGCGTGCAGACCACCGTCGACTTTGCGACGACGACCGCGGCGGGGCGGGCGGGCATGCTCGCGGTGGTCGCCGCGGCCGCCATAGCGCTGGCAGCGCTCGTCGCACCGCGCACGGCGTCGTGGAATGTCGCCGTGATCGGCGCGGCGGCGCTCGGAGTCGTCGCACGCCAGCTGACGGGGCACTTCGCGGACAGCCCGCTGGGTGGTGTGGCGGTCACCGTGCACACCCTGGCCGCCGCATTGTGGGTCGGTGCGCTGGCAGCGCTGGTGCTGACCGTCGACCACCGCGGTCAGTGGGCCAGGATGCTGCCACGCTTTTCTGCGCTGTCGCTGGGCTGTGTGGTGGTGCTGCTGGTCGGCGGGGTGGCCGGCGCCGTGATCCGGTTGGGTACACCGGCCGACCTGTACGCGACCGGTTACGGCCGGCTGGTGTCGGCCAAGATCGCAGTGACGGTCGCGCTCGTCGTCCTCGGCTGGCGAAACCGCACGATGTGGCTGCCCGCCGCACGGTCACATACCGCCACGGCGGTGGTGTCCCGGACCCGCGCGCGGGTCGAAACCGCACTGATGCTCGTCGCACTGGTCCTGGCGGCCGGTCTGGCCGTCACCGGTTAGTGCCATATCCGACCTGGCATGATGGACCGATCGACTTCCGGCCGCACGTTCGGCCGGCCTGGCGACGAGACACTGCAAAGGAGCAGCCCGATGGCAGACCAGCAGGGCCGACCCGACGAACAGCCGCACAGCTCACCACCGGCGGATCAGTCGACCCCGCAGCCCGCTGCCGCGGAGTCCGCGAGCGTCTCGCCAGACCCGCTGATCCCTCCCGCACCGGCGAAGAAGACGCCCGCCAAGAAGACTCCTGCCAAGAAGGCCGTTAAGAAGACTCCCGCGAAGAAGGCGGCGAAGAAGACCGGACCGGCGAAGAAGGCGCCCGCCAAGAAAGCCCCTGCCAAGGGCCCGGCGAAGGAGGCGCCGGCCAAGAAGGCGCCCGCAGCCGAGGCCGCTACCGGCAACGATGTTGAGTCTGCAGCGAAAGTGACTGCCGCGCAGGCAAAGTCGACGGTCGCTGCCGCCAGCAATCCGGTGGCCGGGCCGCCGCCGACCCCGCTGATCGGCCCCGAACCGTCACGGCTGCCGGTTGCGGCGGCCATCGCGGCGGGTGTGCTGGCGATCATCGTCGTGCTGCTGATCCGCCGGGGCAGCGACGAGGACTGACCAAACGCTTGACCCTCACGCGGCGTCAGGGTCGATAGTGGCGTCATGGACACCATGACCGTCGGCGCGGTGGCCACCCTGACGGGTGTCTCGGTACGCACATTGCACCATTACGACCACATCGGTCTGGTGGTGCCGAGCGTGCGCACCGAGGCGGGCTATCGCGGCTACACCGACGCCGATATCGAACGGCTGCACCTGGTGCTGGTGTACCGGTCGGTCGACATGCCCCTCGAGGAGATCCGCGCACTGCTGGACGGAGACGGGCATGTGCTCGGCCACCTCGAGCGGCAGCACCGGCTGCTGCTGGACCGTGCGGACCACCTGCAGCACACGATCAAGGCAGTGGAGGAACTGATGAGCGCACACCGCAATGGCGTACAACTGACCGCCGACGAGCAGGTCGAGATCTTCGGTAGCGCGGTGTTCGACGAGTACGCCGCCGAATCCGAGCAGCGGTGGGGCGGTTCCGACGCGTGGACTCAGTCGCGGCAGCGGACGGAGCGTATGACCAAGCAGGACTGGATCGAGTTCAAGGCCGACAACGACGCGCTGTTGGCGGCGCTGGCCGATGCCCACCGCGACGGCGTCGCTCCCGGCACACCGCGTGCGGACGAACTGGCCGCCTGGCACCGCGCGAACATCCAGCGCTTCTACGACTGCGATCACGAGATGCACGTGCGCCTGGCCGAGATGTATCTGGCCGACGAGCGGTTCAAGCGCTACTACGACGACGCCGAGCCGGGGCTGGCGCAATTTGTGCACGACATCATCGTGGCCAGGTCCGCCCGCTGACCAACTGGACCCCGACGCGAACGTCGCGAAGTTACGCTTCCGGTACCCGACGTCAACGGGGTGGGGAGCATGACTGGGCAGCCGCCGTCGGGCACGGTGACGTTCCTGATGACCGACCTCGAAGGGTCCACGCGCATGTGGGAACAGGACCCCGAGGCGATGAAGGCCGCCATGGTTCGCCACGACGAGCTGCTGGAGCAGACGATCGCCGAGCACAACGGGTTCGTGTTCGCGCGAATGGGCGACGGGATGGCCGCCGCGTTCCCGACGGCCGGTGACGCCGTGCGCGCAGCGGCGACGTTCCGCTGCCTGCTGGCCGAGGAGGAATGGCGTAGCCCGAAACCACTTCGGGCCCGGATCGGACTGCACACCGACGAGGCGGTCGTGGTCGAGAACCACTATGTCAGCGAGCCGGTCAATCGCTGCTCTCGGTTGATGGCGGCCGCTCATGGTGGGCAGACCGTGGTGTCGGGTGCCACCGAACCGCTTGTGCGCGACGAACTTCCCGACGGATCCCACCTCGTCGACCTCGGCGAGCATCGACTGCGCGACCTCGGTCGGCCAATGCGTATTTTCGAACTGGCCGCCGATACGGCCGACCATGGATTTCCGCCGCTCCGAACACTGGACGCCTTCCCCGGAAACCTTCCCGCACAGGTCAGTTCGTTCATCGGTCGCCAGACGGAGGTGTCCCGCGTGACTGCCGCGCTCGCCGGCTCGCGCGTCGTGACGGTGACGGGTGTGGGTGGGGTCGGAAAAACACGGTTGGCGTTGCAGGTCGCGGCCGACGTACTGCCCCGCTATCGCGACGGGGCATGGCTTGTCGACCTGGCGGCGGTCCGCGACCCGGACGGCATCTCAACGGCCGTAGCGGCGGTGTTCCGGCTGTCCAGCCGGGCCGGACAGCCGCTCGACGAACTGTTGCTCGAAATGCTCGAGAACAAGCGGCTGCTGTTGGTGCTCGACAACTGCGAGCACCTGATCGGGGCGGCCGCCCGCCTGGTGGCCCGGATCGAGCGGGACTGTCCCGATGTCGTCGTACTGGCCACCAGCCGCGAAGGTCTCGCGGTCGACGGTGAGCAATTGATCGCGTTACCGCCGATGAACGCCGGACTGCCGGACGACGCCCTCGAGACCCTGTTGAACACCGACGCCGTCAAGCTTTTCGTCGAGCGCTCACGTGCCGTCAAGGCCGATTTCACGTTGTCCCAGTACAACTCTCGCGCGGTGGTGGAGATCTGTCAGCGACTCGACGGGGTTCCGCTGGCAATTGAATTGGCAGCGGCGCGAGTCATCGCGTTGAGCCCCGCAGAACTCGCCCAGCGGTTGGACCGCCGATTCCAGCTGCTTGCCGGAGGACGGCGTGGCGCCGTCGAACGGCACGCAACGCTTCGTGCGGCCATCGACTGGTCCTTCGAACTGTTGAACGCGAACGAACAGCGACTGCTCGGCCGGATGGCCATCTTCTCGGCGGGATGCACCCTGGAGGCGATCGAGGAGGTGTGCAGTGACGATCCGTTGCGCTCCGAGGACATGCTGGACCTCGTCACGACGTTGGTGTCGCGGTCACTCGTCGTAACCGAAGACAGCTCGGCGGGAACCCGTTTTCGCATGCTCGAGACGGTTCGTCAGTACGGAGAGGAGAAGCTGGCCGAGTGGGGCGAGACGGACGCGCTGCTACTCAAGCACGCCCATTTCTATGGGGATCTGTCCGCGAGGGCGGCAGAATATTACTACGGGCCCGAACAGATTCGTTGGTCCAGACGGATCAATCTCGAACGCGAGAACATCCGCACGGCGCTGGCCACGGCGATCGATAAAGGACACACGCGATTGGCCGTTCAACTGGTCGCCGACCATCCGCATCATCACGGTTACGGCGGAACCGGCGAGGTTTTCGAGATCCGCATACCCTCCGCCCGGGTGATCGATCTCCCGGGCGCCGACCAGCAGCCCGGCTATCCTCGCGTGCTGATGGCGGCGGCCTGGCACGCCTATCTGCGGGGCGATTTCGACCGCGCCGACGAATGGCGCAGGCAAGCCGTTGAAGCCGATGCGCCACATCCGGATACCAGCCATCGGCCGAGGGTGGCGATGGACGGCTTCAACCTGATCGCGATGGCGGCCCTCGCGTCCGGCGACTACTCGGGTGCGGTGTCGGCATATCGTTCAGCCGCCGAAATAGCTGAAGCGGACGGGTACCCAGCTCTGGCCGCCGTCGCCCTCGCGGTATCGGTCAACGCGGCACTGCTCGGCGGTTGTTACGGCACCGAGGAAGTCGCGCGGGCCGAAGAGGCCGTCCGGTTGGCCCGGCGGTCCGGCATGCAGGCGGCAATCGTGATGAGCCTCAACGCCCTCGCACTAGCCTTGGCCGACACGGATCCTGTCCGGGCCAGAACACTTCTGAGAGAGAGTGTCGAGCGATGCGCCGACCCCGGGGAGGCCAGTCCATCCGGAGTCCTCACCGCGTCGTTGGCGGCCGGCCGACTCGGCGACTGGAATCTGGCATTGCGGCTTGGTGCCCGTTCGATGCAATTGGAGCGCTGGGTGATGGCACCGTTGCAGGTCGCTCCCTGTCTCGCGACATACGCGCGGGCGTTGGCCGAACACCAACCCGAAGCAGCCGGTGTCCTTCTCGGCGCCGCCTACGCGACTTTCCAGCGCGCGGCGGCCGAATCGAGGAAGGCGGGGAGACGCGCCGCCGCACCCACAGGCCCGAACGCCAACTTCGTCGTCACCGCGATGCACGACACCGGTCGGATCGTCGCGGCAGCACTGGGTGACGGACGCGCTCGAGAGCTTCATGCAGAGGGCAGACAGATGGGTATGGACGACGCGATCACCTACGCCCTGGCCGTCGTCGAAACCGACTCCCTTAACATCGACCGGTGAGCATCGAGCCCCGCCCCACCGCTGACCTGGTCGATGACATCGGCCCCGACGTGCGCAGCTGCGACCTGCAGCTCCGCCAATTCGGCGGGCGTGCGCAGTTCGCCGGGCCGATCGTCACGGTGAAGTGCTTCCAGGACAACGCGTTGCTGAAGTCGGTCCTGTCCGAGCCGGGTGATGGCGGCGTGCTCGTGATCGACGGCGAGGGGTCCCTGCACTCGGCGTTGGTCGGCGACGTCATTGCGGGGCTCGGCGTCGAGAACGGTTGGGCCGGTTTAATCATCAACGGTGCGGTCCGCGACTCCGCGATGTTGCGCACACTCGACATCGGCATCAAGGCGCTCGGTACCAATCCGCGCAAGAGCACGAAAACCGGTGAGGGCCAACGCGATATCAACGTCGAGTTCGGCGGCGTGGTCTTCACGCCCGGCCATATCGCCAACAGCGACGACGACGGCATCGTGGTGGTGGAACCGTAGTTCCCGCCCGGGTGTGCGGTTTCATACGCGACACGCCCCTCAGTCTCAAGTGGTCGCTGCAACACCTGATTGGAGAGGTGTTGCTTTATGGGTTGGGGATTTCGCGGTCGTGGTGTGTCGCTGGGTGAGAGCAAGGAGTCGGTACGGCAGCGGTTTTGGGAGGCGGTGAGTTCGGGGCTATCGCCGACGGCGGCGGCGACGGTGGCCGGGGTGGCTGGGGCGACGGGTCGGCAGTGGGCCAAGGACGCCGGTTATCGGACCGATCCCAAGCACTACGGTCTCCGGTATTCGCAGGCCAGCCAGGATGCGTTCTGGGATGCGCAACGGTCGGGGTTAACTCCGACGCAGGCTGCGGTGGCTGCTGGCGTGTCGGAGCACACCGCTCGGCGGTGGATCCAACAGGCTGGTTACGTGCCCAGAACCCCTGTTCCGCTTGCCGTTGCAGAGCCCCCTGCGTACCCGCGTGCGCCGATGGCGTTTCTTGAGCGCTGCCGATTGGAGCAGCTGCTGGAGACCGGGCATACCCCTGCACAGGCCGCTGGGTTGTTGGGCCGCCACCGCGACACCATTCGCCGCGAGATGAATCGTGGGCAGACCTTGTCGGGGTATCGGGCCAGGGTCGGCCAAGACACCGCCGATAGCAACGCCAAACGTCCCAAGGTGCCCAAGCTGCACGCCAATCCTGTCCTGCTCGCCGAGGTGGTGGCACGCTTGGAGACGCGGCACAGTCCCGAGCAGATCGCAGAACGGCTGCGCCAGGACTTCCCCGACGATCCGGAGATGTGGGTGTCACACGAGACGATCTATCAGGCCCTCTACGTCCAGCCGCGCGGCGAGTTGGCCAAGCTGGTCAAGACCGCGCTGCGCACCGGCCGTACTCAGCGTAAAGCGCAGGGACGCAAGCCGATAGAAGATCGCCAGCGGTTCAAGGCCGGCATGATCAACATCAGTGAACGTCCCAAGGAGGCCGATGACCGGGCCATCCCTGGTCACTGGGAGGGCGACCTGATCCTGGGCAGTACCGCTTCAGGTTCAGCGATCGGCACCCTGGTCGAGCGCACCACCGGATTCGTGGTGCTGCTGCACCTGCCCGACGATCGCACCGCGACCACCCTGGCCGAGGCCATGAGCGTCAAGGTGCCCGACATCCCTGAGATCCTGCGCCGCTCACTGACCTGGGACCAAGGCAGCGAAATGGCGCTACACACCAAGATCACCGAAGCCACCGGCCTGCCGATCTACTTCTGCGACCCCCACAGCCCCTGGCAGCGCGGCACCAACGAGAACACCAACGGACTGCTACGCCAATACTTCCCCAAAGGCACCGACCTGTCGTTCTACGGCCCTGGCTGGCTCGACCAAGTCGCCGCCGAACTCAACGCCCGACCCCGCAAACGCCTCAACTGGCGCACCCCCGCCGAAGAACTCCACCGACTACTGTCAGACCCGTCCACATTCGTTGCAGCCACCGCCTGAATCCACGCCCGTGGCGTATGAGAATGCACACTCGCGGACGCGAGACGCCGGCTAAGCCGAAGCCTTCACCGTCGCACGGTGTTTGGTGAACTCCAGCGCCTCGTCGTCGACCTTGCCACGACGAATCAGACGCAGATCCAACAGGTAGTTCTGCTTGAGCCGCCACGGCGTGACATGTCCGGCCTTCGGCAGATAGTCCAGCGCGCGCAGGACGTAACCGGGGGTGAAGTCCATCAGCGGGCGTTCGTCGACACTGTTGCCGGGATGCATCGGTTCGACACGGTCGAATCCATTGGCGTCCATGTAGTTCAGCACCCGGCAGAAGAACTCCGAGACCAGGTCGGCCTTCAGCGTCCATGACGCGTTCGTGTAGCCGATGGTGAACGCCATGTTCGGCATGTGGGTCAGCATCATGCCCTTGTAGGCCATGGTCTCGTTCAGCTCGATCGGCTCGCCGTTGCGCATGATCGCCGCACCGCCGAACAGCTGCAGGTTCAAACCCGTTGCGGTGATGATGATGTCGGCCTCGAGCTCCTCACCGGAGGTGAGCTTGATGCCCGTCTTGGTGAACCGCTCGATCGTGTCGGTGACGACGTCGGCCTTACCGTGGCGAATGGTCCTGAACAGATCGCCGTTGGGCGCCAGGCACAGCCGCTCGTCCCACGGGTTGTAGCGAGGCCCGAAGTGCTTTCCGACGTCGTAGCCCTTGGGCAGCCGGCGCTGCGCCATGGTCATCAGCTGCTTGCGCATGAAGTTCGGGAAACGCCTGCTGATCTGATACTGCGCGGACTGGAACAGGATGCTCTTCCACCGATTCAGCACATACGCCGGCTTCTCCGGCAACGTCTTTTTCGTCCGAACGGCGAACGGGTCCACGTCGGGCAGTGAACCGACATAGGTCGGTGAGCGCTGCAGCATCGTGACGTGGCCGGCGCCGGAGTTGGCCAGCGCCGGAATCAGGGTGACCGCGGTCGCGCCGCTGCCGATCACGACGATCTTCTTGCCCTGGTAATCGAGGTCCTCGGGCCAGTGCTGCGGATGGATGATCGTGCCCTCGAAGTCGTCACGGCCGACGAATTCGGGGGTGTAACCCTGGTCGTAGTTGTAGTAACCGCTTGCGGCGAACAAGAACGACGCGGTGATTTCGGCTTCCTGTCCGTCGCGTTCGACGCGCACGGTCCAGCGGTTGTTCTCATCCGACCAGTCCGCCGAAAGCACGCGATGGCGGTAGCGGATGTGCTTGTCGATGCCGTACTCGGCCACGGTCTCCTTGAGGTACGCCATGATCGACGGTCCGTCGGCGATCGCCTTCTCCGAGGTCCACGGCTTGAACCGGAAGCCCAGCGTGAACATGTCCGAGTCCGAGCGGATTCCGGGGTACTTGAACAGGTCCCAGGTACCGCCGAGGTTCTCCCGGCGCTCCAGGATCGCGTAGCTCTTGCCGGGGCAGCGGTCCTGCAGATGCCAGGCCGCGCTGATGCCGGAGATGCCGGCGCCCACGATGACGACGTCGAGGTGTTCGCTCATGGTACCGGAGCGTATCAACGGAGTGTCGAGTTAGTCAACAGGGTGTCGATTTTCTCGACAGCGTGTAAAGTCGTTCGATGTGACCGCCGTCAGCCAGTCCCGCGGACCGCGGGGACGCCGTTCCGGCCGCCCCTCCGGCGATGACCGTGAACAGGCGATTCTCTCGACACTCGAGGCGCTGCTCGAGGACCGATCGCTGGCCGACATCTCGGTGGACGACCTGGCCAAAGGCGCGGGAATCTCCCGTCCGACGTTCTACTTCTATTTCCCGTCGAAGGACGCGGTGCTTCGTGCGCTCGTCGAGCAGGTCATCGACGAGGCCGACCGCAATGCCGACGACGCGATGGGCGGCATGGATCCCGCGGTGGATCCCGCCGGAGTGTGGAAGGCCATCAACGCCCTGTTCGGGACCTTCGGTGCGCACCGCGCGGTCACGCTCGCGGGGGCGGACGCCCGGCCCACCAATCCCGATGTGCGCGCGCTGTGGTCACGCTTCATGCAGAAGTGGATCGACCACACCACCGCGTCGATCGAGAGTGAACGCGCTCGAGGCGAGGCGCCCGAGACGATTCCGGCACAGGATCTCGCGACGTCGCTGAACCTGATGAACGAGCGTACGATGCTTGCGGCCTTCGCATCGGAGCAGCCTGCCGTCAGCCCGGACCAGCTCGTCGACACCCTCGCCCACATCTGGGTCACGAGCATCTACGGCACCACTCGCCACTAGTCGGTCTTCGATGCGAACATATGTTCGTGTCCACTGGTCCCGGGGCGGCCTCGGCGAGCATCCTGCACGCCGATCTCGATTCGTTCTACGCCTCGGTCGAACAGCGTGACGAGCCGTCGCTGCGCGGCCGGCCCGTCATCGTCGGGGCAGGCGTGGTGCTGGCAGCCAGCTACGAAGCCAAGGCATACGGTGTGCGCACCGCGATGGGCGGACGAGAGGCACGCCGCCTCTGTCCGCACGCGATCGTCGTGCCGCCGCGGATGTCGGCGTACTCGCAGGCGTCGACGGCGGTCTTCGAGGTTTTCCACGACACAACTCCGGTGGTCGAACCGCTGTCGGTCGACGAGGCGTTTCTCGATGTGTCGGGGCTGCGGCGGGTCTCGGGCACCCCTGTCGAGATCGCGGCCCGGTTGCGGGCGCGGGTCCGCGACGAGGTTGGCCTGCCCATCACCGTCGGCATCGCGCGCACCAAGTTCCTGGCCAAGGTTGCCAGCCAGGAAGCCAAACCCGACGGGTTGCTACTCGTCCCGCCCGATCGCGAGCTGGCGTTTCTGCATCCGTTGCCGGTGCGCCGACTCTGGGGTGTCGGCGTCAAGACCGCCGAGAAGCTGCACACCTACGGCATCGAGACGGTGGCCGACGTCGCCGAGCTGAGCGAGTCCACTCTCGGATCCCTCGTCGGCGCGGCCATGGGCAGCCGGTTGTTCGCGTTGTCGCGCAACATCGATCGGCGCCGGGTGGTCACCGGTGTGCGCCGGCGCTCGGTCGGCGCGCAGCGCGCGCTGGGCCGACGCGGCAACACGATGTCGCCGGGCGAGATCGACGCCGTCGTCGTCAACCTGATCGACCGCATCACCCGGCGGATGCGCAACGCCGGGCGGACCGGGCGCACCGTGGTTCTGCGGCTGCGCTTCGACGACTTCGGCCGCGCCACCCGGTCGCACACGATGCCACGCGCGACGGCGTCGACCGACGTGATCCTGCACGCCGCCCGGGGCCTCGTGACCGCTGCAGCGCCGTTGATCGCCGAACGCGGTCTCACCCTTGTCGGGTTCGCCGTGTCCAACATCGATCGCGACGGCACACAACAGCTCGAGCTGCCCTTCGAAGAGAATCACGACACCACCGCGGTCGACGAAGCCGTTGATCAGGTGCGACAGCGGTACGGCAATTCGGCGGTGACCCGCGGGGTTCTACTCGGCCGCGACCCCGGTCTCGAAATGCCCCAGCTACCCGACTGACCCGGGCTTGCCTTTGCGCGGCTGGGCCTTCGCCCGCTTGGCGGGTTGTGCCTTCTTGGCTGCCCGGACCGGCTTCGGCGGTGTGTTGGCGGCTTCCGTCTTAGCCGACTTCATCGGCGGCACAACCTTTTTCGCGGGTGTCTTTTTGGCGGGCGCCTTGGCCGCGGTCTTCTTCGCGGTTCCCTTCTTCACCGGAGCCTTCTTCACGGGCGCCTTGGTCGCCGCCTTCTTGGCGGGCACCTTGGTCACCTTCTTGGCGGGTGCCTTCTTCGCCGGGGCCTTCTTCACGGGTGCCTTCTTCGGTGGCGCCTTATTCGCCGGGGTCTTCTTCGCTGGCGCCGACGACGACGGTTCGCTGTGCTCGGCCTGGTCTTCGGGCTCGCCGCTGACGCGTCGTACGAGGCGGCCGGCGGTCTCGCCCGCCGCGGTCGCGAGCTCTGCGGCACGCGCGCCCAGCGCCGCGGCCGTCTCACCGATAATTTTTCTCACAGTCACCCTGTACCCCGTTCGGGAAAGTTAACCGCGGACTCTCCTCAAGAACCGGCCCACGCCAGCAATTCCTCGGCGGGCCAGGTGTTGACGATGCGCTCGACCGGCACCTCGGCGTCGAGCGCACGCTGCGCTCCGTAGCCGAGGAACTCCAACTGCCCAGGCGCGTGCGAATCGGTGTCGATCGAGAACAGGCAGCCGATGTCGAGCGCGAGCTTGAGCAGCCGGGTCGGCGGATCGCGCCGCTCGGGCCGGGAGTTGATCTCGACGGCCGTTCCGTGGTCCCGACACGCCGTGAACACCTTCTCGGCGTCGAATTTCGATTCCGGCCGAATCCCACGACCCCCGGTGACCAGGCGGCCGGTGCAGTGGCCCAGCACATCGGTGTGCGGGTTGGCGACGGCCTTGAGCATGCGACGCGTCATCGACGGAGCATCCATCGCCAGCTTCGAATGCACACTGGCGACCACGATGTCGAGCCGTTCGAGCAGTTCGTCCTCCTGGTCGAGGGAGCCGTCCTCGAGGATGTCGACCTCGATACCGGTGAGAATTCGCAGCGGGGCGACCTTCTCGCGCAACTCGTCGATGACGTCCAGTTGCCGGCGCAGCCGCTCGGACGACAGGCCGTTGGCGATCCGAAGCCGGGGCGAATGGTCGGTCAGCGCACAGTACTCATGACCGAGATCCCTTGCCGCGGACATCATTTCCTCGATGGGGGCCGAACCATCGGACCAATTCGAATGCACGTGCAGGTCTCCGCGCAACGCCGCACGAATATCGCCGCCTCCGAGATCCTTTGCGTTGGAACGTAGTTCGGTCAGCACCTCGGGTTCACGACCGGCCCATGCCTGCGCGATGACCTTCGCGGTCTTGGGGCCGATGCCGGGCAGCGACTGCCAGCTGTTGGCGGCGCCGTGGCGGTCGCGTTCGGCGTCGGAGAGGGCCTCGACGATGTCGGCGGCGTTACGGTAGGCCATCACCCGACGCGGATCCTCGCGCGCACGGTCCTTGTAGTAAGCGATCTGCCGCAGGGCGTTGACGGGGTCCATCACTCCAGTGTGCCCGTTTTGCACGCCCAGACCTGGGGCGATATAGTGGCTTGCGAATTTGTTCAATCCATCAAGTGCTGGAATGTATGCCCCACCGCTTCCTCGGTAGCCCCGAGCTACCGCTCTACGAGATCAAGGCCAACCTGTTCAAGGCGCTGGCCCACCCGGCACGCATCCGTGTCCTGGAAATTCTGTCGGCCAACGGCGAGCCGACCTCAGTCAGCGAGATCCTCGCCGAAACCGACCTCGAGCCCACGCTGCTGTCCCAGCACTTGGCGGTGCTCAAGCGTAATCACGTGGTCTCGGCACAACGAGTCGGCAACTCAGTCCTCTACGAACTCGCCCACCCGAAGATCTCCGAACTCCTGGTCATCGCCAGAACCTTCCTCGCCGACGTCCTCGGAACCAACCGGGACCGGTTGGAGGCGTTCAAGACGCTGCCTCCGCTGGCGCACGACAAGTGAACCTCGCCCGACTGCTCCCGAACCGCCGGGACTACAGCGAGCTCCCCCGATCGTGGCGGCGTGACCTCCTGGCCGGAATCACGGTCGGCGTGGTCGCCGTACCCCTGGCCCTGGCGTTCGGCATCAGTTCGGGTGTCGGGGCCGCTGCCGGCCTGGTCACCGCCGTCGTCGCCGGTTTGGTGGCCGCCGTGTTCGGCGGGTCGCATGTGCAGGTGTCCGGGCCCACCGGTGCGATGGCCGTCGTGCTGGCACCAATCGTGGCTCACTACGGTCTCGGCAGCATCGCCCTCGTCACCGTGCTGGCCGGTCTGCTCGTGCTCGTCGCGGGAGTCACCGGCCTGGGCCGTGCGGTGACGTTCATCCCCTGGCCCGTCATCGAGGGGTTCACCCTGGGCATCGCCGCAATCATCTTCCTTCAGCAGGTGCCCGCTGCATTCGGCCAAGACAGCCCGGCGGGCGGGCGCACCTTGTCGGTCGCGTGGAACGTTGTCAGACAAGCGGATTGGTCATCGGCCGCGAAAACGCTTGCCGTGGTGGCGGTTGTCGCGACGCTGATGGTGGCCCTGCCACGCCTGCACCGCGGTATCCCGGAATCGCTGACTGCCGTGGTCGTCGTGACGGTAGTGGTTGTGGCTCTGGATATTTCGATAGCGCGCATCGGTGAGCTGCCCTCCCACCTCCCCACGCCCGTCATCCCTCAGGTGGACGTCGGCGCGATGCGGACCCTCGTCGGTGCCGCTTTGGCGATCGCGGCACTGGCCGCCATCGAGTCCCTGCTGTCGGCACGGGTCGCCGCCACCATGGCGCCGACGGGACCGTACGACCCCGACCGCGAACTGGTGGGCCAGGGCCTCGCTTCGGTCGCATCGGGCGCCTTCGGCGGTATGCCCGCGACCGGGGCCATCGCCCGTACCGCGGTGAACGTTCGTTCCGGCGCGCGCACCCGGGTCGCGGCTATCGTGCATTCGCTGGTCCTGCTCGCAGTCGTCTACCTGGCGACCGGACCTGTTTCCGCAATACCGTTGTCGGCCTTGGCGGGCGTTCTGATGGTGACCTCGTTTCGGATGATCTCGTTGTCCACCGTTCGCAAGATCCTGCGCTCGACCCGCTCGGATGCTGTGACGTTTGCGCTCACCGCTGCCATCACGGTGTGCTTCGACCTCATCGAAGCCGTGCAGATCGGGGTCGTCGTCGCGGCGTTCTTCGCGCTGCGCGGGGTGGCCCGTCGCAGCAGCGTGACCCGAGAAGATCTCCCGGCGCCGCGCCACCCCGGTGACGAGCGGATCGCGCTACTGCGCCTGGACGGAGCGATGTTCTTCGGAGTGGCCGAGCGCATCTCGAACGAGATCACCGATACCGACCACCCGCACACGTCGGTGGTGATCATCCGACTCAGTCAACTGGGCATGCTCGACGCCACCGGCGCGAATTCGTTGGCGCAGATCGCCAGCGAACTGGAGGCGCGCGGCATCACCGTGATCATCAAAGGCGTTCGCCCGGAACACATGAGCCTGCTTTCCAACGTCGGCGTATTCGACTCACTACGCCACGAGAACCACTTGATGGACTCACTCGACGAGGCGATCGACCATGCCCGAACCCACGTCACCCGCCTGACGCCCGAGCGCTCGTAGGGTTGATCGCGCCGTGTACGAGCGCGGCGACCTCGCCGTGGGTGGAGCCGCCGGTCAGGAACAGCATCTCGTCGCCGGCTTCGAGCACGTCGTCAGGCCGGGGCAGGACGATCCCGCTGTCGCGGATGATGATCGCCAGCGCGGTGTTCTCCACCAACGGCAGGTCGCACATCCGTTGGCCGACCAGCGGATCACCCTCGGGCAGCGTCAGTTTCGCAAGGCTGACCTGCCCGTGCCGCAATTGCATCAACCGCACCACATGGCCGATGTCGATGGCACCCTCGATCGCGGCCACCAGCGCGCTCGGCGCGGAGACCGCGACGTCGACGCCCCACGCCTCGGTGAACAACCACTCGTTGCGCAGGTCGTTGACCCGAGCCACCACGCGCGCGACGCCGAACTCCGTCTTCGCCAACAACGCGGCCGCCAGGTTCACCTTGTCGTCACCGGTCGCCGCGATAACCACATCGCACATCTGCAGGCCGGATTCCTCGAGCGAGGACAGCTCGCACGCATCGGCGAGCAGCCATTCCGCAGCGGGAACCGTCCGCGGTTCGTAGTGCCGCACGTCGTGTTCGATCAGCAACACCTTGTGGCCATAGCCGATCAGTTCCTGCGCCACGGACCGGCCGACCGCCCCGGCACCGGCGATACCGACTCGCATCATCGTCCGCTCCTCGACTCGATGCGATGCGTCGAAGTGGGGCCAGCGCAGCCGTATCACGCACTCATACTGACCCATCGCGGCGGCTTTGCGCGCAGCTACCGGCCCGGAGCGCCCGGCTACCGCCCGTGGTAGGTGTTTTACTGCCTTTCACACCGCCCATACGGTCCCGAACGGGGATGCAATGACCCTCGAGCAGCTCTATCTTGTGCTGCTGATCGCTGGGGTGGTGCTGCTGGCGAGCATCGTCGCCACCAGGGCCGCCAGCCGTGTCGGGCTGCCCAGCCTACTGCTGTTCCTCTTCGTCGGCGTCATCGTCGGTGAAGACGGGCTCGGCCTCAATTTCGACAACTATCTGCTCGCCGACCATCTGGGCACGGTGGCGCTGGCCGTGATCCTCGTCGAAGGCGGTCTGACGACCCGGTTCTCCGACATCCGCCGCGTGCTCGCGCCCGCGGGCGTGCTCGCGACCCTCGGGGTCGCGGTCAGCATGCTCATCACCGCCGCCGGGGCGCACCTGCTGCTGGGCATCAACTGGCAGTTGTCGCTGCTGCTCGGCGCGGTCGTCTCGGTCACCGACGCCGCGGCGGTGTTCTCGGTGCTGCGCGTGGTGCCTCTGCCCCGCCGGGTGGCCGGCTTGCTGGAGGCCGAGTCCGGATTCAACGACGCGCCGGCCGTCATCCTCGTGCTGATGTTCAGCGTGGCCCCGCTCGAACTGTCGCCCGTGCACGCGCTCACCGAACTGGTCTACGAGCTGGTGGTCGGTGCGGTGATCGGCGTCGGCGTCGGCTACCTGGGCTCGATGGCGCTGCGCCGCATCGCACTTCCGGCGTCGGGCCTCTACCCGCTGGCCACCTTCGGGCTCGGCATGGTCGCGTTCGCGGCAGGCGGCACCGCACACGGCAGCGGGTTCCTCGCCGCCTATGTGGCCGCGGTCGTGCTCGCCAACACCGGCCTGCCTCACCGTTCGGCCACACGTTCATTCGCCGAGGGTCTCGGCTGGCTCGCGCAGATCGGTCTGTTCGTCCTGCTCGGCTTGCTCGTCGACCCCAGTGACCTGGCCGTTGAGGTGGTGCCCGGCATCGTGACGGGTCTGGTGTTGCTGCTCGTCGCCAGGCCGCTATCCGTGTTCCTGTCCTTGGTGTGGTTCCGAATCCCTTGGCGCGAACAGGTTTTCGTCTCCTGGGCGGGGCTACGCGGTGCCGTGCCGATCGTGCTTGCGACCTTCCCCATCGTGGGCGGCGTGCCCGACAGCGTCCGCCTTCTCAACATCGTGTTCATCCTCGTGGTGGTGTTCACACTGGTGCAGGGTCCCAGCCTGCGCTTCGTCGCGCATCGACTGGGATTGATATCGAAAGAGGCGACGCGGGAGATCCAGGTGGAGTCGGCTCCGCTCGATGTGCTGGACGCAGAGCTTCTGACCATGACGGTGCAGGCGCCGTCGCGGCTGCACAACGTCACCGTGCTGGAACTGCGGCTACCCGATCCGTGCGTGATCACGCTGATCATCCGCGACGGGCGCACCTTCGTCCCGCAGCCCGACACCCGAATCGCGATCGGCGACGAGCTACTGATCGTCACCACCACCAAGACACGCGCATCGGCCGAACGCCGGCTGCGCGCGGTGAGCCGCCGCGGCAAGCTCGCCTACTGGTTCGACGAATTCGGCGAGACCGAATAGACAGCTGGAGTGGCTCACAGCCGGCTGTCAGGCGCTCGGGACTACCCTCGCCTCGGTGAGGTTCGCTTTCAAGACATCGCCGCAAAACACCACGTGGGCCGACATGCTCGCCGTGTGGAAGTTGGCCGACCAGATCGACGTGTTCGAGTCCGGCTGGACCTTCGACCACTTTTATCCGATCTTCTCCGACTCGACCGGCCCGTGCCTGGAGGGCTGGGTCACGCTCACCGCGCTCGCACAGGCGACCGAGCGGTTGCGCGTCGGTGTGCTCGTCACCGGCATTCACTACCGCCATCCCGCGGTGCTGGCCAATATGGCCTCCGCGTTGGACATCGTGTCCGACGGCAGGCTCGAACTCGGCATCGGCGCGGGCTGGAACGAGGAGGAATCCGACGCGTACGGGATCGAGTTGGGTTCCATCCGTGAACGCTTCGACCGCTTCGAGGAAGCATGCGAGGTGCTCACCAACCTGCTCAGCCAGCAGACCACATCGTTCGACGGCAAGTTCTATCAACTCAAGGACGCCCGCAACGAGCCGAAGGGCCCTCAGCGTCCGCACCCCCCGATCTGCATCGGCGGGAACGGCGAGAAGCGCACACTGAGGATCACCGCTCGATACGCCCAGCACTGGAACTTCGTCGGCGGAACCCCGCAGGAGTTCGCCCGCAAGCGCGACGTGCTGGCCGGCCACTGCGCCGACATCGGGCGGGATCCATCGGACATCATGCTCTCCGCGCACGTCCGGCTGGACCCCGACCGCAACTACGAGAAGGCGCTGTCGGAAGCCGCGGCCCTGGGACAGGAGGGGCTGGATCTGGCGATCATCTATCTGCCGCCACCACACGATCCCGCGGTGCTCGAACCGTTGGCCGATGCGATCGCCGCATCGGGTCTACGGAATTAGCCGCCGTTTCTGACGGTCACGGAAATATAACGATTTGGCAAACAGGCGGCCGACGGGATCAGCGCGAGGGTTTTCGCGCTTCCCAGTTCGCTAGACGCCGTACAGGCGGAGCTCGTCGGCGGTGATGAGGCGCTCGGCCTTGGCCGGAAACTCGCGGCTCTTCAGCGGATGACGGAGGAGTGACCAGGCGATTCGGCTCACCCGAGACCGGGATAGCGGGTTGACATACACGGAACTGACTCCTGTGTCGAAACCGATAGCTGACCGGGGCCCAACCTTACCTCAGTGCCCCCATGAAGTCATTAGAACCCGTCCGTCGGCAAACTGTGGTAGGCGCGCCGGTAAATCGTCTGATGTTTTTAGAGTTGCTGGAGTGACAGAAGTGACTCGAACTCAAGGTCGCTGGCCACTCAAACCGCGATAGTGCGGTTTCGTACGCGACGCGCGGCCCTACCGTATGAGACCGCACGCTCGCCGCCGGTCACGTCCGCAGAAACACGTCGTCCAACGTCACGGTGCGCAGCCCGCGCGCCCGGACGATGTCGACCAACTGCCCGAAGACTTCGGTGACGGGCGGGTGGTTGAGGTGGCCGATCACGATCTTCTGGGCGGTGAAGTGCCTCTCGGCCATCGCGACGACCTCCGCCGGCGGAATCCACACGTGGTCCTCGAGCGTGCCCGACCACAACGTGCCTGCGGTGTAGCCGAGGTCGGCGGCGACCTTGTCGACATGCGGGCTGGTCGCGCCGTAGGGCGGCCGGAAGTACGGACGCGCGTCGACGCCGTACGTCTTCCACAGGAAATCGTGGTTGCGCCGGAACTGTTCGGCCACGTCAACCAGTGACAGCTTGGTGAGGTCGGGGTGCGACCACGTGTGGTTGGCCAATTGGATTCGACCGTCGTCGACCAGCGGCCGCAACAGGGCGGCGTGATCGGTCCACGACCGGTAGATCCCGTTGACGAAGTAGGTCAGCCGGAGCCCGGTGGCCTTGGCGAATTGCGTATAGGCGCGCACCACGTCACTGCTCACCCCGTCGTCGACGGTCAGCGCCAGCAGATCTCCCTCGCCGGGCAGGCTGCTCAGCACGCCACCACCGGGTAGGGCGATCCGCGCCGACGCCGGTGGCGGCGGCAACAGGCCGGCCGAGGGTGCGGGCGGGACCTGCGAGGCGGCTACACCGGCGACTCGCGGCTGCTCCCCGGTCGCGCACCGGCTCAGCCCCACGGCGCCCACGGTGGCGACGGACAGCGCCGCGATGAAGTTGCGCCGGTTGAGTCTTCGCCCGGCGCCGACGGTTGGGTAGCGGCCGATCACCGCCATTACTGTCGCGCGCTCAGGCGCAAAAGCCGTACATTGCGCCGCGTGTCGCGGCGGAACCTACCGCTGCGGAACGGCGGTCGGCTTGATCGGCGCGGGCAGCGCCGACTGGCCCATCAGGTAGCGGTCCACACCCGCCGCGGCCGCGCGGCCCTCCGCGATCGCCCACACGATCAGCGACTGCCCGCGTCCCATGTCGCCTGCGACGAAGACACCGGGCACCGAGGAGGCGAAGTCGGCGTCTCGGCTGACGTTGCCGCGTTCGTTGATCTCGACGCCGAGGTCGGTCAGCAAGCCTTCGCGCTCGGGACCGGTGAAGCCCATCGCGAGCAGGACGAGATCGGCTTCCAGCTCGAACTCGGTGCCCTCGACCTTCTCGAACTTGCCCGCGTTCATCTTGACCTCGTGGCCACGTAGCCCGGTGACATGCCCGTCTTCACCGATGAACTCCTCGGTGTTGACCGAGTAGACCCGCTCGCCGCCTTCCTCGTGCGCCGAGGACACTCGGAACATCAACGGGTAGACCGGCCACGGCGTGGAGTCGGCGCGCGTGTCCGGCGGGCGCGGCATGATCTCGAACTGGTGCACGCTGGCTGCGCCCTGACGGTGCGCGGTGCCCAGGCAGTCGGCGCCGGTGTCCCCGCCGCCGATGATGATGACCTTCTTGTCCTTGGCGTGGATCGGCGGCAGACCGTTCTCGTCGGTGACGGGGTCGCCGAGTTGCACGCGGTTCGCCCACGGCAGGTACTCCATCGCCTGGTGGATGCCGTCGAGCTCGCGACCCGGGATCGGCAGGTCGCGCCGTTCGGTCGCGCCACCGGCGAGCACCACCGCGTCGAACTCCTTGCGCAGCTGCTGCGCGGTGATGTCGACGCCGACGTTGACCCCGGTACAGAACTCGGTGCCCTCGGCCGCCATCTGTTCCAGACGACGGTCGATGTGGCGCTTTTCCATCTTGAATTCGGGGATGCCGTAGCGCAGCAGCCCGCCGATGCGATCGTCGCGCTCGAACAAGGTGACGCTGTGCCCGGCGCGGGTCAGCTGCTGGGCGGCGGCCAGCCCGGCGGGGCCGGAGCCGACGACGGCGACCTTCTTGCCGGTCTTGACCTCAGGCGGTAGCGGCGTCACCCAGCCCTCGTCGAACGCCTTGTCGATGATCTCGACCTCGACCTGTTTGATCGTGACCGGGTCCTGGTTGATGCCGAGAACGCAGGAGCCCTCGCACGGCGCCGGGCACAGCCGGCCGGTGAACTCGGGGAAGTTGTTCGTCGCGTGCAGCCGTTCGATGGCGTCACGCCAACGATCGTTGCGCACCAAATCGTTCCACTCGGGAATCAGGTTTCCGAGAGGACACCCGTTGTGGCAGAACGGAATCCCACAGTCCATACAGCGGGTCGCCTGCTCGCGCAGGGTGTCGTGGGAGAAGTCCTCGTAGACCTCTTTCCAGTCGCGCAGCCGAATCGGCACGGGCCGCCGTTGCGGAGTCTCGCGCTGGGTGTACTTGAGGAAACCGCGGGGATCAGCCACTGGCGGCCGCCATGATCGCCTCGTCGACGTTGGCGCCGGTCAGTTCGGCCTCCGCGATCGCCTCGAGCACCCGCTTGAAGTCGCGGGGCATCACCTTGGTGAAGTGCTTCACGTTGTTGTCCCAGTCGTTGAGGATGCGTGCTCCGACGGCGGAATCGGTGGCGTCGACGTGGGCTTGGATCATGCCCGCCAGCCACTCGAGGTCCTCCTCGTCGAGGTCCTCCAGTTCCACCATCTCGGCGTTGAGGTTGTCCGGCAGTGCGCCGTCGGGGTCGTAGACGTAGGCGATGCCGCCGGACATGCCCGCGGCGAAGTTGCGCCCCGTCGGACCGAGGATCGCGATCTTGCCGCCGGTCATGTACTCACAACCGTGGTCACCCACACCTTCGACCACCGCGTGCGCACCGGAGTTGCGCACCGCGAACCGCTCGCCGACCTGGCCGCGGAGGAACGCCTGGCCGCTGGTCGCGCCGAACAGGATCACGTTGCCCGCGATGATGTTGTCCTCGGCGACGTAGTCCTCGGGCGCGCTGTCGGACGGGCGCACCACGATCCGTCCGCCCGAGAGGCCCTTGCCCACATAGTCGTTGGCATCGCCGTAGACCCGCAACGTGATGCCCTTCGGCACGAACGCTCCGAAACTGTTGCCCGCCGAACCGTCGAAGGTGATGTCGATGGTGCCGTCCGGAAGGCCCTGTCCGCCATAGGCTTTGGTCACCTCGTGACCGAGCATCGTGCCGACGGTGCGGTTGACGTTGGCGATCGTCGTCGAGAAGCGCACCGGCGTCGCCGAATCCAGCGCCTCGCGACACATCACGATCAGCTGCTGGTCGAGCGCTTTGTCCAGGCCGTGGTCCTGACGCGAACTGCAGTACAGGTCCTGGTTCATAAAAGCCGACTCGGGCTCGTGCAGCACGGGCGCCAGATCCAGCTTGTAGGCCTTCCAGTGCTCGGCGGCCTTCGTGGTGTCCAGCGCGCCGACCTGCCCGACCATCTCGTTGACCGTGCGGAAGCCCAACTGGGCCATCATCTCCCGTACTTCTTCGGCAATGAACATGAAGAAGTTCTCGACGAATTCCGGTTTTCCGGTGAACCGCTCGCGCAGCACCGGGTTCTGGGTGGCGACGCCCACCGGGCAGGTGTCGAGGTGGCAGACGCGCATCATGATGCAGCCCGACACGACCAGCGGCGCGGTGGCGAAACCGAACTCCTCGGCACCCAGCAGCGCGGCGATCACAACGTCGCGTCCGGTCTTGAGCTGACCGTCGACCTGAACCACGATCCGATCGCGAAGACCGTTGAGCAGCAACGTCTGCTGAGTCTCGGCCAGGCCGAGCTCCCACGGCGCACCCGCGTGCTTCATCGAGGTCAGCGGCGTTGCACCCGTCCCACCGTCATGGCCGGAGATCAGCACCACGTCGGCATGTGCCTTGGACACGCCTGCCGCAACCGTCCCCACACCGTTCTCGGAGACCAGCTTGACGTGCACCCGGGCCTGCGGGTTGGCGTTCTTCAGATCGTGGATCAGCTGCGCCAGATCCTCGATCGAGTAGATGTCGTGGTGAGGCGGCGGAGAGATCAGACCCACGCCGGGTGTCGAGTGTCGCACCTCTGCGACCCACGGATACACCTTGCCGCCCGGAAGCTGGCCGCCCTCACCGGGTTTCGCGCCCTGGGCCATCTTGATCTGGATGTCGGTGCAGTTGCTCAGGTAGTGGCTCGTCACGCCGAACCGGCCCGACGCCACCTGCTTGATCGCGCTGCGCCGCCAGTCGCCGTTCTCGTCGCGGTCGAAGCGCTTGACGTCCTCGCCGCCCTCACCCGAGTTCGACCTTCCGCCAAGGCGATTCATCGCAATGGCCAACGTCTCGTGCGCCTCGGCGGAGATCGAGCCGTAGCTCATCGCGCCGGTCGAGAACCGCTTGACGATCTCGCTGGCCGCCTCCACCTCCTCGAGCGGCACCGGCGGCCGCACGCCGTCGCGGAACTTGAGCAGCCCGCGCAGCGAGGCCATTCGCTCGCTCTGATCGTCGACGAGTTTGGTGTATTCCTTGAAGATCTCGTACTGCCCGGTGCGGGTGGAGTGCTGGAGTTTGAACACCGTGTCCGGGTTGAACAAGTGGTACTCACCCTCGCGGCGCCACTGGTATTCGCCGCCGACCTCGAGTTCGCGGTGCGCCCACTCGTCGGGCCGGTCGAGATAGGCCAACGAGTGCCGGGCCGCGACGTCGTCGGCGATGTCGTTGAGGTCGATTCCGCCGACGGGGCAGGTCAACCCGGTGAAGTACTCGTCGAGCACCTGCTGGTTGATGCCGATGGCCTGGAACAGCTGGGCGCCGGTGTAGGACGCCAGCGTGGAGATGCCCATCTTCGACATAACCTTCAGCACGCCCTTGCCGGCGGCCTTGACGTAGTTGGCCTTGGCCTGGTCGCTGGAGATGCCGGTGATCACACCGCGGTCGACCATGTCCTCGATCGACTCGAACGCCATGTACGGGTTGATCGCCGCCGCGCCGAATCCGCACAGCGTGGCCATGTGGTGCACCTCGCGGGCGTCGCCGGCCTCGACCACCAGGCCCACCTTGGTGCGCGTCCGCTCGCGAACCAGGTGGTGATGCACGGCCGACACGGACAGCAGTGACGGGATCGGGGCCATCTGCTCGTTGGACTCGCGGTCGGAGAGCACGATGATGCGGGCGCCGTCGCGGATGGCCGCCGACGCCTTGGCACGCACGTTGTCCAGGGCTTCCTTGAGGCCCTGGCCGCCACGGTTCACCGGGTACAGACAGCGGATCACCGCGGCGCGCATGCCGTGCTTGTGGCCGCGGATCTCGTGGTCGGGGTCGACGCAGATCAGCTTGGACAGTTCCGCGTTGCGCAGGATGGGCTGCGGCAGCACGATCTGCCGGCACGAATCGGGACCTGGATTGAGCAGGTCGCCCTCGGGCCCGACGGCCCCCTGCAGGCTGGTCACCACCTCTTCGCGGATCGCGTCCAACGGCGGGTTGGTGACCTGCGCGAACAGCTGCTGGAAGTAGTCGTAGAGCATCCGCGGGCGGTTCGACAGCACGGCGATCGGGGTGTCGGTCCCCATGGAGCCGAGCGCCTCGGCGCCGGTCCGGGCCATCGGCGCGATCAGCAGGTTGAGTTCCTCGTAGGTGAACCCGAAGATCTGCTGGCGCAACACCACCCGGTGGTGCGGCATCCGGACGTAGTCGCCGGGCGGAAGCTCGTCGAGGTCGAACAACCCGGCGTCGAGCCACTCCTGGTACGGGTGCTCGGCGGCCAGTTCGGCCTTGATCTCCTCATCGTCGACGATGCGCCCCTGCGCGGTGTCGACCAGGAACATCCGGCCGGGTTGCAGGCGCATCTTCCGGACCACCGTCGAGGGGTCGAGGTCGAGCACGCCGGCCTCCGAGGCCATCACGACCAGGCCGTCCTTGGTGACCCAAATACGCGACGGGCGCAGACCGTTGCGGTCGAGGACCGCGCCGACGATGGTGCCGTCGGTGAAGCACACCGACGCCGGGCCGTCCCACGGCTCCATGAGCGAGTCGTGGAACTCATAGAAGGCCCGACGGGCGGGGTCCATACTCTCGTGTCGCTCCCAGGCCTCCGGGATCATCATCAGCACCGCGTGCGGCAGGCTCCGCCCGCCAAGGTGCAGGAGTTCGAGCACCTCGTCGAACCTGGCGGTATCCGAGGCGCCCGGCGTACAGACCGGGGTGATCTTGTCGAGGTCCTGATTGGGGCCGAAGACGTCGGTCTTGATGAGCGCCTCTCGCGCGCGCATCCAGTTCTCGTTGCCGGTGACGGTGTTGATCTCGCCGTTGTGGGCGATGCGCCGGAACGGATGGGCCAGCGGCCACGACGGGAACGTGTTGGTCGAGAAGCGCGAGTGAACGATGCCCAGCGCACTGGTGAGCCGGTCGTCCTGCAGATCGAGGTAGAACGCCTTGAGCTGCGGGGTGGTCAGCATGCCCTTGTAGACGAACGTCTGCCCGGAAAGACTTGGGAAGTAGACGGTTTCACGCCCCGGCCCGTCCTGTCCCGGCCCCTTGGTGCCCAGCTCGTGTTCGGCGCGCTTGCGCACCACGTACGCGCGACGCTCCAGCTCCATGCCCGAAGCGCCGCCGATGAACACCTGCCGGAATGTCGGCATCGCGTCGCGGGCCAGGGCGCCCAGCGCCGAATCGTCGATCGGCACCTCGCGCCAACCCAGGACCTCGAGCCCTTCGGCCTCGGCGATCTTCTCGACGGCCTCGCACGCGGTCGCCGCATCCTTCGACGACTGCGGCAGGAACGCGATACCGGTGGCGTAGCTCCCCGGCTCCGGCAGGTCGAAGTCGAGCACCTCGCGCAGGAACGCGTCGGGAACCTGCAACAGGATGCCTGCACCATCGCCGGTGTTCGGCTCGGCGCCCTGCGCACCGCGGTGCTCCAGGTTCACCAGAGCGGTGATCGCCTTGTCAACGATGTCGCGACTGCGGCGGCCGTGCATATCGGCCACCATGGCGACGCCGCACGCGTCGTGCTCGAACCCGGGGTTGTACAGCCCTTGCGTCCTGGGCGCCATTCCCACCTACCCTTTTCCTGCACGTCTTACGAAGCTTCTGCCTGACAGCCGTAGACAGCGGCGGTTAGCCGGTCCGGCTATGGAGTGCCTTCGTGCAGCATCGAACGCCGGCTTGTTTCCACTTGCCCCGAGTGGAGAAAACGATATGACAAACACCGGGTGACATGCCAACTTAGTAGAACCTAACTAGCTCGGCGGGGTGGGCGGCCGACCCGCTCGCCGCCAGCGGTGTCTCACGCTCAATTCCGTTGTGGCCCTGGTATTTTCAAGGCATTCAGCGATCCCCCAGCGGAGTGCGGTACACATCACACTTCCCTTCCGACGCCGCCTGGCGTTTGCTGAGATGCGCCGTTTCGGCGCTTTTACCAGCTTAGGCCGCTGCGTCGAGGTTTGCGAAAAGCCTAGCCAGATTCTTAGGAAACCGCTTTCAGGCTGGTTTCGGGGGTGAGGTCCAGCCGCCGCAGCAGCTGGGCATTGAGCGCCACCACGACCGTCGACGCCGACATCAAGATCGCGCCGACGGACATCGGCAGGACGAAGCCGATCGGCGCCAGCACCCCGGCGGCGAGCGGGACCGACACCAAGTTGTATCCCGCTGCCCACCAGAGGTTTTGCTTCATCTTGCGGTACGCGGCCCGGGACAGCAGCAGCACCGACAGCACCGAGCGCGGATCCGACCCGGCCAGGATCACCCCGGCCGAGGCGATCGCCACGTCGGTTCCGGCGCCGATCGCTATGCCGACGTCGGCCGCAGCGAGCGCGGGTGCGTCGTTGACCCCGTCCCCGACCATCGCCACTTTGCGGCCCTCACCTTGCAACTCGGCCACCTTCGCCGCCTTGTCCTCCGGCCGGACCCCGGCGAAGACGCGCTCGATCCCCAGGTCGGCGGCCACGGCTCGCGCGACGGCCTCCGCGTCGCCGGTGATCATCACCACTTCGATGCCCAGCTTCGTCAGCGCCTCGACCACCTGCGCGGACTCCGGTCGCACCTCGTCGGCCAGCTTGATCGCACCCACGGCGTCACCGTCGACGACTACGTGCAGGATGATCGCCCCCTCGTCGCGCCACTGGCCGGTTTCGGGGAGGTCGGTCAGTCCCGCTTCGGACAGCATCCGCGGTCCGCCGACCTGGACGCCGCGGCCCCCGACCGTGGCCTTGACGCCGACCGCCGGGGACGAGCTGAAGTCGGTGGTCGGCGGCAGCGCCAGCGAGCGGTCGCGCGCGGCCTCGACGATCGCCCTGGCCAGCGGATGCTCGGAGTACGCCTCGGCCGCCGCCGCCCAGGCCAGCACGTCCTCGGCGGACTGTCCGGGTGCGGTCGCGACCGCGGTGACCGTCGGCTCCCCCTTGGTCAGCGTGCCGGTCTTGTCGAAGAGCACGGCATCGACGGTCCGCATGCTCTCCAGCGCCAGCCGGTCCTTGACCAGAACGCCCCCGCGCGCGGCGCGTTCGGTGGCGATCGAGACGACCAGGGGTATCGCCAGCCCGAGCGCGTGCGGGCACGCGATCACCAGCACGGTGATGGTCCTGACGACGGCCGCGGCGGGCATCCCCGCGAACGACCACACCACCGCGGTGATGACGGCCGCCGACAACGCGAACCAGAACAACCAGCCCGCCGCCTTGTCGGCCAGGCGCTGGGCCCGCGACGACGAGTTCTGCGCCTCGGTCACCAACCGCTGGATACCGGCGAGCGTCGTGTCGTCGCCGACCGCGCTGACCCGCACCCGCAACCCCGAGTCGGTGGCCACGGTGCCGGCCACGACGTGGTCGCCGGTCTCGCGGCGGACCGGACGCGATTCACCGGTGACCATCGACTCGTCGACGTCCGCGGCGCCGGCGACGATCTCGCCGTCAGCGGGGATGTTGCCTCCCGGGCGCACCAGCACGACGTCGCCCACCCGCAGCTGTGCCGGTGCGACGGTCTCCGTGCCGCCGTCGACGACCCGCTCGGCCTCGTCGGGCAGCAGCGCAGCCAGCGAATCGAGCGCGGACGTGGTCTGCGCGAGCGAGCGCATCTCGATCCAGTGGCCGAGCAGCATGATCACGATCAGCAGCGCCAGTTCCCACCAGAAGTCCAGTTCGTGATGCAGCACGCCGAGGCTGGCGCCCCAGGACGACAGGAAGGCCACCGTGATTGCAAGCCCGATCAGCAGCATCATTCCCGGTGCGCGGGAACGAATTTCACTCACTGCCCCGGACAGGAAGGGTCGCCCGCCCCAGACGTACATCACGGTGCCGAGCACCGGCGGAACCCATCGGATCCCGGGAATGTCGGGCAGCGAGTAGCCGAGGATCATCGCGAACATCCCGGACAGCGCGACCGTCGGGACGGCGAGCACCAGCATGGTCCAGAACAGGCGCCGGAACTCGGCTACATGGCCGGAGTGGTCATGACCGCCCGAGTGGCCGTTCGAGTGGCCGCCCGGATGGTCGTGGCCCGAATGACCGTCGGCGGCCGTGTCAGGGTGTTGTGCACCATGGCCGGTATGCGTCATGGCGGCCATGGTATACCCCCTAGGGGTATATAGCCAGGGCTTGTTCGGTCACGCTGTATCCCGATGTCACATCCACTGAACACTCCGCTGGGCCGGTTCGGCATCGGGACGTCGGTGGACGCGCCCGATGAGTGTGTGGCGTCGATTCCGGTGGGTGGGATGGTGAACCCGCTGACCGGCGCCCCGACCATCGCGCCCATGGCGATGCTCGTCGATCACGCGTGCGGCCTCGTCAACCACCGGCGCCGCGCCGATGGCGAGTGGACGGTGTCCAGCGAGCTGTCCCTGGAAGCCGATCCGGACGCCGCCGAGATCATCGCCGGCGCACCCGATGTACCGGTGGTCGCGACCGCCCGGCCGTTCGGTGCCAAGAGCGACGTGGCATTGGCGCTGTGCGAACTCACCCACCGCGACACTGTGCTCGCCACCGCCACCGTGCGCTCGTTCTACATCCACTCGCCCGCCGACATCGCACCGTTCCCCGACGGCCCGTCCGGCCCGCTGCCGCCAGGGACGCTCGCCGACCGAATGGCGGTTCGCGTCGCCGAGAGCGGCGGCGCTGGGCGGGTTCTGCTGCAGGACGAGGACCCCGTGCTGAACAACGCGATCGGCATCGTGCACGGCGGCGTCACCGCGATGGCGCTGGAACTGGTCGCGGCCGCGGCGCTCGACACCGACGGCCTCGACCAGCCGTTGCGAACGGCGTCGCTGAGGGTCAACTTCATGCGGCCCTTCCACAGCGGACCCGAATCCCGTTATGTGGGAACCGCTTTGCGTGTCGGGCGCAGGACAGGTGTTGCCGAGGGGCAAGCCGTCGGCCCCGGTGGCGGGGTGGCGATCATCGCCAGACTGACCGCGTACCGCTGACAGTCGCGCTAGCATCTGGAGACCATGGCCGAGACCCGTGAAACCGGCGGCGGCCTCGGCGGATTCATTCGGCGCTCCGGTTACATCCGTAAGTGGCTGATCCTCGGGATCGCGATCGGCGTCATCGCCGGCCTCGGCGCGGTGGTGTTCTATCTGGCGCTCGACTATGCGGGCGACTTCCTGCTCGGCGACCTGGCCGGCTACCGGATCCCCAAACCGGTCGGCGACGGCGGCGATCCCGGTTCGGCCGGCTTCGACCGGCCGTGGGCCATCCCGCTGGTGGTCTTCGGCGGTGCACTCGTATCGGCATGGCTGGTCGCGAAGTTCGCTCCGGAGGCCGAAGGACACGGCACCGACAGCGCGATCGAGGCCGTGCACACCGATCCCCGCGCCATCCGGGGGCGAGCCATCGTGATCAAGACCATCGCCAGCGCGCTGACCATCGGATCGGGCGGCTCGGGCGGGCGTGAGGGACCCGCGGCGCAGATCTCCGCCGGCTTCGGATCCCTGTTGACGAAGTGGCTCAACCTGTCCGACGAGGATGGACGGATCGCGGTGTCGCTCGGCATCGGATCGGGCATCGGGGCGATCTTCGGCGCCCCGCTGGGCGGCGCGGTGCTGGCGGCGTCGATCGTGTACCGCCGGGACTTCGACTACCAGGCGCTGATACCGGGATTCATCACCTCGGCGACCGCCTACTCGGTACTCGGTTCGATCCTCGGCTTCGACCCGCTGTTCGGGTTCGTCGCCGCCGACTACCGGTTCGAGAGCCCGCTGGATCTGAGTTGGTTCGTCGGGCTCGGTGTCGTCGCGGCCGGCGTCGGATACCTCTACGCGCGCATCTTCTACGGAACCGTCGCGCTGACCGCGCGGCTGCCGGGTCACAAGGTGCTCAAACCGGCGGTGGGCGGGCTGGCGGTGGGATTGCTGGCGCTCGCGATCCCGCAGGTGCTGGCCAGCGGGTACGGATGGGCGCAGAAGGCCACGGCCACCGACACTTTGATGGCGATACCGCTGTGGATCGTATTGATCCTGCCGCTGGCCAAGATCGTGGCGACGTCGCTGTCGATCGGCACCGGCGGATCCGGCGGTATCTTCGGGCCCGGTGTCGTGGTGGGCGCGTTCGTCGGCGCCGCTCTGTGGCGACTCGGCGATCTGGTCGACGCTCCCGGAATCCCCGACAGCCCAGCCACGTTCGTCGTCGTCGGCATGATGGCGTGTTTCGGCAGCGTCGCGCACGCCCCGTTGGCCGTGATGATCATGGTGGCGGAGATGACCGGCTCGTTCTCGGTGATCCCGTGCGCGATGGTGGCGGTCGGGATCGCCTACATGTTGGTGTCGCGCACCGACGTGTCGATCTACCAGGCTCAGCGTCTCGACCGCGAAACCGCGCGGGCGCAACGCGGTGCCGGCTGACGCCGGTCACCTCCGCCGGAGACGTTACTTGCCCGAGGACTTCTTCTTGGCCTGGCTTGCGGCCGCCTTCTCCGTCGTCGCGCCCTTGTTGGCGAGCTCACCACCCGCGTTCTCCAGGTGTGCGCGCACGAACCACTGGAACTTCTCGAGTTCGGCGGCGTGGCCGATCAGGATGTCCTCGGTCACCGGGTCGGCGTCCTCGGCCTCTTCGATGTTCTGACGGGTGTCTTCGATGATCCCGTCGTAGACGAGGTCGAGCGCAGCGAGGTGCGCCTGCACGGTATCGCGATCGAGCGAGTAGTCATCCCAGCTGCGGTCCTCGATGATCGCGCCGGGCGTGCCCTTCGGCGAGAAGCCGAGGGTGGCGATCCGTTCGGCGACCTCGTCGGCATAACCGCGCACCAACTCGACCTGCGGATCGATCATCTCGTGCACGCCGATGAAGTTCGGGCCCACCACATTCCAGTGGATGTGCTTGAGGGTCAGGTGAAGATCGTTGTACCGGCTCAACTGCTTCTGCAGAAGTTCGGCGACCTTCGTGGCGTCTTTGTCAGTCATGCCGGGGACTGTGTAATTGGATCTAGGCATGGAAGCTCCTTTGCACGCATAGGGTGTCGTCGCTTCGACTACCCGCTGCATTGGTGCGGTAATCCACCGCGTCGGCGGCGTCACATCTCGATCAGATTCGGGATCGCCATGCGCGGCCCGAATCGTGGCAACACCGCAAGCCCGCTCACCTCCAACAACCGCACCGCGCGGTGACGGTGAGGCCGAAGCGGTTCGAGCAACTCGACCATCGCGGGATCATCGATCGGATGTCCCAGGAGGCTCCAACCGACCATCTTCGCCAGGTGATAGTCGCCGACCGAGAGAGCGTCCGCGTCACCGAATGCGCGCTGACTGGTCTCCGCGGCGGTCCACTCACCGACTCCCGGAAGCGACGCCATCGCGACGCGGGCCTTGGCCGGTGACCGGGCGCCAAGCCGTTCCAGGGAGTCGGCGCGTTGCGCGCACACGACGACTGTGCGTGCCCGGCGGGGATCGACGTTGGCGCGGTGGAACTCCCACGACGGAATGCGGCACCAGACCTCACCGGGAGGCGGAACCCGCATGTGCGCGGGCGCCGGTCCGGGCGCGGGCGCTCCGTACTTGGTGACGAGCAGCCGCCAAGCGCGGCGAGCGTCCTTGCCGTAGACCCGCTGTTCGAGCACCGCGGGAATCAGCGCTTCGAGCACGCGGTCGGTGCGGCCCAGCCGCAGATGCCGGACGCGTCGATGCGCGGCGGCGATGGTCGGTTCGGTGGGTACGAAACCGACGCTGTCGTCGTACGCGCCGAGCAGGGCGGGCAGGGTCTCGGCGAATTCTGTCGCGCCGTCACCCCATGCTTCACAGTCGACGGTGTCGGGTGCCGATTTGGTGAGACGCGCGGCGACCGGCCCGCTGCGCATCAGGCTGGTGCGCCAGATGGCGCCATCGTGAGCGTCGTAATAGCAGGGGTCCGTTCGGCCACGCCGCAGCGGCGCCAGCGTCAACGCAGGGCTGACCGGGCCGTCGAAGGCGACGCTGACCGAGGTGTGCACCGGCCAAGGTTATGCCTGAGCCACGACGATCTCCGCTTTGTCCGGGTAGAACGCGACATGCCCGGCGATGGGGGCGACTGCCGGGTAGGGCTTCTCATAGGTCCAGATGGCGTCCTCGACGACGGTGCCGGCCTCGGTCACCACGTGGAAGTAGGCTGCGTCGCCCTTGAACGGGCAGTACGTCTGGGTGTCGCTGGGCCTGAGTTTGTCTTGGACGACGTCGGCGAACGGGATGTACTGCACGGCCGGGTACGTCGACTCCTGCAGCGTCAACGCCCGGTCGGTGTCGGCGACGATCTCGCCGTTCACCCGGGCGGTGACGTGTCTGCCGGTCGGCGCGACGGTGATCGGGTGTTCCGCGGTGGGCTCAAGTACGGGTCGATCGCTCATGTCATGGCCAACGTTCGAGTTGGCGGCTGGATTCCGGACGTGTCATACCCCCGTGACATACTCGAACACATGTTCGGATCGCAGTTCGCGGAGGTGGACGACGCCGCTCTGGTCGCCGCCATCGCCGACGGTGCGCGTGCGGAGGCCGAGGCCGCGGCGCGCCGGTTCGCGGCCATCGCGGAGCTGATCCGGCGCAAGGTCAGCGAGGATGACGAACGCAGTCTGTGTGCGTTCGACCCGTGGGACAGTGTCGCCGCCGAGGTGGCCGCGGCGATGACAATCGGGCATCGACGCGCGTCCGGGCAGATGCGGATCGCGGAGGCGTTGCGCGAGCGGCTGCCACAGGTGGCCGCGCTGTTCGAACGGGGCGGAATCGGTGCGCGGATCGTCTCGGCGATCACTTGGCGCACCCAACTTGTCCAGGATCCTGAGGCGTTGGCGCTCATCGACACGGCGCTTGCGAAACGGGCGTCTCGGTTGGGTCCTTTGTCCGAGCAGCGGTTGGACGAGGCCATCGACGCGCTCGTCGACAAGTTCGACCCAGAAGCGGTGCGGAGAAGTCGGTCGACGGCGCGCACCCGGGATTTCCACATCGGTGATGTCGATGACCCGGCCGGCACCGCTTCGGTGTGGGGCAGGCTGTTGGTCACCGATGCCGCTGTCCTCAAACTCCGCCTCGCCGAGATGATGCAGGGGTTGTGCGACAACGATCCGCGCAGCATGGGCGAGCGGCGAGCCGACGCTATCGGCGCGTTGGCCGCCAACCAAGACCGGTTGGGTTGCGCATGCGGATCACCGACGTGCGCCGCGGCCGCTCCGCAAACGTCGAACGTCGTCGTCCACGTGATCGCCGACCAAGACGCGATCGAGAACGCCGCTGCTGCAGCAGGTAACGACGCTCCCCCTGCAACCGAAGGAGACACGGACGGCGCCGCCCCGCCTCAGGCGGACGCAGAACGCGCCGCGGACAGCACTGCCGCAGAAGGCACTACCCCACCTCAGGCCGACTCGCAAGGCGCCGAGAAGCGAGGCACCGCGGTACTGCTGGGCCACGGTGCCCTGCCCACCTCACTGCTGCCCTGGCTGATCGGCCGCGGCGCGAAGGTGCGTCCGGTCAAGACACCCAGGCCCGACGCCGAGGCGCGATACCAGCCGTCGACGGCGCTGGCCGAGTTCGTGCGAATGCGTGATATGTACTGTCGCGCACCGGGATGCGACGTGCCCGCCGACCTTTGCGACATCGACCACACGACCCCGTGGCCGCTCGGGCCCACGCATCCGTCGAACCTCAAATGCCTGTGCCGCAAGCACCACATGATGAAGACGTTCGATGGGTGGCTCGATGTTCAGCTGCCCGACGGCACGGTGATCTGGAAATCACCGAGCGGCAGGACCTATACCACGACACCCGGCAGCAAGTTGTTCTTCGATTGGGACACCACCACCGCCAACCTTCCACCACCATCGGCGGTTTCGCCGTCGCAGGTTGATCGCACGGCGAAGATGCCGAAGCGAAAACGAACGCGGGCCGCCGACTTCGCCGCACGGATCAAGGCTGAGCGGGCACGCAACGCCGACCCCGCACCGTTCTGAGCGAGATACGTTATCGCGGGTGTCTGCTCGATGAGGCGCGATCCGATTCCTGAGTAGGTGGTGTAATCGGTTGATGAGCGATCTGGACAAGCGCGGCGCGGTGTACGTCTTGACCCTCGGCGAGGATGAGAACCGCTTCCACCCTGACCGGCTGGCAGCGATCAACTCCGCACTCGACGAGGTGGAGGCCGCCGATGGGCCGAGGGCCGTCGTCACCACGGGCAGCGGCAAGTTCTACTCCAACGGTCTGGACCTGGACTTCATGGCGGCCAATCCCGATGCGGCTGAAGCCAACCTCGCCGACGTGCACGCGCTGTTGGCACGCGTGGTGGCGTTTCCGGCGCCGATCATCGCCGCGGTGCAGGGACACGCGTTCGCCGCGGGCGCGATGCTGGCGCTCGCCCACGACCAGATCGTCATGCGCGCCGATCGCGGCTTCTTCTGCCTCCCGGAGGTCGACCTCGGTATCCCGTTCACGGGCGGCATGAACGCGCTCATCCGGGCCCGACTGCCGATCGCGACCGCACACGAGGCGATGACCACCGCGCGACGGTACGGCGGCGAAGAGGCCCGCGCGGCCGGGATTGTCGCGGCCGCCGCCGGGGAGGGTGAAGTCCTCGACGCGGCGGTTGAGCGGGCAGCAGCTTTGGCCGCCAAAGCCGGCCCGGTGTTCGGCACGATCAAGGCGCGCTTGTACGCCGAGGTGATCGCCGAGCTCAACGTCCGCTAGACACAACGCTCAGAAGGCCCAGCGATGATACTGCGCCATATACCGCAGCGACGGCACCACCGACATCGCCTTACCCAGCGCCCGGTAGTACCACGCGACGTCGCGAAACGTCGGGGAGTCGAACGGTGACACCCACGCCAGCAACCGCACGCCGGGCACCGCCGTGGCGATGTCCTCCGGACCGTCGATCCCCCAGTGCAGCGTCGCCCCCGCGCGCCGCACCACCGCGTTCAGGAACTGCGACCGGATGCCGAGCTGGCTGAACGCGTCGAATTGCAGTTCACCGCAGGGGAACCCGTCGACAACTCGTCGCAGCAGTGCCACACCGTCGGATTCGGTCAGATACATGGTCAGGCCCTCGGCGATCATCAAAACGGGTCGATCCGAGGGAATCTCAGACAGCCACGACACGTCGGTGACCGAGGCGCCGATCACCCGATAGTGGTCGCGAGGCGGATAGAGCTGCGTGCGCAGATCGGCCACCTCCGGGTAGTCGATGTCGAACCAGTCGACCCCCGGCCCGGGATCGATCCGGACTGCCCGCGCGTCCAGCCCGCACCCGAGGTGCAACACGACCGCCCGCGAATGCACGGCCAGGAACTGGCGCGTCCACCTGTCGAAGTGCGCGCTACGGGTGGTCACCGACGCCGAAGTGGCCGGTGTGATCGACGTTTTCGACCAGTCGAAGTCGATGCGCCCGACGATGTCCCTGGCGAACCGATCCCCCAGAATCGGTTTCGGCAGGTCGGCGTCCAGCGCCTTGGCGTAGAACGTCGCGAGCATGGTCTGCGGCGCACCGGACAAATCGACGTGCAGCTTGTCGGGCATCTCTCCTCGCGAGCTAGCCGGCCCTGCTCGTGCGCCGCGCATCCCGCAGCCCCGCCCAGAACCTCGCCGCCTCACGGATCGACTCCTCGACAGGCCTTGGCCGCCAACCCAGTTCGCGCCGAGCTTTACTGCAATCCACCGGCGCTTCCGCGCGCATCAGTCGCAGCGAGCCGAGCGAGAACTTCTCGTCCTTACCCGTCAGCCGCGCCTTGGCGGTGCCGAGGGCGGCCATCGCATATGAGACCGGCAGCGGGATCGACTTCGTCGGCGCAGGCATCCCGGCGGCTTCGGCCGCGATGCGCACCACCTCCGCGTTGCTGATCATCTTCTCCGAGATCAAATACCGCTCACCGACACGGCCGCGTTCGGCGGCCAGCAACATGGCACGCGCGGCGTCGTCGACACCGACGGCCTCAAGCTCGATTCCGCGCATCACGAAGGGCAGCTTGCCGAACGCCGCCCCCGCGATGATCGCGCCGTGCGGGGTGCGGCCCCAGTCGCCGCCGCCGTACGTCGTCGACACGCACATCGCCACCGCGGGCAGGCCGTGCTCGCGCGCATACCGCAGCACCAGCGTCTCGGCCTGCACCCGTGAGCGCACATACGGCGTCAGACCCTTGTCGACGATCACGTCGTCCTCGGTAGCGACGTGCCCGCGCCTGCGACCGACCGTGACATAGCTGCTGGTGTAGACGAACCGCCGCAGGCGCATGTCCTTGGCGACCTCGAGCACGTTCCGGGTGCCCTCGACGTTCGTATAGAACAGCGGCGTCGGGTCTTTCAGCCAGCCGCGGGTGTCGACGACGCAGTAGTACACGTCGTCGACTCCGGTCATAGCCGCACGCAGCGTGTCGTTGTACCAGATGTCGCCGAGGAAACGCTCGACCGGAAGATCGTCGATGCCCTTGGTGTTCGCGTTGGGGCGCACCATGACTCGGACGTCGTGGCCGTCGGCCACCAGCTGCCGGGTGACGTGGGAACCGAGGAAGCCGTTGGCGCCGATGACCAGCTTGCTCACTTGTCTCCTCCGTACTGCTTCATCCACTCCTCGGCCTCGGGCGGCAGCGTGCCGAGTTCGGCTGCTTTGCGGCACCATTTCACCGCCGCCTTGACGAACCGCAGCGGGTTGTAGATGTCCTCCTGCCGACGCCACAGCCCGTCACCGGCGTAGGTGACGATCGAGATGTTGGTCGCGCTGACGACGGTGCCGTCGCCGGGGTCGCGCATCGGGTTGTCGAGCTCGCAGATGATCCGGCCGGTCGCCTCGTCGATCACGGTCCACAGCGACGGGAACGACGTCATGTAGCTACCGGGAAACGACTCCATCGTCTTCCAGATCCAAGGGCGCACCTGTTCGCGGCCGCGCATGGTGCCTGCCGCGTGCTCGACGTAAACGACGTCGTCGGTGTACTGGTCGACCCAGGGATCCCAGTCACGGGTCTGCGCGGCGCGGTCGACCGTCGCCTCGAACTGTTGGAACGCCGCGGCGAGTTCCTCGCGGCTGAAGGTGCTGCCCGTCACACCAGAACTAGAACACGTTCTACCCAGCTTGTCGAGGGAGCGCGGTGAGCACCTGGCGGCTACCCAGCGGATTCTGCAGCGGGACGTCCAAAATCCCCGCCACCGCGATCATGATGCAGGGCCGGTCCACGGCCTCGGGCAGTGTGCCGCCGAAGAGTTCGACGGTGACGGTCTCGGGCGTCTCCTGCACCCTCGCGGACACGCCGTAGCACTGTGGGGTGCCGGTGGTGAAGTGCACCCCGACGGCGCGGTCCCCGGCGACGCGGTTGAACGACTCGGCGCGCATCGGATGCGGGTCGACGATCGCGGGATTGTCTATGAACAGCAGGCCCGGATAGCCCGGCCGCTCAGGCAGCACCGCCGTCTGCGCCGACGCCGCCGGGGCCGCCCACACGGCCAGCACAGCGGCCATCGCAGCGAGGAGTGTGCGCATCACACAACCGTAATCGGCGGCAGGAACACGGCGGTCGGTTCGACGGTTATACAGGCACTATGGCAAAGCAATACCACAAGAATCCGGCCGCGGTGAACGCCTTGTCGCCGGAGCAGTACCAGGTCACGCAGCGCAACGGCACCGAGCGGCCGTTCACCGGCGAGTACTGGGACAACCACGAGCCGGGCATCTACGTCGACGTGGTCTCAGGCGAGCCGCTGTTCGCATCGGTGGACAAGTTCGACAGCGGAACGGGGTGGCCCAGCTTCACCCGTCCGATCGAAACGACCAACGTCGTCGAGAAGCGCGACTTCTCCCACCTGATGATCCGCACCGAAGTGCGCTCGGCGCACGGCGACAGCCACCTCGGCCACGTCTTCACCGACGGCCCCCGCTCCGAGGGTGGGTTGCGCTACTGCATCAACTCCGCTTCGCTGAGGTTCATCCACCTCGACGACCTCGAGGCCGAGGGGTATGGCGATTACAAGAAGCTGTTCGTGAATGAGGAGGCGCAGGCATGAGTGAAAAGAAAACGGCGATCCTGGCGGGCGGTTGCTTCTGGGGAATGCAGGATCTGATCCGTAAGCAACCGGGGGTGGTGTCGACGCGCGTCGGCTACACCGGCGGCGAGAACGCCAACCCCACCTACCGCAACCACCCCGGCCATGCCGAGGCGATCGAGATCGTCTACGACCCCGCGCAGACCGACTACCGCGCGTTGTTGGAGTTCTTCTTCCAGATTCACGACCCGACCACGAAGAACCGCCAGGGCAACGACGTCGGCACCAGCTACCGGTCGGCGATCTTCTACCTCGACGACGAACAGAAGGGCGTCGCACTGGACACCATCGCCGACGTCGACGCGTCGGGGCTGTGGCCGGGCAAGGTCGTCACCGAGGTGACCCCGGCATCCGACTTCTGGGAGGCCGAACCCGAGCACCAGGATTACCTGGAGCGCTACCCGAGCGGTTACACCTGTCATTTCCCGCGCCCGGGCTGGAAACTGCCCAAGCGCGAAACCGCCAACCGGTAGCGCGCTAGGTGCGGTGGCGCACCACGACGCGGCCGCCGTCCTTCGGGGTGAACGCGATGCCGCGGAAGTGCACCTTTTCGTCGGGTGCGTCATCGGTCTCGATCACGAAGTGGCGCAACACCGTTCGCAGAACGACGTCCATCTCGACATTGGCGAACGCGGCGCCGATGCATCGGCGGGTCCCGCCGCCGAACGGCACCCACGCCGTCGGCGGGCGCTTGCCCAGGAACCGGTCCGGGTCGAAACGTTCGGGGTCCGGGAACACGTCCGGATTGGCGTGCATGTTCGCCAGCGCGACCATCACGGTGTAACCGTGCGGGATGCGCCACTCGCCGGCGTCGAAATACGGTGCCAGGACGTGGCGTCCGGAGAAGTCGATCACGGTCCGGTTGCGCTGCAACTCGTTGATGAAGGCCTGGCGGTACTCGTTGCCGCCGGCGTCGTTCTCCTCGACCAGCTTGGCAAGCACCGCGGGGTGGCGGCGCAAGCGCTCGAACGCCCAACCGAGCGTCGACGCCGTCGTCTCGTGGCCGGCGCCGAGGAGGGTGAGCAGCTCGTCGGAGATGTCCTGGTGCGACATCGGGGTGCCGTCCTCGTAGGTGCTGCCCAGTAGCAGCGCCAGGATGTCGGTGCGCTCCTCGCGGGCGGGATCCTTTTCGGCCTTCTCGATCAGCGCGAAGACGGTGCGGTCGAAGTTGCGCCGGAACGTCTCCAGGCGGCCCCAGGGGCTGAACGGGCCCGTCTTGAACGGCGGTTCGGGCAACGTCGCCATGCGCGAACCGAGCTTGGCCCAGGGCGGGATGATCTCGCGCAGATAGTCGAGTTCGGCCCCGTCGGCGCCGAACACGGTGCGCAGGATGACATTCAGCGTGACCCGGTTCATCGGTTCGAGCGTCGCGAACTCGACGCCCTCGGGCCAGGTCGCGGTCTCGCGAAGCGTCTCCTCCTCGATGATCTTCTCGTAGTTCTTGATGCTCTGGCCGTGGAACGGCGGTGCGAGCAGCTTGCGACGCTTGCGGTGCTCGACACCGTCGAGCGCGAACACCGAACCGGGGCCGAATATCCGGGACAGGTTCGGCTGCACGTTGATCAGGTCGTCGGTGCTCGCCAGATATACCGTCCGGATCAGCGCGGGATCGGCGATCACCACGCTGCGGCCGAAGAACGGCACGTTGATCGCGAACACCGGACCGTATCGCTTGAGCGCCTTTCCGAGGAACCAGCGGCGGAATCCCGCCATCAGCACCATCTGAACGGGTTTGGGCAGCGGTACCGCCGGCGGCAACTTGCCGGGCGTGACCGGGGCGTGCTGATCGGTGGCGGTCGCGTTCGTCATCGGTTCCTCGGCTCCTCCTGCGCGAGCGGTGTCTTGCGGCGGTGCACCACGATGCGGCCGCCGTCCTTCGGGGTGTAGGCCACGCCGCGCGAATGCGTCTTCTCCGCGGGCGCTGCGGTGGTGTCGATCACGAACTGGCGCAATACCGTTCGCAGTACCATATCCATCTCGACGTTGGCGAACACGGCGCCGACACACCTGCGGGTGCCGCCGCCGAATGGGATGAAGGCGAAGGTGGACGGCCGCTCGTCGAGGAAGCGCTGCGGGTCGAAGCGCTCGGGGTCGGGAAACTCGGCCGCCCTGTCGTGCATCAGCGAGATGCTTGCCAGCATCGTATAGCCCTGCGGCACAACCCATTCACCCAACTCGAAGGTTGGTGAGTAGACGTGCCTGCCCGCGAAGTCGATCACGGTGCGTGACCGCTGCACCTCGGCGAGGACGGCCTGGCGGTAGTCGTTGTCGTCGGTCTGCGCCTCGGACACCAGCCTGTCCAGGACGTCGGGGTGGCGGGTGATCCGCTCGAACGCCCATGCCAGGGTCGAGGCGGTGGTCTCGTGTCCGGCGGCCAGGAGGGTCAGCAGTTCGTCGCCGATGTCCTTGCGCGACATCGCGGTACCGTCCTCGTAGGTGCTGCCGAGCAACAGGGCGAGAACGTCTGTCCGCTCGTGGAAGCCGGGGTCGGCCGTCACGCGGTCGATCAACTTGTCGATGGCCCGGTCGTACTGTTTGCGGTACTCGGCAAGTCGCCCCCACGGGCTGAACCGACCGTACGTGCGTGACGGCGCGGGCAACGACGCCAGCCGCGAGCCGAGCGTCACCCAGGGCGGAATGATGCGCCGCAGATCGTCCAGTTGCTCTCCATCGGCGCCGAACACCGCGCGCAGGATCGCGTTGAGGGTGATCCGCATCATCGGTTCCAGAGTCGGAAACGCTTGGCCCTCAGGCCAGTTCGCCGATTCGCGCAGCGTCTCCTCTTCGAAGATCGCCTCGTAGTTCTTGACGCTCTTGCCGTGGAAGGGCGGTGTCAGCAGTCGCCGTCGGCGCCGGTGTTCGGATCCGTCGAGCGCGAACACCGAACCGGGGCCGAGCACCCGCGACAGGTTGGGCTGGATGTTGCCGACGTCGTCGGTGTTGGCCATGAACATCTGCTTGGCCAGTTGCGGGTCGCCGACGACGACCGTGCGCCCGAAGACCGGAACGTTCATCGTGAAAACCGGGCCGTAGCGGCGGGCGAACTGGGCGACGGTCCAGCGCCGGGACACCGCGAAGGCCAGGCCCAGCAGCGGCTTGGGGATCGGCGCCTTCGGCGGCAGGTTGACCGCGGCAGGCGACGCCGCGGCGCGGACAGGCTTATCGACGACCACAGCTTCGCTCATGACGCTCCCAGCCAGTTCCCCGGTACTACGATGTACCGCAGGTTCGTGTAGTACGGTACCGCTTGGTACCAGCAGACGCAAGGCTGTCGAGGAGGGCGGTATGACCACTGCGCTGGACAACGGCGCGCATACCGCGGCCGACGGCGCGTTCCGCGACCGCCTGCTCGACGGCATGGCCGCCTCGATCACGCAGCGCGGCTATCGCGACACCACTGTCGCCGACATCGTGCGGCAGGCGAAAACCTCGAAGCGCACCTTCTACGAACAGTTCGCGAGCAAAGAGGAATGCCTGATCGAACTGCTGCGGCGCAACAACGAGACAATGATCGCCGGCGTCCGCGCAGCGGCGGACCCCGACGCCGACTGGCGGGCCCAGATCCGCTCGGCGGTGACCGCTTACGTCGACCACATCGCGGCGCGACCGGCCATCACGTTGGCGTGGATCCGCGAGGCGCCCGCACTGGGCGCCGTCGCGCATCCGCTGCATCGGGAGGCCATGGAGCATTTCACCGACATGCTGGTCGACATCAGCAGCACCCCCGGCTTCCATCGCGCCCAGCTGACTCCGATTTCGCGTCCCCTGGCGCTCATCATCCTGGGCGGCCTGCGGGAGCTGACCGCGCTCTTCGTCGAGGACGGCCACGATCTGCGCGGCATCATCGAGCCGGCCATCACCGCGGCGGTGGCGATCCTCGGTTCGCGCTGAGGGTCAGTTCAGGATCAGCCGCGCCGATTTCTCCAGTCGCTCCGCGATTTCCATGTAGGACGCATATCCCATACCCGCGCGCACCAGCGCGCCGGAGTACAGCATCTCCAACGTGTCGATGATGTCGGGCTCGGTGTCGGCGCCCAACGCCGCGGCCAGCCGGTCGCGGATCTCTCGGCCGATGCGGCCCCGCAGCACCTCGACGTCGGGGTCGCGACCCAGCAGCGCCGTCGTCACCGCACCGGCGAAGGCGGGCTCGTCGGCGACCAGCAAGGCGATGTGGCGCAGCACCTCGATGACCCGGGCGGCGGGGTCGTCCGACTCGTGCGCCGCCGGCGGAGACGCCGCGAGCCTGCGCCAGAAGACCTCGGCGACAAGGTGTTCCTTGGAGGAGAAGTAGGTGTAGGCGGTGGCCGCCCCGACGCCCGCGTCGGCGGCCACGCGGCGCACCGTGAGACCGGCGAAGCCCTCGCGGTGCAGGAGTGCGACTGCGGCGCGGCCGAGGCGGTCGACGGTGTCGGCCTGCTTGGCGGTCAGGCGGCGCCGAGTCGACTCCATGGCCGTGTCGGACACATGTCCGGACGCTACTACAACACCCCTGCACCAGCAACGATTCGCGCCGAGTAGGTTCGTACCGATGCGCACCACAGACGAACTCTTCGCCCTGGCCGAGCAGGTCATCGGATTCATGCCCGCCGATGAGGGCCGGGCCCTGTTCGACGCGGCCGTGAAATACCTCGGCGACGGTATCGGCGTCGAGATCGGCACGTACTGCGGCAAGTCCACCGTGCTGCTCGGCGCCGCCGCACAGCAGACCGGCGGCGTGCTCTACACCGTCGACCACCACCACGGTTCCGAAGAACACCAGCCCGGCTGGGAGTACCACGACGAGTCGCTGGTCGATCCCGTCACCGGCCTCTTCGACACCTTGCCGACGGCGCGGCACACCCTCGACTCCGCCGGCCTCGACGACCACGTCGTCGCGATCGTCGGCCGGTCGCCGGTGGTGGCGCGGGGATGGCGAACTCCGTTGCGCCTCTTGTTCATCGACGGCGGTCACACCGAGGAAGCCGCACAGCGCGACTTCGACGGCTGGGCCAGGTGGGTGGAGGTGGGCGGAGCGCTCGTCATCCACGACGTGTTCCCCAACCCCGACGAGGGCGGGCAGGCGCCGTTCCACATCTACCAGCGGGCGTTGGACACCAACCAGTTTCGCGAGGTTTCGGCAACGGGATCCATGCGGGTGCTCGAACGCACGGACGGCGCTGCCGGCCAGCCGCTGTGACTAGCGGTCGCTGGTCGCGCACTCGCAGTCGTACTCGCCTTCAAGACCGCGCGGAAGGTCCGTCCCGCGGAAGATCCCGCTGGCGGCCGACGTCGACGACAGCGCGTCGGCGGCCAGAATCATCGCCGCACCGGTCCACGTCGTGCGTTCCTCCGGCCAGCGCTTGCCATCGGCGAACACCAGACCCGTCCAGTAGGAACCGTCGTCCTCGCGCAGATGGTGCATCGCGGCGAACTGCTCTCTGGCGCGTACCGGATCGCCCATCGCATCCAACGCCAATACCAGCTCACAGGTTTCGGCGCCGGTCACCCACGGCCGGTCGTCGACGCACCGGATACCCAGTCCGGGGACGACGAAGTCGTGCCACCGCTCGTCGATCCGCTCTCTGGCTGCGGCACCGCGCACCGCACCGGTGAGCACCGGGTAGTACCACTCCATCGACCAGCGGTCCTTGACCGTGAACGCCTCGGGATGGTGGGCGATCGCATGGCCGAGCCGACCGACCGCGACCTCCCATTCCGGCTGCGGGTCGTCGAAGTAATCCGCGAGCGCGAGCGCACACCGGATGCTGTGATAGATGCTGGCGCACCCCGTCAGCAGAGCCTCGGATTCGATGGCCGAAGGGCTTCTCGCCCAGGCGATCTCACCGCCACTGAGCTGCATGCCGAGTACGAAGTCGATCGCCTTGGTGACCACCGGCCACATCGTCTCCGCGAACCGCCGGTCACCGGTGACCAGCACGTGGTGCCAGACGCCGGTGGCGATGTAGGCGCAGAAGTTGCTGTCGCTGTTGGCGTCTTCGATCACGCCGTTGCGCAACTGGATTGGCCACGATCCGTCGGGGCGCTGGTGGGTGCGCGACCACTCGAACGCCGCGCGGGCGGGTTCCAGCAATCCGGCGACGGTCAGCGCCATCGCGTTCTCGATGTGATCCCACGGATCGGTGTGGCCACCGTCGAACCACGGCAGCGCACCCGAGGACTCCTGGGTGGCGGCAATCGATTTCGCGGTCTGGCGGCACTGTTCGGGTGTCAGCACCCCGGGGACACCCGGGACGCCTTCGAGCTTAGGCGTCAGCACCGGCGCCCACCGGTTTGGTGAAGTACAACGCGACGCTCTTACCGATCAGCGGGTTGAGCAGCGACTCGGTCGTCCTGGTCAGCCATGGACGGCTCATCATGTCCCACACCAGCATCCGGTGGTACGCCTTTACCGCCAGGTGATCCGAATTCTCGGTTCCCACCGCGCATTTGAGCCACCAGTACGGTGAGTGCAGTGCGTGCGCATGATGCGTGCGCTCGAGCCGCAGGCCATGGGCGAGCACCTTGTCCCGCAACCGGTCGGCGTGATAAATCCGCACGTGGCCGCCCTCGTTGGCGTGATATTCGTCGGACAACACCCAGCAGAGCTTCTCGGGCAGCCACCGCGGCACCGTGACGGCGAGCGTTCCGCCGGGCTTGAGCACCCGAACCAGCTCGGCGATCGCCTTCTCGTCCTCGGGCACGTGCTCGAGGATCTCCGAGGCGATCACGCAGTCGAAAGTGCCGTCGGCATAAGGCAGATCGAGCGCATCGCCCTTGACAGCCTCGGCCTTGGCCGTCGCCGGCGCCTCGCCCTGTTCGCGCATGGCGGTCAGGATCTCGTCGACGTCGTTGAGGTCGGCGGCGCTCTGGTCGAACGCGACGACGTCCGCGCCGCGCCGGAAGGCCTCGAAGCTGTGCCGTCCCGCGCCGCAGCCCACGTCGATCACCTTCGTGCCCGCGCCGACACCGAGCAGGTCGAAGTCGACCGTCAGCATGTGCCCACCCGTTCACGCGCCTTCTCGTAGACCGCAACCGTCTGCGCCGCAACCGATTGCCAGCTGAACACCTCCACCGCGCGCTTGCGGCCGTTCGCGCCGAGGCGGGCCAGCTCACGCGGCGAGTCGAGCAGCTCGCCGAGCACCGCGGTCAATTCGTCGACGTCGGCGGGCTTGACCAGCCGGGCGCAATCTCCGTCGGCGCCCACCACCTCGGGCAGCGCGCCGGCGCGGCTGGCCACGATGGGCGTGCCGCTGGCCATGGCCTCCACCGCAGGCAACGAGAAACCTTCGTAAAGCGAAGGGATGCACGCCACTTCGGCCGAAGCCAACAGGTCGGCCAGTTCGCCGTCGGACAACCCGCTCGAGCTGTGCACGATATCGGAGATGCCGAGCTCGGCGATCAGCTTCTCGGTGGGACCGTTCGGTTCGAGCTTGGCGACCAGCTGCAGTTCGAGATCGCGTTCCACGCGCAGCCGGGCCACCGCGTGCAGCAGGTGCCTGACGCCCTTGAGCGGAACGTCGGCGCTGGCGATCGCGATGATGCGGTTGCGCACCCGTCGCTCGGCGGGCTTGAACATCGCGGTGTCCACCCCCAGCGGCACGACGTGCAGCTGGCTGGGGGCGACACCGAAATCCTCGGCGATGTCGGCCGCCGAGGTCGACGACACGGTCAGCAGTTCGGGGATCTCGCAAGCCACCTGCTTCTGCATCTCGGCAAACCCGTACCACCGCCGGACCAGCGGTTTGCGCCACCATTTGGCGGCGGCGACGTCGACCACCTTGTCGCGGGTGATCGGGTGATGCACGGTGGCGACCACCGGGAGGCCGAGTCCGGAGATCTTGCGCAGCCCGGTGCCCAGGCACTGGTTGTCGTGTACGACGTCGAACTCGTGGCGGCGTTCGGCGAGCACCCGCGCGGCGCGCAGGCTGAACGTGCGCGGTTCGGGGAAGCCCGCCGTCCAGGTGGTCAGCAGTTCGAGCAGGTCGATCGACGTCTTGATCTCGTTGGGCCACGGGACCCGGAACGGGTCGGGTTCCCTGTAGAGATCCAGGCTGGGCACCTCGGTCAGCCGAACGCGCGGATCGAGTTCCTCCGGATAGGGCTGACCCGAGAACACCTCGACCTCGTGACCCAAATCGGCGAGGCCACGGGACAGGTAGCGGACGTAGACGCCTTGCCCACCGCAGTGGGTCTTGCTCCGGTACGACAGAAGGGCGATGCGCATGTTCAACTCAAGACGACGCGCAGAAGCGGTTGAATCCAGGGCCGGTGAGCTGGACAAATCGTGTCACGCAACAACTCCGAACCTTCTGGACATGTGTCCAGACTATAGTTTGACGTGCTAGCGGACGCAACGCGGCCGTGATGCCTTGACTATCACAGTGGCCGGGGGTGCTGCCCGTCGGCCTCTCGGTTCCGCGGTCCGGTGACCGGGTATCCGCCCGTCATGAGCAGACACATCGAGGCGACCTTCCAGATCGCCAGCTGGGATGAGACGCCGTTCGAGGACGGCGACGAGGCCACCAAGCTCACCGAGGCCCTGGTCACCAAACGCTACGAGGGCGACATCCAGGGCACATCGACGACCAAATGGCTGTTGGCCTACGCGCCGGACAAGAGCGCGCTGTTCGTCGGCATCGAGCACGTCACCGGGACCGTCGCGGGCACCACCGGCGGCCTGGTATTGCTGCACGACGGCGCCTACCGCGACGGCGTGGCCAGTGGGGAGGTCCGGATCGCAGCGGGCACCGGCGGGTTGGCCGAGGCGGCGGGCAGCGGGAAGTTCCGTGCCGACCCGGCCGGGGCGCTCACCCTCGACGTCGACGGTCTGGACACCGCGGTCACCTAGGAAATCACTCCCTCGCGGCGGCCGTGGGGCACCGATTAGTGGAAAGACTCCCCCGAGCGGCCCCTTAAGATTGGCTGCGTGCAATCGGCCCATCGGCGTGACGTGAGCGTTTACCCTGCGCAATGGGCAAATTTGCGTTTGCTGCCGGTGTTGCAGCACACCGCCGACCGGTCCGGCCGCCGGGGAGGTGGGTAGCGCGTGCGGCGCACTCTCGAACGCGTCGGCATCCTGACGGCGGTGCTGCTGCTCACAGTGATCGCCGCTCCTCCGGCAACGGCGATCGAGCCGCCGACGATCGATCCCGTCGCGGTGCCGCCGGATGAGACCGGGCCCGATCAGCCGATGGAGCAGCGCCGGGTCTGTTCGGCGCCGACGGTGTTTCCCAATGCGAACTTCGCCGACCGGCCGTGGGCGAATGACTACCTGCGGTTGTCCGAGGCGCAGAAGTTCGCGACGGGCGCGGGCGTGACCGTCGCGGTGATCGACACCGGTGTCGTCGGCTCGCCGCGAGTGCCCGCCGAACCGGGCGGAGACTTCGTCGACCAGGCCGGCAACGGCCTGTCGGACTGCGACGCGCACGGCACGTTGACCGCGTCGATCATCGCCGGACGTCCCGCCCCGAACGACGGCTTCGTCGGCGTCGCGCCCGACGCCCGCATCCTGTCGCTGCGGCAGACCTCCGAGGCGTTCCAGACGGTGGGCACACGCCAGGACCCCAACGACCCGAACGCCACGCAGACCGCCGGATCGCTGCGCAGTCTTGCGCGCGCGGTGGTGCACGCGGCCAATCTCGGCGCTCAGGTCATCAACATCAGCGAGGCGGCCTGCTACAAGGTCACCCGCCCGATCAACGAGACCAGCCTGGGCGCCGCGATCAACTACGCGGTCAACGTCAAAGGCGCGGTCATCATCGTCGCCGCAGGCAACACCGGCCAGGATTGCGCGCAGAACCCGCCCGCCGATCCCGCGGTGCCGACCGATCCGCGCGGCTGGAAGCAGGTGCAGACGATCGTCAGCCCGGCCTGGTATTCACCGCTGGTGCTGACGGTCGGCGGGATCGCCCAGAACGGGCAGCCGAGCACGTTCTCGATGTCGGGCCCGTGGTTGGGCGCCGCGGCGCCTGCCGAGAACCTCGTCGCGCTCGGCTACGACGGCAACCCGGTCAACGCGCTGCAGGGCCAGGACGGCCCGATCCCCATTAGCGGAACGTCGTTCGCCGCGGCCTATGTCTCCGGTCTGGCGGCGCTGCTCAAGCAGCGCTTCCCCGCGCTCACGCCGGCCCAGATCATGAACCGGATCACCGCGACGGCGCGGCACCCGGGCGGTGGTGTCGACAACTATGTCGGCGCCGGGGCCGTCGACCCGGTCGCGGCGTTGACGTGGGACGTGCCCGCCGGCCCGGAGCGGGTGCAGTACCGGGTCAAGGAGGTGCCGCCCCCGGTGTTCACCCCGCCGCCGGATCGCGGGCCGATCACCGCCGTGGTCGTCGCCGGAGCCGGGCTCGCGGCCGCGCTCGGGCTCGGCGCGCTGGCCCGGCGCGCATTGAGGCGCCGATGAACAGGATTCTCGGCATGTTCGGCCTGCGATTCACGACGGGCCACGCGATCTGGGCGGCGGCGTTGATCCCTGCGACCATTCTGGTGTTCGCCGAACTGAACCTGCTGTGGCTCGGAATCACGATCGCCGTGCTGATCGGGCTGGGCTCGGTGGTGACCATCCGCGGGTTGCGGATCACCGGTTGGGTGGCCGCGGTGTTCGCGTGGCGGCGCAGGCATCGCGACATTCCGCAGCAGCCGTCGGAACCCGCGGTGGGCGCCACCGTGATGCCGGGTGATCACGTCGCCGTGCGCTGGCAGGACGAGCACCTGGTGGCCGCCGTCGAGCTGGTGCCGCGTCCGTTCACCCCGACGGTGATCGTCAACGGCGCCGCATTCACCGACGACGTCGTCGACACCCGGCTCGTCGAAGAACTCGTCGCCGCACACTGCCCCGACCTCGAAGCCGACGTGGTGTCATCGGGGTATCGCGTCGGCAAAACCGCACCCGCCACGCTGATTTCGCTCTACGAACAGGTCGTCGGCCCGTATCCGGCTCCGGCGAATCGGCGCACCTGGATCGTGCTGCGCGCCCATCCGGAGTCCACCCGCAAATCCTCGCAGCGCCGCGAGTCCGGGGTCGCCGGGCTGGCGCGGTACCTGGTGGCTTCGGCGACGCGGATCGCGGATCAGTTGGCCGGCAACGGAATCGACGCCCGCCCCGCGCGCAGCTTCGACGATCTCGACCGGGCCACCGAGATCAGTTACGAGCGCGAGACGTGGTCGGCGATCAAGGGCCGCAGCACGTTCACCGCGGCCTACACCGCGCCGGGCGGGCCGGACGTGTGGTGGTCGGCGCGCGCCGACCATACGATCACCAGGGTCCGCATCCGGCCCGGTGAGGCCCCCCGCTCGACAGTCCTGCTGACCACGTTGGCCAATCCGGCTACACCGCGCGGCTTTTCGTGTCTGTTCGGCGGGCAGCGGGCGGCCCTGCACGGCATCAGCCCGGTCGGCGACCGCCACTACGAACTGCCGATCGGGTCGGCGGGGGTACTGGTCGGTGAGACCGCCGACCGCTACCCCGTCTACATGCCGTTCGACGACGTCGACGTGAGCATCAACCTCGGCGACTCCCGACTGTTCACCCAGTTCATCGTGCGGTCCGCGGCGGCCGGTGCGGTCGTCACCCTGACGCCGCAGTTCACCGAGTTCGCCGGATACGTCAACGCCAGGATCGGGCGCGAGGCGAAGGTGGCGTGGCCGCATGCGACGACGTATCTGGGCCCGCATCCGGGCATCGGCCGGGTTGTGTTGCGCACCAACTACATCGAGACGCCCCGTCATCGCCAACTACCGATACGGCTGATCAATCCGCGCGAGGAAAGCCGCTACCAGATGGTCCTCGAGGGCTGACATGCGGGCGCAAGGGTAGCGATGGGCGAGATCCAGCGGGTCGAACCGGCGGAGCTCGCCAAGCTTGCCGCAGAGATGCGCGGAACGCAGTGGCACAACCCCGTCGCCGAAGCGGTGGTGCCGCCGGATGCGCTGCCGTCGTCGGCGGCCGCGGTTGCCAATCTGAACGCAAATGCGCAGTCGCTACTCGAGTTTCAGCGGTGGGCCGAGGCCGAGAACCGACGCATCGCCGAGATGCTGCAGATCGCCGCCGACGCCTACACCGAGGTCGACGAGACCTCCGGCCGGGCCATCGAGAACCCTTCTCGCCGGGCAGCGATCGAAGCGATCGCGGTGCCCGCCCCGACGACGCCGCCGCCGCCACTTCCTCATCCGGTCGGCGCACTTCGGCCCCTCGATGCGGCCGGCTACAGCGACGTGCACAAGACACAGGCGGACCTGGTCGCCGGGGACAACGGTGCGTCGCTGAAAACGGCCACGCTGCAGTGGGGCCTGGCCGGCACCCGGGTTTCCGACCACGCGCCGCGGCCGCCCAGCGGCGACTGGGAGGGTCGGGCCGCCGACGCCGCGTACGCCCGGATGGCCGAGTTCGGTGGCTGGCTTCGGCAACTGGCCGAGGGGTGGCACGACCTCGCCGAGGCGGCGGCCAAAATCGTTGCCGCACACGACACCGCGAAGGCCGAGCACGCCGGCATCCACACCGAGTATGTGGCGTTGGAGACCCAGTTGCGCGAGCTCGCGGCACGGGCGACCGTGGGCAACTCCGTCGCGACCTCCCGTGAGATGGCGCAGATCCAGCAGCGGATGGCCGAGCTGCAGCACCGGTCCGACGAGGTACGCCGGGACTATGCGAGCGACGCGACCTTCTCACCCGTCCGACCCGAAATGCCGTCCAACCCGGACACCGCCAGCTCCGCCGTCGTCGGCGGTCCCGGCGGTACCGGCGCTACCGGCGCTACCGGCGCGCAGCCCGGCGGTGAGCTGTCCTCGTACGGCCCGACCGGGTCACCGAAGGGGGCCGATGGTGCGACGCGCTCCGATGCTGCCCCGGCCGGAGGTGGCGCCCTGGCAGGAGGAGGCGCATCAGCCGGCGGTGGCGCCCCGTCGGGCGGTGGTGCGCCATCGGCGGGCAGCGGTACCCCGGGCAGGGGTGCGGCGGCCGGCCGGACGTCGGCGACCGATCCTCGGGTGCGCCCCGCCGCCCTCGGCGGTGCCGGACCAAGCGGCGGGAGAGGCGGTGGTGCTGGCGGCGGTGGGAGGCCGGCGACGCCGATGTCGGCACCGGTGACCGCGGAGACGGTCGCGCCCGCACCGACCGGGCCGGGCGCGGCGGGCGCCGCACCGGGATCCTCGCCGGATGCCCGCGCGGGTACGGCGATGGCCGGCGGTATGGCGCCGATGGCGCACGGCGCGGGCGCCCAGCAGGGCAAGGAGAAGCGACGCGATCCCCGGCTGGCGCCCGACGAGGATCTCTACACCGAGGACCGACCGTGGACCGAGGCGGTCGTCGGCAACCGCAGGCGCAGGGCGGACCGCGAGAGTCGAGACGCCACGTGACCGAGGATATGCATCCCGACGTCGCCGCCGTGCTGCGGCAGGCGCAGCAATTGCAGTCGCTCATGGACGATCAGCTGCACCGGATGAACTCGCAAACCTTCACCGGCACCGATGAATCCGAGACGGTGCGGGTGACGCTGGACGGTCATCACAACGTTACGGGCGTCGTCATCGAGGACGGCCTGCTGGGTCTGGGAGTCGAGGAGGTCCAGAAGCGGCTCAACGAGGCGCTGCGCGAGGCGACGGCCGCGGCCGGCGCGTCGCTGCAGGCCGACCGGGACCGGATCGACGCCGCCGTCGCCGACATCACCGATCAAAACCGCTAGCGCACACCCTCTTTGGCGTACACCACGCGGAGCACGTGGGCCACCTCCGGCCCCATCACCGTGTCGGCGAGCTCGCAGAAGGTGGCCACGAATTCCGGCCCGTGCGACGGCGCCACCTCACACAGGTGGTGTGCGATCTCGTGCAGAACCACCAATTCCCGCAGCGCCCACCGGGTCTGGACCTCGGGTACCGCGATGACTGCACCGCCGTCGTCGTCGACCTCGTAGTGGGCGGCGCCGGCTCCGCGCCTGGGCCGCACACCCAGCGGAGCCACCCGTGGCCACCGTGCCCGCACGGCAGGCAGCGCCAGCACGTCGTCGACATATCGCTGCACCGTCTCCACCGAGGCGAACCGCGCCTCGGGCGGCAACGTCAACGAGGTCCCGAAGAAGTCGATGACGCGGTTGCCGCGCTCGGCGGTCCTGTCGAACAACGTCCGGACGAACTCCTCGGCGGCGTACACCTTCGCCCGTTGGGTGTCGCGCGGCGTCACGTCTCCCCGGAGCCGCGGCGTCCGTTGCCGGGCAATGCGGAACGGGCATTCGCGAGTTCGGGGCTGGGCCCCAGCCTGGCCTTGCGGCCCGCGCGGTCACCCGCGCGGCGGGCGGCCGAGGAGTAGCCGGCCGTCGCGCTGGTCGCCCGCCACGTCCCACGGGCCTGCGACGTGTCGCGGTAGAAGTCGCGCAGCTCGAGGTCCTTGTCCCGCAACGCGATCGCGGTGCCCGGCTGGCTGTCGCGGCTGTTCGTGGCCTCCCGGCGTGCCTCCTCACGCGCCTCGACCAGCCGCTGGCCGATGCGGGCGCCGAACGCCAACTGGAAGTTGATCCGCGCGGTGATGGTGGGCGTGGGGCGGTGGGCACCCGATTCGATGTAGGCCTGCGAGGCCTTGACCATCTGCATGACCAGGCTGGCGTAGAGCGCATGGCTGGCGTCGATGTCCTCGGGGAAGCCGTAGGCGTAGACGAACGTCGAGTTCGACGCGACGTCGCATTTGACGTCGTTGGCGTGTGCGATCACGGTGAACAACTGCACATACGTCCGCAACCCTCGGCTGCCGGCGTTGCCGATCGTGATCGTGCGCTGCACCGGCATCTGCGCCTTGGTGCGCTGATCGGAGTGCGACCGCGCGACCGCCAGATCGATGGAGGTGGCCGTGGCCAACCGCTGCGCCGCGGCCATGAAGGCATCCGCCTCGTGCGGGTTGTCGGTGCCCTCGGCCTGACGGAGCAGGGCGGCGATGCGGGCCAGCATCTTGTCGTCGCTCATGGCGCCAGGTTAGGGCTGCTCGGCGACGAAGCGGTCCAGGGCTTCGACAACCTGTGGAGAAAGCGGGTCTTGGGAGGCGTAGTTGGCGACGTTGTCGCTCGGGTCGTCGCGCAGCACGTGGTTGACACCCTCGAGTTCGACAACCGTCAGCGCGGTGTGCCGCAGTGCGTCGGCGAGGGGTCTGATCGAGTCGCACGACGCCTGCGCGTCGGAGTCCGAACAGGTCAGCAGGACCGGCGTGGCTGCGGGCACCGCGGCCGCCAGTGTCAGCGGGTCGATCTTGTCGGCTTCGACGACCGCGTTGACGTTGCCCGGGTTCAGCATCGCGCCGAGGCCCTCGGGCAAGTGCGCGGGGACCGTCCCCGTGGTACGGACCTGCTCGACGGCCGCCAGCCACGCGGACAGCGCCTCGGGAGTGGCGTTGGCGCGTACCCGGTTGGTGATGATGTCGAGGTAGCGGCCGGGCAGGGGCTGAAGAAGGCCGAGCGCGTGGATCTTCGGAGCCTCGGCGTCGGTGTCGCCGGCCAGTGTCAGCGCGTGGATGGTGCCTTCGCCCACTGCGTAGACGGAGATGCGGGAGTCGTCGGTGCGCGGCTGGTCAGCCAGGAAGCGCACCGCGGCTTTCGCGCCCGTGGTGTACACCGAGCTGACCACCTCGGTGGGGCGCTGGGCGTAAGGGCCGAGGCCGGTCTGGCCGGTGCCGACCTTGTCGTAGCGCAGGCTGGCCACGTCGCGGTCCGACAGCAGTTCGGCCAGTTGGCGCATGTTGCCGACCGGCCCGGCGACCTGGTTGTCGCCGTTGCGGTCGGTGGCGCCGCTCTCGGAGATCAGCAGTGCGGCGGGCCCCGTGCCCTCGCCGGTCTCGTGCCGATAAGTGCCGTGGACGGTCAGCCCGGCGGCGGTGAAAGTGACGTTCTCGTCGACCCATTGCACATCGCCCGACGCCGAACATGCCGACAGCACGACGATCAGTGAAAGCACAACGGCGACAACCGCTTTCAAAGCTTGGCCTCGATCCACGAGGTGACGTCGTCGAGCACGAGGTCACGCTCGGGCTCGTTGAAGACCTCGTGGTAGAGCCCGGGATAGACCTTCAGGTGCGCGTCGGTCGATGCGACACACGACAGCAGATGGCGGCTGCCGGCGACGGGGATCAGCTTGTCCTGCTCGCCGTGCACCACCAGCAGCGGCGCGGACAGCGCGGACGCCCGTTGCGGCATCGTCTCACCGACCTTGATCAGCGCCTTGGCGACTCCGGCGGGGAGCTTGCCGTGGTGCACCATCGGATCGGCCATGTACGCGGCCACCACGTCGGGATCCCGCGACACCGCTTCGGTGGGCAATTGCTCGACGGGCAGCCCGGGCAGGAGGCCGCCGAGGACCTTGGCGACCGTGATCATGACCGGCGACACCCCGTCCTGGGCGTAAACGGCCGGCCCCGACAGCACCATCGCGGTGTAGTCCTCGGGGTGCTCGACGCCGTAGGTGAAGACGACGCCGCCGCCCATGCTGTGGCCGAGGACGATGCGCGGCAGTCGGGGGTGCTCGTCGGCGGCGATCCTCACCAACGTGGCGAAGTCGCCGGTGTACTCACCGATGTTGCGCAGATGAACCCGTTTGCCGCCGGAGCGGCCGTGGCCGCGCAGATCGAGGGCGTAGGTGAGCAGACCCGCGTCGCCGAACCGCTGCGCGACGTGGTCGTACCGGCGGGCGTGCTCGGCGTATCCGTGGCACAGCACGACCACGCCGCGCGGATCCCCCTCGGGAGTCCAGACGTCGTAGACGATGCGCACACCGCCGATACCGTCGAAGCTGCGTTCGCTGCGGGTCGTGGCCACGCAGCGAGACTATCCGTTGTCGGAGCCACTGATTAAGCTCGGCGGCGTGACGGTCCTGGCCCACGACGTCGACGACAGCAGCGCCGAGGATGCCTTCCTGGCCGATGCCCAGCGGTATCGCCGTGAACTGCTCGCGCACTGCTACCGGATGACCGGTTCCCTGCACGACGCCGAGGATCTGGTGCAGGAAACCTATCTGCGCGCGTGGAAGTCGTACAAAGGCTTCGAAGGTAAATCGTCGGTGCGCACGTGGTTGTACCGGATCGCCACCAACACCTGCCTGACGGCGCTGGAGAGCAGGCAGCGCAGGCCGCTGCCGACCGGTCTCGGAGCCCCGAGTTCGGATCCGCTCGACGACATCGTCGCGCGAGAGGAGGTGCCGTGGCTCGAGCCGCTGCCGGACCAAGCCGACGACCCGGCTGACCCCTCGGTCATCGTGGGCTCTCGCGAATCGGTGCGGCTGGCGTTCGTCGCGGCACTTCAGCACCTTTCACCGCGCCAGCGCGCCGTCCTGGTGATGCGCGATGTGCTGCAGTGGAAGGCGTCCGAGGTCGCCGACGCGGTCGGCACGTCGACGGCGGCGGTGAACAGCCTGCTGCAACGGGCGCGCGCGCAGCTCGACGCCGTCGGCCCGAGCCAGGACGACGAGCTGCGGCCGCCGGAGTCGCCGGAAGCCCAAGACCTGCTGACGCGCTATATCGCCGCGTTCGAGAGCTACGACATCGACAAGCTGGTCGAGTTGTTCACCGCGGATGCCGTATGGGAGATGCCGCCGTTCGACGGCTGGTACCAGGGCCCGGAGAACATCGTGGCTCTGTCGAAGACGCACTGCCCGGCCGAGGGTCCCGGCGATATGCGATTCATCCCGACCACGGCCAACGGCCAGCCCGCGGCGGCGTTGTATCTGCTCAATCGGGAGACCGGGGTACACGAGGCCTTCCAACTGCACGTGCTCGACGTGACGGCCGGCGGCATCGCCCATGTCGTGGCGTTCCACGCCACGACCTTCGCCCCCTTCGGGCTGGCCGATACGGCCTGACCTACGGCTTGCGGCCCAGCGTGTATTCGTCGATGCTCAGCCCCGCCTTGGTCGCTTCGGCGCGCTCATGGGCGATGTCGTGCCGGTAGCCGAGCACGACGCTGGTGATCAACGCGATCGAGATGACGCCCTCGGCGATGAAGAACGCCGCGAAGTCGATGAGCGAGCCGATCGGCGGGCCGCCGGGCACGGCGTTGCGAAGAGGGATCAGCGCGAACAGGATCGCCGCCATCATCGAACAGGCCGGCAGCACAAGACCTCTGCGCCACCGCAGCGCGTAGTAGGACGCCGTGACGGCCGCCGCGGCCAACCCGAGCATCAGGAGCATCACGAACACGGCGAACACCAGCGTCGGGGTGCTGCGATGCAGGAAGAGATCTGCGTCGACGCTGTCGCCTTGGACGTCCGGATCCGGCGCCAGCGCGACCCGGAAGAACGAGTCGTTGTTGAACACGGTGAGCGTCGCGGGGAGCACGGTGCCGTCGTCGGCCGCGATGCTGAGGGCCATGAACGCGCTGTAGCGGTCGAAGGGGTAGTCGGTCGGGATACCGACCATCCCGAACTTCTGCTCGATGACGGGAACGGCCTCTCCGCTCGGCAGGTCGACCGAGAGGTTGGTGAAGGAGTTGCTCAGCAGCTTGGTGTCCAGGTTCAGACGGCCATCTGAACCGGCGTACTTTCCGTTGGCCGCGATGTCGGTGACGGTGGCCGCCACGGTCGTCGTTTCCGTGTCGACCCGGTTCACCCACACGGTCAGATCGATCCGGTCGGGCTTGTCGAAGTCGCCGAGCTGCAGACCGTCCTCGGCCCAGTGCCTGCTGGACGCATAAAGGGCAAGGCTGACCGCCATCAGCAGCACCACCGCCAGGGCGAAAACGGCAAACGCACGCACAGCGCGCCATCGCGGCGAAGGTGTGCTCATCGCCGGGCAGCGTATTACGAAGGGGACGCTCGAACTGCGCTCGACTCACGCGATGCTCGACGACAGCTGTGCCGGTGACGGACCGAAGCCCCCATCTGCGCACTTCACAGCGGAGTTGACACCTGTTCTGCAACGTGTTCTATAGTCGCGGCCATGAAGACCAAGGGCGCGCTGCTGTGGGAGCTCAACTCGCCGTTCCGCATCGACGAGATCGAGATCGGTGATCCCGTCGCCGACGAGATTCAGATCCGCGTGCACGCCGCGGGCATGTGTCACTCGGACTATCACCTGACCACCGGCGCCACTCCGATCGGCCTGCCCGCGCTCGGCGGGCACGAGGGCGCCGGCGTCATCACCAAGGTCGGTAAGAACGTCACCGGACTCGAGGAGGGCGACCACGTCATCCTGGCGTTCATCCCCGCATGCGGCGAATGCGCACCATGCCTCAAGGGGTACCGCTCGCTGTGCGATCGGGGCGCGGTACTGCTCGGGGGCAAGGCCATCGCCGACGGCACGTCCCGCGTTCATGCCGGCAGCACCGAGGTCTCGCCGATGAACCTGCTCGGCACGTTCGCGCCGTACATGACCGTGCACAAGGATTCCGTCGTCAAGATCGACAAGGACATTCCGTTCGAGTCGGCGGCCCTGCTGGGTTGCGCGGTGCCGACGGGCTTCGGGTCGGCCACCAACGTCGCCGAGGTGAATCCCGGCGAGACCGTCGTGATCGTCGGCGTCGGCGGCATCGGCATGAGCGCACTGCAGGGGGCGGTGATCTCCGGTGCCCGCAACGTCGTCGCGATCGACCCGAACGAGTGGAAGCGCGAACAGGCGATCAAGTTCGGCGCCACGCACGTCTACCCGTCGATGGCCGAGGCGATCGCGCCCGTCATCGACCTCACCCACGGCGTCATGGCCGACAAGACGATCATCGCCGTCGGTGAGATGAAAGGCGAGTACATCGAAGAGGCCCTGACGCTGACCACCAAGACCGGCACCTGCGTCGTGACGGGCATGGGCTCGATGATGGACGTCGACGTCAAACTCAACCTGTTCCTGTTCACGATGTTGCAGAAAACGTTGAAGGGCAACATCTTCGGCGGCGGTAGCTCGCACATCGAGACCCCGAAGCTGGTCGGCCTGTACAAGTCGGGCCTGCTGAACATCGACGACATGGTCACCAGGACCTACCGTCTCGAGGACATCAACTCCGGTTATGCGGACATGCTCGACGGCAAGAACATCCGCGGCGTCGTCACCTACGACGAAGCGGACTGGTAGCCAGCCGGTCCAGCACCGCCGCCAGCACCTCGTCGAACGCCCGCAACTGTTGTGGTGTCAACCCCTCGAACACCGTGCTGCGTACGAGTTCTGCGTGTCCCGGCGCCGCCCGCTTGAGCGCGACGAGCCCACCGTCGGTGATCGAGACGCTGGCGCTGCGCCGGTCGTCGTCGCTGCCGTGGCGCTCGAGCAGCGCGCGCCCACGCATCCGTCGCAGCTGGTGTGAGAGCCTGCTCTGCTCCCACCCGAGCGCCTCGGCCAGGTCGTTGATGCGCTGCGGTCCGCGCTCGTTGAGCGCGACGAGGACCTCGTAATCCGCGAGCGACAGCTCACAGTCGCGTTGCAGTTGCCGGTGCATGGCGGTCTGCAATCGGCTCGTGACCGTCAGGTACCTACGCCAGACCTCTTGTTCGCGCCTCATCAGCCACACGGAATACATGACACATCATCTATGTTGTCGCGTCCAGCAGCCCCACCTAGGCTGGGCGCCGAGCGAGAGGTAAGCCATGACCGCCCCCACCGTCGACATCCGCCGCGCGCACGACCGCGCGAGGACCACGATCTCCTGGCTGGACTCCAAGCATTCGTTCTCCTTCGGCAGCCACTACGAGCCGGAGAACACCCATCACGGCTTGCTGCTCGTCAACAACGACGACATCGTGAAACCGGGCGCCGGATTTGACACCCATCCGCACCGGGACATGGAGATCGTGACCTGGGTGTTGCGCGGGTCGCTGGTGCACCAGGACTCCACCGGACACTCCGGCCTGATCTATCCCGGCCTGGCACAACGGATGTCGGCCGGCCGCGGCATCCTGCACTCGGAGAAGAACGACTCGTGGACCCTTACGGGCGCCGAAACCCATAGTGAGCCGGTGCATTTCGTCCAGATGTGGGTCGTTCCCGACGAATCGGGGATCGACCCCGGCTACCAGCAACTCGAAATCGATGACGAACTGCTGCGCGGCGGCCTGATCACCATCGCCAGCGGTATGCCCGAACACCGCGACCAGACCGCGATCTTCATCCGCAACTCCTATGCCGCCCTGCACGGAGCGCGCATGCGGGCCGGCGACAGCGTCCAACTGCCGCACGCCCCATATCTGCACCTGTTCGTGCCCCGCGGCGAGGTCACACTCGAGGGCGCGGGCGCCCTGGGTGAGGGCGACGCCGTTCGCTTCACAGGTACCGGTGGCCAGCGCGTCACCGCCACCACGTCCGCCGAGATCCTGGTCTGGGAGATGCATGCGAGTCTGGCTGCGGCGTAACGCGGTTGCCTGCATAGCCGGCGTGATGGTGGCGACGGGCTGCGCGTCGGATCCCGGGAGCGCGCCGTCGCCGGACCCATCCCCGAGTGAACCCCCAGCCACCGCGGAGGCGACACAGGGCCTGGCTCCGGTGACCGTCGCCGTCGACCCGGCCCTGGCCCAGGCGCCGTTCGACGAGACACGCCAGGCGCTTGTCCCCGCCGGGTGGTCGATGTCGGTGTGGGCGCGCGTCCCGAAGGCGAGGCTGGCCGCGTGGGCGCCCGACGGTGCGCTGCTGGTGTCGCAGCCGAGCACGGGTGGGGTGGTGCGGCTGGACCCCACGGATGCGCGACCTCGCCAATCGAGGGTGCTCGCGGGACTCGACCAGCCGCACGGGCTGGCATTTGCGGGTGACACGCTCTACGTCGCCGAAAGCGACCAGGTCGATGCCTACACCTACGCCGACGGCGCGGCGACCGATCCCCGCACGATCGCCCCGGACCTCCCCGACGCGAAGAGTCCGGACCTGCAGGGCGCGTACGCGCACGCGCTCAAGTCCGTCGCGATCGGCCCCGACGGCAGCGTTTACTTCTCGATCGGCTCGACCGGCAACATCACGGCCGCCGATCGCGACGCCGATCCACCTCGCGCCACGATCATGCGGGTCCCGCCGGGAGGCGGCCCCGCCGAGCCGTTCGCGACCGGTGTGCGCAACGGGACCGGCCTGGCGATCGCGCCGGACGGAGCGGTGTGGACCGCAGTCAACAACCGCGACAACGTGGCCGACCCGCAGACCGGGGAGGTCCGCCAGGAATACGTCAGCCTGCATCCGCCGGAATCGGTGGCGCGGTTGACGCCCGGCCGCGAACTGGGCTGGCCCTTCTGCAATCCCGACGGTGGGCCCGCGCGCCTGCCGTTGATCCGCGACGTGCAGACCAACGCCGACGGCAGCCGCCTCGACTGTGCGGCCCTGCCGCCCATCGAGCAGAGCCTCGGCGCGCACGCCGCCCCGCTGGGGATGAGCTTCACCGACGGCGCGTTACCGGCCCCGTATTCCAGCGGCGCCCTGGTCGGGGTGCACGGGTCGTGGAACCGGGAGCCGCCGTACGCGCCCGAGGTCGCGTTCTTCGGCTGGCACAACGGAGAACTCGCCGACAAGCAGACGCTGGTCGGCGGGTTCCAGTCCGAAGACGGCTCGCGATGGGGGCGTCCGGTCGCCGCGGTGGTCGGGCCCGACGGCGCGGTGTACGTCACCGACGACTACGCCGACGCGGTCTACCGGGTGGCCCCTCCGGGGCGTTAGCGCGCTCTCGGCGCTCCCGTCCCGCGCCGTCCGGTTATCGCCACGTAGATCCCGATCAGGATGATCGCGACCACTAGGCCAATGACGAACGGGATCGGGGAGAACATCTTGTCCCCGGTTCCGAACATCGCATTGGAGATCCATGAGCCGAGCAGGGCTCCCACGGCACCGAGTAGGACGGTGATGAGAACACCGACGTTCTGCTTACCGGGCAGAATCAGGCGCGCCAATGCGCCGAGGATGGCGCCGACGACGAGTGCGACGATGATCGTCCACATAGGTGACTCCTTTTGTTGCCGGCACTGACTGCGCCGTCATTAGCAGACAGTGCCCGTCCTGGTCTATTCCTAACCTCTTGCTATACCTCTTGCTATCGAGCACCTCCCAACCGAGACCACCTCGATTGCACCCCCGCGGGAATCGGGTCGGACCGGAAGCGGACTATCGCGACGCGCCAGCAACCTAATTGTGATGCAACTGCGACTTATGTTGACGGTGTTGTAGTTGTGAATATTGTTGTGTTTGTATCTTCGGCGGTGGGAAAGGGACGTGCGTGTCGAGCACAGCAGCAAACATCCGGCGTTTCGCGGCATCGGCCGCGACGCTGTTGATGTGCGCGGTGTTGTCGACGACCGGGGGTGCGCCCGCCGCGAACGCCGCCGGCGCACGCGAGATGCTCTCCAACGCCATCGCCAACACCCGCGGTTCCTATCTCGTCTACAACTTCGGCGGCGGCCATCCCGCCCCGATGCTCAACGCGAGCGGCGGCTGGTACGAGACCGCCAGCGGCGGGCGCCTGATGATCATCAAGTCCGCGTCCACACGGCTCGCGCCGCGTCTGCTGGTCGACTCCCACAGGGGTTATCAAGCGCGTTGTGAACGCGATCCGCGCGCCCGCACCGGGGAGGGGTTGGTGCAGGCGTCGGAGATCTTCACCCCGCTGCAGGCCTGGCAGGCGCTCGGGCAGCCGACGATCGCGATCAACGCCAACTTCTTCGACGTGCGCGGCCAGCAAGGCGGTTCGTGGAAATCGACCGGATGCAGTTCACCGTTGGGCGCCTACGTCGACAACACCCGCGGCCAGGGCAGGGCGAACGTCGCGGTGACCGGCACCGTCCCCTATGCGGGCAAACAGGGGTTGTCCGGCGGCAACGAACACTGGAAAGCGTTGTCCACCATGATCCTTCCGGTGGGCGGAGCGCCGTACGTGGTGCCGCCTGCCGGCCCCGACGATTACGACGCGGCATCACCGGTGGTGCATCGGCTGGTGGACGAGGGCGTGCGATTCGTCGCAGTCGCCGGTATCGGCCTGCTCGCGCCCGGCGACACCGGCCAGCTCAACGACGGCGGGCCGAGCGCGGCGCGTACCGCTCTGGCATACGCCAAGGGCAAGGACGAGATGTACGTCTTCCAGGGCGGGAGTTACACCCCTGACCAGATCCAGGACCTGTTCCGCGGGTTGGGTAGTGACACCGCGATCCTGCTCGACGGCGGCGGTTCATCGTCGATCGTGCTGCGTCGCGACACCGGCGGCATGTGGACCGGCGCCGGCGTGCCCCGCGGATCGTGTGACACACGGCAGGTGCTGTGCGATTCGCGCGAACGCGGATTACCGAGCTGGCTTGCGTTCAACTAGGCCGCGGCGCTGGCGGACCCTTCGCCGGATGTGCCGCTGTCCGCGCCACCGGTGCCGGTGTTCGGAGAGTCGTTGTCCGGCTTGGCATGTCGCGGTGACGACCCCGGGATCGCCCTGACCGGCTCGCCGTTGTCGGGCTTGGCGTGCTTCGGGCCGGACTTGGCGCCGGCGTTCGGGCTGAACTTGTTACCCGGCTTGTAACCCCTTTTCGACGTGTCACCGTCCTTGTCGGTGCCGGTCTTGGCTTCTCCGGTCCGGGTGTCACTGACCCTGGTGTCACTGGACTTGGTTTCACCGGGCTTGGTTTCACCGGACTTCGTCTCGGTGGATCCGGTCTCACTCACCGTGGTGTCACGGTCGTCCTCGTCGGCCTTCACGTCCTCGGGCTGGGTCTTCTCGGCGACGATCGCTTGCTCCACGGGCGGCTGCGCGACGGTTTCGTCCCCGAGCTTGTCTGCGACGACGTCGTCTTCGGGCTTGTCTGCCACGACTTCCCGGATGACGCCGTCGCTGATCTCGTCGGTGGGCTCCCGCTCGCCCTCCGACTCGTCGGTGACGAGGCTGAGCATCCGCGCACTGGAATCGGGCAGGTCGGTCGGCGACGGGCGTTCGCTTCCCTCCTGCGCGGCATCCGGCAGGACATCCTCGGTGGCCTGCTCCACGGCCTCATCGACAAGGTTCGTCAGCACACTGGTAGGCGTTGTGCCCAAAAGGGATCCGCCGGTGAGGAACCGGAGCAGACTGGTCAGGACGTTCGGTGTGCCTATTGTCGGGTTGCCGCTGAAGAACTCCTTGAAGATGCCCTGGACCAACTGGGTGAAGATGACGCCCGGCACCTGGGCCCAGTCGACACTGGGGAACGACATGAACGCCGTCGGGTCGCCGGCCTCGGTGAGGGTGCGCGTGTATCCACCCGTCTCCTCGTCGTACTCGACGTCGGTGTAGCCGAGGTTCACCAGGCTGGTCAGCGCCGGGGCCAGCGCGTTGGCCACCATGCTGAACGGGTTGTAGCGCGCGATCGCTCCGAGCGTGACGAGGTTGAGCACGTCTGCGGCCAGATACAGCGGCTCGAGCAACGGTAGGGTCGCCGAGCGCAGCGTGAGATAGAGGTTGACCGCAAGCGGATCGCCGGCTCTGATGCGCTCCGCGAGGTCGTCGAGCTGCGCCAGCTGCTCGGGGTCCAGCGTGACGCCGCGAAGCATGTAGGTCGGGAGCAGCCCCGCAAAAAGGTTGTTGGCCAACGAGAACGGGTTCGGCCATGCTGCGAAGTCGCTCAGCAGGTCATACTGTACCGTCGCGTCGATCTTGATCGGGATCAGGTTCGCGCCGCCGACGGAGAGTCCGGTGCCGGGCACCGGCAGGCCCCCGCTGTAGGAGGCTTCGGTTTCCGGGGTGACCGTCTTGATGCCGGCAAGCCCGAAGAGCGGATAGAAGCGGGCGAACATTCCGCCGTTGGCTCGTCCGGGATTGCGCAGCAGGATCATCGGGAGAATCGTGATGCTGCCCAGGAGCGGATGTTCGTCGGCGTTCTCCCCGCCCGGTTGATTCACCAGGTCGGCGACGATTCGCTCGTAGGCCGCCCCGGCGGAGAAGGCGCCGAGGCCCATGCTCAGGACCACGGGGACCCGGACCTCGACGGCGTCGATGTCGGGGATGGGCGGCAGCAGGCCCCGCAGCAGGTCCGGGATAGGCAGCTTGTCGAGTACCGAACTCAGGCTGACTTCCGCGTCGAGGTACGGGGTCTTGTTGACCTCTTCGGCGATGGCGTTGGGTAGGCCCGGCACCCAGCCGAGGTCGACGCCCAGCAGCTTGAGGACCGTGAAGACCGGGCCCGCGGTGATCACGTTGACCGGGCCGGGCAGGTTGGAGAGGTTGAAAGGGTCGCTGAGGTCGAGTCCGAGTAGACCGAGCAGGCCGTTGAGCGTACCCGGCAGCGAGTCGGCCAGCAGTTCGCTGAGCTGCTCCTCGACGCCGGGGGTGAGTATTCCGAGCGGGTCGATGAGCGCACCGGCGACACCCAGCACATCGATCGGGATCGCACCGATCACGTCGTTGAGCAAACCCGGCGGAATCTCCCCCAGCACGCCACCGAGCAGGTTGTCGAGCACCGTCTCCGGGTCGGCACCGGCCGCCTGTGCGAGCACGGCAAGGTTGAAATTCTCGACCACCAGACGGATCAGTACCTCGGCGGCGACCTGGCCGAGGTCGTACACCGCCGGGCCGAGGCCGAACGTGAGGTCTGGGATCTCATCGGGTCCGGGCCACTGATTCACCGCCGCGGCCAGGTTGACGTCGACATCTACCACCGTCTTCGAGTCGTCACTCGGATCGGGTAGGGGTGCGGCACCGATGGTGAGCGCGGTTGCCGTCGCGGTGGCGGCACCGATCGCGGTGATCTTCTTGGAGCTCCGGCTGCGCTTGCGATGTCTGCCGTGTTTGCCAGCCACTGATCCGGTCCTTTCGAACGAAACAGCTATTTACGTGACCGTAACAGGCAGGCTCTCACGCTGAGACGATTTGAGCAAATTCCTTTGCTCGGTAAATAAGTGCACTTATCGTAAGTGGGAGCTTTGTCGGCGGAGCCGGCGTTCACCGGATGAGGACGCTGCGCGCCGCCGCCGATGTTTGCCGTGCATACCCACCACCGAACAGCACGACGTGGGCCAACAGCGGATAGAGCTGATGCAATCCGGCGCGACCGCGCCATCCCGTCCGCAACGCCCACACCGATTGGTAGCCCTCGATCACCTCGTCGAAGTAAGGACAGCCGAACAGGGCAAGCATCGCCAGGTCGGCCTCACGGTGACCGCCGTGGGCGGCGGGGTCGATCAACACCACACCGTCCGGTGTCCACATCACGTTGCCGCTCCACAGATCGCCGTGCAGGCGGGCGGGTGGCCCGTCGTCGTCGAAATCGCCTTGTTCACACGCGGCCGTCACCGCGTCGATGGCCGCGTTGCACTCCGCGTCCAGTCGGTCGGCCGCGGCGCGTGCCATCGGGGCCAGCCTCTCGCGTGCGTAGAACGCGCCCCAGCGTTCGTGTCCCGTCAACGACATGGGCAGCGGTTCGTGCATCGGCCCGAAGAACCCGGGCCCTTCCCATCCGTCCGGCGGGGCTCCGAAGGCGGCGGCTCCGGCGTCGTGGGTGCGCGCGAGGCGGCACCCGAACTGACGCGCCGCGGATCGGCTGGGGCCGACACTGCGCAGCCGTTCCAGGGTGAGGCTGGTGTCGTCGTACCCGAGCACCGTCGCGCACGGCGCGCCACCGTCTACTGACGAAAGCCATTGCAGCCCAGCGGCTTCGCATGCGAAGAAGCCCATTGGTGCAGAGGCGTTGTGCTTGACGAACTCCATGTGGGTCAGGGTTGGCCGGACACCCGACGCAACACGGCGTCGCGCACGCGGGTCGGCAAGTTGGGAACCACGGCAACCTGCAACTTGGGGCCCAGCCCCACCACATAACGCGCTCGGGGGCGGCGCGCGGTGAGCGCCTGCTCGACCACGGCGGACACCTTCGCGGTCGGCACGGCCATTCGCTGGGCAACCGGGACCATCTTCTTCATGCCCGCGATGTGCTCGGCGTACAGCGCACGGTGCTCCGGGGAAAGAGCGGCCTCGGCTTCGACCACCATGGTGTCGGCGGTACGCCACATGTCGGTGTCGGTCTGCGCCGGCTCGACGATGACGACCGGTATCCGCCACGGCCGCAACTCCATCCGCAACGCATCTGCCGCCGCCTCGAGCGCGAACTTGCTCGCGGCATAGGCTCCGAGCAACGGCATCGAGAGCCGGCCGTTGACGCTGGAGATGAACGCGACCCGACCACCGGATTCTCGCAGCCGCGGCAGTACCGCCCGAGTGAGCGCCAACTGCCCGATCACGTTGATCTCCAACTGCTTTCGCCACTCATCGGACGTCACCGTCTCCATCGGGCCGCTGACGACCACACCGGCGTTGTTGACCACCGCGTCCAGTTGCGCAGGCAGGACGTCGGCCAGGGCGGCGATGTGGCCGGCGTCGGTGACGTCGAGGAGCACCGGCGAGACCCGGTGTGGATTGAGCGCGGTGAGCGCCTCGGCATCCGATTCCGTGCGGACACCGGCGAACACCTGCCATCCACGCGCGGCCAGGTGCTCGGCGATCGCCCTGCCGATTCCCCGTGACGCGCCGGTGATCAGTACCGAAGGCATACGGCAAGACTAGCCTCGGCCCCGCCTGTCCCCGACCCAGAACAAGACCCCGCTGAGCGCCACCAGCGCCGCGGCGAGCCCGATGATCGGCGCGACGGTGAAGCGGGTCATGGTCGCACCCACGACAGCCCCGGCGCACATCGTCAGAACCACGCTGTAGCGCAACTTCTCCCGTTCGCCGGTGCCGCCGGCCAACCGGCTGTCGAAGCCGATCCGCACGATCGTCGTCGTCAACACGGTGGTCGACAACTCCTGGATGCCGAACTGCTGGGCGCTCGAGTTCTGCACGCCGAACGCCACGGCGAGGCCGGCGATGAGCAGCAGTTTCGTGTTGTCCTCATAGTCGAGCACGCCGGTCCCGGCGAGCACCGACAGGACCGCGAGCAGCACGACCTCGAAGGTCATCGTGCTCGCCAGCCACCGTCGGACGTCGGTGCCGAGGTGGCGGGTGAGCCGGCCGCTGAGCACCGCGCCCGCGACGAAGCCGGCGAACGCGACCAGGGCGGCGGTCACGTCCACCCCGGAGTGCGGCACCAGCCAGAATCCCAGGAAGATCACGTTCCCGGTCATGTTCGCCACGAACACGTGGCCAAGTTTCAGGACGCTGACCGCGTCGACCAGGCCGGTCGCGAACGTCAGCGACAGCAGACAGGTGATCGTCAACCGTTGCGAGACAGGGGATTCGACCGCCACGCGTCAGCCTCCCGACTACAGCTGCGGTGTCAGATCCAGCGACGTGATGGTCGACATGTTCGTGATCAGCCACTTGCCGTCGCGGCGATCCATCGTCAATCGGTAGGACAGGTACCGCAGCGAAGGGATGTTCTTGCTCATCGGGCTGGTCGCCACCGAGTTGGTGTAGACGATCGCGGTGGCCTCGTCGGGGGTCAGGGTTTCCACCGCCGCACCGAGCACCTGCGTGGTGTTGGTGACCTGCGCTTGTTTGTTGGTCGCGACGATGGCGTCGATGTACTTGCGGTACTCGTAGGCGAAGTCGCCGCCGAGGAACGCCGCCGACCGGTCCGGCAACGTTTCCATGTTGTCGGGCGTGTAGGTCCACAGCGTGGAGATCGCGCTGGCCGCGGTGCGGGCCACGTCGAGTTTGGTGTCGATCTCGGCTCGCTCCGACAAGTAGGGCTGCAAGGTCGACGCGGCGAACGCGGCGGCACCGACGAAGAGCACAGCGGCCGCCACCGTCGCCGCAATGAGCCGCCTGCCCGCAGGCCGGTGGGGTACGAAGCGCACCTCCTGCGGCACGACGGCGGACTCGTCCGCGGGATCGTCCACTGCGTCGGGTGCTGCGGCCTCTTCGGGTGCTGCGGCCTCTTCGGGGGCTGCGGCCTCAGATTCGGAGGCGGGTACCTCCTGCGTCGCGCCCCGACGTTTCGCCTTGCCGACCGGCCGGGGTGCGCGCGTATCCGCTACGGGTGCCGCCTCCTGCGTCTCGGCCGCGGGCGGATCGGTTGCGGGTTGCGTCGTTTCCTTCGGCCGACGACGAAGGAAGGACCACCGACTCCGGCGCGGTGCCGAGCTGGATTGCGCCGAGGTGGTCAGATCACCTGGATCAGCTGGCTGATCTTCCACTGCTGTCCTTCCTTGATAGCCGTTGCTATCCAACGACTTCCACTCTCGACTGTCGATTTGCCGTCTGGCCCTTTGGCGGAAACCTTGGTCGCGACCAAGATGTCGGCGCTGCCGTTGTCGTTCCACCGCTGCACACCCGCGGCGAGCACGGATCCGGTGGTGGGCTCCGCTTGCGCGACCTGGATCAGGATTTCGTTCTGCTTCTCCTTGAACATCTTCGCGAAATCGCCCGTCCCCTGCCCCAGGATGCGCTCCACGTAGGCGTTGGCGTTGAAGGGGTCCAACGACGTGTAGTCGGTCATGAACTCGCTGACGTACACCAGCGCGGCGTGGTCGTCGGCGACCGTCCGGCGATTGTTCTCGTGGCTGACCAACATCAACGATCCGGCCGCGATCGCGGCCGCCATCAGAAGTGACACCGCGGCGGCGATGATCGGCAGCCCCCAGCGGCGTGGCTGCTTCGGATCGACCTCGAAGAAGTCCCGCTCGTCGGCGTCGACTCTGCGCCGCGGACTCATCGGCCCTGCGCATTCATCTGCGGCCGCTTCAGCACAGTGAGATCGGCGACGCGCCACTGGCCGTCACCGGATTTCGCGAACTCGGCCTGCACGGTGGCGGTGATGAACTTCAGCTCATTGGGGTTGTCGCCGCGCTGGCCCTGCAGCGCCAGCAGCATCTCTGCGGTGTCCGGTGTCGCTTTGAGCACCGCGCTGCTGACCGCCCAGTACTCGTTGGAGGTGACGCCCGCGCTCTGCCCGGCCTTCTGCTGCTCGATCAACTGCTCGCGGTAGCCGTCGGTGGTCAGCGACTGTGCCCGCTCGAAATCCTGCGCCATGGTGTCGCTTTTGAAGCTCAGCATCTGCTCGACGATCCGCGGGCCCTGTTCGGTGATCTGTTCCCTGGTCTGCTCCACCGCGCGCTCGTGCCGGTAGACCACCCAGTAATTCACCGCTACGGCTGCCACGCAGGCCAGCGCGGCGACGATCAGCACGACGGCGGTCAGCTTGCGGACGTTGCGCTCCGGCGGATCCACCGGACGCACCTCGGTGCGCAGCAGGAGGTCGGCGAAGGTGCGGCGGCGCCGGTCCCACAGCGGCCACAGCCACCCGATGAACAGTGCCGCGGTGTCGAGCAGGTGCGCGACGTCGCGCAGGAGCAGCCGCCACGCCCCCGGGGGAGAACCGTCCCGCGTGCGGACCGCGATGCCCAGTACGGCACGCCCCAGCGAGAAACCCAAAATCGTCGGCAGCACGAGGCGATTGATCGCCATCGCAAGCACGACCACCCCGATCGCCACCAGATATCCCCACCACAGCGGGCTGCGCTGCGGTGCGGTCAGCGACACCAGCGCCAGCGTCGTGACCACCGCGAGCCCGATCAGGACGTCGACGGCGAATGCGCCGACCCGCGCCGACCACGGCGCGGCCGGTTCGTCGACGGCCAGGTCGGTGTCCGTCGAGTCCGGTGGTGCTTCGATCACTGACGTCACGAGGTGACCTGGTCGAGTTTGGCGATCTTGTAGGTGCCCTCCTCGTCGGGCGCCATCTGCACCCGCAGCCGATATCCCTGCTCCTGATCGGCGACATCGGAATTGGTCACCTTGACCCGCACGGCGACGAGTACGTCGAACGTCCCGTCGTCGTTGTGCTTCTCCACGGCTGCCCGCATGTCCGACACCTGCACCTGGACCTGAGCCGCCTGATAGGCCTCGGCCAGCACACCGGCATACAGCGAGGACTGCACGGCGAAGTCACCCGTCGAGCATTCGATGATCTTGGACTGGGCGGCCGTCATGGCCGCGGTGTCGGGAGCGTGCGTCGCGGCCACACAGTCCTTTGCCGCCTGCAGGGCGGCGGCCTCGGCACGATCGGCGGCCGCGACCTTCTGGTCGTTCCGAAACAGCAGGTATCCCGCAACGCCGCCTGCGGCGGCCAACAGCAGCAGGGCCGCGCAGATGCCGATGGCCATACCGCGTCCGATCCTGGACGGGCGGCGTGGCGCGTCACCCCGTTCTACGGTGTCCGGTTCCTGTGCGGATGCGCTGTCTGCAGGTACTGCTAACGGCTCGTTCGGCGTCTCATCAGCATCGGTGGGGTTCAGCCGGCGGGTGCCAGCATCTCCTTCCATCCGTCATCTCCTGGGTTGCTCGAGTTGCTGACGTTGTATCTCACGCCGTCGGGTCCGACCACCTGCCCGCTGGCTGGGCTGTAGACCGCTGAGGAACCGGGTGGCCCTGGTGCCGGAGTGTAGATGCACGGGTTGGGCTGCTGTCCACTGCAGGTCACGGTGCCCTGCCCTGGCGGGCTCAGCGGGTCGCTGATCGGGGCCGTGACCCGGGGCGGCGGCAGGTCGCTCGCCGGTGCCGGGTTGGTGCCGTTGTTGACCGAGGGGGCCTGGATCACCCCGCGCCCGGGATTCACCCCCTGGTCGCAACGCGCCGCGGGCGCCGGGCACGACAGGACCTGGTTGGGATCGCCGTACCACGGGTTGGTGCCCAACGGCACATACGGTTCGTCGCTGCGGCACTCCTCCGGGGTGGCCGCGCGCTTACCGGGAACGTCGACGCACGGATAGTTGCGCGCACCGCGAACCACGTTGGCCTGGTAGTCCTTCGGGATCTTGCAGTACGTGCCCTTGGGCAGCGGGGCCATCGAGACGTCGGCCGGCGCGCGCCATTCGGAGGCGGGCAGGAAGCCGGTCAGACACGGCGGTGGCTGGTTGATCGACAACGCCAGCGGCAACTGGCCGACATCTTCGAACAGCAGACCCGCCTGGGCGACCGATGAACCCTGCGGCAGCATCACCAGGACCTGTTCGAGCCCCTTGTGGTAGCGCTTGAGCATGTCGATGACGATCGTCAGATTCGCCAACGTCTGCGGCAACGACTCACGCACCCCACCGAAGACCGCGTTGACCTGATCCAGCGTCGGCGCCGCCTGCTGCAGACCACTGCGCAACGCCGGATCCTGCTCGGCGGCCTGCGCGGCGATCACATTCAGATTGCGCGACCACTGCTCGATGTTGTCACCGGAGCGCACCTGACTGTCCAGGATCGGCCCGGCGTTCTCGATGATGTCGTTGACCTGAGGCAGGTTCTCCTGAAAACCCTGCGCGATATGCGTCGTCGAATCGACCAACCGCTGCAGCGCCGGGCCCAGACCACCCACCGCCTCCGAGGTTTCGGTCAGCAGCTTGTCGATCTTCTCCTTCGGCAACACCGCAAGGCCCCGGTTCGCCGCATCCAGGGCGGGCCCGACCTCGCTGGGCACCGTGCTCTCGGTGATCGTCGAACCGGGTTCCAGATACTGTCCCGGGTTACCGGTGGAGACGAGGTCCAGATACTGCTCACCGATGGCCGACACCGAATGGACGTTCGCCGTCGCATCAGCGGGGATCTTGTAGCGGTCCTCGATCCACATCACGGCCACCGCACCGCGCTCGGTCGGCTCCACCGAGGTGACCTTGCCGATCTGCGTACCGCGATAGGTCACATTGGCCGTCGCATACAGTCCCCCCGAACGCGGCAACTCAGCCCGCAGCTCGTACTGCCCGATCCCCACCAGCGACGGGATGCGCAGGTAGTACCACCCCAGCACCACCAACGCGATCACCGTCAGGATGGTGAACAACACCAACTGAATCTTGATGAACCGGGTCAGCATGACTCATCACCACATCCCACCCTCGAGCCGTCACAGTGGTGGATGCCCTGCGCGTCCACCATCCCCCAGACGTCGGTCCTCGCCCGGTCACGCCGACCAGTGTTGGCGCTCGGACGACTCCCCATCGTCAGCTGGCCGGGGCCAGCATCTCCTTCCACCCGTCATTCCCGGGTGTGCCCGCGTTGTTGACGTTGTATCGCACGCCATCCGGGCCGACGACTTGACCGCTGGTCGGGCTGTAGACCGCGGAGGAACCGGGCGGACCCGGTGCCGGGGTGTAGATGCACGGGTTGGGCTGCTGTCCACTGCAGGTCACCCTGCCCTGCCCCGGCGGGGTGAGCGGATCACTCACGGGCGCCGTGGAAACCGGCGGCGGCAGGTCGCTCGCCGGTGCCGGGTTCGTGCCGCTGTTGACCGAAGGGGCCTGCATCACCCCGCGCCCGGGGTTCACCCCCTGGTCGCAACGCGCCCCCGGCGCCGGGCACGACAAAACCTGGTTGGGATCGCCATACCACGGGTTGGTGCCCAACGGCACATACGGTTCGGGGCTGCGGCACTCCTCCGGGGTGGCCGCCCGCTTACCGGGCACGTCGACGCACGGATAGTTGCGCGCGCCGCGAACCACGTTGGCCTGGTAGTCCTTCGGGATCTTGCAATAGGTGCCCTTGGGCAGCGGCGCCGGGCTGGTGTCGGCCGGCGAACGCCACTCGGAGGCGGGCAGGAAGCCGGTCAGACACGGCGGCGGCTGGTTGATCGACAATGCCAGCGGCAGCTGCCCGAGATCTTCGAACAACGTGCCGGCCTGATTCATCGCCGCGCCCTGGGGCCAGACGACCAGGACCTGCTCGACACCCTTGTTGTAGCGCTTGAGCATGTCGATCACGATGGTCAGATTCGCCAATGTCTGCGGCAACGACTCACGCACCCCGCCGAAGACCGCGTTGACTTGATCCAGCGTCGGCGCCGCCTGCTGCAGACCACTACGCAGCGCCGGATCCTGCTCGGCGGCCTGCGCGGCGATCACATTCAGATTGCGCGACCACTGCTCGATGTTGTCACCGGAGCGCACCTGACTGTCCAGGATCGGCCCGGCGTTCTCGATGATGTCGTTGACCTGAGGCAGGTTCTCCTGAAAACCCTGCGCAATATGCGTCGTCGAATCGACCAGCCGCTGCAGCGCCGGCCCGAGACCACCCACGGCTTGGGAGGTTTCGGTCAGCAGCTTGTCGATCTTCTCCTTGGGCAACACCGCAAGGCCCCGGTTCGCCGCATCCAGGGCGGGCCCGACCTCGCTGGGCACCGTGCTCTCGGTGATCGTCGAACCGGGTTCCAGTGTCTGATCGGGATTGCCGGTGGAAACCAGGTCCAGATACTGCTCGCCGATCGCCGACACCGAATGCACATTCGCCGTCGCATCGGCGGGGATCTTGTAGCGGTCCTCGATCCTCATCACGGCCACCGCACCGCGTTCGGTCGGCTCCACCGAGATGACCTTGCCGATCTGCGTACCGCGATAGGTCACGTTGGCCGTCGAATACAGGCCACCCGAACGCGGCAACTCGGCCCGCAGTTCGTACTGCCCGATTCCCACCAGTGCCGGGATACGCAGGTAGTACCAGCCCAACACCACCAACGCGATCACGGTCAGGATGGTGAACAGCACCAACTGGATCTTGACGAATCTAGTCAGCACGCCTCATTCACCACGTTCCACCAACGGACCATTCGGGGCGTTGTGCGGATTCGGCGTGAACCTCACATCCGGGATCATCGTCGCCGGATCACGTCCCCAGGCCTGCTCGAGTGCGCGCAGCATGCCCGAGATTCCGGTACCCGACAGGATGCTGTTGTCGACCGCGGACAGCGTCAGGTCCACCGTCAGCGACGCGTTGAGGTAGTCGCCACGCACGACCTTCGGGACGTTCTCGATCGAGAACGGCGCGGTGAGCATCAACTTGAGCGCTCCGATCAGGTAAGGCGAAGCCCGGCCCAGCTGTTTGAGCGGTCGCTGCAACGCGGCCAGGTTTCTGTTCAGGTCGTCGCTGGCCGGTCCCAGGTAGTCGTTGGTCGCCCGGCTGATGCGCCCGAGCGCCTCGACAGCGTCGGCGAACAGATCGCGGGTGTCCGCGAAATGCTTTATCAGCGGCGGGAACTCGGTCAGCACCCGATCGAGGGTGTCATTGCGTTGCGCGACGATCGACAGCAGCCGGTCGGTGGAATCGATGGCGCGAGTGATGTCGCCGCGCTGCCGGTTCAGTTCGTCGGTGAACGTGTCCAGCTTGTTGAGGAACTCGCGGATCTGGTCGGCCCGGCCGTTGAGCACGTTGAAGATCTCGGTCTGGATGACCTCGAGGTTCTGCACCCCGCCGCCCTGCAGGATGGACGCGATGCTGGCGAGCACGCGTTCGGTGGAGGGGTAGGCCGACGCGTTCGCCAGCGGGATGGTGTCACCGCTGCGCAACGGCTCCGGCGACGGGTTCGGCGGCGGCTCCAACTCAACGTGCTGCGAACCCAAGAGGCTGGTTTGGCCGATGCGGGCCAACGCGTTCTTGGGCAGCCGGACATCGGACTGCAGATCCAGGGTCAACGTCGCGACCCAGTTCTTCAGTTCGATGGCGCGGACGCGGCCGACATAGACGTCGGCCACTCGCACGCGGCTGTTGACGTTGAGCGCCAACGTGTCCGGCATCTGCACATAGATGGTCGTGCTGTCCGAGCCGGTGCCCGGGCCGCCCGGAAGCGGCACGTTGGCGATGCCCTTCCAGGAACCGCACGAACTGAGCACCAGCGCGATCGCGGTCAGCGCGACGGCGCGACGGGCGAACCTTCTCCACTTGTGCGCGGTCATCATCTACCTGCCTCTGCTGGTAGCGGTGGTCCCGCGGGCGCCGGGGCGGCGGGGGCAGGCGCGGGACCGGCCAAGGGCGACCCACCCGGATCACCCGGAATCACACCGGGCGCCGGCGGTGGCGGCGGGCCGGGCTGCGGGTACCACGGCGGGGGCAGCGGGTTGTTCTGGTCGAACGCGTTCGGCGGGCCGGGCAGGTTGCCGTCGCGGGTGGTGCCGAATGCGGGCGGCGCGGCCGGGACTGCGCAGTCGGGCCCGCCCAGCAGTTCGGCGAGGCATTCCGGGGTCATCATGTTGGCCGTGAAGGGTTGCACGTCGATGCCCTGCATGCCCGGCGCGGCGACCCAACCCGGCTCGTGGTTTCCGTGTGAGAACAAGGTGTCACGCGACCAGATGCCCGGGACAGTGGTGTCCTTGTATCCGGGCTGCGGCTGCAGCCGCGGCTCCGAGTACGCGATGTGCTTGGGCAGCGTCATCGCCGAGGCGAACTGGTTCACGCCGAACGGCGGGAAGTTGAACTTGATCGCGTCGAGGATCGGCGCCAGGTATTGCGCACACATCTCCGCGGACTCCTGGTAGCCCAGCCGGCTACCCGCCTGGATCGAACTGCAGACGAACTGCAACGGATTGGCGAAGTTGTTGATGACGGGGATGCCCATGACACCGCCCGTGACCGGCGAGACGATGTTCATCAGGTTCGCGCCGAGGTTGGGGAACACGTGCAGGGCGGTTTCCAGGCCGTTGCGCGGCTCGGGTTGAAGGATCGCGTTGGTCACGTCGGCCAGGTTGTTGATGTCGTGGGTCAGCACCTCGGCGTTCTCGTCGAGGAACGCCCGCGTGGTGGTCAACAGCTGGTTGAGGTCGGCCAGCGCGTTGGCGACCTCCCGATCGGTGTTGGTGAACGCGTTGGTGAACTTGGCGAGGTCGTTGTTCAGAGCGACGAACTGTTGATCGCTCTGATGCAGCGCGTTGACGAACAACGCCAGGCTCTTGACGATGCCGAAGAAGTCATCCCGGCCCTCGTTCAGCGCGAACAGCGCCTCCGAGAGGTTGTTCAACGTCGCGTTGAGTTGCTTGCCCTTCCCGGCGAAGCCGTCGGCGGCCGACTCGATGATGTCGCCGAACGGTCCCTTCGGTTGGTCCGGCGTCGGACCCAGGTCGGTCAGGATGCGGTTGATCGAGTCACGCAGTTCGTCGTACTCGACCGGCACCTGGGTGCGCTCGATTGGGATGACCGCCCCGTCTTCCATCACGGGCCCGCCGGTGTAGGGCGGGGACAACTGGATGTTGCGCGACGCCACCAGGCTGGGGTTCAGGATCGACGCGGTCGCGTTGGCCGGCACCTTGAACTTGTTCTCGTAGTTGAAAGTGACCTTCATCCGGTCACCGGCGGGCTGGATCGACTCGATCTGCCCGACCTGCACCCCCATGATCTGCACCTTGTCGCCGGGATAGAGCGCAAGGGTGTCGCTGAAGTAGGCGACGACCGTGTTGTGTGTCAGCTTCTTGTACAGGTTGTAGCCGACGAAGGCGGCCACCAGCGCCAGCACCACGATCAGCGTGCCGATGATGACGGCAGCGCGGGAAACCGCGGGCAGCTTCAGGTTTCGGACGTTGAAGATCGTCGACATCTGCTAACCCCCTAACCCTGCTGCGATCCCGGCGGAAGGAACGGTGGGTTCCCTGGAAGCGGCGGCTGACCCGCGGGTGCCAACTGCTGCCCGGGTCCCGGCACCGCGGGCGCCGGCAGTGCCGGTGGCAGCGGAGCGATACCGGGCGTGAAGTCCGGCGGCTGCGGGGGCATCGGCCCGACGGGCACGGTGCGCGCACCCGGCGGTGCGGGTGGAAGCTGGCCGTGGGCACCGGGCACGTTCGGCGGGATCTGGCCCGGAATGGCCGCGGCGGGCACACCCGGCGACGGCTGCGGACCGTGCACGTTGGGATCCGAGGTCACCACGTTGGGCGGACCGTACGCGGGTCCACCGAACGGACCCACGGATAGATCCGCGCACGGCAGCGGGTCGCCGGGCCGCGGAAGACCGTCGGCCGGTGGCGTGTAGGAGCACGGCGATCCCTTCAGCACACCGGGTCCCGGGTTCTCCGGGGTGCCCTCGAGCACGGCGGGTCCGGGCGGCGGGGCGCCGTTCTCGAAGCCCTGCGCGTTCGGATCCGGGAACCGCCACGCGGGCAGGCCCGCGTCACGCCAGAACTTCTCCGGGTCGATCCCGCGTTTCTTGAAGGCGGCGTCCACGAACGGCTGCAGGATCTGGCCGGGCAGCAGGTTGACGAGCATCACCTTGAAGTACGGACCCGATGCGACCGCCTCACCCAGCGACGCCACGAAGCTGGCGGTGGTGACGAGCGTGTCCATCAGGTCGAACCGGCGTTCCCGCAAGACGTCGCTGACGACCCGCAGCTGTTCGAGCACCCTGTTGAGGTTCGGGTTGTCGTCGATGAAGCCCTTGACCTGTTCGGAGAACGCGCCGACCCGCTCGAGCAGCATGTTGACCGCGTACTGGCGTTCGTTGATGGCGCCGAGCAGCGACTGGGCGTTGACCAGCAGCCGGTTGATCTGTTCGCTGCGGCTACCGAGGATGCCTGCGATCTTGTTGGCGTTGGCCAGCAGCTTCTTGATGTCCTCGTCGCGCTTGCCGATGGTGTCGGAGAACCGGGCCACCCCGTCGAGCGCGACGCTCAGGTGCGGATAGGTCTGGTCGATGGTCTCGGAGAGCACGTTCAGCGAGTCGCGCACCGTCTCGGTGTCCCACTCGGAGGCGGCCTTTGTGACGTCGAAGAACGCGTCGTAGATCTGGTACGGCGTCGTGGTCTGGCCGAGTGGAAGCACGCCGTTGGCCCGTAGGGGATCCGATCCGCGGGGCTCGATCTCGATGTTGCGGCGGCCGAGGATGGTGTCGGTGCGGATCGCGGCGCGGCTGGCCGTGCCGATCTGGGTGCCGTCGAGCGAGAAGCCGATCCTGACCCTGTCGCCCTCGATCTCCATGTCGCGGACCAGGCCGACGTCGACGCCCGCGATGCGCACCTTGTCGCCTTTCGTGATGCCGCCGGTGTCGGAGAACTGCGCGTAATAAGTAGGTGTCGCGAACAACATCGGCACGCTGGCAAAGCTCTGGCCCACGCCGATGACGATGATCAGGATGACGATGCCCATCAACCCGTTTCGAACCCTGTTCGACCCTTCGAGCGTCCTCATTGCGGCGTGCACCTACCCGACGGCTGGCTGAACAGTTTGACGGTCCGGACGGGACCACCCGGCTGGAGCCCGTTGAGGCGGAGCGAGATGTCGCAGGCGTAGAAGTTGAAGAAGTCGCCGTAGATGCCGCCGGCGCGCCCGATGATCTTGAACGCCGTCGGCAGCCTGACGAGGATGTCGTTCAACTGCTCCCTCTGGTCCACCAGCGGCTGCTGCACTGCCTCGAGATGGCCGATCGTGCTCTGCAGCAGCGGCCGGTTGTCAGCGAGCAGATCGGCGACGGTTCCCGCGGCATCACTGATGTCGGCCACCGAACTGGCGACCGGATCCCTGCGGTTGTTCAGGCCGGTGATCAGCTTCTCGAAGTCCTGCACGGTCTGGTCGAACTCGGCCTGGTGCCTGACCGTGGTGTCCAGCACCGTGTTCAGGTTCCTGATGACCTCGCCGATGGCCTGGTCGCGGTCGGCCAGCGCCGCGGTCAGCGAGGCGGTCTGGTCGAGGATGTCGTTGATGGTGCCGCCTTGTCCCTGGAAGACGGTGATGATCGACTGGGCGATCTCGTTGACCTTGTCGGGATCCAGCGCCCGGAACACCGGCCGGAACCCACCGATCAGCGCGTCGAGATCGAGCGCGGGATGGGTGCGCTCGATCGGGATGGTGGCGCCGGCGGGCATCCGCTTGTCGCTGTCACCCCGCTTGAGTTCCAGGTACCGGTCGCCGATCAGGTTCAGATAGCGCACCGAGGCGGTGGTGCCTTCGAACAGTGGCAGCGACCGGTCGACGTTGAACTCGACCTTGGCCTGCGTACCGCCGTTGGTCAGCTCGACGTTGGACACCTTGCCGACCTCTACACCCGAAGCGCGGACGAACTGCCCGGAGCGAAGGCCACTGGCGCTGGAGAAGATCGCGGTATAGCCGGTGGTGCGGTCGAAGCGCACCTGGCCGAACACCACCACGATGATCGCGGTGAACAGCAACAGCACCAGTGAGAAGGCGCCGAGCTTGATGGCGGTACCGGTGATTTTCATGGGTTGATCGTGTTCTCCCCGATTTGGCGACCCCAGACGTACTCGATCAGGAGCGGTTGGCCCAACTCGAAGTGGTTGTACGGCGCGATGGAGGCACCGGTGTCCATGACCAGGTACGGCGCCGGCCACAGATCACGGGTGATCGGCTGCCAACATCCGGGGCGGCCTTCCGGTCCGCCCTTGGCGTTCACACGGGGCAGGTTGTCCGGGTACACCCACGGGTTGCCGGCGCCCATCAGCGACGACAGCGTGCGCAGCGAATAACCGTTGCCGCCGAGCGACGCCGCGACCTTGGGTTCGGCGTCGTGGTAGTTGCGGATCATGCAGTACAGCGCGGGGCTGTACTCGTCGAGCAGCTCGGACGTGATGACGAGGTCCTCGGCGCCGCGCAGCAGATACGGGCCGCCGCGCTCGAAGACGTCGCCGCCGGTGTTGCCGAACCCGACGGCCGCCATCAGCGCCTGGTCGATATTGCCCTGCTGCTCGTTGAGCGTGCGGGCCGTGGTGACCGCGTTCTCCAGCCCGGCGAACAGATCGGGCGCCGCGTCGGCGTATACCTCGCCGAGGTCGGCCAGCAGCCGGTTGTCCCGGGCGAGTTCCGGCATCCTGGCGTTGACGTCGGTGAGGATCTCGTTGCCGTTGATGATCGACTGGCCGAAGCGATCGCCCAGCCCGTCGAGCGCCTCGGCCGTCGCGCTCAGCGTCTGGTTCAGCTTGATCGGGTCGACCTGCTCGGACAGTGACACGACCGTTTCGAACAAGGTGTTGAACTCCGTCGTCACCGTGGTCACGTCGATCACGTCCGACGATGTGATGCGTTGGGGCGTCGGATTTTCCGGCGACGAAAAGTTGACGTACTTGTTGCCGAAGACGGTTGTCGCATCGATGCTGGCGTCGACGTTCTTCGGGATCAGATCGAGGTACTTCGGGTCCACGTCGAGCAGGATCTTGGCCCTCGGCTCACCGCCGACGTTGACCGCTTCCACGTTGGCCACCCGGCCGATCTCGACGCCGTTGTAGGTGACCTTGGCGCCGGGATCCATGGAAAGGCCCGACCGCGCGGAGATGAGCGTCAGCTGTTCGCGCGGCAGGAAGTCGCCGCGGAACTGCATGTACACCAGCACCAGTCCGACGACTGCCAGCAGGCTCAGCACCAGGCCGGCCAGCTTGTAGGGCGGGGTGCGGGGGTTGTTGAGTGG
>NZ_LQIX01000016.1 GCF_001500045.1 Mycobacterium sp. GA-1199
CCGGGCACACCTCGCATGATCGAGACGACGCCGTCGTGGGCGGTGACGTAGAAGTTGCTGCGGATGATCTCGCGGCCGACGGCCAGTCCGGCCAGGACGACCAGTACGACGAGGGCGGCGGCGATGAACATTCGCCGCCGCGACTTGGGCGGTCGCGGCGGTTCCTCCGGTTCCGGTAGCGCGCGCTTGGCTTCATTGCGTCGCGGGTTGAACGCCGACGCGCGACCGGCCGCGGTGTTGGGCGGCGGCTGGTCGTCGTCACCGGATACCGCACCGGCGATGATCGGTTGGGTCTGGCCGTAGTCGTAGGCATTGTTGTCGATGACGTCGGCCACCACGACGGTGACGTTGTCGGGCCCGCCGCCGCGTAGCGCCAATTCGATGAGCCGGTCGGCACTTTCGGCGACATCGGGGATCTGCAGCGCCTCGAGGATGGTCTCCTGGCTGACCGGGTCGGACAGGCCGTCAGAGCACAACAGATAGCGGTCGCCTGCGCGCGCCTCGCGCATGATGAGGGTGGGTTCGACCTCGTGGCCGGTCAGTGCGCGCATGATCAACGACCGCTGCGGATGGCTGTGGGCCTCCTCGGCAGTGATGCGGCCCTCGTCGACGAGCGTCTGGACGAACGTGTCGTCCTTGGTGATCTGGGTCAGCTCACCGTCGCGCAGCATGTAGCCGCGTGAGTCGCCGATGTGCACCAAACCAAGTCGATTGCCCGCGAACAGGATTGCGGTCAACGTGGTGCCCATGCCCTCGAGCTCGGGGTCGGCTTCCACGTGGGCGGCGATGGCGGAGTTGCCCTCACGCACCGCGGCGTCGAGCTTGCTCAGCAGGTCGCCGCCGGGTTCGTCGTCGTCGAGGTGGGCCAGCGCGGCGATCACCAGTTGAGAGGCCACCTCACCCGCGGCGTGCCCACCCATACCGTCGGCCAGCGCGAGCAGGCGGGCACCGGCGTACACCGAGTCCTCGTTGTTCGCCCTGACCAGGCCGCGGTCGCTGCGCGCGGCGTATCGAAGCACCAGGGTCACGGGCGCAGCTCGATTACCGTCTTGCCGATCCGAACCGGCGTGCCTATCGGAACGCGTACCGCCGTCGTCACCTTCGCCCTGTCGAGGTATGTGCCGTTGGTCGATCCTAGGTCCTCGACGTACCATTCCGAACCTCGAGGCGACAGCCTCGCGTGGCGCGTCGAGGCGTAGTCGTCGGTGAGGACCAGCGTCGAGTCGTCGGCCCGCCCGATCAGCACCGGCTGACTGCCGAGCGTGATGCGGGTGCCGGCCAGCGCACCCTCGATGACCACCAGATGCCGGGCCACGTTACGGCGCGCACGATTGGGCAGCAGCGAAGAGCGCAGCGGCAACCCGCGACGGACCATGACGGCACCGGTCGGGGCGTAGAGATCCGTCCGCAGGATCCTCAGCACCGACCAGATGAACAGCCATAGCAGCAACAGGAATCCGACGCGCGTCAGTTGCAGTACCAACCCCTGCATCTGACGTCCTCTCCGTCTCCATCCCGTTGCACCGCCTCGGCAACGCGGCCAGCCTCGGCACCGTCACGATACTTGGACGGTTACCGACATGAGGGGGAAGCGACAGCTTCTCCGCCCCGCCAGGCGCTCAGTGCACGCGGACGATGATCTCGGAGTGGCCCAGCCGGATCACGTCGCCGTCGGCGAGCTGCCACTCCTGGACGGGGGCGTTGTTGACGGTGGTCCCGTTGGTGGAATTCAGGTCGGACAGCAGCGCGACCTGGCCATCCCACCGGATCTCCAGATGTCGCCGGGACACCCCGGTGTCGGGCAGCCGGAACTGGGCGTCCTGGCCGCGGCCGATCACGTTGGTGCCCTCGCGCAGCTGATAGGTGCGACCACTGCCGTCGTCGAGCTGCAGCGTGACGGTCGCGCCGCTCGTGCCGTAGTCGGCCTGGCCGTAGCCACCGCCGTAGCCGGCCGGCTGACCGTAGTCGTAGCCGCCGCCCGCGGGCTCGGAGTAGCCCGGTTCGGCGTATCCGCCGGCGGGGGCGTCACCGTAGCGGCCGTAGTCCGGCGGGGCGCCGTAACCCTGGTCCGGGCGCCCGTACGGTTGGCCTCCGTAACCGCCCTGGTCGGGATAGCCACCCTGATCCGGGTAGCCGCCCTGATCCGGATAGGCGGGCCGGGGCTCGGGACGGCCCTCGGGACGGCCCTCTGGATGGCCGTAGCCGCCCTCCTCGTGACGGCCGGGGGCCGGGGGACGCCCGTAGTCGTAATCGGGTGCGCCGTAGCCGGGCTGCCCGCCCGGAGGGGGACCGTAGCCGCCCGGGGCCTGGCGGTAACCCTGGTCGGGATAGCCGCCCTGTGGGGGCGGGCCGTAGCCGGCCGGGGGGCGCTGCTCGTATGACGGTGGCGGGTAACCCTGGTCGGGGTAGCCGCCTTGATCCGGGTAACCACCTTGGTCGGGATAGCCACCCTGATCCGGATAACCGCCCTGGTCGGGGTAGCCGCCCTGGCGCGGGGCGTAGGGGTCGCCCTGCGGCGGGTAGCCGCCCTGCTCGTGCGGGGGATACGGTCCGCGGTCGTCGGGGCGGCCGTAGCGGTCGTCTTGCGGACGGTCCTGCGGACGGTCGTAATACTCGTCGCCGGGCCTTCCCGGCCCCTGGCCGCCGCGGTAGGTCGGGTTGTCGCTCATCGGTGGTACTCCTGATTCTGCGCTGGACGCACGTACATGGGGTGGTGGTGCGGATTGGCCAGTGGTCGTGTCGGGATTGACCGCTCCACGCGCGCGAAACTGTCCGGTGTGCAGGGTGGGTGATTGTTCGAACCTGACGACCACATCACCATACGTTTGCCACCCCTGCTCACGGATGTATCCCTCCAAGTGCTTGGCAAAAGTCGCTGACGTGAGGTCTGGGTCGGCGCTCACCTTCTGATAGTCAGGCACACTGAGGGTAATGACGTAGTCGTTCGGTGCCAAAACCTGGCCGCCCAGCACTTCGCGCCCACCGGTGTCGGCCTCCCGCCGAAGCATCGCCTCGACCTCCTGCGGGACGATCGAACCGCCGAACACCCGAGCGAAGGCATCACCGACCGTCGACTCGAGCTTGCGCTCGAAGCGGTCGACTAGACCCATGTCACCGCCCGCCTCACTCGGTCGTCGTCCGCCGGCCCTGCCCACCGCGACGGGAGCCAGCGTGTCGGCTGGCCACATTGTTCATGTGCATGGTATCGGCCGAGCGCCGGACAGCGGGACCAACAGAACTCTGAGAATCGCATCGCCGCAGTTCAGCGGCCCGGATCACGATCGGCCGAACGTAGCCGGGGGCCAGCCGGTACGGTTGGGGAGCCGGGTGTTGTGCGTGATAGGCTCCCCCGGTTGTTGGGGCGAGTGGCGGAATGGCAGACGCGCTGGCTTCAGGTGCCAGTGTCCTTCGGGACGTGGGGGTTCAAGTCCCCCTTCGCCCACAAACAGCGGTTATGGAATCGCAGCCATGAAGGTCACGAACTCGAAAGAGATCGTGGCCTCCAGTGCTCTGGTGGGGCGGGGTGTTTTGGCGGGGCAAGGTGTTCCGGTGGGGCACGCGTTGTAGCGGTTTGAGGCTGATCACGCACCGGTTGTCGGGGCATCGAGGTCGGCTTGGCGAAGCCGGCAGTCCGATTTCGCGGACAGGATCGTGTTGGCTTTGGTGCCGAACTCGAGTTCTATACCGTCGGCGCCGCCGAACACGACGTCGCGATCGCCCGGATTGTCGACAAGGGTGGTCATGTCGGATGCGCCGAGGCGCGCTGCCCCATCCTTGACGATCGCGAGCGCGGGTGCCCACTTGTCATCGGGCACCGGCCCCGCGAACACGATGTAGACATACACCTGGACGGCCGACGTCTTGGCGTAGGCGCCGCCGCAGCCACGCCAACTGTCTTCCTTGATCTGCCACGTCAGGCCCGGCACGAGCGCGCCGACACGATCGGCCATGTCGCGCAGCGCCGTTCGGTACTGCGCTTGGGCGGCTTCGAACGTTGGCTTGGAACGAAGCGCGGCTTCTGGATCGCTGGTAGGTGACGTGCTCATACCACCGTCTTCCTGGCCGGCCTCCGACTGCTTGCCGCAGCCAACCGCGATGAATAGTCCGATAAGGGTCAGCGCGATGATTCGCACGACGCGTTTCGCCACCTTCAGCCTCCCGGTGTCACTCGCGGCAGGGGTACCTGGCCGCCCTGTGGGATCAGAGGGACCGCGGGCGGTGGTGGCGCGAACACCAGCTGGCTGTCCGGCAGCCCGGCCACCACCGCCGCCAGGTTGTAGCCGGACATCCGCAGGCCGCCGGCATCGTCGGCCCGGGGATAGTCGGCGTGGCTCTGCACCCCTTCACGAAAGACGCCGCCGGCGTCGAAGCCCGCCTGTGACGACAGCTCTGCGAACATTCCGGCGTAGGGGTCGGCACCCCACCCGTGCAGCGGCGCCGTCGGCGCGACGAACGTGGTGATCGGATCGTCGGGCGCTCGCATCACATAGGCGTTGTCGGCGCCGAGGCCGAGTTGATCGGGACTGGTGAGTCCCAGCCCGGGTGAGCCGTAAAAGACGACATCGTCCACCGGGTGCAAGCCTTGCGCGTGCAGGTCCTGCAGGGCCAGAGACGACGTCAGCGAGCCGTAGGAGTGGCCGAGCAGCGTCACGTGTGCATCCGGATTGCTTGCCCGGACCTCTTGTAGATACGAGGACAATCCGGCCGCACCCGCATGGGCTTGGTTGTCGGTCACTGTGGTCCAGAGGTCGGCCGGGCTCATGGTGTTGAGGGGGTTGGGAGGTGCGTCGGAGCCCAGCCAAGCGATTGCCGTGACCGAGCCGGGCGCCCCCACTCGGTCGAGCTGGCGTTGGGCTGTGTCGCGCAGATTGCTTGCCTCGGTGACCATGTCGGGCAGGCTGCCGGTTGTGGTGCCGACGCCGGGCGCGGACACCGACACGTGCCTGGCCGTGTCCGGATTACCGACCGCGACGGCCGCCAGCACCGGCTTGCCCGTGCCCGTTCGCGGGTCGAACATCGTCAAATAGGTTTCGGGCGCCTTGCCGAGCGCGTAGTGCACGGCGTCCAGTTCACCGAGATACCTCTTGGCGTCGGTCAGCTCCTTGCCGAGAGTCTCCAGCTCGCTCATGGTGGCGGGACTGTGGTCACCGGTCGTGTAGGCCGCCGCAGCGAACTGGTCGTAGCGGCTCTGCATTTGATCGACATGGGCTCGGGCACTCACTCGTTCAGCGTTGAGGCGCCGCTCGTTGCCGTCACTGCTGACTTGGGTCGGTGTGAGACCCTCCGGCCCCACCGATGGCCCGGCCTCGTGGCGAATCGGCTCGGCACCGGTGGCCATTTTGATCGCGCGGGCCAGTTCGTCGTCGACGTGGCGGGCCTCGGCCAGGATCGCCGTGAGCTCCGTTTGGAGCTGCTCGGTCTTGAGCAAGATCTCCATCGGGTTGTCGCCGGCGTTGGGCCCCGGTACGACTGCGTTCGTCAAGGGGTCGATCTCCATGCCGAGCCGCGAGGCTTCAGCGCGCAGATTGGCCAACCGATGCTTGACCGACTCGATGCCACCGGCGGCCTGGTCGGCCGCCCGGGCGACCGCCAACGCTTCGTTGCCGTGGGCGTCGAGATCCTTCCGCAGTCGTTCGTTCGCGTTCTTCGCCGCTTCGGCAGCGTCACCGCCCCACGTCCCGAAGGCGGGCAGCGTGGCGATGCCGTCACGCGCCTCGAAGGTGGCCTCCGCCCGAGTGCGCGCAGCGTTGAACACTTCGCGGACATCGCCCGCGTCCCAGCGATCAACGTCGGCGACCGAAACCGTCACGACAGCTGACCGTGAGAGTCCGCGGTCAAGGGCGCCATCTGATCGCGACCCGGGCCATATTCGACACAGACTCTCCTCACGCGTCGAACAAACACCAGCGAACCGAGGTTACCGCGCCGGCGAGCGCGCCATGTGCGAGCAATCGGTGCAGATCGTCGGCGCACGACGCCGACCGGAGGGGGAGTCGAGGGCCGATCAGAAGGACTTCGGTGGCTCGTCTCATTTGTATGACGTCCCGCCTCGGCACCGGCACGCCTGAATCCCCGACCGACCCGGCGCGGGTACTTTTCACAGACATGCGGAACGCGATCCTTGCGCTCATCTCTGTCGTCGCCCTGCTTGCCACGGCGTGCACATCGACCGTCGAGGGATCCGCGGTGAGGGCAGCCGGGGGGCCTGCGCTGGATTTCGACCGGTTGGACCCGGGCCGGTTTGCCACGGCACCGCGGGATCCGCTGGGCGTCGCAGGCGACGCCATGCTCGGCGTCGTGCTCGAGGGCCAGCGACTGGCCAACCACGTCATCGGCCCGTGGGAGGTCGACGACGCGCTGACGGAATGGTTCGGCCTGGGCGCGATGGTGCTGCCCCGCGCCGAGGCGCTGGCCATGATCGGCCCGATGCACGTCGCCGCGGCGGCGGCCCGGCACGACTTCGTCACCGGCTTCGCCACGACCCGTACCGAGAAGAACAAGCAGATACTGCTCAACGCGGTGCTGCGCTTCGCCGACGATCGCGCTGCGCAGGCCGCGGCCGACGATATGGGCGACGCGGTATCGCAGCCGCGGGGCACCGACGGGCCGTCACCGAAACTGGAGATCCCCGGCCATCCCGAGGCGCGCGCGAGCAGTCACACCGGCACCGATCGCAACATCGGGAAATTCGGTGCGGTGCGGTCGTTCACCGCGCACGGACCCTACGTGTTGATGCAGCTAGCCCAGGTGACCGCCGGCATCGACGCCGCCGCCCGGCTGGTGACCGAGAGCCTCGACCTGCAGGCGCCGCAGATCGACAAGTTCCGCGCCACCGATCCCAGCGAGCTGGCCGACATCTCGATCGATCCGACCGGCCTGTTGGCCCGCACGCTCCCGCTCGACGGCCGCGACCCGACGTTCACCAAGGGCGGGACCTACGAACGGCGGGGCGCGCTGCACTTCCAATCCGACCCGGTGCGCTCGGCCAAGCTCTTCTCGGACACCGGCGTCGACCTGGTCGCGATGGCGGGGACCACCGTCTACGAAACCGAGGACGGCGCGGGCGCCCAAGGCGTGGTCGAGGAGTTCGCCGAGGAGGTGTCGGCGACGGCCAAACCGGCCAACCCGGTTCCGGACATGCCCGGCAGCCGCTGCCTGCGGACGAACGAGGGCGCCTTCTACTGCCTGGCCACCGCCGACCGGTACACGATCGAGACCAGTGCACCGACTCTGCTTGCGGCCCAACAGATGACGTCCGCGCAGTACATCATGCTGATGAGCTAGCCAGCCTGAACCCCATCCCGGTGGCGGTCGCCGCCCCCGCGACCTGACAAGATCGGGCCGTGGGCAAGAACGAACGCGCGAAGATCGTCATGTCCGGCGACGAGATCGCCGAATTCATCGAACGCAGTCGCACCGCCACCATGGCCACGGTGCTGCCCGACGGGCGGCCCCACCTGGTCGCGATGTGGTACGCCGTGCTCGACGGCGAGATCTGGTTCGAGACGAAGGCCAAGTCGCAGAAGGCGGTCAACCTGCGGCGCAACCCGACGGTCACGGTGATGATCGAGGACGGCGACACCTACGACACGCTTCGCGGCGTGTCCATCGACGGCAGGGCCGAGATCGTCGACGATCCGGAAACGGTTCTGCGCGTGGGTATCAGCGTCTGGGAGCGCTACACCGGACCGTACTCCGACGACATGCGCCCGTTCGTCGACCAGATGATGAACAACCGCATCTGTGTACGGGTGGTGCCGCTGCGCACCCGCAGTTGGGACCATCGCAAGCTCGGTATGCCGGCGATGCCGCTGGGCGGCAGCACGGCGCAGTACCTAGGTTGAGCCCATGGACCCGAACAACAAGCCCAAGCAGCTGAACTCGCCCGTCGTCGACAGGCTCATGAAGTACGCCGGCAAGGCCCACGTGTGGGTGTACCGCCGCACCGGGGGCAAGATCGGCGCGAACTGGCGCGTGGGCGCGGGGTTCAAGAAGCCCGTGCCGACCCTGCTGCTCGAGCACACCGGGCGTAAGTCCGGCCGACGGCTGGTGTCGCCGCTGGTGTTCATCCATGACGGCGACGACGTCATCGTGGTGGCCTCGAAGGGCGGCAGCGACACCGATCCGCAGTGGTACCGCAACCTGGTTGCCAACCCCGAGGCCTATGTCGAGATCGGTTCGGACCGCCGGCCCGTCCGCGCCGTGACCGCGTCGCCCGAGCAAAAGGCGCGGTTGTGGCCGAAGCTTGTGGAGGCCTACGCCGACTTCGACACCTACCAATCCTGGGCCGACCGCGAGATTCCGGTGGTCATCCTGCAGCCGCGCTGAACGACACGCCGACTGCGATCCATCTCACACCCCGAAGGCGTTCGGCTCCCCCCGCGCACCGGGTAGCCAACTGGACAGGTGCACCCCAGCGCCGACCCAAACCGTCAACGCTTAAGGGGCGAAAATCTATGACTACCACGAAGAGCACACTGATCGCGCAGTTGCGCACGATTCTTGACCTCACGCATACCGAGATCCAGGTCGCCGAGACCCGGATCGCGCAGGCCCGCACCGAGGCGGTGCGTCGCGAGCTGACGCAGAACGCCGAGAACGGTCGGATCCGCGCCGAGGCGATCGAGAAGGCGATCCGCGATCTGGGTGGCTTCCCGGACACGATCGGTCCGTTCCTGGGCCGCGCCGCCGCCGCGGTGAAGGCGCTCACCGAGCAGGCGCAGCCGTTCGATGAGGCGCTGCTGGGCGACCTGGCGCTCGAGGATCAGCTGCTCGACCGCGCCCGCTACGTCAAGGCGCTCGCGGTCGCTGCCAAGGAACCGGCTGTGCAGGATCTCGCCGATCGCCTGATCACCGCGCATTCGGCGACGGTGAACTGGCTGACCACGGTGCTGGCCGAGGATGCACTCGGCGGCCCGGCCGCGCTGCAGCGCACCCCGCTGCAGGCCGCTGCGGGTACCGCGGTGAAGCTGGTCAACCTGCCGGGGCAGTGGTCGGCGCAGTCGGTCGAGCGGCTCGCGGAGCTGCTGCGGTCGGCCGGACCGGCCGTCGATGACCTGCGCGAGCGCGCCCAGCGCGCCAGCGAGATCACCCTCAAGGCGCTCGGGGCGTCGCGCGACGGTGCCCTGCGCAGCGCGGAGAAGGTTGTCCGCCGCGAAGGTGCCGACGACGCGGCCGATGCGCTGCACAAGGCGCGCGCCCAGAGCGGTGTCGTGGACGCCGACGAGCTGCCGATCGCCGGGTACGACGACCTCAACCTCAGCGACGCGGTGGCTGCGGTGAAGGATCTCGACGATCCGTCCGACATCCGCACGATCATCGCCTACGAGGAGATGCACAAGAACCGCCAGCGGCTGGTGTCGGCAGCGCAGACGCGCCTGGCCGATATCGCTCAGGAGGTCGTTGGCATCAGCTGACCTTTTGGATGGCACCGGAAACACCCCGCGGGAGACCGCGGGGTGTTTCTCATTGGCGGACTACATGCGCGGCGGGGTGAAGCCGGGGTTCGCCAGCGCGTTGGCCACGCCGCTGCCGATCGGCCCGAACTCATCGACGATGGTCGCGGTGCCGGTGGCCACTCCGGCGTCGCTGAAGTGCGTCAGCGCGGCCAGCCCGAGATAGGGCCCCTTCGGTAGGCGGGACAACGTCAGGGTGTAGTCGGCGTTGATCCACTGCAGGCCGCTGGGCCCGAAATGTGTCAACGAGCTGACCATGTCGCCGGCCATCGCGGCGCGGGTGAACGGCGTGAGGTCCACGCCCGCGACCAGCGGGCGAAAGTCGCGGACCCACAGGTGTTTCGGGCCCGAGTGCTGCCAGTTCGCCAAGCCCTCGCCGGGTCCGGGTTCGCGCTCGTCCCGCCCGTAGGTCCACACCAGCGTCGACAGTTCGCGGGGGACGGGATCCGGTGTGGGCGGCGGCGCAGGCATGCTGACCGGTGACGTCCAGACGTCGTCGGCGGGCTGCTCTCCGCGGCGAAGGAACAGTGCTGTCGCCCGGGCGACGGTCGTGTCGCCTTGCGTCATCAGCGCATCGACCAGCTTGAGGCGGCGGCCCTGCCGGACGACGGCGGTCTGGACCCGGACCGCTGCCAGCGCGGCGGGGCGAAACAGGTCGACGGTCAGGCGGGCCGGCTGGAAGTCCGGGTCGCCGGCATCGCGTTCGAGCACGTGCCCGAGCAGACCGCCGGCGTAGTTGCCGCTGATCGTCTGTCCCCACGGGCCCTGCGCCATCGGCGCGGGCACGAACGCATCACCATCCGGGGTGAAGAACGCGGCCGCCATCGCGAAGACGATAGCGGGCGGGCTGTTAGCGGTTCTCGAGCCACTGCTCGACGTCGTCGGAAACCGGATCGACGACGTCGGAGAACTCGTCGTGCTTCTCGACGTAGGACGCCACCATCTTGCAGACGGGCACGATCCGCAGCCCGTCGTCGCGGGTCTTCTGCAGCGCCTCGCCGATCAGGATGGTCGCCAGGCCGCGGCCCTCGAAATCGCTGTCGACCTCGGTGTGGGTGAAGACTCGCTGACCGTCTCGGTCGGCGAACTCGGCGATTCCGACGCTCTTGCCGTCGACGGAGATGGTGTAGCGGTCGGCTTCGGCGGTGACCTCGGTGGGCGCGCCGGTCTTGTCGGTCGTCATGGTCTCTCTATACCCCCGGGTTCCGCCGGGGACGCAATGTCGCGTTCGGCAGCGGGGGAGCGGGTAGCCGCGTCACCGCGCCGCGGTAGCCCTGCACGGCGCCGAACCGCTCGTCGCCGTCCTCCCACTGCCTGCGGTAGGCCGCGATGTCGTCGTGGCTGCGGCCGACGAAGTTCCACCACATGACCAGTTCTTCGGGAAACGGCGGCCCGCCGAGCAACACCAGCCGCGCGGGCGCGCTGCCGCGGTTGGCCAGATGCAAACTCTCGGCCCCGGCCGCCTGGAACGCCAGATCGGCGACCTCGAGCGCGGTGCCGTTGACGGCGACGTCGCCGTGATCGAGCAGTACTCCGTGCTCGAATGCCGAGTCGACCTCCAGCGCCACCTCCGCCCCGGGGTCGAGGTCGACCTGTGCGCCGAGTAGCGGTGTGAACGTGTCGACGGGGGAGAGCAGGGCTTCGAGCTCGCCGACGAACACCCTTACCGTCGCGTCGCCGACTGCGCGCGGCGCAGGGACGAAGTGTTCAAAGCCGCGCGCGGTGTCGCGCGCCTCGTCAGGCAGAGCCACCCACAGCTGCACGCCGTGCAGGATCGTGGTGGCACCGGTCGACACCTCTGAGTGGCAGATTCCCGCTCCGGCCGTCATCAGGTTGAGCTCGCCGGGCCGCACCAGCGCGTGAACGCCGCCGCTGTCGCGGTGTTCGACCTCGCCGCTGAACAACCAGCTGACCGTCTGCAGCCCGGTGTGCGGATGAGGCGGCACATCCATTCCCGTCCCGCCGCGCACGTCGTGCGGACCGTAGTGGTCGGCGAAGCACCACGCGCCGATCAGCGATCGCTCCCGCTGCGGCAGCGTGCGCCGCACCCGGATCGCCCGCGGCCCACCCAGCGGCACCTCGCGTGGATGCAGCACACCCGCGAACGGGACTGCCGCACAGGTGACTTCGGCCGGCGCCGGTTCGGTGTTGCTCATCACCTCACAGTCGGTCTAACGGAGGCCCGTCATCGCCGAACGGATCACCTCCAGGTCGGCGTCGCCGATCTTGAACAACCCGAAGCGAAACTTGTACCCCCACCGCGACTTGTCCTCGATGAAGTCCAAGTGCTCGATGAGCGGCCGGATCGGGGTCTCCGCGCAATCGAGGAAGTCGACGTTGCGCCGCCACCGTTCGGCCTCCGGTGACGCGTCGAGGTAGGGCTCGTCGTCGGCGATCTGTCCGATCGCGGTGAACGCCTGCAGCGGCGGGCCGTCAGGGTAGACGGTGCGCGGGGAGTAGAAGACGACCCAATCGCCGCGCGCCATCCTGCGCAGCATCGTCGGTTTGCCGTGATTCGCCTGTGTGAAGCGGCCGCGGACGCCGAGCTCGACGTGGTCCCGGCTCACTGTGTTGATCCAGTTCGTCATACCGGCACGCTAAGTGCGCCGGCCGACAGTTCCCGGTGCTGCGGGAAGCGCCTGTGGATAACTCGGGTCGACGGCGCGTGATTAGCATCGGACGCCGTGGGTGACGAGTCGGTGCGCGACGACCACGCCGAGCTATTGCGGCGCCGCGAACTCACCGAGGACGCGGCCCGGCCGGATGCCGTCGCCAGGCGACACGAGGCGAATGCCAGGACCGCTCGGGAGAACATCGCCGACCTCGTCGACGAGGGCTCGTTCGTGGAGTACGGGCGGTTCGCGATCGCGGCGCAGCGTCGCCGGCGCGATCTCGATGACCTGATCGCGCGCACCCCCGCCGACGGGCTGGTCGCCGGGACGGCGCGGATCAACGGCGATCTGTTCGGTCCCGAGCGCAGCGCGTGCGCGGTGCTGTCCTACGACTACACGGTGTTGGCCGGCACGCAGGGTGCGCTGGGGCACCGCAAGAAGGACCGGTTGTTCGAGTTGATCGAGCGGATGCGGCTGCCGACGGTGTTCTTCGCCGAGGGCGGCGGCGGTCGCCCGGGCGACACCGACTATCCGGCGGTGTCCTCGCTCGATGCGCGTGCGTTCAAGCTGTGGGCGGCGCTGTCGGGCGTGGTCCCGCGCATCGCCGTCGTCCATGGCCGCTGCTTCGCGGGCAACGCCGTGATCGCCGGATGTTCGGACCTCATCGTGGCGACGCAGAACACGTCGATCGGTATGGGCGGGCCCGCAATGATCGCCGGCGGCGGGCTCGGTGAGGTGCCGCCCGACGAGGTGGGACCGATCAGCGTGCAGTCCCCCAACGGTGTGGTCGACGTCGTCGTGGCCGACGAGGCGGAGGCGGTCGCGGTGACGAAGCGGCTGCTCGGCTACTTCCAAGGTCCGACCGAACCGGGTCAGGTCGCGGACCAAACACGTTTGTGCACAATCGTTCCCGAGCGCGCCCGCCGCGCCTACCAGGTGGCCCCGATCATCGAGATGCTGACCGATGAGGGCACGGTGACGTTCCTGCGCACGAAGTTCGCGCCGGAGATGGTGACGGCACTGGGCCGCATCCACGGCCGCGCGGTCGGGATCATCGCGAACAACACGATGGTGATGGCCGGTGCGATCACGGCCGCCGCCGCCGACAAGGCGGCCCGTTTCCTGCAGCTGTGCGACGCGTTCGGGCTGCCCGTGCTTTCCCTGGTCGACTGCCCGGGCTACATGGTGGGTCCGGCGGCCGAGTCCGAGGCGCTGGTGCGGCGCGCGTCGCGGATGCTGGTGGCCGGTGCGGCGCTCGAGGTGCCGCTGATCGCGGTGATCCTGCGGCGGGGTTACGGATTGGGCGCACAGGCCATGACCGGCGGCAGCCTGCACGAGCCGGCGTTGACGGTGGCGTGGCCGGGGGCGCACCTGGGTCCGATGGGACTGGAGGGCGCTGTCCGGCTGGGCATGCGCAAGGAACTGGAGGCGATCGCCGACGCGGAGGAGCGCGAGGAACGGGTGCGGCAGGCGACGGCGGCCGCGCAGGAGAATGCCAAGGCGCTCAACGCCGCTGCGCTGTTCGAAATCGACGATGTGATCGACCCGGCTGAAACCCGCGACGTCGTGATCAATGCGTTGACCGCGGCCACGGCGCACGCGCCCCGCGGTCAGGGCCGACGGTTCGTCGACACCTGGTAGGGCAGAAAGGGGACGGTGCCGCCTGCGCCTCTCGGCGAGTGGTCGCTCGAAGCGACGATTGTGACTGGGGCCCGGGGCATGCCCGGCACCGTCGCATCCCTCAACCGCGCGCTTACCGGAGATATTCCGGTTGACGGTCGAACCCGCCGCCGACCCCCCGATCCGGCGGCGGGCCGATCCGCCCTCAGGCCGATTCCGCGTAGAACCGGCGAGCCCGCACGGGGTGGCCGTGCTGTTCTGCCAACGACCGCAGCTGCCGCAGAGCAAACGTGCGGCCACGTCCCGCCTCGGGTACGAAGATCCCGGCCCACAGGCCCTCGGCGCGCGGTAGCTCGCAGGCCTCCCGGGCGCAGAGCCAGCGGCGCGGGCACGCGCGGCAAATGGCCTTCGCCTGCTCGTCGGCCGATGTGGTCCACCGCTCCGGATCCCGGGTGCAGGCACCGACGGGCGTCTCGTCCCATTCAGTCGTGTTCATGCGTGATGCTCCTCTGCGCTGTGTGCGGCCCGCCGGCTGCGATATCGAAAACGTAGCGTACAAACCGTAGCGACGCAACAGTTAGACGATGCAGCTTATCTGCGCATCGGCGAATATTGAGCGCTGAGCAGGCAATACATGGCCACGAACCACCGAAAAGATGTCGCGCAGCGAGCCCGCCGATGCGCTGTAACCGCAGCGTCGATACGATTCCTCCGCCGCCACGCCGGCCCAAGCCGTAGCGCGCAACATAATGGGGGATACGATTACGGCGACTTCTCATCCCCGCCATCGAGGACCCGCCGCGCCCATGACCAATCCGGAGTCGATCGACGGATCGACCGAGGCGCTCGATCCCGGCATGGTTCGAGCGGGCGCGGCGGCCGCGGCCCGACGGCGCGAACTCAACATCAGCCAACGCAGCCTTGCCGCGGACGGCATCATCAACGCCGGCGCCCTGATCGCCTTCGAGAAGGGCCGAAGCTGGCCGCGGGAGCGGACCCGAGCAAAGCTCGAAGAAGTGCTGCGGTGGCCGCCCGGCACGATCGCGGGGCTCCGCCGGGGAGATCCGGTCGGCGAGGGGCAACGGCCGGCGGGGCCGCCGCGCAGCGACGAGGTGCCGTTGATCGCCGAGGCGGTGATCACCGCCGCGAGGACGTTCGACTCGGCCATCGCGGCGCTACCGGAATCCTCGGATCCCGAGTTCGGCGCCAAGGCGGCGAAGATCCTGGCCGACCTGCGTCAACTGGAGGCAGTGGCGGCGCGGGCGGCGCGGATCGGCAGGGTGACTCCGTCGCTGATCAAGGCGTTGAGCGCGGTGCGGACACGCTACGACGAGCTGATGCTGCGCGCGGCCAGATCCGCGGGCGCCACACTCGGTCAGCGCCTCTACGCCGCGCGACGTCGGGCGAACCTCACCATCGCCGAGACCGCCCAGGCGGCAGGGGTTTCCGACGACGACATCGCACACGCCGAGGCAGGAGAGCAGGTTCCGGCGGCGGCCGCCGAGGCGATCGCCGCACTGGTCAACGAGCTCAGTTGAGCCGGCGAATCAGTAGCGTTCGCGGCTGCGGTCGTCGCTGGTGGGGAAGTGCTCGGCCAGCGCGGCGGCGATCTCGAGGAACCGCCGACGGGTCTTGGCGGACATCTCCGATGTCCCGTTGATGACACCGCCTGGCCGCAGATGCCCGTCGAACGGCACCTCGATGACTCTTTGACCCTGACCCGAAAACTGTTGGGCCAGAATCGAACGCGTGCGCTTGTCGGCGTGCCCGTCGGAGTCGTTGAGCACGATCACCGTGCGCTGCAGGAGCCGCGTCAGCCCCCGCGCGGCCAACCAGTCCAGTGTCTGGCCGGCCACGGCCGCGCCGTCGACCCACGGTGAGGACACCACGACCATCGCGTCCAGGTCGCGAAGCACCTCCTGGGTGACCGGAGAGTCCATCGTCGAACTGCAGTCGATGATCGAGATCGTGAAGTAGCGGTCCAGCCGCGAGGTGGCTTCCCGGTAGATCGCCGGGTCGAGCACGCGGCGGCGCGCGGGCGTGCCTTCACCGGCGAGTACGAACAGCCCGGCGGCGTTGTTTCCGACTCGGCTGCGGACGTCGGCGAAGGTCTCCAGATGCTGGTCGGAGGCCAGTTCCCAGTACGAGCCCGGGGCCTTGGGGTCGACGCGGCTGCCCAGCTTGCCGAACGCGGTGTCGGCGTCGATCGCGACGACCCGGTCGTCCTGCCGTATCTCGGCGAATACGGAGCCGATGCTCGCCGAGACGGTCGTCTTACCGACCCCGCCCTTGCCCATCACGCCGATCTTGTAGTGACCCCGCAGCGCGCCGCGGATCTTCGCCTCCAATTCGGCCTGGCGCACCTCGTCCGGCCCGGGCCCGAGGTTCACGTATCCGAAGGTGGCTCGGTAGAGGGCGAACCGCCAGCCCCGGGTGGGCGCGGGCTTACGCGGAGGCACCAGTTCGTCGGGCCTGATCCGTTCGGCGTAGGAGCCCGTCGGTTGTGGGGCCGCGGGCTGGCCTTGCGGGCCGGGTCCCGGCCAACCGACGGTGGTCGGCTGACCGGGCTGCTGCGGAGGACGAGGCGGATGCGGCTGCTGCCTGGTCGGGTGGCCCCACATCCGTGGGTCGGGGCGCGGCGCGGCGGGCACCGGTCCGGTGTCGTGGAGGGAGTCCGGAGGTGGTCCAAAGCGGGACGGCTGTTCGCGGAAACTGGTGAGCGGCGCCTCCGGATCCGGAAAACCCGGTGGCGGGGACTGCGCCGGCTCGGGTTCGGACGCCGGTGGTGGCTCCGGCTCGGGTTCGTCGGGGCTCGCCCAACCGAGTTCTTTCCGCAGTGCGTCATCGCGCTCGCTCAAGCGATCTCCTCAAAGAAGTTGTCGGTCGGTCCCCGGGCTCAAGTATCAACCACGGTCCCAGGTGCGGCCGTGTCTGCTCTCTCAGCTAACACCGACCGGGGATCCGCGGTGAGGACGCCAGCCCTCGCCAGCCGACGTTCGACCGACTGGAACCGCCAGGCGCACACGCTTGCCGACGGGAGCAGGCGCTCGCGGCTTCAGCACGGACAAACGGTGACCAAGCGCATCAATAGAGTTTGCTGCAACCGCCATAGGCGCGCTTATACCGCTGGGATGAAACCCCACACATTAACTGGGATGCGTCTGGGCGCGACCCTTGACCAACCCCGAGGAGCCCGAGATTGGTGACTTTGGGGGTGCTCAACCGCTGGTACGCTAGCTCGCGGTGACGGGGCCTGAGTACTCGGTCCCGGCCTTGTGACGGGGTTCGCGGCAAAAGACTCGACGTTTGTGCGCAAACGGGCGGCGCCGACAGATGCTTGTCACTGCACGACGAAGAGAAGGGGTGAACGGCGATGTCCGATGACGATCTGCGGGTCTCCGCCGCGCACCTGGACGATCTGGCCGCCCGGCATGACCGCACGGCCACCGGCACGCTGGCGATCAGTCGTATCGCCGACGACCTCCAGGCAGCGATCGCGAACACGCACGGCACGATCGCGGCGCCGGCCGCCGGTGCGCTCGATGCCGTCCTGACCTCGCGAGACCACGCGGGCGCACTGGCCGCGGAATCGTCGGCCACGCTCTCCGACGAGCTGACCGACGCCGCCGCGCGCTACGAGCGGGCCGATGACGCGGCGGCCTCGACGCTGAGCACCCTGATGCAGACGGATCAGCCGTGAGCGCGGACGCCACGCACATCGACGACGTCGTGGGCGTCGAGGCGACCATCGACGGCATGCTGGTCATCGCCGACCGGCTGGGCCTGATGGAATTCCCCACCGCGTTGGGCATCCGGCCGAACATCCCCCAGCCCGAACTGCGCGACCGTGTGTGGGACCAAGTCGCACGGGACCTGTCCGCTCAGGGCGTGCTCGACGTGTTCGGTCATCCGCACCCGGAGGTGGCGGCGATGGTCGACACGTTGAGCCGGGCGGACCGCACGTTGGAAGCTCGCTGGTGGCGACGCGACGTCGGCGGCAAGCTGATCAGATTCGTCGTCTGTCGCAAGGGTGACCGCCACGTCGTCGCGGCCCGTGACGGCGACATGCTCGTGTTGCAGCGAGTGGCTCCCCAGGTCGGTCTGGCGGGCATGGTGGCGGCGGTGCTGGGTACCGCGACACCGGCCGACGTGGAACCGCTGACCGGGGTGGCGAGCAAACTCGCCGCATGCCGCGACGCAAACCAGATCGCCGCCTACGGAATCGGGCCCTCGTCGGCACGCGCCTACGCCGAGATCATCGCCGACCCGCAGAGCTGGGCGGAGATCACCGCGATCGAGCGGCATGCCGGCGGCACGTTCACCCAGGCCGACGTCGCGGCGGGCGTGCTCGACTCCAAGTATGGGCGGATCGTGTCGATTCCCCGGCGGGTCAGCGGTGAACTGTACGGCAGCTTCCTGCCGGGCAGCACCGACAACCTGCAGCGCGCCCTCGACGGATTGATCGAATTCCTGCCGTCGCGAACGTGGTTCGAGCACGCCACGCTCGATCCCGCGGAGGCCTCGCACGGTGGATGAGATGTCCGAACGCCATCCCGAGGACGAGCGCGACGACTTGGCCGCGCTCGATTTCAGCCCGCCGGTCGAATCCGATGACTCCGTCCTCGACGCCCTGGATGTCTACGGCCCGGCCGGAACCGGCGGCGCCGAACCGCCGGTGCCCGTCGTCACCGTGACCAATCCGCCGGGAACCGTCTCCGTCAGCGCCTTCCTCGACGGCCGGATCAGTCGAATCGAACTGTCGCCGAAGGCAAGTGGGCTGACGGAAGCCAAGCTCGCCGAAGAGGTCGTCGTCGTCGCGGGGCTCGCCGGTCAAGACGCGAAGAGCACGCAGTACGTCAGCATGCTCGAGGGCATGCGTCGACAGGGTCACGACGACGCCGCGACCCGCGACTTCCTCACCCGTGATCTCGGCCTTCCGAGCCCGGAACAAGCCCGCGCCGAGCGCACCCGCGTGTTCACGACAAGATATGCCGGTGACCATGACTGAGCACCTCTCCAGCCTGTTCGGAAGCGCGGTCGGCATGCTGGCCAGCACCCCCGCGCGTGCCTTCGAAATCTTCACGGAGATCACCACTTTCGACGAATCGGCCTGTGACGCGTGGGTGGGCCGCATCCGTTGCGGCGATACCGACAGGGTCACGCTGTTCCGCGCGTGGTACTCGCGGGCCAACTTCGGTCAGCTCGCCGGGTCGGCAGAGATCTCGATGAACAGCCTCAACGCGCGGGTGCCGATCGGCGGGCCGTTCGGCGACATCACTTACCCGGTCAATTCGCCGCTGGCCATCACCATGGGTTTCGCCGCCAACGAGGCGTCGATCGGCAACTACGCCGACGCGATGGAGGCTCTCGAAGACGCCCCGGCCGCCGGGGCCGAACACCTGGTGTCCTGGATCAAGGCCGTGATCTACGCCGCCGCCGAACGCTGGACCGATGTGATCGAGCAGGTCCGCGGTGCCGCAGCGTGGCCAGACAAGTTCCTCGCCGCGGCCGCCGGTGTGGCGCACGGGGTCGCGGCGGCCAATCTCGGGCTGTTCACCGAGGCCGAGCGACGGCTCACCGAGTCCAACTCCTCCCCGGCGGGGGAGGCATGTGCGCCGGCCATCGCGTGGTTCCTGGCGATGACCCGCCGAAGCCAGGGCAACGAAGAGTCGGCGGTTGCGCTGCTGGAGTGGTTGCAGGCCACCCATCCCGACCCCAAAGTCGTTCAGGCACTTCGAGATCCGTCATACCGGCTCACCACGACGACCGCGGAGCTGATCGCGGCACGCAGGGATCCGTGGGATCCGGGCAGCATCGAGGCCGACACGACCGGTCGAGACCGGTTGCTCGCCGACGCGCAAGCCGAACTCGATCGCCAGATCGGGCTGACGCGGGTGAAGGAGCAGATCGAGGCCTACCGCGCCGCGACACAGATGGCCAAGATCCGCGCGGCTCGCGGTATGAAGGTCGCGCAGACGTCGAAGCACATGATCTTCGCGGGACCGCCCGGCACGGGGAAGACGACGATTGCGCGCGTCGTCGCCAACATCCTGGCGGGCCTGGGCGTCACCGCCGAACCCAAACTCGTCGAATCCTCCCGCAAGGACTTCGTCGCCGAGTACGAAGGGCAGTCGGCCGTCAAGACCAGCCGCACCATCGACCGAGCCCTCGGCGGCGTGTTGTTCATCGACGAGGCCTACACCCTGGTGCAGGAACGCGACGGCCGTGCCGACCCGTTCGGCACCGAGGCGCTGGACACGCTGCTCGCCCGGATGGAGAACGACCGGGACAGGCTGGTGGTGATCATCGCCGGCTACAGCGCCGACATCGACCGCCTTCTGGAATCGAACGACGGTCTGCGCTCGCGATTCGCCACCCGGATCGAGTTCGACTCGTACACCCCCGACGAGATCGTCGAGATCGCCGAAGTCATTGCCCGCGCGAACGACTCGTCGCTGAACGAGCAGGCCGCCAAGCAGGTGCTCGAGGCCGCCACCCTGCTGAGCAGCCGCACACTGAACGGCAAACCCGCGCTCGACATCGCGGGCAACGGCCGCTACGCCCGCCAGCTGGTCGAGGCCGGTGAACAGAACCGCGATATGCGGCTGGCCCGTTCGATCGACATCGACAGCCTCGACGACGAACAGCTCAGCGAGATCAACGGTGAGGACATGGCCGCCGCGATCGGCGCGGTGCACGCACGTCTGAGCATCGGCGACTAGACATGGCGGGATTCCGGCTCACCACCAAGGTGCAGGTCAGCGGTTGGCGCTTCCTGCTGCGCCGCGTCGAGCACGCGATCGTGCGCCGGGACACCCGGATGTTCGACGACCCGTTGCAGTTCTACAGCCGCGCCGTGTCCGCGGGCGTGGTCATCGCGGTGCTCATCTGCCTGGGCGCCGCGCTGCTGGCGTACTTCAAACCGCTCGGGAAGCAAGGGAACGACACGCTTCTCGTCGATCGCAACACCAACCAGCTCTACGTGATGCTCCCGGGTAGCGGTCAGTTGCGGCCGGTGTACAACCTGACGTCGGCACGACTCGTCCTCGGCAACGCCGGAACCCCGGTGGCAGTCAAGTCCGACGAGTTGAACCGCATGCCGAAGGGGCAGTCGATCGGGATTCCCGGTGCGCCCTACGCGACGCCGGTCGGCGCCGCGAACTCGATGTGGACACTGTGCGACACCGTCACCAAGCCGCAGAGCGTGGCGCCCAACCTGGAGTCGTCGATCATCGTCCGTCCCCTGGTCGCCGATGCCTCGGTCGCCCCGATGCGCCCCGATCAGGGGATGTTGGTCTCCTACGAGAACGACACCTGGCTGGTGACCGAAAGCGGCAGACACGACATCGATCTCGCCGACCGCGCGCTCACCTCGGCGGTCGGCATCCCGGTGACGGCGAGGGCGACGCCGATCTCACGGGGCCTGTTCAACGCGCTTCCCAACGCGGGTCCGTGGCGTCTCCCCGACATCCCGTCCTTCGGGGCCCCCAATTCGGTCGGGCTGCCGCCCAACCTCGTGGTGGGCTCGGTGTTCAAGGCGTTGACCGAGGACCGTGAACAGCATTTCGTGGTGCTGCCCGACGGTGTCGCGCAGATCAACCACACCACCGCCGCTGCGCTGCGCGCGACGAATTCGTTCGGGCTCGTCACGCCGCCGTCGGTGGAGGCCAGTGTGGTCGCGCGAATCCCCGAACACGTCTTCGCCTCACCACTACCCGACAAACCCTTGGAGATCCTGCTGCGTGAGGAAGCCCCGACGTTGTGCTGGGCGTGGCAGCGCGAGCCCGGTGATCAGGCGCCGAAGACGACGGTGATCGCGGGGCGGCGCCTGCCCATCCCAGCGTCGGCGATGGGCACCGGGATCAAGCAGATCGGCGGTGATGCAACCGTTTACATCGATGGCGGTCAGTACATCCAGTTGCAGTCGCCCGATCCGCGGTACGGCGAGAGCCTCTACTACATCGACCCGCAAGGCGTGCGGTACGGGCTGCCCAACGAGGACACCGGCAAGACGCTCGGGCTGACCGGTCCGACCACCGCGCCGTGGCAGGTGGTCGGCCGTCTGGTGGACGGTCCGGTGCTGTCGAAAGAGGCGGCGCTGATCGAACACGACACCCTGCCCCCGAACCCCAACCCGCGAAAGATCGGCGGCGACTCGACCGCGCAACCGGCCGCGGCCCCGTCCGGAGGCGGCGGATGACCACCAAGAAGTTCACCCCGATCATCAAGCGCGGACCGCGGCTGACACCGGGCGAGATCAACGTCGCACCGCCCGAAGACCTGGGCGTCGAAATCCCGCCGTCGGGCATCCAGAAGGCGCTGCCGTGGGTGATGGGCGGCGGCATGCTCGGCATGATCGCGATCATGATCTTCACCGGTATCCGGCAACTCTCACCGTACATGCTGATGATGCCGCTGATGATGATCATGGCGACCGTCGGTTTCATGGCAGGAGGCGGCCCCGGCGGCAAACGCGTTCCCGAAATCAACGCCGACCGTAAGGAATATCTCCGTTACCTGGCCGGGCTCCGCACGCGGGTCACATCCTCGGCGGCCGCTCAGGTGACGTTCTTCAACTATCACGCGCCGCACCCGGAGGATCTGCTGTCGCTCATCGGTGGCAACCGCCAGTGGTCCCGACAGACCAACGCCGATTTCTTCGCCGCGACCCGAATCGGACTGGGCACGGAGCCTGCGGTCGACCGACTGCTCAAGCCGGCGGTCGGCGGAGAGCTGGCGGGTCCGCAGGGCGCGCCGCAGCCGCACCTGGAACCGGTGAGCCACATGTGGGTGACGAAGTTCCTGCGCACCCACGGGTTGATCCACGACTGCCCGAAACTCGTTGCGCTGCGCTCGTTTCCGACCATCGCCGTCGGCGGCGATCCAGCCGGTGCAGCGGGTCTGCTCACGGCCATGATCTGTCACCTCGCCGTGTTCCACCCACCCGACCTCCTGCAGATGCGGGTGCTCATCGACAACCCCGAAGACCCGAACTGGTCCTGGCTCAAGTGGTTGCCACATCTGCAGCATCAAACCGACACGGACGCCGCGGGTCCCACCCGCATGATCTTCACCCGGCCCGACGGCCTCAGCGACCTGACCGCACGCGGCCCTCACACCGCCGATGCGGCGCCGAGCGGACCCTATGTCGTCGTCTTCGACCTCACGGGCGGCAAGGCCGGCTTCCCGGTCGACGGCCGGGCGGGCGTCACCGTCATCACGCTCGGCAACCACCGAGGATCGGCGTACCGCATCCGGGTGGCGGCCGACGGCACCGCCGACGATCGGCTGCCCAACCAGACGTTCCGGCCGATCACCTCGAGGGTCGACCACTTGACATCGGACCAGGCCGCTCGCGTCGCACGCAAGCTGGCGGGTTGGTCGATCACCGGCACCATCATCGACAAGAGCGTCCGGGTGCACAAGAAGATCGCGACCGAGTGGCATCAACTGGTCGGGGCACAGTCGATCGAGGAGGTGACCCCGGCACGGTGGCGCATGTTCAGCGACACCGACCGCGACCGGTTGCGCATCCCGTTCGGCCACGAACTCAAGACCGGCGACATCATGTACCTCGACATCAAGGAGGGCGCCGAGTTCGGCGCCGGGCCACACGGGATGCTGATCGGCACAACGGGTTCCGGGAAGTCGGAGTTCCTCCGCACCCTGATCCTGTCGCTGGCCGCCACCCACCACCCCGACCAGGTGAACCTGCTGCTCACCGACTTCAAGGGTGGCTCGACATTCCTGGGTATGGAGAAGCTGCCGCACACCGCAGCCGTCGTCACCAACATGGAGGAGGAAGCCGAGCTGGTCAGCCGCATGGGCGAGGTGCTCAGCGGCGAGCTGGACCGCAGACAGTCCATCCTGCGCCAGGCCGGTATGCAGGTCGGTGCGGCCGGTGCGCTGTCCGGCGTCGCCGAGTACGAGAAGCATCGCGAACGCGGCGCCGACCTGCCGCCGTTGCCAACCCTTTTCGTCGTCGTCGACGAGTTCGCTGAGCTCCTGCAGAACCATCCCGACTTCATCGCACTGTTCGACCGGATCTGCCGGGTGGGCCGCTCGCTGCGGGTGCACCTGCTGTTGGCGACGCAGTCGCTGAACACCGGCGGTGTGCGCATCGACAAGTTGGAACCCAACCTCACCTACCGGATCGCGTTGCGCACGACCAGTTCCGCCGAATCGAAAGCCGTGATCGGCACGCCGGAGGCGCAGTACATCACGAACAAGGAGAGCGGCGTGGGCTTCCTTCGCGTCGGCATGGAGGACCCGGTCAAGTTCCACAGCGTCTACACCGGCGTCAACTACGTCCCCACGTCCGGGCGACAGGACAACGGGGAAGTCAGGCCGCAGGCCAGACGGCCGAGCCAGCCGCGGATCCGGCCCTTCACCGCGGCGCCGATCCCGGAGACGGCGGTGAGGTCATGAGCATCGAACCGGACCAGCGGGTGCTTCGCGAGGTGGTGCTGGAGCAGCTGACCACCGGCGAAACCCGCGCCTATCGGATGTGGTTGCCGCCGTTGGCCGACCCGACACCGGTCAACGAGCTGATCGCCAACGACCGCCAGCGCCAGCCGCTGCGCTTCGGCCTCGGCATCATGGACGAGCCACGCCGGCACCGCCAGGAGGTGTGGGGCATCGACACGTCGTCGGCCGGCGGCAACATCGCCGTCGGGGGTGCACCACAGACCGGTAAGTCCACCTTCCTGCAGACGCTGATCCTGTCGGCGGCCGCGTCCCACACGCCGCGCCAGGTCCAGTTCTACTGTGTCGACCTCGGCGGTGGCGGGTTGCTGTACCTCGAGGACCTGCCGCACGTGGGAGGCGTCGCGACACGCTCCGAGCCGGACCGGGTCAACCGTGTCATCGCCGAGATGAAAGGTGTACTGCGGCAGCGCGAAGCGATGTTCAAGCAGTATCGCGTCGGATCGATGGCCGCATATCGCGAGATGCGCGACGATGCGAACCACCCGTTGGCGGCCGATCCGTTCGGCGACGTGTTCCTGGTCATCGACGGGTGGCCGGCGTTCGTCGGGGAGTTCGGTGACCTCGAGCCCGTCGTGCAGGATCTCGCCGGCCAGGGCCTGCAATTCGGGGTGCACACGGTGATCTCGACGCCCCGCTGGACCGAGCTCAAAGCACGCGTGCGCGACTACCTGGGCACGAAGGTCGAGTTCCGGCTGGGCGACGTCAACGAGACCCAGATCGACCGCATCACCCGCGAGATACCGGCCAACCGGCCCGGCCGCGCGGTGTCGATGGAGAAGCACCACTTGATGATCGGGGTGCCGCGCCTCGACGGTGTGCACAGCGCCGAGAACCTCGTCCCCGCCATGTCCGACGCGGTTCAGGTGATCGCGGCGCGGCACACCGACCAGGCCCCCAAGGTGCGCGTCCTGCCCGAGCGCATCTATCTGCACCACCTGGATCCCAACCCGCCCGGCCCGGACGCCGACTACCGCACCCGGTGGACGGTGCCGCTGGGACTGCGCGAATCCGACATGGGCGTCGCCTACAACCACATGCACACCACTCCGCACATGTTGATCTTCGGTGGGCCCAAATCGGGTAAGACCCGGATCGCACATGCTGTCGCACAAGCGATTTGCGCACGCAACAGCCCGGACCAAGTTCGGTTCATGCTGGCCGACTACCGGTCCGGTCTGCTCGACGCGGTGCCGCAGACACATCTGCTGGCAGCGGGCGCCATCAACCGCAACAACGCGAGCCTGGAAGAGGCGATCAAGGCGTTCGCCATCAACCTGCAGCGGCGCCTTCCGCCCGCGGACCTCACCACGGCCCAGTTACGCGCCCGATCCTGGTGGAGCGGGCCGGATGTGGTGCTGCTGGTCGACGACTGGCACATGATCGTCGCCGCCAGCGGTGTGGTGCCGCCGATGGCTCCGTTGTTCCCGCTGTTGCCCGCGGCCGCCGATATCGGCCTGCACATCATCGTCACCTGCCAGATGAGCCAGGCGCACCGCGCCACCATGGACAAGTTCGTCGGAGCCGCGTACGGCGCCGGATCCCCGACGCTGTTCCTGTCGGGCGAGAAGCAGGAGTTCCCCTCGAGTGAGGTCCGGCTGAAGCGCCGTCCCCCCGGCCAGGGATTCCTGGTCTCACCGGATGGGAAGGAGGTCATCCAGGCGGCTTATGTGGACCCCCCAGAAGAAGTTGTGTAAAGAGCACCCTGAAACCGCCGTTAAGATGATTCGAGACGCGCCAGCAAATTGAGTGGCGACGCCATAGCAAAGAGGTCGGGGGACCGGTTCCTGGCTGTCGGACAGCGGTGTCCGCGCGTGTACAAGTTCATACGCATTGAATTCATGACCGACGAGGAGATCTGCAAATGGAACCGTTGATGCACAATCCCGGTGCCGTGGGAATCGGTACACAGGTGGTGGCTAACGGCACCCGAGGCCTCGCCGCGGGCACGACGGCAGGTGCCGCTGTCACCGCGCTGGTGCCGGCCGGTGCCGACGAAGTGTCGGCGCAGGCGGCGGTCGCGTTCGCCGCCGAGGGCGTGGAAACGCTGGCAATGAACACGTTCGCCCAGGAGGAGTTGGCTCGAATGGGCGCGGCCGTGATCGAGAGTGCCGGAATCTACACCGCCGTGGACGGCGCCAACGCCGCGACGTTCTGATCGCGTCAGCCACCCTCTATTCAACGGACCAGGGAAGACCTAGACGATGTTCTGGCATGCCATGCCGCCAGAATTCAACACCGCCCGGCTGATGGCCGGCGCCGGAGCGGCGCCGATGCTGCAGGCCGCCGCGGGGTGGGAGGCGTTGGCGATCTCGCTGGAGACGCAGGCCGACGAATTGGCCGCGAGCCTGGTTTCCCTGACGTCGGTATGGAGCGGCGCGGCCAGTGAACGGGTCGTGGCCGCCACGATGCCGATGGTCGCGTGGCTGCGGACCGTGTCCGCCCAGGCCCAGAAGCGCGCGCTGCAGGCGACCGCGCAGGCCAACTCCTACAGCCTCGCGATGGCCACCACGCCACCGCTCGCCGAGATCGAGCAGAACCACATCACCCACGCGGTGCTGGAAGCCACCAACTTCCTCGGCGTCAACACCGTCCCGATCGGCATCAACGAGTTCGACTACTTCGTCCGGATGTGGAACCAAGCAGCCGGGGCGATGGACGTCTACCAGGCCGAAACCGCGCTGAACCTGCTCTTCGAACCGATCATGCCGCCGAAGCCGATCGTCATTCCCGGTGTTGCCGCCGCAGGCGCGGCCGTCGCGGTCGGGCACGCGGCGGCGTCGGCACCGATGACCGCCATGCGTAACGCCGTGATCGCCCAGGTGGGTGTGCAGGCCTCGATGGAGTCGGCGGTGCTGCAGGGAGGACGCGCGACCGCGCAGATCGGCATGTCGGCCCAGCAGGCCCAGGGGCAGGTCCAAAAGTCCGAGAACCTCGCCCAGCGGGCAGCGAGCCCCAATCAGATGACACAGCAGGGCATGCAGATGGGCGTGCAGATGGCGTCGCAGCTGGGCTCGACGCTGGCCCAGGTGCCGCAGCAGGGCATGCAGATGGTCATGCAGCCGGTGCAGCAGATGACCCAGCCGTTGCAGCAGGTCACGTCGCTGTTCACCCAGCTCGGAAGCAATTTGGGCAGCGAGAAGATGCAGGTCGGTCTGGTCGGGGCCAGCCCGTTGTCGAATCATCCGCTCGCTGGCGGTTCCGGTGCGACCTCCGGCGCCGGCCTCGTGCGTGCCGCGTCGCTGCCCGGTGCCGGCGGGACGATGGCCCGCACCCCGTTGATGGCCGAACTCATCGGCCAGCCGACCGCGGCGTCCGGCGGCGCGGGCGGCGCGGCAGGCGGGAGCGGGGCGGGTCTCGCACCGGTCGGCGCAGGCGGTGGCGGAACCGGACCGATGGGGCACATGGGCCAACGGGCAAGCAGCGGTGGCAGCAGGAACGGGTTGACGGCGCCGCGGGTCCTACCCCAGGACCTCGGCGAAGACGAGGACGACGACTGGTGATCGTCCACCATGACTTCCCGGTCACCCGACCGGAAAGACTCGCCGTCGATGGTGAGGACAGAGGAAGAGAGAAAGAGTATCCAGCATGGCAATGAATACCGACGTTGCTGTCCTCGCCAAGGAGGCAGCGAATTTCGACCGGATCAGCGGCGAACTGCAGGCCGTGATCCGCTACGTCGAGGCGACGACCGGCTCTCTGCATGTCCAGATGCAGGGCGACGCCGGTGGGGCAGCCCAAAAAGCTCTGATGCGTTTCCAGGAAGCGGCCGCTCGTCAGGTTCAGACGCTGACCGACATCTCGGCCAACATCCACACCGCCGGCGTGCAGTATGCCGCGACCGATGACGACGGGGCGGCCTCGCTGTCCACGGCGATGCAGTTCTGACCCTACTGACACGAACGGAGTACATGACATGACTGAAAAGGTTTACAACTACGCCGGGATCGACGGTTCGTCATCCGAGTTGAGCGCCGCGGTCGCGCAGACCGAAAATCTGCTCGTGGAGGGCAAGGGCTCGCTCACCGCACTCGCGGCCGTTTGGGGTGGCGCCAGTTCCGAGGCTTACCAGGCCATCCAAATGCGTTGGGACACCGCTTCGATGGAGCTCAACGCCGCACTGAAGAACCTCGCCGCCACCATCCAGGAGGCCGGCGGCACCGGGGGGACGATGTTCCAGGCGGACAGGCTCATCGAGAGCTCGTTCGGAGCTTGACGCTGCACGCGGGTGGGCAAGCTCGTCCTTCGGGGGGTCTTGCCCACCTCGTGCGTTCGCAATCACTGACTGAAGAGAGGTACCCATGTCGGCAGACTATGACCGGCTTTTCCACTCCGCGGGAGACGCTGTCCAGACAGCCGACGACGACGTAGTGGATCGCGACGACGCCACCGGATCGACGCCTTCCGGACCGGCACCCACAACGCCGCCTCCGCCCATCGGCCAGGCTCCCGTCGAGATGACGGGGCCCACGATGCCCGTCACACAGACCAAGGTGGGGCAGACACCGCCGCCGCAGCAGAACGAGATCACCACGCAGATGCCGGCGGCGCGGTCGGTAACGCCGCCGCCACAACAGAATTCGATGATGAGGGTGCCGATGAGCGGTGCACCGGCGGGCGCGCGGTTCGAGCAGGTTCGCTCGGCGCCGCCACAGATGCCGCGGCCCGCGACCGCCCCTGCGCCCAGCCAGCATTTCGCAGAGCCCCAGCCCGAGACGAGCGGAGGCTTCGTCGCGGCGGCTCAGACGTCGGCTGCCACCATCGGCAATCACCGCGCGATCGACGCCCTCTCCCACGTGGGGGTGAAGTCGGCGGTGAAGATGCCGTCACAGCGGGGCTGGCGGCACCTGCTCTACCTGCTGACGCGTATCAATCTCGGCCTGTCGCCGGATGAGCTCTACGAGATGGAGCTGCACAGCCGAATACGGCGGAACGCCAGAGATTCCTACCAAATCGGCGTCTTCGGCCTCAAGGGTGGTGTCGGCAAGACCGCCGTGACCGTCGCCCTCGGTTCGGCGATGAGCAAGGTGCGCGGCGACCGGATTCTGGCCGTTGACGCCGATCCCGACGGCGGCAACCTCGCCGACCGTGCCGGACGCCAGTCCGCGGCCACCGTCGCGAATCTTCTCTCCGACAAGGATTTGGCGCGCTACAACGACATTCGCGCCTACACCAGCATGAACGCCGCGAACCTCGAGGTGCTCTCCAGCGAGGAGTACAGCGGGGCGCGTCGCGAGTTCAACGACGAGGACTGGAAGGGCGTGACCAACATCGTGTCGCGCTACTACAACCTCGTCCTCGCCGACTGCGGCGCCGGACTGTTTCAGCCCGCCGCCCGCGGTGTCTTGTCGACGGTCTCGGGGTTGGTCATCGTCGCGAGTGCCTCGATCGACGGTGCGCGGCAGGCTGCGATGACCATGGACTGGTTGCGGCAGAACGGATACCAGGATCTGCTGAGCCGGTCGTGCGTGGTGATCAACCACACCGTGCCGGGTAAGCCGAACATCGATGTCGAAGACCTTGTCGCGCAGTTCGAGCGCCATGTCCCTCCGGGGCGGGTCGTCGTGTTGCCCTACGACAAGCACATCGCGGCTGGCACCGAGATCCAACTGGAACTGCTGGGCAAGACGTTCCGTCGGCGCACCATCGAGTTGGCTGCGGCCCTGTCCGACGACTTCGACAGGCTCGAACGGCGGTGACATCAACGGCCGCAGCACCATCCGCGTCGGGCGTCACGCCCGGGCGGCCGTCGACCACACGGGTCACGATCCTGACCGGCCGTCGTATGACGGATCTGGTGCTGCCCGCGGCGGCGCCGATCGAGACCTACATCGACGAGACGGTGGCCGTGTTGGCCGACCTTCTCGAGGACACCCCGAAGGACGTGCTCGGCGGCTTCGACTTCAAGGCGCAGGGGGTGTGGGCCTTCGCGCGGCCTGGCGCCCCACCGTTGAAGTTCAACGAATCCTTGGATGACGCCGGGGTTGTCGACGGGTCGCTGCTGACGTTGGTGTCGGTCAGCCGCACCGAGCGCTATCGGCCGCTCGTCGAGGACGTCATCGACGCGATCGCCGTGCTGGACGAGTCGCCGGAGTTCGACCGGTCTGCGTTGAACCGCTTTGTCGGGGTGGCGATTCCGCTCGTGTCGATTCTCATGACGGTGATGGTGTTGCTGGCGTGGTCGCGGGCCGGACACGACTGGTGGTGGGCGGTGGCCCTTGGCGTGCTGGGGTTGGGTCTGCTCGGCGGCAGCGCGCTGGCGACCAACCGCTACCGCACCATCGACCTGGCCGAGAGCCTGCTGATTGCGGCGATGCCCGCCCTTGCGGGGGCGGTGGCCCTGGCGGTGCCGTTACCGCGCGGCGCCGCCGGACTGGGTGCGCCGCAGATCGCAGGTGCCGCCGCAGTGGTGTTGTTGCTGACGCTGGCCACCCGGGGTGGGCCGCGCCGACGCGCGGAGTTGGCGTCGTTTCTGGCGGTGACGTCGATCGCGGCGACGGGGGCGGCGATCGCGTTCGGCTACGGCTGGCAGCACTGGGTGCCCGCGGGAGCGCTCGCGTTCGGTTTGATCGTGGTCACCAACGCGGCCAAACTGACTGTTGCGGTTGCCCGCATCGCGCTGCCACCGATACCCGCACCGGGTGAGACCGTTTCCAACGACGAACTGCTCGACCCGGTCGCGACATCGGGGAGCGAGGAGGAATCGCCGACCTGGCAGGCCATCATCGCTTCCGTTCCCGATTCCGCTGCGCGCCTGCACGAGCGCAGTCAGTTGGCCAGGCGGCTGCTCATCGGGTTCATCGCGGCTGGAGCGCTGGTGCTGTCGGTCGGCGCGATCGCCGTTGTGACGCAAGGTCACTTCTTCGTGCACAGTCTGATCGTCGCGGGACTGATCACGATGATCTGTGGCTTTCGGTCCCGGCTGTATGCCGAGAGATGGTGTGCCTGGGCGTTGTTGACGGCCGTCGTGGCCATTCCGACCGGTGTGATGGTTCGGCTGTGCCTCTGGTATCCGGACAAGTCGTGGCTGGTCCTGGCGGCCTACGCGCTCGCGGGGGTCGTCGCGTTGACCGTCGTCGGCGCCACGGCGGGCGTGCGCCGGATCTCCCCGGTCACGAAACGCGTCCTCGAATTGCTCGACGGCGCAGCGATCGCCGCCGTGATTCCGATGCTGCTGTGGATCGCCGGCGTGTACGACCTGTTGCGCAACTTGCGCTTCTAGGAGTGCGAGATCATCGCACTTCGCGGGACAGTGCCGGTGCGAAGTCGGAGTCGAGATACCGGCTTGCGAGGTAACCCCCGGCGCCGGTTAGCGCGGCGATTTTGTCCGCTTCGTCGACAACGACCATCTGTCCTTGATAGCCGAGGAAAGGTCTTGGCAAGCCGTCGAATCCGCCTCCCCCGGCCCGGCTGTCGGTGCGGATCACCACGAGTACGTCGGTTTCGATGCGATAGACACCGGTCGGGTCGGGCATCGGCCGCGTGTCGCCGGTGTCGGTGCCGGCGCGGACAAGCTCCTGGCTGTAACGCAGTCCCAGCGCTTCGAGGTAGTCGGCGGCCGTGGACGGGGTCAGTATCTCCGAAACGCCGGTATCCGAATTGATGACTGCTGCGACCGATTTTCCGATCCACGATGGGTTCTGATTCTTCAGATCGTCCTGTTGCGAACGAATATCGCTGATGAGTTCCTTGGCCTTCGTCTCATAGCCGAGGATCTCGCCGATCCAGGTCAGCCGGTTCTGCCACGTCCATTGTTCGGCCGCTTGGTCTTTCGGCCTGGTCACGGTCGGCGCGATGGCGGCGAGTTTGTCGTAGGTGGCCTGGTCGATGGGGCCGGTGGCAATGATGGCGTCGGGCTGGGCGTCGGCGACCGCGGCGGTGTTGGTGAATCCGGTCAGCACAGTTGGATCGCCGGTGAGCGCCGACTTCTCCCAACTCGGCAGCACACTGGTCGAAGAGCCGATCACCACGGGTTGCACCCCTAGGGACAGCACCGCATCGCCGTCACCGGGGCTCACCGCTGCCACCCGTTGCGGACGAGCGGTGAGCTCGGTAGCACCGTATTGGTGGGTGAATGTCTGTGCCTGATAGGCCGGTTCGTCCGGTCCTCGATCCCACAGCATCACGCCGGCGACGCTTGCGACGACGACCAACACCGCGACACCGGCGGCGATGAGGGCGCGTTTCCGGCGGCGACCGAATCGGCCGATTCCGCTTGAGCCGGGCTGTGCGGTAACTGCCGGGAGTGGGCTCTGTGGGGGCGCCCAACCGCTCGGATAGGTGATCGCATCCGAAGCGCGCGGCGGCCCGCCGGGCGCCAGGTACGCCGGCGGCGGACCGGTCGGTTGCCCAGCGGTGGGTAGCGGTGGTGGCCACTCGGCCGGCGGACGCGCAGGGGCAGGTGTGGCCCTCAACTGCACGGTTGTGTCGTCGAGAGCCGCGGCGGCGGCAGCAGCGAGATCGGTGGCGCTTTGGTAGCGGTGGTTCGGGTTCTTGGCCATCGCTTTGGCGATGACCGCGTCAATCGCCTGCGGTGCGTGAGGTATCCGGTCGGTGACTCGGGGAGGCGGCGCTGACAGATGGCCGGCTACGGTCGCTCCCACGTCGGCGCCCGGGCGGGCGAACGGGGTTTGACCGGTGAGCATCGTGTAGAGGCTGCAACCCAGGGCATAGATGTCGGCGCGGTGGTCGGCGGGTTCGCCGGTGAGTGTTTCAGGCGCGGCGTAGGCGATTGAGGCCATCACCATCCCCGTCTGCGTCAGCCCGGCCGCCTCGTCACTTCGCTTGGCTATCCCGAAGTCCGCCAGGAAGATTCGCTTGTCATTAGCCGCCAGCAGAAAGTTCGCAGGCTTGACGTCACGGTGAAGTAAGCCGCGCTGATGGGCGTAGTCGAGCGCGTCGGCGACCGCCACGGTGATGCGCAGCGCGCGCGCCGGCGTCATACGTCCGGCCTTCAGCTCGCGGTGCGCATCGCTGCCATCGACGTACTGCATGGCGATCCACAGGTGTCCATCGGGGGTTTCGCCCCGGTTGTAGACCGACACGATGTGGGGGTGATCCAGCGTTGCGGCCAAGTCGGCCTCGCGAAGGAACCGGTTGCGAAAGTGCTTGTCCAGAGACAAGTCTGACGACAACACCTTGAGTGCGTCTGAGCGTGGCAGGGTGGGGTGGGCGGCACGATATACCGTGCCCATACCACCCCTGCCGAGAACCGCTTCGATACGGTAACCGGCCACTACCGAGCCCACGCCGAGCGCCATCTGTATCGCTCCCTCGCTATGTTCGGTTCAGCGTATGTTTCGACCGTGGACCGGTCGGTGGAGCCGGCCGGCTCACGGGGCCGTCAGCATGACGTATTGCGCGGCGGTCAGCTGATGAGCATCGGTCAACTGCGGCGAGGCCGCTTCGATGACATACCGGTCGGTGGCGGCGAAGCACACGACGTAGGCGCCCAGCGGCTCCTCGCGCCTTATGCAGGGCGAATCGGGCATATTCGGTACGGATGCAACCGCCTGGCCGGTCGAGTCCGTCAACTCGGTCGCGAACTGCTCGAGCATTTCGGCAGCGGATTGCTCATCGCGAACGCGGTACACCGACGCTCTACCCTTGGACCACACATCCATATCCGTGTCGGCGAACAATTCCGCCGAAGCCTGCGGGAACGTCTGGAAGTGCGTAGCGGCGCGCGGCCCGAATGTCTGATTCGTCACGGCAGGCGGATTGTCCCTGGTCTCCGGGACGGTCCGCGCCAGCATTTCGCTCTCGTCCACCGGGAGATTGGCGAGTTCCGATACTGCGGTAGGTGTGAACGCGTCTATCGCTGCGATCTGCTGATCCAGCGTCTTGGCGACCATGTCGGCGGTGGGGCCCGCCCCGTCAGGGGTTTCCGCGGACTGGACGAGCACGAACGGCCCGTGCGCCGTATAGGCGCTGACGGTGGTTTCCATCAGGTCGGAACCCACCTGGCGGAGTTGGAAAGCGGAGGCGCGGGTTCCTGGGTGATTGCGCACGGAGACAGGTTGTGCTTGGGGCACGTAGTCCAGGAGGCCGGGCTGCAATGCGATGTCGCCGAACTCAGCGGCCGCGGCCGCGGCTGCCTGGGGATCGGGGAAGCGCAGCACGGCATTGACCAGGCTCGCGCCATCGTCCTCCGTGCGCCGGGCCGAGGAGAAACCCGTGACGAAGTTGTGCTTGCCTGCGGCCATTGCGGACTCCTCGAAGAGAAGCATCCTGAGCGCCGCGGAGTCCTTCAAAATCGCGGTTGGCATGACATAGTGCGCGAGTTCGGAATCGACCTCCCACGGCCCGACGACGTATTCGGCCATCCGCCCGGCCTCGATTAGCCCGCCCTTCGCCGGATTGCCTGCGACGCCCATGGGCGGGGCGGGCTGCGTGGCGTAATTGCCGGTGTCGAGCAAAGCCACGTCAACCGAGGCCGGCGACTGATCCCCCGCTGGCCGCTGCGCCGTTCCGTCCACCACTGCGGTGCACGCTGTGGTGGTCAGGAGCGCGGTCACCAGGCCCGCGCCAACGGCGCGTGGCGACCGATGCGTCCAGAGCGCTCTGGAGGTGACGCTGGATGTGCCCGCTGAGGGTCGATGCGGGAAGAACCTCATAAGCCGTACATTAGCGGCACAGGTGCGATACGACGTGCTCGATCGCGTCAGCGAACCCTACGGCACTTTGGCCAGTATGCGATCGGTGAGCGTGTTGGCCGGGGCCGTGCTGTCACCGTCAGTGCAGACGACGACATCGACCAGCACGTTGGCCCGGTGTGCGACCACGTGGTGACAGTTGCGTGGCAGCCCGTCGCGCTGGAAGGTCGTGCCGATGCGGTCGGGCCCGGTGGTGACCGGATAGGGCACCCAACGCTGGACGTTGTCGGGGCCGAGTTCGATGAAGAAGATGTCGCCGTCGGGGCAGTTGCGCCATTCGTGTTCGATGATCCACATCGCCTCACCCTGACCCGTGATGTCGGCGCGGTTTTCGAAGACGGCAACCATCTGTGTGACCGCCTGTCCGTGCGTACCGCGATTGGCGTTGCCCACCACGGTCGGCTTCTTCGCCCAGACCCCGGTCTCGCCGGCCAACGCGCGCGATCGGCACGCCCACGGCTCGATGTCCACGTTCGACCGCTGCGCCTGGGTGTAGGCCTGTGTTTCAACGAGATCGGTGTCACCGATGATGGCGCCGAGTTCGCTGCGTTTGAGCAGCAAGTCGCCTCCCGCTGCGGCCGGCACCAGCGTCGGTGTCGGCGTGGCGGAAGTCGTCGAGGGGGTTGCCGGCGCCGATTGTGTTGTCGGCACGGGGCTTTCGGCCCGGCCGGCATCCCCGTCGACGGTAGCCGAGCACCCGGCCAACACCACGACCGCACACACGGCCACACCGGCGTGGATGGATCCCATTGCTGCGTTCCCTTCAGATCATCGGGCAGGTTAAGGCGCCGGGGCGATCTTGTCTGCGATCGCTTTTGCGATCGAGAGTCCCGCGCTGCCGACGGTCGGCGAGCAAGCACGGACATCGACAACCACGTTGCCCCGCACGGTCATATCGCGTTCACACTGCTGACCGGCGGTCTTCGAGGTCGTGGGAACGATCATCACCGACAGGATGTCGCCGGTGAACGCCGGGACGCCGATATCGGCCTCGGTGACGCCGCCGTACTCATACCTGATGTGTTCGGATTTGCAGACATTCCACGCAACACCTTGTGCGATGTAGAACTCCTTGGCTGAGGTGGTATCGGGGAACGAGACGACGGCCTGCACGACCTTGTGCGTCGGGTCTGCGTTTATCCCCTGCACGGCCACGCCGGTGAAACCCGACCCCCGGTAGGTGACCTCGTAGGCGGGACCCCATGCGCCCGTGCAGCGTTCAGGCATGGCGGCGCCGGGCAGCAGCCGGTGTACGACCGGCCCCGGCGCCATGCCGGGGGCGTTCATCCGCTGGCTGACCTGCTCGGGGGGCAGGAGCAGTCCGGGCAGTGCTTCCACGGCCAGGACCGGCCCGGGTGGCGGTGGTGGCGGCGCAGCCGGGGGCTGCGACGGCGCGGCGGTCGGGGTGGCAGGCACGGTGGTGGTGGGACCAGCGGGCACCTGCGCCGGGCTGGTCGGCGGCCCGTCGTCCGAGGAGCCGTCGTTCCCGCCGCTGACCGCGACGAGCGCGATGACCAGCACGACGACGACGGCTGCGGCACCGCCGATGACCCACCAGCGGTGCTTCGAAACCCGTTCGGCCAGACTGGGTTTCACGACAGGATTGATAGCCGGCGGGCGCTGAAATACGGTGGGTCCGGGCGCGGGCTGCTGGTAAGGGGGATCGAACCCGCCCGGTCCGGGCTGGTGCGGTGGCGTCGCCCAAGGCGTAGGCCCGGCCGGGCCCGGCGTAGCCGGAGGGGGACCGCTCGTGGGGGCGGACGACGGGGGTCGTTGCTGCTGTGAGCGGAGGAATTGCGCTGCGTCCAAGGTGGTTTCCTCATGGAAGCCGCGCGGCCTCGCCGGGGTGGGCCGGGTGGCCTCCTCCTCCGGCGGCGTCTGTGCCGGCGGGTTCTGACCGACCGGCCAGTCCGTCGTCTCCTCACCGCGCGGCCCGCTCTCCGGGTCGTTCGCGTTCATATCCGCCCCTCACCATTCGGTGTTCTGCGCCCACTACGTCGGTCGGTCCACACGGGCTGGGCCAACCCAAAAATCATCGCATGAACCATCGCACCGCCAGTGCACAAATTTCTCCGGTTCGGGTGCCCACTGCGCAGAATGGCGGCTTCAGCAGCGTGAACAGCGGGATACGATGGGCGCACATCGTTGCTGGATTCGCGGCGAAACCATAGCGTCGAGGCGTCAAACGATCGCATTGGCGTCCCTTCGCCGACCACCCCAGCGGGCTGTGCGAGGAGGCTTCATGGATGAGGGAAGGCCAACGGTCCTCGGCGCGACCACCGGGGAGCTGCCCTCCCTGGTGATCACGGTCGCCGGCAGCGACTACACCGCACACCCCGGTGATGGAGTGGTCACCATCGGGCGCGAATTGCCCGCGCAGATCCGCGTCAGCGAGCCGGGGATCTCCCGCACACATGTCCGGATCGAACCCGCAGGCGACCACTGGAACCTCGTGGACTGCGGTAGCAGAAACGGCACCTATGTCGGAGGACAGCGCGTCGATTCCGTCGTCCTCGACCGCGAGGTCAGCGCATATCTGGGCAACCCCGAAGGCATCTTGGTTCGGGTGAGCCCTCGGCCGCGCACGCCAGCCGCCGGGACCGAGACGTTCGAAGGCCCGCCCACCGACGAGCAGGAACGCGACGACGCGGACGCGACCGAGCACTCCACTGACGACCCAGCCGACGATCCCGGCGATCAGCCCGATCCCGACATCGCGCGCGCAGGGGCCGCCGTGGCAGCGCGGCGTGAGGAACTGGGGCTGTCTCAGCGCAAACTCACCGACGACCACGTCATCAGCCAAAGCGTGCTGGTCAAATTCGAGCGCGGCAGGCATTGGCCACGCGAACGCACTCGCGCCAAGATCGAGGAGTACCTGCATTGGGCGCCGGGGACACTCGCGCGGATCAGGGCGGGAGAGCCGGTTCCCGAGGAAGACGCCACCGAGGCGATCACGCCGACCGTTCAGGTGGCGGTCGCCATCGACGCCGCCGACATCGCGCTGCGCGGAATCTATGCGCGCGCCGCGCTGCTGCCCATGGGCGACGACCCGCGTTTCGCCGGCGAAGCGGCCGCATTGCTGGCCGAACTGCGCCGCCTGGAGACATCGCTGACCAACGCCGCGCGGACCGCCACCGGCAGGCCCGAGCTGGCGATCACGCTGGGTGAGGTTCGGCAGGCGTACACCGATCTCATGCGGCGAGCCGCGGCCGCCCCGACGGCGACACTCGGCCAGCGGCTCTACATGGCACGCCACCATCGCCAGCTGACGGTGCAGGAAACCGCCAATGCCGCCGGCGTATCGGCCTCCGACGTCACCAATGCAGAGTCCGAAATCGCGGTTCCTGATCCGGCCGCGGCGACCCTGCAGCGGTTCGTCGACATGCTCGAGCGGCCCGCAGAGCGGTGACGGGTCGCCGGGCGCGCAAATTGGTGTCGGGAGGCCCCTTCCAGCGCCGTTAGCATCAGATCGACAAGGCTGCAGGCCGAAAGGGAGGCCATGAGGGTTACCGGTGAAGCGCGGCGCGGTCGCCGTGGGTGGCTGCCGGCCGCGGTATTGGCCGCGGTCGGCGCCGTGGTGCTCTGCGGCTGCTCGGAGGTGAAGGGTCAGGCGGTGTCGAGCCTGTACAACCCGAACACCGTGGGCGGACTGACCGTCGCCGACGGCCCGAGCGGGCTGCGGCCCGACGCGGGCGAGCCCACCGGTGAGGTCCGCTACAGCGATGGCGGACCCGTGGACCGGATGGCGCTGTTGGCGGTCAACGATCTCGTCGAGTACTGGGACAAGCACTACAGCGAGGCGCTGGACGGGACGTTCGAACCGGTCGAGAACCTCGCCTCCTACGACTCCGAGGACCCGCTCGGCCCGGTGCTGTGCGGTCAGATCCTCTACGAGTCACCCAACGCGTTCTTCTGCCCCCGCAGCGACCTGATCGCTTGGGACCGAGGGGTTTTGGTGCCCACCGGGCAGAAGTTCTTCGGCGACATGTCGGTTGCGGCGCTGATCGCGCACGAGTACGGCCACGCAGTGCAGAACATGGCAGGCCTGGTCGACCGCACCGTCCCCACCATCGTTCGCGAACAGCAAGCCGACTGCTTCGCCGGCAGCTACACCCGCTGGGTCGCCCAGGGATCGTCGCCACGCTTCGAGATGAACACGGGCGACGGGCTGAACAGGGTGCTCGCCGGCGTCATCACCATCCGCGACCCGATCCTGACCCCCGAGGACGTCGAGATGATCGAAGGCGGACACGGCACCGCGCTGGATCGTGTCAGCGCATTCCAAACGGGGTTCGTCGATGGTGTGTCAGCCTGCGCGGCAATCGATTTGGACTCGATCGAGCAAAGTAGAGCCGGCCTGCCGATCGTTCTCGATGTCGATGACAGCGGCGCGGTGCAGACCGGTGAGGCTCCGCTCGACGAGGAGCTGATCAAGACGGTGATCGAGGCCCTCAACCTGCAGTTCACGCCCGCGCAGCCCCCCACGTTGTCGATGCAGCCGGCGCAGTCGTGTGCGGACGCCAAGGTGACCGAGCCGGTGTCGTATTGCCCTGCGACCAACACCATTTCGGTGGATCTGCCGAAATTGCAGGCATTGGGCACTCAAGCAGATACCGCGGAGGGCGTGCTCGTCCAGGGTGACAACACCGCGATCTCGGTGCTCACCTCTCGCTATGTGCTCGCGTTGCAACACCAGCGGCAGGCCAACCTTGACTCGGCTGCGGCCGCCTTGAGGACCGCCTGCCTGACCGGCGTGGCGCAGCACGGGATGGTCTCCGAGGTCGAGCTGCCGTCGGGCGCCACCATCATGTTGACCGCGGGCGACCTCGACGAGGCGGTCGCCGGACTGTTGAACAACGGCATGGCGGCAAGCGATGTCAACGGCAACACCGTCATGGCCGGCTTCACCCGCATCATGGCCTTCCGGTCGGGTCTGACGAAGCCCGACGCCGACGCCTGTTACACCCGGTTCCCGTGAATCGCTCGGCGCTCAACTCCACTGGGTGGCGGGGCGTTCCCGGCGCACACCATCGACGGTGACGTCGACGCGCTCGTCGAAAAAGCAGATGCGGTCGCGGACCCGTTCGCCGTCGGGCAGCGGATCGCGGTACGTCCACGCGACGTCGCGTGGCCCGTCGGGAACCGAGAAGTAGGACGCCCGGCCCTTGTACGCGCAGTAGGAGATGGTGTCGCTGCCGACGAGGCCGGCGACGACGTCCTCGCGCGGCAGGTAGTACCGCACCGGCAGATGCGTCTCGAACAGCAGCAGCGGGCGCTTGGACTCCGCGAGCAGGTGGCCGTCCGATTCGATGCGGACGTGGCGGCTGCTCGTCAGGATGTCGATGCGGTGGTACGGGTCGTGCGGATGGCTGACGATCGGCTCGTCCTCTTCGTGCCACTCGAAGGCGCCGAAGTCCAGCACCGCATAGTCGGCGAGGCCGGGATCCTCGGGTTGGAAGGCCGCTGCGGGTGCCGTCTCCTCACCGGCGATGACGTCGAACTCGGCGCCGGGACAGGAATGGGTGCCGAACGGAACCGTCGGATCGAGCACGGCGCGGTCGATGCCGGGGCGATCCGCGTCGTCGTCGCCGGATTCGGCGCCCGCGGGCACCAACTGCCCGGCGAGGTCGGTGAGCCGGACCGCGTACGTCGGCAGGATCCGGCGTGGTTCCCACACCAGCAGGGCGTCACACGTGTCGACGAGGGGTTCACCGGCCAGGGCCACGCGAATCCGCTTCGGGGTCGGTTCGTATCGCAGGGAGTCGAGGCTTCCGCGCAGTAGGTCGGCCATCCGAACGGCCATCGGGCGCCCCTTGTCTGCTGTACCTGCGAGTCATTTGCGCGGCGGGCGCAACACGTTCATCGCCAACCGCATTATCGGTGCGGGCACCCGGTCCTTGGCGTTGAGCGCGGCATCGGCGGCGCGTCCTCGCAGGGGTGTACCACGGCCGAACATCTTGTTGAACGGGCCGCCGCTGGGTTCGAGGTCGAAGTGCAGCGGAGGCTTCCCGTCGGCGGCGCCGAGCGCATTGGCGATGACGACCCGCTGAATCTCACTGGTGCCCTCAAAAATGGTGTACAACTTGGCATCCCGATACCACTTCTCGACGGGATGATCCTTGATGTAGCCCCAACCGCCCATCGTCTGGATGGCGCGCTCGGTGGCGCGGACCGCGACCTCGCTGGCCGCGAGCTTGGACATCGAGCCCTCGCCGCGTTCGAACGGGACACCGCTGGCGGCCATCCACGACGCACGCCAGGTGAGCAGGCGGGCGCCGTCGAGCGTGGTCGCCAGTTCGGCGAGCGGGAACGCGATGCCCTGGTTGTCGATGATCGGGGCGCCGAACGCCTCCCGCCGGTTGGCGTACTCCGTGGCGTATTCCAATGCGGCCCGGGCGATTCCGAGCGCCTGGGCGGCGACCATCGGCCGCGTCTGCTCGAATGTGCCGAGAGTCGCCGAGCCAGAGTGTTTGGCGCCTTCGACGGCTTCGCGCGCCTTGGCCAGCTTGTAGTCGAGCTTCTCCTGACCGCCGAGCAGGTTCTCGCCGGGGATGCGCACGCTGTTGAACTTCAACTCCGCGGTGTGCGAGGCACGGCAGCCGAGCTTGTCGAGTTTGCGGACCATTTCCAGTCCCGGGGTACCGCCGGGGACGATGAACAGCGCCTGGCCCTTGTGGCCGAGCTCCTGGTCGACGACGGCGTTGACGACGTGGACGTTGGCGATGCCGCCATTGCCGATCCACATCTTGTGTCCGTCGATGATCCAGTCGTCGCCGTCGCGGCGCGCCGTGGTGCGCAGGTTACGGACGTCGCTGCCGCCCTCGGGCTCCGAGATCGCCAGCGCCGCCAGCTTGAGGTCGCCTGGCGTGCCGAAGCATTCGGGTGCCCACTGCAGCATCTGTTCGGGCGAGGCGGCCTGACCGATCGCCGACAGTGCGAGCGCCGGCATCACCACGGCCAGGCCGATGCCCGCGCATCCCCAGAAGAGCTCCTCCATGAACATCGGCAGGGAGAGCCCGGTCGGGTCGCCGATCAGGTCGCGGTAGAACAGGGGACTGTAGAAGCCGCGGGCGGCGGCCTCCTCGAGAACCGGCCAGGGGAACTCCTGGCGCTGGTCGTAGTCAAGCGCTACGGGACGGATGCACTGCTCGGCGAATTCGTGGGTCCGTCGCGCCAGGTCATGCTGCGCCTCGGTGGGCGTCAGGTCGAAAGCCACGACAGTGAGTTAGCCGCGCTTCGGCGATCCGAAACACTTGTTCGCTGAAAATGGTCGGCCCCCGGATGCCAGGGGGTGCATCCGGGGGCCTGTCTCGTGGGGGAGCTACTTGACGTCCAGGTAGATCGTCTTGTTGATCACCCGGGTGTTGCGGTCGCCGCCGACGCCCAGGCTGTCGGTCTGGGTGTAGGTCTGACCGGGGCGCACCGCCACCACCGACGCCTTGTCCAGCGGGGCGTTGCCGATGCGGTTCACGATCACGTGGTAGCCCTGCGATTCCAGCTCGCTGATGGTCTGCTGCGCGTTTCCAGGGCCGGACGGCGCGGCCTGGGCGGGTGCGGCCAGTCCGATCAGGGCGGCGGCAAGGGCGCTAGCGACGACGGTAGCGATACCAAACTTCTTCATGTCGGAGCCTTCTTCTGTTGTTCGTTTCGTATCCGAGCCGTGGCATGTGTCGCGGTTCGTAGCTGCAGCTGATCTTGGAAACCTCGTGGTCAAAGGATTTAATTCCGGTGGCAGAAATTGATTGCCGGATGGCAGGAATCGTGCCGCGGGTCAGCCGATCCCCCATGTTCGGATGTCCGAATCGGCCCGCCGCCGACCCGTGTTGAGCGGTGGTGTGGGCGGTCGCCGAAGACTCGCGGCCAGCGACACGACCTCGAACGTATGATCGAACGGTGGGCGAGCTGAAGGGCATCGGGTACAACGGGCAACCCGTTCAGCAAGCCTTCCGGCGGGTCGATCCGCCGATCGCGGTGCTCGTCGACCTGGCCGCGGTCTTTCCCCGCGAGCCGCACGCCGTCGGCGGCTACAACCCGGCCGGCCTGCAGATGCACGCGGTGGTCGACGGGCGGCTCACGTGCTGGGGCCTGTGCGAGCAGGGCTACTGGTGGGGACTGGTCACCTACGACATCGCCTACGGCGCGCGCCGAAAACCTGTCACGCACTGGATCCCCGCATGGACGCTCAAGCCCAAGGCGGAGTAGCGGCCGCGACGATGGGCAACGCATCGATGGCCTTCGCAACCCTCCCACGATCGGTAACCCCAGCTCATGGCTACGACGCGGCCTGACCGAGCCGCCGCTGCGCCTCTCCGGGCGAGATCCGCAAGCGCCGAGCCACGTCACGCGGCGTCGCGCCGCGGTCGAGAAGCAGCCGACCGAACAGCCGTCGTTCGAGTGCCGCCACTTGGTTGTCGAGCTTGTCGAGCTGCTCGATCAGCGCGTACAGCTCGGTCCGTGTCAGACCGTCGAGCCGGAGGGTCGCAAGCTCTCGGTACAGCGACTCCAGCGTGGTGAGCACATCGGAGATTTGATTCGAACGCATGTACGAAAGGCTAGCGCGAGGGTACGACAAGCCACCCGAAGTCCTTTGCGGACTCGGCGCGCCGGCCCGGGGAATGAATCGGACCTCAGTCCGGTTAACCGAAGTATGCCTGCCATCACCGCCGATACGCTCACACTTCCCCGCATCGCCGCGGCCGGACCGTCCGACACCGACCGCCCCGTTCGGTCGATCACCACGGGCCCGCGCGGCTTCGAGGGCGAGGGTTTCCCCGTCGTCCGCGCCTTCGCCGGAGTCTCGGCCGCCGAGCTCGATCCGTTCGTTCACATGGACCAGATGGGCGAGGTGGAGTACCAACCGGGAGAGCCGCGAGGCACCGACTGGCATCCGCACCGCGGCTTCGAAACTGTCACCTACATGATCGACGGCCGATTTGCACACCAGGACTCCCACGGCGGCGGCGGGCTGATCACCGACGGCGCCACCCAGTGGATGACCGCCGGCTCGGGGATCTTGCACATCGAGACGCCACCCGCCGAACTCGTCGAGAGCGGCGGCATGTTCCACGGCATTCAGCTGTGGGTCAACCTGCCGCGCAAGGACAAGTTCGCGACGCCGAAGTACCAGGCGATCGAAGGCGGCCAGGTCACGCTGTTGTCGTCCGACGACGGCGGCGCGCTGGTGAGGGTCGTTGCCGGCGGCATCGACGGCCATGTCGGTCCAGGGGCGACGCATACTCCGATCACGTTGGCGCACAGCTCGATTCAGCCCGGAGCCCGGCTCGACCTGCCGTGGCGGCGCGACTTCAACGCGCTGGTCTATGTGTTGTCCGGGCGCGGAACGGTCGGCCCCGTCGCACACCCGATCCAGCAGGGGCAGCTGGCGGTGCTCGGCCCCGGTGACCGGGTCCGTGTGCACGCAGACCCGAGCCAGGACGCTCACCGTCCCGCCCTCGAAGTGCTGATCCTCGGCGGTCTTCCGATTCGCGAACCCGTGTTCCAGTACGGACCTTTCGTGATGAACAGCAAGTCCGAGCTGATCGAAGCACTCGAGGATTACCAGGCCGGTAAGTTCGGCCAGATCCCTCCGAACGCCCTCATGCCTCACCGCCCTTAGTCGAGGGTGCGGGGGCGGGCTTGGGGTAGAGCAGGTTCAACGCTCCGAGATGGGCGGCGACGGCCACCAACGGCAGCGCCGCTGATACCGCGAGATTGTCGTCGGTGGCCTCGGTCCGCAGCGACGTCACGAAGTCGTCACTGAGCGGCGGTGGGGAATGGACCGCACCGCCGGTGACCCTCGCACAGATCGCCTCGGCGTGGGTTTCGAGCACCTCCCTGGTCTGCGGATAAATCCCGTGCGGCGGGGGAACGACGTCGGCGATCAGTTCGGCGGCGGCGCGGAGCCTGACGGCCCGGTTTGCCGATCGCACCGCGGGCCCGCGAATATCGGTCGGCCCGCTACTCTCCGAAAGAAACTGTCGCACTGCGTCATCCACGGTCCGCGTCGCCCGCAGCGCCTGCTGGCTCAGTGCGATCACCCGATCGTTGGCCTCCTCCGACGCCCCGCGGGTCACCCGCAGGACCGCGGCGTTGAGGAACGTCGCGCCGACGGCGAACGCGTCGTCGATGGCCCGGCCCAGCCGGTTACCAACACCCCGAGGCCACAACAGGACCGACACGACCACTCCCACGAGCGCGCCGACCACGACGTCCTCGACGCGTATGAGGCCGACGCTCCAACCCGTCGGCGCGATCAAGTTGAAGATGATCAGCACCATCATCGTGAAGGCGGCCTGGCCGGCGATGAAAGACGCCACCTCCGGAACGAAGGCCGATCCGAAAGCCACCAACGGCAACAGCATCCACATGACGACCGGATCGACGCCGACGAGCTCGATGAGCCCGACGCCCAACAGAAACCCGATCGCGGTACCGGCGACGGCCCTTAGCATCCGCGTTCCGGTGGTCAGCGCGCTGCTGCGCAGTACCGACATCGCTCCGAGCACGACCCAGAATCCGTGCTCGAGGGGGAACAGGTGGGTGACGGCGACCGCCAGCGCCAACCCGAGGCCCGTGCGGATGCTGTTGCGCAACACCACCGCCCGGGTGGCGACGAACCCGCGGGTGATCGCAGCGACGGCGGTGGTCTCGGGCATCACCCAGTCCGCCGTCCCGGTCTTGGGGAGGCCACGGCCCAGCACCCGGGCCCACACGGGGCGGGCGTCGGCGGCTGCGGCATTGCGGATGATGCGGCCGGTGACCCCGACCGTCGCCGAAAACGTGCGACGCCCAAGGAGGTTGCGGCCCACGGCGATCGCGTCCGCGTCGTCAGAGGATGCGAGGATCTCGAGGATGTCCTCCCGGTAGCGGCCCTGGGCGATCTCGCGGAGTTCGGTGAGCGCGGCGTCCAGGTCGGCCGTGCGGGCGGCGCGGGTCGAGACGTCGGAGATCTGCAGTACGGCAGCCGAATCCCGCAGCACCCGGATCAGCGGGTGTTTCATATCGCCGAGGAGTCGCCCCGTGCCGTCGGTGATCCGGTCCGACAGCCAACCGAGGTCGTCGACCACCCGGACCAGGGCGCGGCTGCCCGCGGTGAGCGCGACGGGTCGGTAGTCGGCACTGAGGAACGTCTCCCACAGATGGTTCATCGCCCGGGTGACGTTCCTGGCCGGGGTGGTGCCCTGCAGACAGTCGGCCAGCCGGTCGCACACGCGGGCGGCACCGATGCGCAGCTCGTCGTGATGGCGCGGCGGCAGGAGGAACAGGGCGGCGGGCACACAGAACACGAGCGCTATGAGCCAGCCGAGCAGCCGATCGGGGATGGGCCCGGCGGGAGTACACGCGGGCAGCACGAACGTCATGAGCGTCGCGCGCTGCCCGGCGGCGATGATCTCGCTGAGCACCCCGAAGAACGTCACCACCACGCCGAGGACGAACATCGCCGCGACGCTGAGCCACGGATGCGGTGCCACCAGGGTGCCGAGCGTGATCAGGACGGCGCCGTTGAAGGCCAGCCCGAGGTAGGCCAGCGCGCGTGCCGGCCGGTTTCCCGGGAAGTCGACCAGGATCAGCAGCGCGACCGAACCGAAGATCGTGATCATCGGCGTCTGGGTCCCACCGCCGACCGCAAAGCTCACCGCGGCCGCGATCGGCAGCACGATGGCAGCCCGGAGCGCACGGCGCAGCGCGTCGAGTTCGGGATCGCGCCGTCGCAGACGGTCCTCCGCGTGGCGCCACACCGGGGCGACGACTTCAGTGAGCGACAACCCCGCTGCCCGCGCTAATCGACGTCGGGGACCGACGCGAACCGACCGTCGTGCAGGGCTTCACGCAATTCGCCGGAGATCCACCGCAACCCCTCCGGGTCGCGCGGCAACGTCGTCTGCTCGTAACCGACGAAGACATAGACCGCGCATTCGGCGAACAGCTGCGCCTGCCTCTTGTGCTGCAGGATTTCGAACGCCGACTCATACAAGATGTCGAAGCGCTGCTGGTCGACCGCGACCTGCACCTCGTGCACATGCGGGTCCAGCCTGCTCCACACCCGGATGGCGGCCTCGGCACTATGAGGAAGATCCAGACCGGTCTGGAACAGGGCCTCGATGCGGCGGCGCGGGTCTGGCTCGTTGCGCACCGCTTCGATCACCCGCACGGTGCGCTCCTGCGTCCAGTGCGCGAGCAGCTCCCTGGTGTAGGCGGGCCAGTTCGGGAAGTAGTGGTAGAACGACCCGGTCGTCACGCCGAGGCGTTGACAGACCTCCGCGAGCTTCAGACCGCCGTATCCCAGATCGGACAGGATCTCGATACCCACGTCGAAGTAACCGTCCCGCGATACGACGCTCCCCATTACCTGGACATTAGTTCTAAGTCGGGCCGATTCTCTACGTCGAATTTCCCGGCCGCGAAAGCCCGCAATTTGCTGATAAAGGCAGGTCGGAACCCCCGGGAAAGCTGACGCCTGAAGGGCCAAGTGACGTGTGGCACAATTTGACCGTGCCGCATACGGCGAGTAGAGGTCCGGGTCGTCCCCCCGCAGCGAAGGCTGCCGAGACGCGTGAGCGCATCATAGGAGCCGCGCGCGAGGTTTTCAGCGAACTCGGATACGACGCCGCGACCTTCCAGGCGATCGCGATTCGCGCGGATCTGACCCGCCCCGCGATCAACCACTATTTCGCCAATAAGCAGGTTTTATGGCGCGAAGTCGTGCAGCAGACCAACGCCGCGATAGTCAGCGCGGGTAAAGCGCGCGCACAAAACGAAAACAATCTGCTCGCCAGATTGTCGGCCTACTTCACCGCAGCGATGCAGGCGGACTCCGAAGATCGTTCGGCCGCAGCATTTTTGGTGACATCGGTGCTGGAGGCGCAGCGCCATCCGGAACTCAGCGACGAGGAGCACGACTCGCTCAAGCACTCGCGCGAGTTCGTCGCCTGGGCGGTCAACGACGCGATCGCGCGCGGCGAGCTCGCCACCGACACCGAGGTCGACTCGCTCGTCGAGATGCTGGTCGCGGTGATGTGGGGGATGGGTTTCTACGCCGGATTCGTCGGCAGCCACGACGAGCTCAAAGCGGTGGTCCGCCAATTCGAGCTGCTGATGTCCAACAACCTGTGGCGTCTGCAGTCCTGACGTCGCGGTGACCTACCCCACTGCTCGATAGCCTGCCTAAGTTCTTCGGTTACCATGGCCTGCGATGAGTTCGCTGCGCACTGAGGACGACACCTGGGACATCGCCACCAGCGTGGGCACCACCGCGGTGATGGTGGCATCCGCGCGGGCCGCCGAGACCGACCGAGACGACGCGCTGATCCGCGATCCGTTCGCCAAAGTGCTGGTCGCCGGTGCCGGTGGTGGCGTCTGGGACATCATGCTCGACCCGCAGACCCGCGTGAAGGTCGCCGAGGCGGATGAAGACGTCGCGGCGATCTTCGAGCACATGGGCAATTACCAGGCCGTGCGGACGCACTTTTTCGACGCGTACTTCATCGATGCCGTCGAGGCGGGTATCCGGCAGGTCGTCATCCTGGCGTCGGGGCTCGACTCCCGCGCGTACCGCCTGCAGTGGCCGGCGGGTACCACGGTGTACGAGATCGACCAGCCCAAGGTGCTCGAGTACAAGGCGGCCCGGTTGGCCGAGGAAGGTGCATTGCCGACCGCCAAGCGCGTCGCGGTGGCCGTCGACCTGCGACAGGACTGGCCGGCCGCGCTGCACCAGGCCGGTCTTGACCCCGACGCCCCGACCGCGTGGTTGGCCGAGGGCCTGCTGATGTACCTGCCCGCCGATGCCCAGGACCGGCTCTTCGAGCAGATCACCGCGCTCAGCGCGCCCGGTAGCCGCGTCTCGGTGGAGACGGTCGGGGTGCAGGCCGAGGAGCGGCGCGAGCAGATGCGGGAACGTTTCGAACGGGTCCGGGCGCAGCTCGGCATGGAGGAATCCGTCGACGTCGCGGAGCTGATGTACAACGACCCCGACCGTGCGGATGTCTCCGAGTGGCTCGATGCGCACGGCTGGCGGTCGACCGCGGTGACCTCGCAGCAGGAGATGCGTCGGCTGGACCGCTGGGTGCTACCCGAGGAACACACGAACGACGACGGGTTCTCCGAGTTCGTCATCGCGTACAAGGTCTGATCTACCGCGCATCGGGCACCGAACCTCGCGCGAGCGACCGCGTTTGTACGCTGATTCGCGGCGTGTCGAGGGACGAACACGGTCGCTCGCCCGCTTTGCGCGGGGTCCAGGTACATGGAGTGAGAGAGGCCTTCTGGGCGGCCCAACCGGTTGGTTAGGATCGGGGCATTCCTCGGGTCAGGAAGGACTCCCCATGACCACCGATATCGCCACGTCGACACAAGCCACCGAAGACATCCCCAGCATCGTGCGCCGCCTGCGCGAGACCTTCAAGACCGGGCGCACGAGGGACATCGAGTGGCGCATACGGCAGCTCAAGGCGATCGAACGCCTCGCCGTCGAGAACGAGGAGGCCATCGCCGCCGCGCTCGAACAGGATCTGGGGCGCAACCGCTTCGAGGCGTGGCTGGCCGACATCGCGAGCACCGCGGGTGAGGCCAAGGACGCCGCGAAGAACGTCAAGAAGTGGACCAAGCGCCGGTACCGACTGCTGGAGATGTCGCAGCTGCCCGGCCGCGGCTGGGTCGAGTACGAGCCGTTCGGCACGGTGCTGGTCATCGGCGCGTGGAACTTCCCGTTCGTGCTGACGCTCGGCCCGGCGATCGGGGCGATCGCGGCGGGCAACACCGTGGTCCTCAAGCCCTCGGAGGTCTGTCCGGCGTCGTCGGCGCTGATGGCCGAACTGGTGCCGCGCTACCTCGACTCCGACGCGATCGCGGTGGTCGAAGGCGACGGCTCCGTCAGCCAGGAGCTCATCGCGCAGGGGTTCGACCACATCTGCTTCACCGGCGGCACCGAGATCGGCCGCAAGGTCTACGAGGGCGCCGCACCGCATCTGACGCCGGTCACGCTCGAACTCGGCGGCAAGAGCCCGGTGATCGTCTCCGCCGATGCCGACATCGATGTCGCGGCCAAGCGCATCGCGTGGACGAAGCTGATCAACTCCGGGCAGATCTGCATCGCGCCCGATTACGTGCTGGCCGACGCGAAGATCCGCGACAAGCTGGTCGACAAGATCAAAGAGGCGGTGACGACGTTCGAGTCGGAGAACCCCGACGGCAAGCGCATCGTCAACGAGCGGCACTTCGGGCGGCTGACCGACGCGTTGGCCGCGACCAAGGGTGAGGTGGTCGTCGGCGGTGGTTCGGACGCGTCGAAGATCAGCATCCAGCCGACCGTCGTCGTCGATCCCGACCCGGCGGAACCGTTGATGACCGACGAGATCTTCGGCCCGATCCTGCCCGTCGTGACGGTCCAATCACTGGACGACGCAATCAGTTTCGTCAATTCGCGGCCGAAGCCGCTGGCGGCCTACCTGTTCACCAAGACCAAGAGCATCAGGGAACGGGTGATCAAGGAGGTGCCCGCGGGCGGGATGGTGGTCAACCACCTGTTGTTCCACTTCGCCACCAACAAGCTGCCGTTCGGTGGCGTCGGGCCCTCGGGCATGGGCGCCTACCACGGCAAGTACGGCTTCGAGCAGTTCAGTCACAAGAAGACCGTGATGACCAAGCCGACCCGACCCGATGTCGGCGCGTTCATCTATCCCCCGTATACAGAGAAGGCGCTGAAGCTCGCCAAACGCCTGTTCTAGCGGTTCCGGTGGCGCCCGGCGCATCTGATCCGAAACCGCAGAATGTTCAGAAAGGAACCCCATGCCAGGAGTGCAGGATCGCGTCGTCGTCGTCACCGGGGCCGGAGGTGGGCTCGGGCGCGAATACGCGTTGACGCTCGCCAAGGAGGGCGCCAGCGTCGTCGTCAACGACCTCGGCGGTGCCCGTGACGGCACCGGTGCCGGCCACAACATGGCCGACCAGGTCGTCGCGGAGATCAAGGACGCCGGTGGCCGGGCCGTGGCCAACTACGACTCGGTCGCCGAGCCCGAGGGCGCCGAGAACATCATCAAGACCGCTCTCGACGAGTTCGGCAAGATCGACGGCGTGGTTTCCAACGCGGGCATTCTGCGCGACGGCACGTTCCACAAGATGGAGTTCGCCAACTGGGACGCGGTGCTCAAAGTCCATCTGTACGGCGGCTACAACGTGATCCGCGCGGCCTGGCCGCATTTCCGGGAGAACAGCTTCGGGCGCATCGTCGTGGCCACCTCGACCAGCGGCCTGTTCGGCAACTTCGGCCAGGCCAACTACGGCGCCGCGAAGCTCGGCCTCGTCGGCCTGATCAACACGTTGGCCCAGGAGGGCGCGAAGTACAACATCAAGGCCAACGCCGTCGCCCCGATCGCGGCGACCCGGATGACGCAGGACATCCTGCCGCCGGAGGTGTTCGAGAAGCTGACGCCGGAATACGTTGCGCCGGTGGTGGCCTACCTGATGACCGAGGAACTGCCCGACACCGCCTCGGTGTTCATCGTCGGTGGAGGCAAGGTTCAGCGCACCGCGTTGTTCCAGAACGAGGGCATCACCTTCTCCGAGGTTCCCTCTGTCGACGACATCGCCGCGAAGTGGGGCGAGATCACCGACCTGTCGGCGGCTCAGCGGGCGACCTTCAGCCTCGGCTGAGTTCGATGAAAGCGCTTGTCGCGCAGGAACTCACCGGGCCCTCCGGGCTGGTCTACACCGATGTCGAGGATGTCGGCGGCGAGGACGTCGTTGTCGTCGACGTCGGTGCGGCCGGGGTCAGCTTCCCCGACCTGTTGCTGCTGCGCGGCGAATACCAGCTGCGGCTCGAGCCACCGTTCGTGCCCGGCATGGAGGTCGCCGGGGTGGTGCGCTCGGCGCCGTACGAGTCCGAATACAAGCCCGGGCAACGGGTGACGGCGCTGTCCATGCTCGGCGGGTGGGCCGAGCAGGTGGCGGTGTCGCCCGACAGCCTGACGCCCACCCCGGACGGCCTCGATGACGCGCAAGCCGTTGCGCTGCTGGGTAACTACCAGACGATGTACTTCGCGCTGGCCAAGCGCGGTGCGCTGCGCCCAGGTGAGACGGTGCTGGTGCTCGGATCGGCAGGCGGCATCGGGGTGGCCGGCATCCAGATCGCGAAGGCGTTGGGCGCCAGGGTGATCGCGTTGGTGCACCGCCCGCACGCGAGAGAGTTCGTCGAGTCGCTGGGTGCGGACGTCGTGCTGCCGTTGACCGACGGATGGTTGAAGGCGGTCAAGGAGGCGACGGACGGCCGTGGCGTCGATCTGGTGGTCGACCCGATCGGCGGTGACGCGTTCGACGATGCGATCCGCGCGCTCGCCGTGGAGGGCCGGCTGCTGGTGATCGGCTTTGCCGCGGGCGGTATTCCGACGGTGAAGGTGAACCGGCTGCTGCTGCGCAACGTCGCGGTGATCGGTGTGGGCTACGGCGAGTACGTGAACCGCAAGCCCGGTTCGCAGTCGGTGTTCGAGTTCGGCGTGGCACAACTCGTCGAGGCCGGTCTTCGCCCGCCGCCGCCCATGCGCTATCCGCTGTCGAAGGGCGCCGACGCGTTGCAGGCGCTCGCCGACGGCGGGGTGCTGGGCAAGGTCGTGCTGGAGCCCTAGTGGCGCCGCGCGCGTTGGCGTTCGACACGTTCGGCACGGTGGTCGACTGGCGTTCGAGCATCATCCGAGAGCTCGAGGAGTTCGGCGCAGCCCATGGCGTCCAACGGGACTGGGCCGCCTTAGCCGACGAGTGGCGGGCAGGCTATCCGCCCGCCATGGACCGGGTGCGCCGCGGTGAGCTGCCGTGGACCAAGATCGACGGTTTGCACCGCATGATCCTCGTCGAGCTGCTCGACGCAGCGGGCATCGAGGGCGTCGACGCCGCCGCCGTCGACCACCTCAACCGGGCCTGGCACCGCCTGGACCCGTGGCCCGACGCGGTCGAGGGTCTCACCCGTTTGAAGGCCCGCTACCTCATCACGACGCTGTCCAACGGCAACGTCTCGCTGCTGGCGAACATGGCCAGCGGGCGGGACTGCCGTGGGACTGCGTGATCTCCGCCGAGCTGTTCCGCCACTACAAACCCGATCCCGAGGCCTACCTCGGATGCGCCGAACTGCTCGACGTCGCGCCCGCTGAGCTGATGCTGGTGGCCGCGCACGCCAGCGATCTGCGCGGCGCGAAGCGGGCAGGCCTGATGACCGCCTACGTCGACCGGCCGCTGGAATACGGAGCGGGCCGACGCCGCCCGTCGAAGATCGAGAACGGGGAGTTCGACGTCATGGCAGCCGATTTCGTCGATCTGGCGGACCAGCTCGGGGCGTAGCGCGGTGGTGATTTGTGAGTGAAAACGCTCGGACAGCGAACGGAATCACTCACAAGTCGCGGGGGTAGCGTGGAAGCGTGACCGATCCGTCGACATCATCGCTGCCGCCCGCGCTGCGTCGAGCGGTCGAGCTGTTCTCCGATCCGCCGACGCGTCTGGATCTCCGCGACGGCTACCTGGACCTGCTCGACGACGCGGCATCGCCGAACCAGGCTCCGCCCGAGAACAAGGGTCTGATCCAGACCGTGTGGGCCTCGGGTCCCGGGTCGATGTTCTACGACTACGCGCAGGGCCTCGCCCGCAGATTCGTGGGCGCATGGCAGTTGCCGATCGAGTGGCTCGACATCCCGAAGGGCGGTGTCGCGCTCGACATCGGAAGCGGGCCGGGCAACGTGACCGCCTCGCTGGCCCACGCGGCGGGACCCGAGGGGCTGGCGCTGGGCATCGACATCTCCAGACCGATGCTGGCGCGGGCCGTCAGCGCACAGGCCGGGCCCAATGTCGGGTTCCTGCGCGCGGACGCGCAGCGGCTGCCGTTCCGCGACGAGAGCTTCGACGCGGTGACGTCGCTGGCGGTGGTGCAACTCATCCCGGAGCCGTCCTCGGCGGTGTCCGAGATGCACCGCGTGCTGCGGCCCGGCGGCCGGATCGCGGTCATGGTGCCCACGGTCGGCAACGTGCCCCCGCCGTTGCGCTGGTTGTCGCGGGGCGGGGCGCGCTTCTTCGCCGAAGACGAACTGGGCGACCTGTTCGAACAACGCGGATTCGAGCGCGTGCGCACCAAGACCATCGGCAACATCCAGTGGGTGCGGGCGCAGCACCCGTAAATTCGACGCATGAGCGCCGGTGGGATCGTGCTTGTCGCGTTGGCCATCGCGGTCGGCATCGTCGGCATCGTGGTGCCGCTGCTTCCCGGCACGCTGCTGGTCTTCGGGGCGATCGCGGTGTGGGCAGTCGTCGAGAAAGAGACCACCGCGTGGGTGACGTTGGCCGTGGCGACGGTGCTGCTCGGCGCCGCGGCCCTGATCAAGTACACGTGGCCGGTGCGGCGGATGCGCGAGGCCGATGTGCGCACCCCGAGCCTGCTGGCTGGCGGGGTGCTCGGCGTGATCGGCTTCTTCGTGATCCCCGTTCTGGGGCTGGCGATCGGCTTCGTGCTGGGTATCTATCTCGCCGAACTCACCAACCGCCACGACCGGCGCGCGGCGTGGACATCGACGAAGCACGCGCTCAAGGGCGTTGCCCTGTCGGTCGGCGTAGAAATGGCCGGCGCGCTGCTCGCCACCGTCGTTTGGGTCATCGGGGTGTACGTGACGCAGTAGCTTGCAGGCATGGCCAAGCTGCGTTTCGGATACTTCATCGCACCGTTCCACCGCGCCGGCACCAACCCGACGCTCGCGCTGCAGCGCGACCTCGAGCTCATCGAGCACCTCGACGCGCTGGGCTTCGACGAGGCGTGGATCGGCGAACACCATTCGGCGGGAAGCGAGATCATCAGCTCACCCGAGGTGTTCATTGCGGCGGCCGCGCAGCGCGCCAAGCGGATCCGGTTTGGTACCGGGGTCATCTCGCTGGCGTACCACAACCCGCTGTGGGCGGCCGACCGGCTGATGCTGCTCGACCACCTCACCCACGGTCGCGTCATCGGCGGCATGGGGCCCGGCTCGCTGCCCACCGACTCGGCGATGATCGGCCTGACGCCCACCGACACCCGCGAACTACTGGAGACCAACCTCGACATCGTCGTGCGGTTGCTCAAGGGTGAAACGGTCTCGGCCAAGACGGCCACCCACGAACTCCACGACGCCAGGCTGCAACTGGCGCCCTATGCGGAGGACGGCATCCCGCTCGCCGTCGCCGCGGTGGCCTCGCCGACCGGTGCGCGGCTGGCCGGCAAGCACGGGATCGGGCTGCTGTCGATCGGGGCGACGCTCGTCGTCGAGGGATTCGACGCCCTCGCGCATCACTGGGGAATCGCCGAGGAACGTGCGGCCGCGTTCGGCACGACGGTCGATCGCCGCAACTGGTCGCTGGTGTGCCCCATGCACATCGCCGAAACCGAGGAGCAGGCGCGCGCCGACGTCCGCTTCGGCATCGAGCACTGGTACCGCTACTTCCAGAAGGTCGCGGCATTCCCGCAGATGGAGGTGCCCGGTGAGAACATCGACGAGGTCGTCGACATCATCAACGGCGCAGGCGCCGGCGTCATCGGAACGCCGGAACAGGCGCGCGCCCAAGTGCAGCGGCTGTGGGACCAGTCCGGCGGCTTCGGGTGCATGCTGCAGATGGGCCATGAATGGGCCAACCCGGCAGCCACCAAGCGCTCGGCGGAGTTGTTCGCCGCCGAGGTCATACCGCACTTTCAGGGTCAAGCCCAGCCGACGTTGGACGCCGCGGCGCGCGCCCGCGATGTACGCCAGGAGCTCGCCCAGACGCAGCTGTCCGCGATCGAGCACATGAATCAGAAGTACGAGGCCGAAAAAGGCGGAGGGTGACGGCGTTTCAGCCGAGCAGGACGGCGCGCAGGCGCACGACCTCGTCGTCGGTGACGCCGGCGGCTTCCAGGTAGCCCCGCACCGAGCCGTAGTTCTCGACGATCGAACGTCGCGCGGTCTCGAGGTAGTCCTCGCGCACGCCGAGCACCTCCTCGGTGAGCCGCGCCTCGGCGAAGGTGACGATCTCGTCGGTGGTGTCCTCGGACCGGTTGCGGATGGACTCGAGGATGCTTTCGCGCAGCTGTGACACCGCCTCGTTGCTGCGAAGGAAGTCGGCCACGATGGCGTCGCGCTCCACACCGACCGCCTCGAGCACCGTCGCGACAGTGAAGCCCGTGCGGTCCTTACCCGCGAAGCAGTGCGCGATGACCGGGCGTTGTCCGGCGAGCATCGAAATCACCTGGCGCACGGCCAAGTGCGCACCGGGCAGCGTGGGGAACTTCTGGTACTCCTCGGTCATGAACCGCCCCGCGGCCACCGCCACGTCCTCGTCATCGGGTTTCTCGGTCATCATGCGCTGGAAGCTCTGCTCATGCGGGGCCTCCGCGCCGGGCTTGGCCAGCTCGTGAAACGGCAGCCGGTGTATCGCGACGCCGTCGGGCACCCGTCCCGGCCCTCGCCGCTCGACCTCACGATCCGAGCGCAGATCGGCGACATCGGTGATGTTCAAGCGGCGCAACAGCTCCCGGCCCGCCTCGTCCAGACCGCTCAGCTCGCTCGACCGGAAGAACTGCCCGGGTCTGATACCGGTCTCCTCGGCGATGTCGCGGAAGTTCCACGCCCCTGACAGGGCGTCGGGGTTGCCCGCCACCTACCGAGCCCCGCCCGTCGCCGCGGGGCCCAATTGGCGGCTCGCCGCCGTCGCGAAAGCGCTTTTCTCCCTGCCGAGTTCCGCGCGGGCGATGGTCCGCATGTGCACCTCGTCCGGGCCGTCGAACAGCCGCATCGCACGGTGCCAGGCGTACAGCCGCGCCAACGGCACGTCGTCGCAGATTCCCATGCCTCCGTGCACCTGGATGGCGCGGTCGATGACGTCGCACGCCATCTGCGGGGCGACCGCCTTGATCTGAGCGACCAGGACCTGCGCGTCCTTGCTCTTGTTGCCCTGCTGGTCGATGGTCCACGCCGCCTTGTGGCACAACAGGCGGGCCTGGTCGATCTGGTTGCGCGACTTGGCGATCGACTCGCGCACCACACCCTGCTCGGACAGCGGCTTGCCGAACGCCACTCGCTTCTGCACGCGGTCGATCATCAGCGCCAGCGCCCGCTCGGCGGCACCGATCGCGCGCATGCAGTGGTGGATGCGGCCGGGGCCGAGGCGGGCCTGGGCGATCGCGAACCCGCTGCCCTCCTCGTGGAGCAGGTTCTCGGCGGGCACCCGCGCGTTGTCGAAGACGATCTCGCAATGCCCGTGCTGATCCTGCCAGCCGAACACCGGCAGCGAACGCTGGATGTCGACACCCGGGGTGTCGGTGGGCACCAGAATCATCGACTGCTGCTGGTGGCTGGCCGCATCCGGATTGGTCCGGCCCATCACGATCAGGATCTTGCAGCGCGGATCAGCCGCGCCGGTGATCCACCACTTGCGACCGTTGATGACGTAGTCGTCCCCGTCGCGCAGCATCGTGGTCTCGATGTTGCGGGCATCGCTGGAGGCGACCGCGGGTTCGGTCATCGCGAAGGCGCTGCGGATCTCGCCGGCCAGCAGCGGTTCGAGCCACTGCTTGCGCTGCTGCTCATTGGCGAACAGGTGCAGCGTCTCCATGTTGCCGGTGTCGGGGGCCGCGCAGTTGGTGACCTCGGGCGCGATCTCCATGCTCCACCCGGTCAGCTCGGCCAGCTGCGCGTACTCGAGGTTGGTCAGACCGGACTCGGCGGGCAAAAACAGGTTCCACAGCCCGCGTTCCTTGGCGAGCTTCTTGAGCTCCTCGACGATCGGTGGGACGGTGTGGTCCTTCGGACCCGCCTCTTCGCGGTAGCGGTGGTACTCGGCTTCGGCGGGGAAGACGAATTCCGTCATGAAATCGCCCAGGCGCTGGTGGTAGTCGAAGGCCTTGGCCGACATCGCGAAGTCCATGCCCGCCACGATATGTCACCTCCTCAGACGGGTTTGTGCTGCGTCGGGCTTTGCCCGGACTCCCACTTGGCCTCCAGGCTGCGGGTCACCCGGGCGCCCGCGGCGTGTTCGAGCTGAAACGTCGTACCGTCGTCGAGTTCGTAGGTGATGACGACAGTGCCGTCGTTGACGTCCTTGTGCACGACCTTGCAGGGGATGGTTTCAGCGCCGCGGTCGACGAGGACGATGTCGCCGGGCGTGACGTCCTCGATGCGGTCGTTCTCGGAGATGTTCGACATCCATCGACCGTAGCAACGCCGTGGGCCCGGCGGTGCTCGCGCTCTTCGACGCCCCGTCCCGCTGGGCCTCGAAATACGCTGACAGCGAACGCATTTCAAATAGCAGCACTGTGGCCACAATCACGTTCGTTTAGCTTGCCTTCGCATCGAGAAATGCCGAGGATCGGTTACGTAATCTGGACTGAATCCAAACTAAGCGATAAGGATGGTGCTCGCGATGGCATTGTTGACAATCGGTGACCAGTTCCCTCGGTACGACATGGCGGCGGTGGTCGGCGGTGACCTCTCTGAGGTCGATGCCAAGCAGCCCGACGACTATTTCACCCGCGTGACCAGCGAGGACCACGAGGGCAAGTGGCGGATCGTCTTCTTCTGGCCGAAGGACTTCACGTTCGTGTGCCCGACGGAGATCGCCATGTTCGGCAAGCTCAACGACGATTTCGAGGACCGCGATGCGAAGGTCATCGGCGTGTCGGTCGACAACGAGTTCGTCCACTTCCAGTGGCGCGCCCAGCACGAGGACCTCAAGAAGCTGCCGTTCCCGATGGCTTCGGACCTCAAGCGCGAGCTTTCGCTGGCGACCGGCGTGCTCAACGCCGACGGTGTGGCCGACCGGGCGACGTTCATCATCGACCCGAACAACGAGATCCAGTTCGTGTCGGTGACCGCCGGTTCCGTCGGTCGCAACGTCGACGAGGTGCTGCGGGTGCTCGACGCGCTGCAGTCCGACGAGCTGTGCGCCTGCAACTGGAAGAAGGGCGATCCCACGATCAAGCCGGCCGAGCTGCTGGCAGAGGCGGTGTGACCATGAGCATCGACAACATCAAGGAAGCGCTTCCGGAGTACGCCAAGGATCTGAAGCTGAACTTCGGCAGCATCGTCAAGACCACTGAGCTGTCCGAGGAGCAGCTGTGGGGCGCCCTGGTGGCGACCGCCGCGGCGACCAAGAACGAGCGGCTCCTGCGCGAGATCGCCGAGGACGCCCTGGACATCCTCAGCCAGGAGGCCTACAACGCCGCTCTCGGCGCGGCCGCGATCATGGGGATGAACAACGTCTTCTACCGCACCAAGGCCCAGCTCGACGGCGCCTATGACGACCTGCGGGCCGGGCTGCGGATGAACATCATCGGCAATCCCGGTGTCGCCAAGGAGGATTTCGAGCTGTGGTCGCTGGCGGTGTCGGCGATCAACGGATGCGGCCACTGTGTCGCCGCGCACGAGAAGACCCTGCGCGATGCTGACGTGTCGCGCACGGTGATCTTCGAGGCGATCCGGTTGGCCTCGATCGTTTCCGGCGTCGGCCAGGCGTTGCAGACCGCCGAGGTGCTGACCTCCGTCTGAGGCGAACACAGGAAAGCGGGGGCACCGACTCGGTGCCCCCGCTTCCGTGTCCACCTAGCGGTGATAGGACGGCTGCTCAAACTCGATGTGATCGATGCGGTGGCCGTGCGTTCCCGACTGAACCGACGGAGCGTGGACGCTGGGTGTCGCGACGATGCCCGGCCGCGGGGTGTTGTCGGGGGTGTAGGTACCGGCGCTGGCGGCTCCCGCGAAACCGAGTGCCCCGGCGAGGATTCCGGCCGCGAAAGCCGGCAGCGCGACGAAACGGGCGAGGCGGTGATGTGTGTTGGTGGTCATTGGTGATTTCTCCTCTGGTTCTTGACTTTTGGCTTGGTCCACCGGGTTGCTCCGGCGATGACTCAAGATTCCTGCAACACGGACTTGCTGTATGTCGGGCGAACGGCGGTCGAACCAGATGAATCGCGTGTCCCCCAAATGGGGGAAGCGAACGCGCCGCTGTGCCAAGCTGACACCCGTGGTGAGCGGCACGACCGGTGAGAAGGTCCGGGTGGTGGTGGGCGACGACCATCCGATGTTTCGCGACGGGGTGGTCCGCGCGCTGGTCTCGAGCGGGCAGATCGACGTCGTCGCTGAGGCCGACGACGGGGTGGCCGCGCTCGCCGCCATCCGCGAGCACAACCCGCAGGTGGCGCTGCTGGACTACCGGATGCCGGGCATGGACGGGGCGGAGGTCTCGGCCGCGGTCATACGGGACGAGCTGCCCACCCGGGTGCTGTTGATCTCCGCGCATGATGAGTCCGCGATCGTCTACCAGGCACTGCAGAACGGGGCGGCGGGGTTCCTGCCCAAGGAGTCCACTCGATCAGAGCTCGTCAGCGCGGTGCTCGATTGCGCCAAGGGCCGAGATGTCGTCGCGCCGAGCCTGGCCGCCGGCCTGGCCGGTGAGATCCGCAAGCGCTCCGAACCCAGCGGGCCGACGCTGAGCCCGAGGGAACGCGAGGTTCTCAGGCTGATCGCGTCGGGGACCAGCATCCCGGCGATGGCCAAGCAGTTGTTCCTCGCGCCGTCGACGGTGAAGACCCATGTGCAGCGGCTCTACGAGAAGCTCGGGGTCAACGACCGCGGCGCCGCCGTCGCCGAGGCGATGCGCCGCAAGCTGCTGGACTGACCCCGCCGTGGTGGACCGGATAGCGAGCTTCTTTGCCGCGGAACCCGTGCGCGTTTCGGCGGTGCTGCGGCTGCCGCTGCTCGGGCTGATCGGCGTGCTGGTGGTGATCTGGGATGTCGACCACTGGCTGCCGGAGCTGTATGCGGCGGTGCTCGGGATATGGGCGGTCGCGGCCGTGGTCTGGCTTGTCGCGGTGCTGCGCGGACCGGTGCCGTGGTGGGGAGGCTGGGCGTCCACCGGCGTCGACGTCCTGATGATCCTGGTGCTGTGCCTGGTGTCGGGTGGCGCCACCGCCGCGCTGCTCCCGGTCTTCTTCCTCCTGCCCATCGCGGTGGCGTTCCAGGACCGGCCGCTGTTGACCGCGCTGCTCGGAATCGGCACGGCGACGGCCTATCTCGGTGCGTGGGTGGTGTATTCGAAACGCGACGACACGGTCGGGTTGCCGGACGTCGTCTACACCCATTTCGGCTTCCTGCTGTGGGGGTCGATGGCAATGACCGCGCTGTGCGTGGTGCTGGTCCGTCGCCAGGCCCGGGTGGCAAAGCTCCAAGCGGTACGGCGCCAACTCGTTTCCGAGGCGATGCAAGCCGACGAGCGCCACAACCGGGAGGTTGCCGAGAATCTGCACGACGGTCCGCTGCAGACGCTCCTCGCGGCGCGTCTCGATCTCGACGAACTCCAGGAGAACAACGACGATCCCGCGCTGGAGGCGGTCCGCGACGCGTTACAGCAGACCGCGGCGGCGCTGCGCTCGACGGTGACCCAACTGCACCCTCAGGTGCTGGCGCAACTGGGTCTCACCCCGGCGGTGCGAGAGTTGTTGCGGCAGTTCGAATCCCGCGGCCACTATGAGATCGATGCGGATCTCGACGACGTAGGCAAGCCCGAATCGCAGCAGTTGCTCTATCGGGCGGCCCGTGAACTGCTCGCCAACATCCACAAGCACGCCGACGCGACAACGGTGCGGGTCGGGCTGGCGCGTCGAGGGGGCCGGGTCGTGCTGACGGTCTCCGACGACGGCAAGGGATTCGACCCGGCGATCGTCGAGCAGTACGTCGCCGACGGTCATATCGGCCTGGGCTCACTGCTGGCCCGGTTCGACGCGATGGGCGGGTCGCTGCAGGTGAATTCGCAGGAGGGCTACGGCACGCAGGTCACGGTCACCTCGCCGCCCGAACCACCCGTCGACTAAGCGGTGAGCCCGCGGGCGATGACCAGGCGCTGAATCTGGTTGGTGCCCTCGAAGATCTGGGTGATCTTGGCTTCGCGCATGTAGCGCTCGACGCGGTAGTCGCGGGTGTAGCCGGCACCGCCGAAGACCTGCACCGCGTCGGTGGTCACCTTCATCGCGGCGTCGGTGGCGATCAGCTTGGCGACGCTGGCCTGCTGCGAGTACGGACGCCCTTGATCGCGCCGCCGCGCCGCATCGACGTAGGTCGCCCGTGCGCTGGCGACCGCGGCGGCCATGTCGGCCAACAGGAACCCGAGGCCCTGATGGTCGATGATCTTGCGCCCGAACGTCGTTCGCTCGTTGGCGTAGGCGACGGCCTCGTCGAGCGCGGCCTGGGCCAGCCCGGTGGCGACCGCGGCGATGCCCAACCGCCCGGAATCCAGTGCGGAGAACGCGATCTGCAGGCCTTGGCCCTCGGCCCCGATCAGCCGTTCAGAGTCGATGTGGGCGTCGGAGTAGAACGCCGACGTGGTCGGGATCGCGTGCAGCCCCATCTTCTCCTCGGGTTTGCCGAAGCTGAGCCCGGGCAGGTCACCGGGAACCAGGAAGCACGAAATGCCCTTCGAACCTTCGCCCGTCCGCGCGAACAACGTGTAGAAGTCGGCACGCCCGCCGTGGGTGATCCACGATTTGGAGCCGTTGAGGACGTACCCGTCTGCCGTTTTGGTGGCCGCGCAGCGCAGTGCCGCCGCGTCCGAGCCGGCCTGCGGCTCCGACAGGCTGTAGGCGCCGATCTGCTCACCCGACAGCATGCCGGGCAGCCAGCGACGCTTCTGCGCGTCGGTGCCGAACATCAGCAGGGGATGTGACGACAGGCTGTGCACGCTGACGGCCACCGCGACGGCCGCCCAGCGTGCCGCCAGTTCCTCGAGCACCTGCAGATAGACCTCGTACGGCTGTCCGCCACCACCCCACTCCTCGGACTGAGGCAGGCTCAGCAGACCGGCCGCGCCCAGCTGCGCCATCACGCCCTCGGGATAGCGCTCGGCCTTCTCGTGATCGTCGACGATCGGGTCGAGCACCTTGTCGGCGATGTCGCGGGTCAGCGCGATCAGTTCTTCGGCGTCCGGTGTGGGCAGCAGCCGGTCGACAGCCATTCGATGGCCTCCTGGTTGTGCGGGTCGACACAACCATAGGCGGGCCCGTTCGATGGGCCGTCAGTCGCTGCGTCTCCACCAGGCCATGAAGTACAGCACCATGGCTCCCGTCAGCGCGAGCAGCACCCACAACACGAGCACCTGGTCGATCCACGCGCCCGGAGGCGGCGCGCCGGGCATGAAGTTGCGTATCGGGATGATTGCGAACAGCGACGCGGCGTACCAGGTACCGAACGGCGGTAGGAAATTTCGCCGCCCGCGCAGCATCTCGATCGACACGAAGAGAGCCAGCGCGGGCAGGGTGATCAACACCAGGCACAGGCCCACATCGAAGGCGAGCGGTCCCTTCGCCCGCTTCAACGTCACCGTCTCGTAGTCGCCGTCGCGGGCGGACTGGGTGGCCGGTCCGCTTCGCGTGCTGGTGATGTCCCACCCGTCGAGGCCGCCGGTCACCACCACCCGTGCGGGCTCGAACGTGCGGTCATCGCCGCTTCCGATGAGCACATCGGCTCCCAGGGCGCCGACCGTGTACGAGTCGAACGGCCACTTGTCCGGGTCGCCCTTCGCGGAGAGCGTGGCGCTGATCTCGGCGGGCAACTGGCCCTTCGGGGTCTGCAGGTCCTGGATGTCGATGTTGACCTCGTTGATGAACAATCGCACCGCGATATCGGTGTTGACCACGTTGAGGTCGTTGTTCATGTGGTCGTCGGACGGGAAGACGACGACCTTGACGTCGACCTCGTTGGCGACCGTGTGCAGTTCCGAAAGGGTGACCTGGACGATGTTGTCGTCACTGGTGCCGAGATCGGGAGGCCCCAGGGATACGGGCTCGCCGGAGAGATAATGATAACCGACCAGCGACGCGATGTAGACGACCAGGATGATCAGCACCGTGGCGATGTCGTTCAGCCGTGTGCGTCTGCGACTGCGGGACCTCGGCGCCCGGGCTTCTGGCACCGTCGAGGCTTCGGGCACCTTCGAGTCTTCCGGCACCTTCGGGATGCTAGTTCGCGCGGGCGCCGTTTCCGGTGCGCCGTGCCGGTCGAAATCCGCGACGGGCCGTACCGATTTAGATGTGACCAGCGGTAGCGGTTATGGTGTTCCGTCATGACAGAGCAGACGCATGCTGATGTCGCCGAGGGGGCGGTCCCGACGGTCGGGGTGGTGCGCGAATCGGGAGCCGACGAGCGCCGCGTCGCGCTGGTGCCCAAGGCCGTCGCGTCGCTGGTGAAAAGTGGTGCCGCCGTCGTCGTGGAATCCGGCGCGGGTGAGCGGGCGCTTCTGCCCGACGACCTCTACACCGGCGCGGGCGCGACGATCGGTGACGCGTGGGCCGCCGACGTCGTGGTCAAGGTCGCGCCGCCGACCGCCGAGGAGGTCGCCAGGCTCACGCGCGGCCAGACGTTGATCGGCTTCCTCGCCCCGCGCAACGACGACAACCAGATCGCCGCCCTGAAGTCGGCGGGTGTGCAGGCCTTCGCCGTCGAGGCGATTCCGCGCATCTCGCGCGCCCAGGTGATGGACGCGCTGTCGTCACAAGCCAACGTCGCCGGCTACAAGGCCGTGGTGCTGGCGGCCTCGGAGTCGACGCGGTTCTTCCCGATGCTCACCACCGCCGCCGGCACCGTGAAACCGGCGTCTGTGCTCGTGCTCGGTGTCGGTGTGGCCGGTCTGCAGGCGCTGGCCACCGCCAAGCGGCTCGGCGCGCGCACCACCGGCTACGACGTGCGCCCCGAGGTGGCCGATCAGGTCCGCTCGGTCGGTGCGCAGTGGCTCGAGCTGGGTATCGAGGCCGCCGGAGAGGGCGGTTACGCCCGCGAGCTGTCCGAAGAAGAACGCGCGCAACAGCAGAAGGAACTCGAGCAGGCCATCACCGGCTTCGACGTCGTGATCACCACCGCGCTGGTACCCGGTCGGCCGGCGCCCCGGCTGGTGACCGCGGCCGCGGTCGAGGGGATGAAGCCGGGCAGCGTGGTCGTCGACCTCGCCGGTGAGACGGGTGGCAACTGCGAGCTCACCGAGCCGGGCCAGACCGTGGTGCGCCACGGCGTCACGATCGCCTCACCGCTGAACCTTCCCGCCACCATGCCCGAACACGCCAGCGAGCTGTATTCCAAGAACCTCACCTCGCTGCTGGACCTGCTGATCAGCGACGGCAAGCTCATGCCCGATTTCGATGACGAGGTGGTGGCGGCCTCCTGCGTCACCCGGGGAGAGAATTGATGTACGACAATCTGCTGGCCAACCTCGCGATCCTGGTGCTCGCCGGGTTCGTCGGGTTCGCCGTGATCTCCAAGGTGCCCAACACCTTGCACACACCGCTGATGTCGGGCACCAACGCCATCCACGGCATCGTGGTGCTCGGTGCGCTGATCGTGCTGGGCGACCTGCCCGCCGACGCGCCCTGGGGTGTGCGCACCATCGCGTTCGTGGCGTTGATCTTCGGCACGCTCAACGTGATCGGCGGCTTCCTGGTCACCGACCGGATGCTGGGGATGTTCAAGGGGCGGAGGCCCGATCCCAAGGCTGTCGAGACGACGGAAGCGGCGGCTGACAAGTGAACTATCTCGTCACAGTCCTCTATATCGTCGCGTTCTCACTGTTCATTCTCGGCCTGTCCGGGCTGACCGGGCCCAAGACCGCGGTGCGGGGCAACTGGATCGCCGCCACCGGTATGGCCATCGCCGTGATCGCCACGCTGATCAAGGTGCGCGACACCGCGCCGATCAACTGGGTCCTGATCGTGGGGGGTTTGGCGCTCGGCGTGATTCTCGGTGTGCCGCCGGCCAAGAAGACCAAGATGACGGCGATGCCGCAGTTGGTGGCGTTGTTCAACGGCGTCGGCGGCGGCACCGTTGCGTTGATCGCGTGGGCGGAGTTCATCGAGACCGACGGCTTCGCGCATTTCACGCCCGACCAGCATCCGACGGTGGCGCTGGTGGGCGGGTCGCTGCTCGCCGCGATCATCGGGTCGGTGTCGTTCTGGGGTTCGCTGGTGGCCTTCCTCAAACTGCAGGAGTCGATCCCGAAGAACGTTGAGAAGCGACTTGTCGCCTCGGCGAAGCTGTTTCAGGCCGCCAACGTGCTGTTGCTGCTCGGCGCGACCGCCGCAGCCGTCTACATCGGGCTCAACGCCGGAACCGGCAGCCCGGGCTGGACGATCGCGCTTGTCCTCGTGTTCGCCGGCCTGATGGGCCTGTTCGTGGTGTTCCCGATCGGCGGCGCGGACATGCCGGTCGTCATCTCCTTGCTCAACGCGCTGACCGGACTGTCGGCGGCCGCAGCGGGTCTGGCGTTGGACAACACCGCGATGATCGTCGCGGGCATGATCGTCGGCGCATCCGGTTCGATCCTGACCAACCTGATGGCGGTGGCGATGAACCGGTCGATCCCGGCGATCGTGTTCGGTTCCTTCGGCGGCGGCGCCGACGCGGTGGCGGGTCCGGGGGGCGACCAGGGCACCGTGAAGGCCACCTCGGCCGCGGACGCGGCGATCCAGATGGCGTATGCCAACCAGGTGATCGTCGTGCCCGGTTACGGGCTGGCCGTCGCGCAGGCCCAGCACACCGTCAAGGAGATGGCCGACCTGTTGGAAAGCAAAGGCGTCGAGGTGAAGTACGCCATCCATCCCGTCGCGGGCCGCATGCCGGGGCACATGAACGTGCTACTGGCCGAGGCCGACGTCGAGTACGACTCGATGAAGGAGATGGACGACATCAACGGCGAATTCGGCCGCACCGACGTCACTTTGGTCATCGGCGCCAACGACGTCACCAATCCGGCCGCGCGCAACGACCCCTCGAGCCCGATTCACGGCATGCCGATCCTCAACGTCGACGAGTCCCGATCGGTGATCGTTCTCAAGCGGTCGATGAACGCGGGCTACGCGGGCATCGAGAACCCGCTGTTCTTCCTCGACCAGACCTCGATGCTGTTCGGGGACGCCAAGAAGTCGGTCACTTCGGTGATCGAGGAACTCAAGGCGCTCTAGTCGATCGGCCGGCCGTAAGCTCGGGCGGGTGACGCAGGGACGTTCGCCGGTCGAGGTCTTGCTGGCCCGTGCGGGTGGCGTCCGCGGGCTGATCTACTCCGCGTTGCCGGTCGCGGTGTTCGCCATGTCGTCGCCGACGCTCGGCCTTCCGGTGGCCACCGGGGCCGCCGTGGGCGCCGCGGCGCTCATAGCGGCTTGGCAACTGCTGCAACGAGGTTCGATACGGCCCGCCCTGTTCGGCTTCGCCGGGGTGGCGGTTTGTGCCGCCCTGGCATTGATGACCGGCCGCGCCAAGGACTTCTATCTTCCGGGCATCTGGATGTACCTGGGCTTGGCGATCGCGTTCACGACGTCGCTGGTGGTGCGGCGTCCGCTGGTGGGAGTGGTGTGGGCGTGGATCACCGGACGTGACGGCGCCTGGCGGCGGGTGCGGCGCGTGTGCCTGGCCTTCGACATCGCCACCGCGGTGATGGCCGCCGCCTCGTGGTCGCGCTTCGCGGTGCAGTTCTACCTCTACGACACCGACCGGGAAGGACTGCTCGCGGTGGCGCGCGTCGCGATGGGTTGGCCGATCTTCTTGGTCACCTCGTCGGTGATCTACCTCGCGATCCGTACGGCGCTGCGCACGCTGCCGCGCGCCGCTTGACCCTCGCCGAGTTTCGCTCGCGCTGAGCGCAGATGTTCACCGCCGCGTCAGCACCCGGTACGAATACCCGGTGAGCGCGACACTGCCTGCCGACTGCTGCTGTCGCTGAACCCTTCTCGCCTCACTTCAGCCACAGAAAGCCGCCGACCGTGTCCGTTTTCGTTGACGTTGCGCCCCACGAGCCGGCCGTCGGGACGCCATCCGTCGGCGTGCCCGCCCGCTGGTGGCGCGCCGGGCTGACCCGTGCGGTACTGCCCGTGTTGTCGGTGCTGGTGTTTCTCGGCGTCTGGCAACTCGTGGCCGCGAGCGGGGTCTGGAATCAGACGTTCGTGCCGTACCCGAGCGAGGTGTGGCGCGCGTTCGTCGACATCTCCACCACCCACGATGGGGTCCGCGGCTATGCGGGTTACCTGTTGTGGGAGCACCTGTACATGACGTTGCGTCGGGTGCTGGCCGGCGTCGTCATCGGGGTGGCCCTGGGAGTGCTGCTCGGCCTGGTGATGGGTTCGATCGGCTGGGTACGCAGCGTCCTCGAACCGTGGCTGACGTTCCTGCGCGCGCTGCCGCCGCTGGCGTATTTCTTCCTGCTGGTGATCTGGCTCGGCATCGACGAGGCCCCGAAGATCACGCTGCTGGCGCTGGCGGCCCTGCCGCCCGCGGCGGTCGCAACCACCGCCGCCGTGCTCGCCGCACCGGTCGGGCTGCAGGAAGCCGCGCGGGCGCTGGGCGCATCGCGGCGCGACGTGATCCGCGACGTCGTCGTGCCGTCCGCGCTACCCGAGACGTTCACCGGCGTCCGGCTCGCGGTGGGCATGGCCTACTCGTCGGTGGTCGCCGCCGAACTGTTCAACGGGATCCCGGGCATCGGCGGCCTGGTCAAGGACGCGAGCAACTACAACAACACCCCCGTCGTGCTGGTCGGCATCTTCGCCATCGGCATCTCCGGTCTGCTGATCGACGGCGTGCTTCGGGCCGCCGAAGGGCGGGCCGTCCCCTGGAGAGGAAAAATATGAGACCCAAAGCCATTGTCGCAGCGCTTATCTCGGGCGTGCTGGTCCTCGCGGGCTGCTCGGTGGACAGGTCCGAACAGTCGGCCGGAAAGCCGACGATCCGGATCGGCTACCAGACGTTCCCGAGTGGCGACCTGATCGTCAAGAACAACCGCTGGCTCGAGGAGGCGCTGCCCGACTACAACATCAAGTGGACGAAGTTCGACTCCGGCGCCGACGTCAACACCGCGTTCGTCGCGAAGGAACTCGACTTCGGCGCGCTGGGCTCGAGCCCGGTTGCGCGCGGCCTGTCCGCCCCGCTGAACATCCCGTACAAGGTCGCGTTCGTGCTCGACGTCGCCGGTGACAACGAGGCGCTGGTGGCTCGCAACGGCAGCGGAGTGAACACCATCGCCGACCTACGGGGCAAGCGGGTCGCCACGCCGTTCGCCTCGACCGCGCACTACAGCCTGCTCGCCGCACTGGCCCAGAATGGCCTGTCCACCAACGACGTCGCACTAGTCGACCTGCAGCCGCAGGCGATCCTGGCGGCGTTCGACCGCGGCGATATCGACGCCGGATATTCCTGGTTGCCGACGCTGGATCAACTCCGTGAGAACGGAAGGGACCTCATCACCAGCAGACAGCTGGCCGAGGCGGGCAAACCCACCCTCGACCTCGCCGTGGTAGCCGACGATTTCGCGAGCGCACACCCCGAGGTCGTCGACGTTTGGCGCCAGCAGCAGGCGCGCGCGCTCGACGTCCTCCACAACGACCCCGACGCGGCCGCCAAGGCCATTGCCGCCGAAATCGGACTCAGCCCAGCCGAAGTCGCCGGCCAGCTGAAGCAGACGGTCTACCTGACCCCGCAGGAAGTCGCGTCCGCCGAATGGCTCGGCTCCGACGGGGAGCCGGGCAACCTCGCCGTCAACCTGCAGAGCGCGTCGCAGTTCCTCGCCGACCAGAAGCAGATTCCCACGGCCGCGCCGCTGTCGAAGTTCCAGGCCGCGATCTACACCAGGGGTCTGCCGGGTGTCCTCACCCAGTGAGACCGGAACCGTTGCACAGCAACGGAACCCGGGAGAGGGCATCCGAATCAGCGGCGTATCGCACCGGTACGGCCGCGGCGACGACGCGCTGACCGCGCTCGGCCCCGTCGACCTCACCGTGCAACCGGGCGCGTTCCTGGTCCTGGTCGGGGCGTCGGGCTGTGGGAAGAGCACGCTGTTACGGCTGCTGGCCGGGTTCGAGGCCCCCACCGAGGGCTCGGTCCGGGTCGCCGGCGCCCCGCCCACGCCGGGCGCCACCGCGGGCGTCGTGTTCCAGCAGCCGCGGCTGTTCCCGTGGCGCACGGTCGGCGGAAACGTCGACCTGGCCCTGAGATACGCGGGAGTGCCGCGCGAGCGCCGCGCCGAGCGGCGCGACGAGTTGCTGCGCCGCGTGGGTCTTCAAGGTACAGCGGGCCGCAAGATCTGGGAGATCAGCGGCGGGCAGCAGCAACGGGTCGCGATCGCCAGGGCGCTGGCGGCCGAGACGCCGCTGTTCCTGCTCGACGAGCCGTTCGCGGCGCTCGACGCCCTGACGCGTGAGCTGCTGCAGGAGGACATCCGTCAGGTCAGCGCCGAGACGGGGCGCACCACGGTGTTCGTCACCCACAGCGCCGACGAGGCGGCGTTCCTCGGCTCGCGGATCGTGGTGCTCACCCGGCGGCCCGGTCAGGTGGCGCTGGACATCCCTGTCGACCTGTCCCGGACCGGGGTCGACCCCGACGAGTTACGGCGCTCACCGGAATATGCCGAACTGCGCGCGGAGGTGGGGGCCGCGGTGAAGGCGGCAGCGGCCTGACCCCTCGCGGTTCAGCCGACGACGCGCGGGTAATCCGGACGGCATGGACATGCACGCCCTTCTTCAGATCCCCGAATCGGCCGACTCTCTCGACGCGGTCGCGGACCGGACGGCCGATGCCGTCGACCGGGTGCTCGGCGACGGCGCGTTGGCGCAGGGACTGCGCGGTTCGTGGCTGGGCCACCCCACACATCCGCTGATGATCACCCTGCCCATCGGCGCGTGGATGTCGTCGATGGTGCTGGACCTGATCTTCAAGGACCGCGACGCCGCGCGGCAGCTCATCGCGATCGGGTTGGCCGCCACGCCGCCCGCCGTGCTGGCCGGGCTGGCGGAGTTCCCGACACTGGGCAAGCGGCAGCGACGGGTGGGTCTCGTCCACGCGGCGGGTAACACGGTCGCGGCGGTGTCGTTCTGGGTGGCGTATCGGAAGTACAAGCGAGGCAAGGTGGGTGCGGCGCGCGCGTTCAGCGTGCTGGGGTTGACCGCGGTCTCAGTGGGCGGCGCGCTCGGCGGGCACCTGTCCTACGCCCAGGGCGCGGGTGTGCACCGCTGGCAGTTGACGGCTTAAACCGGCGGGTAGGCCGGCGGCGGGTAAACGCCGCGAAGAATCCAGGCGAACCAGTTCACGCCGTACTCCAGCTCGTCGCTCGCGTCATAGTCCGGATTCGGATCCATGGGGTCACCTCTCGAGTACGGGCCGGTTATGGGGGAAGTCTAGACCCGCCTTGCGGCCGGCGACACCCCCAACACCTACACTTCCAACCAGTTGATTGACGCCCGGACGAGGTTCCGGCCTGCATATAGTGAGTCGCCATGCCCTCTTCGGACGCCGCCACCCCGAACGGGAGGACCCGTCGCGACGAATTGCTGGCCGTTGCGACCAAGCTCTTCGCCGCGCGCGGTTACCACGGCACCCGCATGGACGATGTCGCCGATGCGGTCGGCCTGAACAAGGCGACCGTCTACCACTACTACGCCAGCAAGTCGCTGATCCTCTACGACATCTACAAGGGCGCGGCCGACTTCACCGTCGACGCGCTGCACGACGACCCCTCGGCGTCGGCCCGCGAGACGATCTACCACTTCACCCGCCGGCTGCTCGTCGGCATCGCCAGCGACATCGAACGCGCGGCCGTCTACTTCCAGGAGGGCCCCTACATCGGCGAGTGGTTCACCGAAGACCAAGTCGCCTACATCCGGGAGAAGGAGACGCAGGTCTACGAACACGTGCGCGACGTCATCGACCGCGGCATCGCAAGCGGCGAGTTCTACGACTGCGACTCGCACGTCCTCGCGCTCGGCTACATCGGCATGACGTTGGGTGCGTACCGCTGGCTGCGGCCGCACGGCAGGCGCACCGCACAGGAGATCGCGGTCGAGTTCAGCACGGCGCTGCTGCGCGGTCTGATCCGTGACGAGTCGGTGCGGTCGGAGTCGCCGCTGGGCATCGAGGTCGACGCGCTGCCCGGTGAACCGGACACGGCCACGGCACCGTGAGATCGCTACTGCTGTCTCGTCGCGACCTCGACTTCCTGCTCTACGAGTGGTTGAAGGTCGAGGAGCTGACCGAACGCGAACGGTTCGCCGAGCACTCGCGCGAGACCTTCGACGCGGTGCTGGAGCTATGCGAGCAGTTGGCGACGCGGTACTTCGCGCCGCACAACAAGAAGAGCGACGCCAACGAACCCACCTTCGACGGCGAGAAGGTCACCGTCATCCCCGAGGTCAAGGAGGCCTGGGACGCGTTCGCCGAGGCCGACCTGATCGCGATGTCGATGGAACAGCGCCTCGGCGGCGCGCAGCTGCCCGCGACCGTGGCGCAGGCCGCATTCGCCTGGTTCTCGGCGGCCAACCTGAGCACGACGGGCTATCTCATGCTGACCATGGCCAACGCCAACCTGCTGGCTCGCTTCGGCACCGACGAGCAGGTCGAGGGGTTCGTCAAACCGATGCTCGCAGGCCGCTTCTCGGGCACGATGGCGTTGTCGGAGACCCAGGCCGGTTCGTCGCTGGCCGACATCGTCACCCGCGCCGAACCGCACGATGACGGCACCTACCGGTTGTTCGGATCGAAGATGTGGATTTCGGGCGCCGAACACGAGCTGACCGACAACATCGTGAACCTTGTGCTTGCCAAGATTCCCGGCGGACCACCGGGAACCAAGGGCATCTCGTTGTTCATCGTGCCCAAGTACCTGCCCGACGGCGACGGTGCGGTCGGTGAGCGCAACGACGTCGTACTGGCCGGGTTGAACCACAAGATGGGCCAACGCGGCATCACGAACACGGTGCTGAACCTCGGCGAGGGCGCGTACACACCCGGCGGGAGGCCGGGCGCGGTCGGATACCTCGTCGGTGAACCGCACCGCGGCATCGCCTACATGTTCACGATGATGAACGAGGCGCGCCTCGGCGTCGGGATGGGTGCGGTGGCGCTCGGTTACACCGGCTATCTCAAGTCGGTGCAGTACGCCCGCGAGCGCCCACAGGGACGGCCGATCGGCGACAAGGACCCGTCGACGCCACAGGTGCCCATCGTCGAGCACGCCGACGTCAAGCGAATGTTGTTGGCGCAGAAGGCCTATGCGGAAGGTGGGCTGGCGCTGCTGCTGTACTGCGCCAAGCTCGTCGACCTCCAGCACAGCGCGGCCTCCGATGAGGAGCGGGAGGCCACTACCCTGCTCCTCGAGATGCTGACACCGGTCGGTAAGAGCTGGCCGTCGCAATGGTGTCTGGAGGCCAACAGCCTGGCGATCCAGGTGCACGGCGGGTATGGCTACACCCGCGAATACGACGTCGAGCAGCACTACCGCGACAACCGGCTCAACCCGATCCACGAAGGGACGCACGGCATCCAGAGCCTGGACCTGTTGGGCCGCAAGGTCCCTGCGCGCGGTGGCGCGGGACTGGCGGCGCTGGGTGCGGCCATCGGGCGCACGATCGCCGAGGCCGGCCCGCTCGGCGGGCGGATCGCCGAACACGCAGGTCTGCTGGACGCGGCATGGCAGCGCCTCACCACCGTGACCGCCGAGATGTTCGGCTCCGGTGACGTCGAGGCCGCGATGGCCAACAGCGTGATCTACCTCGAGGCGTTCGGCCACATCGTCGTGGCCTGGATGTGGCTGCAGCAGGAGATCGCCGCACACGGTCGCAGCGGGGACTTCTATGAGGGCAAGCGCCAAGCCGCCCGCTACTTCTTCCGGTACGAACTGCCCAAGACCGCACCACAACTCGACCTGCTCGCCAGCCTGGACCGCACCACGATGGACATGCGGGACAGTTGGTTCTGACGCCTAGTCGAAGCGGATGACCTGACGCACGGCTCGGCCGTCGGCCAATTCGTCCATACCGGAATTGATTTCGTCGAGTGTGATCGTCGACGACACCAGAGACTCCACCGGCAACCGTCCCGCGCGCCACAGCTCGACGAAGTGGGGGATCTCTCGGGCGGGCACCGCTGAACCGAGGTAGCTGCCGATCAGCGAGCGTCCCTCGGCGACGAAACCCAACGGCGACAACGACACCCGTGCATCCGGCCGAGGTAGGCCGACCGTCACCGTGCGCCCGCCCGCGGCTGTGAGCTCCACCGCGGTCTCCAGGGCGTCCGGATGACCGACAGCCTCGATCACGACGGCGGCTTTGAACCCGCTGTCCCGAGCCTCTTCCGGGGTGTAGGCGTCGTGCACTCCGAGGCCGCGGGCCCGCTCGAGTTTGTCGGGTAGCTGGTCGATGCCCACCACACGGACGTTCTCGGCGGCCAGTGCGGTCAGGGCAGCGGCCATCCCGACACCGCCGAGCCCGACGATGGCCACGGTGTCGCCCGGGCGTGGCCGGCCGGCGTTGATCACCGCGCCGCCACCGGTGAGCACCGCACAGCCCAGCAGCGACGCCACCACCGCGGGAACGTCCTCGGGCACCGGCACGACCGAACGCCGATCGACGACGGCGTGGGTCGCGAAACCGGAGACGCCGAGATGGTGGTGGACCGGTTCGCCGTCTCGCGACAACCGGCGTTGGCCGGTCAGCAGCGTGCCCGCCCCGTTGGCGGCCGAACCCGGCTCGCAGGGGGTGAGACCGTCGGTGGCGCACGCCCGACACTCACCACACCGAGGCAGGAAGGTCATCACCACTCGGGTCCCTGTTGCGGCGTCGGAGCCGCCAGCGCCGACCTCTTCGACGACGCCGGCCGCCTCGTGACCGAGGAGCATGGGCACGGGCCGCACGCGGTTGCCGTCGACGACCGACAGGTCGGAGTGGCACAGACCCGCGGTCTCCACCCGCACCAGCAGTTCACCCGGTCCTGGCGCCGCGAGGTCGAGTTCGCCGATCGTCAAGGGTTTGGACGCGGCGTACGGCCGCGGACGGCCGATCTCTTCCAGCACGGCACCGCGGATCCTCATGAATGCAGTCTGCCGCGAGCCGACGATCCGACGGGCGGGTTCGCATTACGCTGCTGGCGTGCTGGAAAGGTCCGAGATTCGGTTTCTGCCGGTCGGCGGACGCCGCATCGCCTACGAAGTGCGCGGCAGTGGCCCACCGCTGATCGCTCCGGCGTGGTGGGTCAGCCATCTCGAACTCGACTGGCAGAACAGCGACTTTCGTCGCTTCTGGGAGGGAATCGCCGACGGATACACGTTGATCCGCTACGACCGGCTCGGAGTCGGCATGTCGGACCGCACGCTGCACGACTCCGATCTCAGTCTCGACAACGAGGTCGCGACACTGCGTTCACTCGTCGACGAGCTCGGGTTCGAACGCGTTTCGCTCATCGGTGGCTCATCGGGGAGTTGCACGGCAGTTGCATTCGCCGCGGCCTTCCCGCAGCGTGTCGAGCGGTTGGTGTTGTACGGGTCCTATCCGGACGGAACGCAACTCACGGCGCCAGGTGTCGGAGACGCGATATTGGCTGCGATACAGGCACATTGGGGCCTGGGATCACGTCTTCTGGGTGACATCTTCCTCGGCAGGGCCGACGCTGACGAGCACGAGCGTTTCGTCCGGCTGCAGCGTGAGGCGGCCACGGCCGAGACCGCCGCCGCGGTGTTGGCTTTCGTCTATCGCCTCGATGTTCGAGCCCATCTCGCGCGTGTCCGCGCGCCAACGCTGGTGGTACATCGCCGGGACGACCGTGCCGTGCCGTACCGGCTCGGTCGCGAGGTGGCGGCCGCGATTCCGGGTGCCACCTTCGTTCCGCTGCAGGGCGACGCGCACTTCCCGTGGCACGGTGACGCCGAATCCGTCGTTCGCGCGTGCCGTCAAGTGTTGGCGACGACGTCGCAGCCGTCATCGCGTCACGCGTCTGGCCAGGAGCAGGTGCTGTCCTCTCGCGAGCGCGAGATTCTGGCTTGCATCGCGCGCGGTCTCAGTGACCGCGAAATCGCCGAAGACCTCGTCCTGAGCCCGCACACCGTGCACCGCCACGTCGCGAACATCCGCCGCAAGCTGGGCCGCACCTCACGCACCGCCGCCGTCGCGGAAGCCGCGCGGCTGGGACTGCTGTGAACTAGCCGAAAGGGGCCATCCGCCAAAGATGGCCGTTTCGGGCGATGCGTGCGTAACGTGCCCACTCCTACGTTTGCGCCATGACCGAAGTCGCCGATATCAAGTCGAGCAGAGAACTCGGCGGAGAGCCGCAATCCGCCACTTGGCTGCGGGTCTTCGCTCTGGCGTACGACCCCTTGCTGTGGCTGGGTGAGACCGCAGGCATGCGTCGCAGGCGCGCCGCGCTGCTGGCCGATGCCTACGGCCGCGTCGTCGAGATCGGCGCCGGGACCGGACTGAACATTGCGCACTATCCGGAGGCGGTCACCGAGCTGGTGCTCACCGAGCCCGAGCCGGGAATGCGTAGGAAGCTCTCGCGTCGTGTGCGCCGGTACGGTTCTGCCACAAGGATTGTCGACGCCAAAGCAGAGCACCTACCATTCGTCGACGCGTCGGTGGACACTGTCGTTTCGACGCTCGCCCTGTGCACGGTCGACGACCCTGAGCGTGTGTTGCGCGAGATTGCACGGGTGCTCCGGCCCGACGGGCAGCTGCTGTTCATCGAGCACGTGCGCGCAAGCTCGCGTTTTCTGGCGGCGTGCCAGGACAAGCTCGTCGAGCCGTGGCGCCACTTCGCAGGGGGTTGCCGTTGCAATCGCGACACCGTCGGGCGCCTGCGAGCCAGCGGCTTCGCGGTCTCGGCCCAATACGCCGTCTGGCGCGCCATGCCGGCGATCGTCCACCCCCTCGCCGTGGGACGTGCGACCCGCACCGTCACAGCATCTGGCGAGCATCGATGAATCCGGAAGGAAACCACGGCCCCGATAACACGCGCACCATTTAGGCCTCCAGTAACTACTGCCGCGCGGCGGAGGCTTACGCAAGCTCACCCTGCTAGGGAGCGGCGGCAGTCTCCAACCGTGCCGGGCTGCGAGACTGCTGTCATGTCCGAACCCCGGGAGGTGCCGACCCCAACGCAGTTTCCGGTGCACTGGTCGGTGACCACCAGGTGGGCCGACAACGACATGTTCGGGCACCTCAACAACGCGGTGTACTACGCGTTGTTCGACTCGGCGATCAACGGCTGGATCAACACCAACCTGCGGATCGACCCGCTGACCGTGCCGTGGCTCGGGGTGGTGGCCGAGTCGGGGTGCCGATATTTGGCGGAGCTGCGATTCCCTGAACCGCTCACGGTCGGCCTTGCGGTCAGCCGTCTGGGCACCAGCAGCGTCACCTACCGGTTGGGGCTCTGGCAGCACGACGGCCCGACCGCCGCGGTGGGCCACTGGGTGCATGTCTATGTCGAGCGGGACAGTCGGCGGCCGGTACCGATCCCGGGCCCGATCCGCGAGCTGCTGGAGAAGGCGCGCGTTCAGTAGTCGATATGCTCGTCGGATGCCGCTCGTGAGCAAAACCGTCGAGGTGGCGGCCTCAGCCGAAGCGATCATGGGGATCGTCGCCGACTTCGAGGCCTACCCCCAGTGGAACGAAGAGATCAAGGGGTGCTGGGTGCTGGCCCGGTACGACGACGGCCGGCCCAGCCAGTTGCGTCTCGACGTAGTCGTGCAGGGGCAGGCGGGCACCTTCATCACCGCGGTCTACTACCCGGGCGAGAACCAGATCTTCACCGTCCTGCAGCAGGGTGATCACTTCGAGAAGCAGGAGCAGAAGTTCTCCGTCGTTCCGCTTGGGGCGACATCGCTGCTGACCGTCGACCTCGACGTCGAGACCAAGCTGCCCATCCCGAAGCCGATGGTGAAGAAGGCGATCGGGGACACGCTGGACTACCTGGCCGACAACCTCAAGGCCCGCGCCGAACAGCTGGCCTCCACGTAGGACCGGTTCGTCAATCGGGCAGCGCATCCAGCCACTTTTCGAAGTCGCGGCCGGCGAGCATGTCGGCTTCCGCGCGCAGGTCCATCACTCGTTTGCGAATCCGGTCCGCGGTCGAGCGCGGCGTGTGGCCCGGGCCGTACAGTCCGCGCCGCAGCCGCCGCACCCGGCCGTGTGCCATCTCCCAGCGCAAGGCATCGGAGACCCACTTGGGAGCCGGTCCGGGTAGCGCGAAGTTGTAGTAGTCGATCGCGTCGATCAGGTCGGTGATGGTCGTCGGGCCGTGCTGGGACAGATAGAACGTCAGCACGTACCGCAGTTCGACGCCGTAGATGTGCCGCTTCCTGGTCATGGCCACGAATGTGCCGCGGGCGACCGACAGTTTCCGTCCATCGCGTCGCATCATCCCCAGGCAGTCACAGGCGATCCCCAGGCAGTCACGGGCGTTTGCGCCACCGACCATTCGCGAAGGTGCCCACCTCACAGCGAAAAACTCGCTGGCAGCGAATTTTTCGCTGATAGCCGGGCGCTGGACGAAGTGGTAAGCAGCAGGTCGACGAAGTGGTAGGCAGCGGGTCGTATCCAAGGACGGGTGCCCGGCGCCAGGGGGCGGAAGCCTCAGCTCCACAACCCCGTCTCGTCGAGCCGCGCGATCAGCCGCTGGGCGCCGTCGGTGAACTCGCCGGCGGTCAGCGCGACGACGGCATCGACGTCGCCTCGGCGCAGCGCCGCGGTGAGCGCGCGGTGCGTCGCCACCGCCGAAACCCCCCATTGCGGGTCGCCCGCGTAGATCTGCCCGGGCAGATAGCGCGCGACGTGGAGGAGGAACCAGGCCAGCTTGATCCGGCCGGTCGCCCGGTTGAAGGCCCGGTGGAAGACGAACTCCGCGGCGGCGATCTCCTCGACGTCGTGGCGCGAGACCGCCAGCTCCAACTCGTCGTTGAGCCGGTCCAACTCGTCGATCTCGTCGGTGGTGATGCGCTCTACGGCCGTGGCCGCCAGCTCCCGCGCGATGGTCGCCTGCAGCCAGAAGATGTCCTCGACGTCGGCACGCGAGAGTGGCACCACCACGTGGCCGCGGTGCGGTTCGAGCGCAACCATGCCTTCGCCGCGCAAGGTCCGCAGCGCCTCGCGCACCGGGGTGATGCTCACTCCGAGCGCGGCTGCGGTCTCGTCGAGCCTGATGAAGGTGCCCGGCCGCAGTACGCCGGTCATGATGTCGGCGCGCAGACGTGCCGCGACTTCGTCGGACAGCTGTTCACGCCGTACCCCCCGCCGCGGCCTCGGGCGCCGTGCGGTCGGTGCGTTCACTGTGGTCTCCGGTGCGATCTGGCCAACGTTGACGAGGGCTTGTACCCGAGCGGCCGAGGCCATAGTGTGACCGGGGCAACACCATGTTTGATCAAATGTCAAACGCGCGCAACCCCAGATCCGATGGAGCAGCAGCAGTTGAGTTCCCTTCCACCGCCGGACCCCGATCCCACCACGCAGCCATACCTGGCTCGCAGGCAGAACTGGACGAACCAGCTGGCCCGCCACGCGTCGATGCAGCCGGATGCCACCGCGCTGCGCCACCTCGGCAAGACCACGACCTGGCGTGAGCTCGACGAGCGGGTGAACGCGCTGGCCGGCGCGTTGAGCCGCCGCGGGGTGAGCTTCGGCGACCGGGTGCTGATCCTGATGCTCAACCGCACCGAGTACGTCGAGGCCTTCCTGGCGGTCAACAAGCTCGGCGCAATCGCGGTTCCGGTGAACTTCCGCATGACCCCGCCGGAAATCGCGTTCCTGGTCGGTGACTGCCAGGCCAAAGTCGTCATCACCGAGGCGGTGCTCGCCAACGTCGCCACTGCGGTGAGGGACATCGACTCGACGCTGACCACCGTCATCGTCGCCGGCGGTGCCACCGAGAACGACGTGATCGGCTACGACGACCTGATCGCCGAGTCGGGTGCGCCCGCGACGGTCGTCGACATCCCCAACGATTCCCCGGCGCTGATCATGTACACCTCCGGCACCACGGGTCGGCCCAAGGGCGCGGTGCTCACCCACACCAACATCGCCGGGCAGGCGTTGACCTTCCTGTTCACCAACGGCGCCGACATCAACCACGACGTCGGGTTCATCGGCGTGCCGATGTTCCACATCGCCGGCATCGGAAACATGATCCCGGGCCTGCTGTTGGGCAGGCCGACGGTCATCTACCCGCTGGGTGCGTTCAACCCGGACGAGTTGCTCGACGTCCTCGAAGCCGAGCAGGTGACCGGCATCTTCCTGGTGCCCGCACAGTGGCAGGCCGTGTGCGCCGCCCAGCGGGCACGGCCCCGTCAGCTACGGCTGCGGGTGCTGTCCTGGGGCGCCGCGCCGGCGTCGGACACCCTGCTGCGCCAGATGGCCGAGACCTTCCCCGGCACCCAGATCCTGGCCGCGTTCGGCCAGACGGAGATGTCTCCGGTGACCTGCATGCTCTTGGGTGAGGACGCGATCCGCAAACTCGGATCGGTCGGCAAGGTGATCCCGACGGTGGCGGCACGTGTCGTCGACGAGGACATGAACGACGTTCCGGTCGGTCAGGTCGGCGAGATCGTCTATCGCGCACCGACTCTCATGGCCGGCTACTGGAACAATCCCCAGGCCACCGCGGAAGCGTTCGCCGGCGGCTGGTTCCACTCCGGCGATCTCGTCCGTCAGGACGAGGAGGGCTATGTCTGGGTGGTCGACCGCAAGAAGGACATGATCATCTCGGGCGGAGAGAACATCTACTGCGCCGAGGTGGAGAACGCGCTCGCCGCGCACCCGGCGATCGCGGAGGTCGCCGTCATCGGCCGTCCGGACGAGAAATGGGGCGAGGTGCCGGTCGCGGTCGTCGCCCTCGGCGCGGCCGATCAGACCGACCTTGACCTGCGCGGGCTCCACGCGTTCCTCGACGAACGGCTCGCCCGGTACAAGCACCCGAAGGCCGTCGAGGTTGTTGATGCGTTGCCGCGCAACCCCGCCGGCAAAGTCCTCAAGACCGAACTGCGCGCACGGTTTGGGGCCGGGAAGCCGGTTGACGCCGCGCAAAGTAGCTCCGAAGGGGCGGTTTCTGCTGCGCCACAGCCGAATTAGAGAACGGAATCGGGTTTGCTAACGGTTACAGGCACAATCCGGCCGATGCCCTGCACGGCGGGAATCGCATCGGGTACATTCCTGTGGTCTGTCTTACTACCGGCTGGTAGCGAGACGGGGATAACAACAACCAGGTCGGGGCAAGGAGGGGCCGTGCGACAGGGGCTGCCGGTGCACCACGACAGTCGCCGTTGCGCCGCGGGAGCACACTGGTGACGGCGTCGACCGGGGTCGTCGATTACGTACGCGACCAGGTCCGGCCGGGGCTGGAAGCGGTAGGCGGATTCGTCCGCATGTGCGTCCTCGTCGGTAAAGCACTGTTCAAGCCGCCGTTCCAGTGGCGCGAGTTCATCCTGCAGAGCTGGTTCTTGATGCGGGTGGCGTTCCTGCCGACGCTGGCGGTCTCCATCCCGCTGACCGTGCTCCTCATCTTCACGCTCAACATCCTGCTCGCCGAGTTCGGCGCCGCCGACGTCTCCGGCGCCGGGGCGGCGATCGGCGCCGTCACCCAGCTCGGTCCCCTGGTCACGGTGCTCGTGGTCGCCGGGGCGGGCTCGACCGCCATCTGCGCAGACCTGGGAGCCCGCACCATCCGCGAGGAGATCGACGCGCTCGAGGTCCTCGGAATCGACCCGATCCACCGGCTGGTGGTGCCCCGCGTCGTAGCCTCCACCTTCGTCGCTCTGTTGCTCAACGGCGCGGTGATCACGGTCGGCCTGGTCGGCGGCTTCATCTTCGGCGTCTACCTGCAGAACGTCTCGGCTGGCGCGTACGTCTCGACGCTGACCCTGATCACCGGGCTGCCCGAGGTCGTCATCTCGATCATCAAGGCCATGACGTTCGGGCTGATCGCCGGTCTGGTCGGCTGCTATCGCGGCCTGACCGTCGCCGGCGGCGCGAAAGGCGTCGGTACCGCGGTCAACGAGACCCTGGTGCTCTGCGTCATCGCGCTGTTCGCGGTCAACGTGGTCCTGACCACGATCGGTGTCCGGTTCGGAACAGGGAGCTGACGTGTCGACGACAACGGTCCTGCGTTCTCGGTTCCCGCGGGCGTACGAGCGCACCAAGGGTGTGGCCAGCGCGCCGGGCCGGTTCCTCGACAGCGTCGGACACGTCGCGTGGTTCGTCATCACCGCGGTCGGGTCGATCGGTCACGCACTGCGGTACTACCGCAGGGAGACGCTGCGCCTGATCGCCGAGATCGGCATGGGCACGGGCGCGATGGCCGTGATCGGCGGCACGGTCGCGATCGTCGGCTTCGTGACGCTGTCCGGTTCGTCGCTGGTCGCGATCCAGGGCTTCGCCTCGCTCGGCAACATCGGCGTCGAAGCGTTCACCGGCTTCTTCGCCGCGCTGATCAACGTGCGCATCGCGGCGCCGGTCGTCGCGGGCCAGGCGCTGGCCGCCACCGTCGGAGCGGGCGCGACCGCGGAGTTGGGCGCCATGCGCATCAGCGAGGAGATCGACGCCCTCGAGGTGATGGGCATCAAGTCGATCTCGTATCTGGTGTCGACCCGGATCATGGCGGGCTTCATCGTGATCATCCCGCTGTACGCGATGGCGATCATCATGAGCTTCCTGTCCGCGCAGGTGACCACCACGATCTTCTACGGCCAGTCGATCGGCACCTACGAGCACTACTTCCGGACGTTCCTGCGTCCCGACGACGTGTTCTGGTCGTTCATCCAGGCGGTGATCATCTCGGTCATCGTGATGCTCAACCACTGCTACTACGGCTACTTCGCCAGCGGCGGCCCGGTCGGCGTCGGCGAGGCCGTCGGACGCTCGATGCGCGCATCGCTGGTGGCGATCGTCTGTGTGGTCCTGTTCGCCTCGTTGGCGCTCTACGGCGTCGACCCGAACTTCAACCTGACGGTGTAGCGCCATGACCGCCCCACTCAACAACCCCCGCAC
>NZ_LQIX01000017.1 GCF_001500045.1 Mycobacterium sp. GA-1199
CCGGACTTCAGCGCGGTGAGCACCTTGTCGACCTCGGCGTCGAACTCGTCGGCCGGATAGACCGCGGCGGCCAGGCCCCAGTCGTATGCCTCGCGCGCCGAGACCTTTTCGGCAAGCAGCGCCATGCGGGCCGCGCGGGTACGTCCGACCGCCGCCGCCACCAGCGCCGAGGCGCCGCCGTCGGGCATCAGCCCGATCTTGGTGAACGCCAACATGAAATATGCTTTGTCCGAAGCCAATACAACATCCGAGGCCAGTGCCAGCGAGACGCCGACGCCGGCCGCCGCACCGTGCACGGCCGCGACCACGGGCTGGGGCAGGTTGACGATCGCGCGGACCGCATCGTTGGCGGCGTCGAGCACCGAGGCCGGGCCGTCGACACTCTTCTGCGCCTGATCGTCGTCGCCGATGCCCGCGCCCGAGCAGAAGCCGCGGCCCGCGCCGCCGAGCCGCACGACCTTGACCCGCCGATCGGTGGCCGCCGTATTGAGAGTGTCCGCGATACCGACCAGCATCTCGCGGTTCAGCGAGTTGAGGCTGTCGGGCCGATTCAGCGTCACCGAAAGCACACCGTCGGCAAGGTCGACACTCAGAGCGTCGATGCCGGTATATGTGGGTGCGCCCGAATCCAGCGTTGTCATGGCTGCACCCTAGAACCGGATCACTTGGTTATACAAGTAAGCTATGTCGGCGATCCGGAAGCGATTGTCCAACGAAGGGCGGTAAGCATGGCGGGACCTCTGCACGGGCTGCGGGTGATCGAACTCGCGAGCATCGGACCCGGGCCGCACGCGGCGATGATCCTCGGTGATCTCGGCGCCGACGTCGTCCGCATCGAGAGGCCGGGCAAGCTCGGGGGAATTCCGACCAGCAAGCGCGAGGCCGCCCTGCGCAACCGGCGTTCCGTCGCCGCCGACCTCAAGAGCGACGAAGGCCGCGAACTCGTGTTGCGGCTGGTCGCAAAGGCCGACGTGCTGATCGAGGGGCTGCGCCCCGGTGTCACCGAACGCCTCGGTCTCGGGCCGGACGATTGCGCGAAGGTCAACGAGCGGCTGATCTACGGGCGCATGACGGGCTGGGGTCAGACCGGGCCGCGGCGCCTGCAGGCCGGCCACGACATCAACTACATCTCGCTCAACGGTGTGCTGCACTCGATCGGCCGGGCGGGCGAGCGACCGGTTCCACCGCTGAACCTGACCGGTGACTTCGGCGGCGGCTCGATGTTCCTGCTCGTCGGCATCCTGTCCGCGCTGTGGGAACGCCAGACGTCGGGCAAGGGTCAGGTGGTCGACGCGGCGATGATCGACGGCTCCAGCGTGCTGGCGCAGATGATCTGGGGCTTCCTTCAGGACGGGCTGTGGACCGACCAGCGCGGGGTCAACATCCTCGACGGCGGCGCCCCCTACTACGACACCTACACCTGCGCTGACGGCCGCTACATCGCGGTCGGGTGCATCGAACCGCAGTTCTACGCCGCGTTCCTCAAGGGCCTGGGCCTGGAGAACGCCGACCTGCCGGATCAGAACGACGCGAGCCGCTGGCCGGAGTTACGCGCGGAGCTCAGCGAGGTCATCGCGAGCAAGGATCGCGACCACTGGGCCAAGGTGTTCGCCGACAGCGACGCCTGCGTGACCCCGGTGCTGTCGTTCAGCGAGGTCGAGTCCGAACCGCACGTCACCGAGCGCAACACCTTCTATCGCGACGGTGAGCACCTGCAACCGATGCCCGCGCCGCGGTTCTCCCGAAGCGCGCCGACGGCACCGACACCACCCGGCCAAGCCGGAGCCGACACCGAAGCCGTCTTGCGAGACTGGGCCTAGAGAAAGGAACACCCTCAAAGTGGAGATCAAGGACGCCGTAGCCGTCGTCACCGGTGGCGCATCGGGCCTCGGCCTGGCAACCACCAAACGCCTGCTCGACAGGGGCGCATCGGTGGTCGTCATCGACCTCAAAGGCGAAGAGGCGGTCAAAGAACTCGGTGATCGCGCCCAGTTCGTCGAAACCAACGTGACCGATCCGGACGCCGTCAGTGCGGCGCTCGATGCCGCCGAGAAGATGGGCCCGCTGCGCATCAACGTCAACTGCGCGGGCATCGGCAACGCGATCAAGACGTTGAGCAAGGACGGCCCGTTCCCGCTCGACGGCTTCAAGAAGGTCATCGAGGTCAACCTGATCGGCACGTTCAACGTGCTGCGGCTGGCGGCCGAGAGGATCGCGAAAACCGAGCCCATCAACGGTGAGCGTGGCGTCATCATCAACACCGCGTCGGTCGCGGCGTTCGAGGGCCAGATCGGGCAGGCCGCCTACTCCGCCTCCAAGGGTGGGGTGGTCGGGATGACCCTGCCGATCGCGCGTGATCTGTCGCGTGAGTTCATCCGCGTCGTCACCATCGCGCCGGGTCTGTTCAAGACCCCGCTGCTGGGTTCGCTGCCCGAAGAGGCGCAGGCCTCGCTGGGCAAGCAGGTGCCGCATCCGGCGCGCCTGGGCGATCCCGACGAGTACGGCGCGCTGGCCGCGCATATCGTCGAGAACCCGATGCTCAACGGTGAAGTGATCCGCCTGGACGGCGCGATCCGGATGGCCCCGAGGTAGGTAGACGCGATGGGTATCAGGACGAAGTTCACCGAGACGTTCGGAATCGAGCATCCCATCGTGCAGGGTGGGATGCAGTGGGTCGGCCGCGCGGAACTCGTTGCGGCCGTGGCGAATGCGGGTGCGCTCGGCTTCATCACCGCATTGACGCAGCCGACGCCGGCCGATCTGGCCAAGGAGATCGCCAAGTGCCGCGATCTGACCGACAAGCCGTTCGGCGTCAACCTGACGATCCTGCCGACGATCAACCCGCCGCCGTATGACGAGTACCGGCAGGTGATCGTCGACTCGGGCATCAAGATCGTCGAGACCGCGGGGTCGAACCCGGCGCCGCATCTGCCGATGTTCCACGAGAACGGGATCAAGGTGCTGCACAAGTGCACCTCGGTGCGGCACGCGGTCAAGGCGCAAAGCCTCGGCGTCGACGGCATCAGCATCGACGGCTTCGAGTGTGCGGGCCATCCCGGCGAGGACGACATCCCGGGCCTGGTGCTGATCCCCGCGGCGGCGGCCAAGATCGAGATCCCGATGATCGCCTCGGGCGGGTTCGCCGACGCGCGCGGTCTGGTCGCCGCGTTGGCGCTGGGCGCTGACGGCATCAACATGGGTTCGCGGTTCATGTGCACCGTCGAATCGGCGATCCACCAGAACGTCAAGGAAGCGATCGTGGCGGGCACCGAGCTCGACACGGAGCTGATCTTCCGGCCGCTGCGAAACACGGCCCGCGTGGCCAGCAACGCGGTGTCGCGAGAGGTCGTGGAGATCCTGAACCGCGGCGGTCAGTTCGAGGACGTCAAGGACCTGGTTGCCGGCTCGCGCGGCGTGAAGGTCTACGAGATCGGCGACCTCGACGCCGGCATCTGGAGCGTGGGCACCGCCATGGGCCTGATCAACGACATCCCGACCTGTGGTGATCTGGTCGGGCGCATCGTCGACGAGGCAGAGGAGATCATCAGCGGCCGACTCAGCGACATGATCGCCGACGACGAAGAAGAGAACGTGGCTTAGAACGGGAAACGTTAGCGGGCGGGTTCAGCAAGAAAGCAGGAACAGAACCGGCTCGGGCGTTTGAGGCCCAACCGTCGGAGCGAATGCGCGACCCCTCGGCGCGCGTTCGTTCAGACGGCGGTGCGCAGGGTGTGCTCGTCGTCGAGCTGCTCCGAGGTGTCGCCTTCTACCAGGACGTCGCCGTGGTAGAGCGCCTCGAAGTCGACCTTGATGACATCGGCACTGGTGTCGTCGATCCACATGTACTCGACAGTAGGTGTCACCTCTAAGGAATCTTTGAGTCACGATTCGGAATACTGTGGCAATTCTTACCGCCAAGTAGGGTCGCGTACTACTCGCCAGTAGCGATTTGCTGACCGGCTACGAACCAGCGGTGAAGTGGATGGGGTTGGTGCCGAGCAGCGCCACCCAGGTCAGGATCGCCGCGGCGAAGGCCACGACCAGCAGGCCGACGGCGACGCGCCGTCCCCACGACACCCGGCCCAACACCTTGGCGTCGAGCGAGTAGGCGCCGGCCCCGAGGAACAGCAGCGCTGCGGCGCCGACGCCGATCAGGAACGGCGCGTTGAAAGGTTCGGACCAGAAAGCCGATTGCGACACGTTGACGGCCCACGCGTCGACCATCGCCGCGACCACCGCACACGCCGCCAGCGGCGTCAGCGCACCGAAGAGGAGGCCTAGGCCACCGAGCGTCTCGGCCGCCGTGACCATGAACGCGGCCAACCCGGGCAACCGCCACCCGGCCGAGTCCATGAAACCGACGGTGGTGCTGAAGTCGAAGGCCTTGATCAGGCCCGCCTGAAGGATCGCCGCACCGATACCGATTCTCAGGATGAGCAGGCCGATGTCCGTCGCGGTGTCGCGTGTGGTGGTGGCGGCGGTCGCCGCTTCCGTCGTGGTCATGCCGATTACGACTACCAGGAATGCCGCAACTCATCGCGAGAATCGCACTTGAACGCCGCGGGTTCGTGTTTCGTGTGTCCTGAAGGGGCGTTGACGGCCCTGACTTATCGTTGTTAAGTTACCGGCGTTAGTCCGAGCCGAGAGGACCCCGAGTGCTGCAAAGAGTCGCGCACCTGGCCATAGCGGCGCCTCGGCGCATCATCGCGATAGCGGTCCTGGTGATGGTCGGGTGCGGGATCTTCGGCATCCCCGTCGCCAAGCACCTATCCGCCGGCGGCTTCCAGGACCCCACCTCGGAGTCGGCCAAGGCCACCCAGCTCCTGGTCGACACGTTCGATCAGGGCGACATGGAGCTGATTCTCAGCGTGCACTCCGACGAGGGCGCGCAGAGCCCGCGGGCCCGTGCCGTCGGCGAGGAGCTTGCTGCCGAACTGCGGGCCTCGCCGTCGGTCGTCGGGGTGACCTCGCTGTGGGGCGCACCACCGACCGCGGCGCCCGCGCTGATCAGTGAGGACGGGAAGACCGGGCTGATCGTCGCCGGGATCACCGGCGGTGAGAGCGGCGCGCAAACGCATGCGAAGGAACTCACCGAGCGACTCGTGCACGACCGCGACGGCGTCACCGTGCGCGCCGGCGGCGAGGCCATGATCTACGTGCAGATCAACGGGCAGAGCGAACGGGATCTCCTCAAAATGGAGGCGATCGCGATTCCGCTGTGCTTCGTGGCGCTGGTGTGGGTGTTCGGCGGCCTGCTCGCCGCCGCGCTGCCGTTGGCCATCGGTGGTTTCGCGATCCTGGGTTCGATGGCGGTGCTGCGCGGCGTCACGTACCTCACCGACGTTTCGATCTTCGCGCTGAACCTCACGGTCGCAATGGGTTTGGCGCTCGCTATCGATTACACGCTGTTGATCATCAGCAGGTACCGCGACGAGATCGCCGACGGGGCGCAACCTGACGCGGCGTTGGTTCGCACGATGGTGACCGCCGGGCGCACCGTGTTGTTCTCGGCGATGACGGTCGCGCTGTCCATGGTCGCGATGGTGTTGTTTCCGATGTACTTCCTGAAGTCGTTCGCGTACGCGGGCATCGCGGTGGTGACGTTCGCGGCCCTCGCCGCGGTGGTGGTGGCGCCCGCCGCGATCGTGCTGCTCGGGGACCGGTTGGACGCGCTGGACGTGCGGCGGTTCGGTCGCCGGCTCGTCGGCAGACCGGAGCCGGTGCGCAAACCCGTCGAGCAGACGTTCTGGTACCGCTGCACGAAAGTCGTGATGCGCCGGGCACTTCCGATCGGGCTCGCGATCGTCACGCTGCTGCTGGTGCTCGGCGCGCCGTTCCTCAACGCACGCTGGGGGTTCCCCGACGAGCGGGTGCTGCCTCAGTCCGCGTCGGCGCGGCAGGTCGGCGACGAGCTACGCAACAACTTCGCCGTCGACTCGGCCCGCAACGTCACGGTCGTCATACCGGACACCCGAGATCTCACGCCCGCGATGGTGGACCGCTACGCGGCAGACCTCTCGCGGGTCGGCGACGTATCGTCGGTGTCGGCTCCCGGCGGCACATTCGTCGACGGCAGATCGATCGGCCCGCCGTCGGCCGCTACCGGCGTCAAGGACAACAAGGCGTTTCTCACGGTCGCCAGCGAGGCGCCGTTGTTCAGCGACGCGTCCGAAGCACAGCTCGACCGACTCGAGGCGGTGAGCACCCCCGCCGATGTTCCGGTGCTGCTGACCGGCACCGCACAGGTGAACCGCGACAGTGCCTCGGCGATCACGTCGCGCCTGCCGCTGGTGCTCGGGGTGATCGCGGCCATCACCTTCGTACTGCTCTTCCTGCTCACCGGGAGCGTGGTGTTGCCGGTGAAAGCGTTGATACTCAACGTCTTATCGCTGACGGCCGCGTTCGGTGCGCTGGTGTGGATCTTCCAGGAAGGCCATCTCGGCGCACTGGGCACCACACCGACCGGGACGCTGGTGGCGAACATGCCCGTGTTGTTGTTCTGCATCGCATTCGGGCTGTCGATGGATTACGAGGTGTTCCTGATCTCGCGAATCCGCGAGTTCTGGCTGCAGTCAGGCGAAGACGGGGCGATGTCGGCTCGCGCGCGCAACGACGAGAGCGTGGCGCTCGGCCTGGCGAAGACCGGCCGTGTCGTGACGGCCGCCGCGCTGCTGATGTCGATCTCGTTCGCGGCGCTGATCGCGGCCGAGGTCGCGTTCATGCGGATGTTCGGTGTCGGGTTGACGCTGGCGGTGCTCGCCGATGCGACGTTGGTGCGGATGGGATTGGTGCCGGCGTTCATGCATCTGCTCGGACGGTGGAACTGGTGGTCGCCCAAGCCGTTGGCCAGACTGCACGAACGGATCGGCTTGCACGAGTCCGCTGAACCATCGCGCGCCGAAGGCTCGATCCAGCCGGCGGGTTCGCGATGAAACGGCGACGCGCCCCGCGGGGGTCCGGTGAGCAGCTGCGTGACGAGATCCTCGACGCCACCACCGATCTGCTGCTCGCGTCGGGCAATGCGAAAGAGGTGTCGATCCGGTCGGTGGCGCAGCGGGTGGGGGTGACCCCGCCGTCGATCTACCTGCACTTCGCCGACAAGGACGCGCTGCTCGACGCGGTGTGCGCACGGTACTTCGAGAAACTCGACGAGGAGATGCAAAGTGTGGCGGCCGGGCAGCCGTCGACCATCGAGGTGCTGCGCGCGCAGGGGTTGGCGTATGTGCGGTTCGCGATGAAAACCCCTGAGCTGTACCGCATTGCGACGATGGGGGAGAGCCGGCCGGGCAGCGACGTGGATGTGGCGTTGAACAGCTCGGCATTCGTGCACCTGCGCACCGCAGTCGAGGGACTGATGGCGGAGGGAACTTATCCGCCGGACGACTCGACCGCGACGGCTCTGGAGTTGATGACCGTCGCGCACGGGGTGGCCGCCATGCTGATCTCCAAGCCGTACCTACCGTGGGGGGATGTCGAGGACTTCGCCGACCGGGTGCTGACTGCCGTGTGTCTCGGTCACATCACCCGGGGGGCGGTGGACCTCGAAGCGCCACCACCGCAAACCGTCGCTCAGTTGAAGGGAATGCTTTATGTCGGACACGGTCGATAACCCGTTCTTCGCCCGGTTGTGGACGGTGATGTCCACCCACGAGACCGACGCCATCCGGCAACTCCGCCGGCAGAACCTCGCCGGCCTGTCGGGACGGGTTCTGGAGGTCGGTGCGGGTACCGGAACGAACTTCGAGTTCTACCCCGACACGGTGCGCGAGGTGGTGGCCGTCGAGCCCGAACGCCGTCTCGCCGAACACGCCCAGCGGACCGCGGTCGCGGCCCGCGTGCCCGTCACCGTCAGCACCGACACCGTGGAGCACTTCGTGGCCAACCGCAGCGAGCCCTTCGACGCGATCGTCTGCTCGCTGGTGCTGTGCTCGATCGATGATCCCGATACTGTTCTGCGCCAGCTGCTTTCGTTGCTGCGGCCCGGCGGTGAGCTGCGCTATCTCGAGCACATCGCCAGCGAGGGCGGCCGTGGGCGGCTGCAGAGGATCGCCGACGCGACGGTGTGGCCGCGGCTGCTCGGAAACTGCCACACCCACCGCCACACCGAACAGAGCATCGTGGGTGCGGGGTTCGAGGTCGAGGGCGCCCGGCGAGAATGGACGATGCCGAGGTGGGTGCCGCTGCCGGTCGCCGAGTTCGCGATCGGCCGCGCGGTCAGGCCCTAACCGAGTAGGGCCGGGAGCCGCTGCAGCAGGCTCGGCAGCGCGCTGGCCGCCGTCTCGCGCACGGACGCCGTCGCCGAGTCCGACAGCGGGGTGCGTTCCGGGTTGACTTCGATGACCGGGATGTTGTTGGCCAATGCGATCTCCGGCAGGCCCGCCGCGGGATAGACGATCGACGAGGTGCCGACGACGATCACCAGGTCCGCGCCGCTGACCGCCTCGACCGAACGCTGCCACGCGTCCTCGGGCAGCGCCTCACCGAACCAGACCACGTTGGGCCTGATGAGGCCGCCGCATTCGCACCGCGGCGGGTCGACGGTCTCCACCGGTTCGGGCATGGCCGGTAGCTCACCGGAATATGCCTGCCGGCAGCGATCGCAGTGGAACTCGAACAGGCTCCCGTGCACGTGGTAGACCTTCTTGCTGCCTGCTCGCTCATGCAGGTCGTCGACGTTCTGGGTGACGACGTGCACGTCGGCGTAGTCCTGCCAGGCGGCGACGGCCCGGTGGCCGTCGTTCGGGTGTACAGCGCTCATCATGTAGTGACGCCACAGATACCACGCCCACACCTTCTCCGGGTGTGCCCGCCACCCTTCCGAACTGGAGATTTCATAGGGGTCGACCTTCGCCCACAGCCCGGTTTCGGCATCGCGGAAGGTCGGCACCCCGCTCTCGGCCGAGATGCCCGCACCGCTGAGGACCGTTACCTGCACATGACCAAACTAGCCGCTGTGGGCAATACTGGGCACGTGGCCGAGTTGGGGGATTGGGTACGCATCGACCATCGCGCGTCGGGTGCCTTGTTCGACCAGCTCAGGACGCAGGTCATCGACGGTGTGCGCGACGGCAGACTGCCGCCGGGTACGCGGTTGCCGACGGTGCGCGAGCTGGCCGGCCAACTCGGTCTCGCGGTGAACACCGTGGCGCGTGCCTACCGCGAGCTGGAGGCGGCGGGAATACTCGAAACCCGTGGGCGTTTCGGCACATTCGTCGCCCATGCTGATCCCGTGGACGGAGCGATGGCCACGGCGGCGAACACGTTCGTATCGGCGGCCAAAGCGCTCGGAGTCGGCAAGGACGACGCGCTGCGATATGTGGAAACGGCGTTCGGGTAGGCGGCAGAGAAACGAGCCGCCCGGCTCAGCCGAATTCGAGCAGGGCGAGGACCGGACGCACGGAATCGAACCACGGAAGCCGCTGCGCCCCCCACATCAGCGCGTTGAGCACCTTGCCGCGTCCCGGCGGCAGCGCGATGTCGTGCACCGCCCGGATCCCGGGGATCTCGTTGACGAGGTTGGCGACCTGCGAGGGCGTCATGTGAAACGGCATGGGTGGGACGCGGTAGCCGAACGAGGGGCGCAACACGCCCCGGCTGATCAACCGGGCGAACCAGGCCGGTGGCAGCTCGAACACCATCCGTCCCCCGGGGAAGCGGGCCGCGCACTCGCCGATCAGGCCGAGCGCCTCCTCCGGCTGCAGATACATCAGCAGCCCTTCGGCGGTGATGAACACGCCGTGTTCGGTGTCGACGTGGTCCATCCAGCTGTAGTCCAGCGCCGACTGGGCCAGCATGCGAACCCGCTCCGATGCGGGCAACAGACGTCGGCGCAGTTCGACGACCGGGGGGAGATCCACGGTGAGCCAGGAGAATTCGTGTCCCACATCGGCGGCGTCGATCCGGTAGAAGCTGGTCTGGAGCCCCTCGGCGAGCGCCACGACCGTGCCGCGAGGATGATCGCCGAGGTAGCGCCGCGTCTCGCGGTCGAACGCCAGGGCCCGCACCGCCATGTCCTGGCGGCGGGACAGGCCGAACTTGGAGAAGTCGAAGTCGATGGAGTCGACGAGCTGGACCGCCATCGGGTCGTCGATCAGTCCGTCCGGACGACGCGCCTCCGTGGCCCGCACGTTGAGCGTCATCAGCGCGGTCTCGGACACACCGGTCAGCATGGTGGCGTCGGCCTTGGCGGACGAGGCGTTCGGTTCGGAGCTCACCTGCTCGAATGTACCTAGCGCAGGACTTTGTCCAGCGTGCGCAGATTCCTGGTGGTGGTCGACGACTTGTACCGTTTCTTGCCCATGGTCTTGCCGATGGTGCTGTCGAGCGTTGCGGCCTTGGGCACCTGCCAGTAGACGACGCCCTCGCCGCGCTCGATCTTCTCCTCGGGGGTGGCTTGCTCGGCCAGGCCGGCGAGCTCGTCGAGCACTTGTTCGTCGGTCACGAATGTGACGTAGGAGTGGTGGTCGGAGACCTCGCGCTCGAAGGGATAGGCGCGCGAGATCGCGGCAACGGTATCGATCGGGTACGCCAGCACCCAGGCGTCGTACCCGAAGGTGTCGCGCAAGGCCTTCTCAGCCTTCTTCCGCACCGTCTCGACTCCCGACCCGCTGTCGAACACGACGTTGCCGCTGGCGAGAATCGTTCGTACCGAACGGAATCCGACTCCCTCGAAGGCCTTCGCGACGTCGGCCATCTTCAGGTTGACGCCACCGACGTTGACGCCGCGCAGGAAAGCCGCATAGCGCGTCATCAGCCGAACTCCAGCAGGGTGTGGCTGGGGCGGCCCTTGCGCAGGAACCCGACGCGGTCCCACGCCGGCGAGGCCAGCACCTTGTACAGCCCACGCCCCGGCACCATGGCGAGGTCGTGTGCGGCGCGCACACCGGGAATGCGCCCGGCCAGCGCGAGGGCCTCGTCGGGGGTTAGCGCGAAGGGCATCGGTGGGGTGACGTAACGGTCGGACAGCTTCAGTTTGCCGCGCACCGTGCGTCGACTGAACCAGGGCGGCACGGAGTCGAACATCATCCGGCCTCCGGGAAAGCGCGCCGCGCAGTCGCGGATCAGACCGAGCGCGTCGTCGGGGTCCAGATACATCAGCAGGCCTTCGGCGGTGATGAACGCACCGTTCGACGCATCGATGTGGTCCATCCAGCTGCGGTCCAGCGCTGACTGCGCCAGCGAAACGATCCGGTCATCGTGTGGCAATAGCTTCTCGCGCAGGGCCACGATGGGTGGGAGATCGACTGAATACCAGGTCAATTCGTCGGCGACGCCGTGTCTCTGCAGTCGCCAGAAGCTGGTCTGCAGACCTTCGGCGAGCGCAACCACCGATGCTTTCGGATGGGTGGTCAAATACTCGCGAGTGGCGGCATCGAACGCGAGGGCCCGGACGGCGTGCGACTGGTTGGGCTTGCCGAACTTGCCGTAGTCGTAGTCGATGGCGTCGAACAGCGTGATGGCCCACGGGTCGCGGAGTATCCCGTCGGATCGCTTGGCCTCGCTGGCGCGGAAGTACAGCGTCCACAGCGCGGTCGCAGATACGCCTTCGAGCACGTTGCCGTCGATTCGGTGTGCAGGACCGGTCACATCTCGATGGTAGAGACGTAGGCTGACGAGCATGGGACGCCACGTGTTCGACGACAAGCTGCTCGCCTTGATCGGCGGAAACTCGCTGGGCGTCCTGGCGACCATCAAACGCGACGGTCGCCCGCAATTGTCGAACGTGTCGTACTACTTCGACTCGCGCGCGTTGACCATCCAGGTGTCGATCACCGAGCCGCGGGCCAAGACCCGCAACCTGCGACGCGACCCGCGCGCATCACTTCACGTCAGCTCGGACGACGGTTGGTCCTACGCGGTCGCCGAGGGCGACGCGACACTCACACCTCCTGCGGCGTCACCCGACGACGGTACCGTCGAGGCGCTGATCGCGTTGTACCGCAACATCGCCGGTGAACATCCCGACTGGGACGACTACCGGCGCGCGATGGTCGACGACCGCCGGGTGGTGATGACGCTGCCGATCAGCCACGTCTACGGCATGCCGCCCGGCAAGCGATAAAGCAGGCGACGGCCGGCCGGCTCTCGGGCTAGGCTGCCGTCATGGCTGAGACACCGGAAGACGACACCAAGCGCAAGTTCCGGGAGGCGCTGGAGCGCAAGAAGGCCAAGGCGGCCGGCGGCGGCAACCACAAGGACGGCGGTGCTAAGCAGTCGCGCGCGCATGGACCGGTTGAGCATCGGCGGGAGTTTCGGCGCAAGAGCGGCTAGGCGGACGACGATCTAGCGGCGAGGAACGAGCCGCGTTGAGGAGTCTGCCATCAAATGTGAGGCCACGGGCGACGACAAGCGCGGTCAACATCACCGCCACGCACAGCAGGCCCTGATCCTTCAGTCCCCAACCCACCGCGGCCAGGGTGGCTGCGCCTGCGGTGCAGAGCAGGACACCGACTGTCACGCTGAGCACACCGGGCTCGGCGAGGTATCCGCCGTCCCACAGCGGTAACGGGTCGTTCTCCAGTGAGCGCAGCGTGACGAACAGCAGCGCAACCACCGTGGCCATGATCAGCACCTGCAGAACCGACACCGCGATGAAGCTCGGGGCGGCCGGGTCGAAGCGCGGGTAGCCCAGGTAGTCGAACGCCAGGTGCATCATCAGCAGCGCGGGCATGTGCCACAGGTACAGCGTCATGGCACCGGTGTTGCCGATCGCGGTCAGCCACCACACCCACCTCCGCCGCGCCCACCGCGCGATCGCCGGCATGGCAGCAATTACGAACGCGCACATCATGATTGCGTGGCCAGCCAGGAGTAGCGACGGCGGTGTCATGTTCTTGAGCTGCTGGGTTTCGATGCCGACCAGGCTCAGCTCGTAAGGTCCGAACGTCACCAGCGCCAGGTTGACCGCCAGCATCACGGCGCCCAGTGCGACCGCCACGCGCGCGCTCAGCAGTGCGCGTCGATAGCCGACGGCGAGCATGCCCGGAATCAGCCAGGCGGTCAGATTCAGGTAGCCCAGCCCGGCCCAGCCGTCGACGTTGATCCGCATCGCGTCAACGACGGCTATGAACCCGTAGGTGGCGGCGACTGCGGCCACCAGTCGGCCTGCGGTGGTGATGCGGGCCAACACCGGTACCGCAGCGAGCACCAACACGTAGGCGCCCAGAAACCACAACAGTTGGATCGAGATTCCGGCGACGGGTTCGTAGACGTGTTGGGGCAGAACAAGTCGCAGGGCGATCAGCGCGACGGCCCAGAAGGCGAGGTAAAAGAACACGGGCCGGTAGAGCCGGGTGCAGCGTCGCAGCAGCCAATTGCCCCAGCTGCTGCCGAGGTTCCAACTCTCAACGCTGGCGGCCACGCCCGCGAAGAAGAACAGCGGCATGATTTGAAACACCCAGGTGAGCGCCTGAAGAACGGGCGATGCGGTGAGCAGGTTGCTCCAGATGAACACGTCGTCGCGCAAGGTGCTGGTGGCCATCACGGTGTGGCCGATCACCACCCCGAGCAACGACACGATGCGGATGACGTCGATCGCACGGTCTCGGGACGCCGGAGTTGCCGCCTCGATGTCGGCTGCGGTTGGAAACATCGTCATGTGGTTGATCGTCGGGGCGGGGGTGGCGTCGCGCATGAGTAGAAGCACTTAAAAGGGTCGCCGGCGGCGCATCTCCGCCGGAGCCAAGTCGCTCAGATGATTACGCGCCGGACGCGGCCGTGCGCGTTTCCCGTGCGTCTCTTGACTCGCGCAGCAGAATCGCCACCAGGCAGATGCCCGACAGAACCGCGACCGCCACGGCGAAACTCACGCCCGCCGTGCGTAATCCCCAGGTATCGGCGGCCACACCCTCGCCGACAACGGGTAGCGAGATGGCCACGTAGCCGATGACGAAGTAGGTCGAGTTGACCTCGGCGCGGCGTTCGACCGGGCTGCGCTCCGAGATCGCGGCCAGGCCGCGGCTGAAACTCATACCCTGCCCCGCACCCGACACCACGGCGGCCGCGACGAGCCCGATCAGCGACGAGAGTTGAAGTGCGACTGCGAGAATCGCCATCCCGGCGACCAGGATTGCGCAGCCGACGGCGAGCGCCCGCTGCGGCCGCATGGTGTTGGTGGCGATCTGCGTCAGGGCGGACGCGGCGAAGATCGAACCGGCGATGAGTCCGGCGACTGCCTGGTTGTCGATCCCGACGACCTCGGTCACGAAGGAGGGCGCCACGGCGGCGAACAGGCCAGTGACGGCAAATCCGGCGAATCCCGCGATCGCGGCGAGGATGAACACCGAACGCACCTCGGGCGGAACCGCCAGACGCTGCAGCGCGATGCGTCCGGACCGTGGCGATGTCTCCGGCACCAGCAGCACCGCCACGCCCGCCAGCGCCGCCAGCACGATGTGGACGATGAAGCTGAGATGCAGCGGCATCGGCGCGTACTCGACCAGCACGCCGGCCAGCATCGGACCGGCCCCGAGGCCGCCGATGTTGGCGACGGTCGCGACCGCGGCGGCCCTGCTGCGCCAGTGCGGCGGCGCGGCCTCGATGACCGCCGCGGTGGCCGTCCCGGTGGAGACGCCCGCGGACAGTCCGGAGAACACGCGGCCGACAACCAACAGCGGTACGGAATCGGCGACGACGAACACCCCGGCACTGATCAGCGCCGCGACGACCCCGCCGAGCAGCAGCGGACGCCTGCCGATCGCGTCAGACCACCGTCCGAACGTCAGCAGGGCGAACAGCACACCGCCCGCATACGCCGCGTAGACGACGGTGGTGGTGACCACCGAGAACTGCATCTGCTCGCCGTAAAGGGCGTACATCGGTGTGGGCATCGTGGTGCCGAGCATGATCGCGGCGAACGCGTACGCCAGCAGCGGGAAAGCCAGGCGCGTGCCCGCGCGGGCTGGAGCCTCAGACACGTCGCGGTGCAACTTTCTGCGCCGAAATTGCACTCCAGCAGACGGTCACTCGGACTTTGCCTGCTGGAATGCAGTTTCGCGGGGTTAAAGTCAGTGTGTGACGGCCTTCTCGGCGCCGACGCCGGTCAGCGAGCGAACCTCGAACTCGGCATTGATGTCCGGATCGCCGCGGTCGGCTGAGGTCAGCGTGCCGATGGCGCCGAGCAGGAAGGCCAGCGGGATCGACACGATGCCAGGATTGGCCAGCGGGAACCATGCGAAGTCGAGGCTGGGCAGCATCGCGGTCTTCGATCCCGACACGGCGGGGGAGAACACGATCAGCAGGATCGTCGAGATCAGACCGCCGTACATGCTCCACAACGCGCCCCGGGTGTTGAACCGCGGCCAGTACAGCGAGTACAGGATGGTCGGCAGGTTGGCCGCGGCGGCCACCGCGAACGCGAGGGCGACGAGGAACGCGATGTTCTGCTCGGCCGCCAGGACGCCCAGGCCGATCGCGAAGACACCCAGCACCACGACCGTGATGCGCGATACCCGCACCTGTTCGTCTTCGCTGACCCGGTCGCTCTTGAGCACGCTGGCGTAGATGTCGTGGGCGAAAGACGTTGCCGCGGTGATGGTCAGGCCGGCGACGACGGCGAGGATCGTCGCGAACGCGACCGCCGAGATGATGCCGAGCAGGATGACCCCGCCGAGTTCGAACGCCAGAAGCGGCGCGGCCGAGTTCTGCCCGCCGGGGGCGGCCAGGATGGTCTCGGGTCCGACGAGCGCCGCGGCGCCGTAACCGAGCGCAAGGGTGAACAGGTAGAACGCGCCGATGAGCGCGATCGCCCAGACCACCGAGCGGCGCGCCTCCTTGGCGGTCGGCACCGTGTAGAAGCGCATCAGCACGTGCGGCAGGCCCGCGGTGCCGAGCACCAGCGCCAGCGCCAAGGAGATGAAATTGATCTGCGATGTCAACGAGGCGCCGTATTGCGCCCCGGGGGCCAGGACGTCCCGCGCGGCGACCGCCTCATTCGACGAGCCCGAGACGGCCGACTGGGCCGCGCCGAGGATCTCGGAGAAGTTCGCACCGAACTTGGCGAGCACCCACACCGTCATCAGCGCCGTGCCGCCGATCAACAGCACAGCCTTGATGATCTGCACCCAGGTGGTGCCCTTCATGCCGCCGATCAGCACGTAGACGATCATCAGGACGCCGACGACGGCGATCACGACGGCCTGGCCGAAATCGCTGGTGACGTTGAGCAACAGCGCGACGAGTCCGCCGGCGCCTGCCATCTGCGCCAGTAGGTAGAACAGGCACACGGCCAGAGTCGTGGTGGCCGCCGCCAGCCGTACCGGGCGTTGCTTGAGCCGGAAGCTCAGCACGTCGGCCATCGTGAATTTGCCTGCGTTGCGCAGTAATTCGGCGACCAACAACAGCGCGACGAGCCAGGCCACCAGGAAGCCGATCGAATAGAGGAAGCCGTCATAGCCGTAGACCGCGATCGCACCCGCGATGCCGAGGAAGCTGGCGGCCGACAGATAGTCACCGGAGATCGCGATGCCGTTCTGCGGACCGGTGAACGACCGTCCGGCCGTGAAGAACTCGGCGGCGGTGGCATTCTTCTTGCTCGCGCGGATCACGATGTACAGCGTCACCGCAACGAACAGCCCGAAGATGCCGATGTTGGCGGCGGGGTTGCCGACGGTCTGGTCGACGGCCAGCAGGGTGCTCATGCCGCGCCGCCTTCCAGCTTGGTTCGGATGGCCTCGGCCCGCGGGTCGAGCTCGCGGTTGGCAAAGCGTACGTAAAGGCCAGTGATCACGAACGTGGAGACGAACTGGCCGATGCCGATCGACAGACCGACATTGATATTGCCCCACACCTTGATCGCCATGAAGTCGTGGGCGAAAGCGCCGAGGATCACGTAGGCGGCATACCAGACCAGGAACAGCGCGCTCATAGGGAAGACGAAGCGGCTCAGCCTGAATCGCAACTCTTGAAACTCGGGGCTCGCTTGTAAAGTTCGGTACTCCTCGCCGCTGATCGGGGTATCCCGATGCGGCAGGTCAAGTTCGGCCATCTCACTCCTGAACTCCGACGATGGAACTACTCAGTTGCTGGTACGAAACTCTGGTTCACGCGTAGTCGCGGACACTCCGCGACACGCCGACAGAAATACCCACTTGTGGATTGTGGGCGGTGATCGGCGGGCCGCAGCTGATACGAACCATGCTTGGGTAGGCGGCCCCCTGCCCACGGCGGTCGCTAAGCGACACGGTCCTCACCGCGACGCGGACTCTGCGAGAGGTCTGTCGGTTCTTCCTGCGAGTAGCAGCGCGGCTAACGATCGATCGGCAACCAGAGGTTGCGTCACGCCATCGAGGGTTCCGCTTCGCGAGCGGCGCGCTTCTCCTCGTAGTGCTTTGCCCTGGCGTCGAGCGCGGCGAGGAAAAACGAGAGCTCGTCGCGGGCTTGTTCACCCGCCGGCCCGAAGTCGGTGCGCTCAAAGATCCGCCAGAACCGCAGCACCGGCTGGAGCACCGCATCGTGGTGCAGGCGCAGATCGTAGATGCCCGCTTTGGCGATCGTGACGGCGTTCTTGGCGTAGTCCGTCATGCCCTGCCCGGGCATTTGGAAACCCACTACTTCGTCGCGGATCGTCTGCATCGCCTCGTCCGGCGCGAGGTCGAGCGCGGCGGCCATCAAGTTGCGGTAGAAGATCATATGCAGGTTCTCGTCGGTCGATATGCGAGCGAGCAACTGCTCGGCGACGGGGCATCCTGTCGCGCGCCCGGTGTTGCGGTGCGCGATTCGGGTCGCCAGTTCTTGAAAGGAGACGTAGGCCAACGCTTGCAACACGGTCTTGTCACCGCTGTCGTAACCCGCCGTAGTGTGCTCCATCCGCAGCGCTTCCAACCGGACGGGGTCCACCCCACGCGTTACGACGAGGTAGTCGCGAATCGCGATCGCGTGCCGGCCCTCTTCGGCAGTCCATCGACCGACCCACTGACCCCAGGCGCCGTCGCGCCCGAACCGGGTGGCGATCTCGCGGTGATAGGACGGCAAATTGTCCTCAGTCAGCAAATTGACAATCATTGCTGTCTGCGCGACCGGGTCGAGCGGCGAATCCTCGGGTTGCCAATCGGTGCCACCGAGGAAGGAGAAATCCCGTCCGCGAGACCAAGGCACATAGTCATGCGGCTGCCAGTCTTTCGCCACGGCGAGGTGGCGGTCAAGATTGGCCGCCACCACGGGCTCGAGTTCGAACAGCACACTGACCTGCTGATCTGTCACGATTGCTACGCTAGCGTAGCTTACGGTTGCGTAGCTACGGTTTCGGGATTGTTGTGGCAATCCAACACCGGGAAGAATTGCCCGACGCAAGATTCGCGGTGGTTGGGGCGCGGTCGCCTTGATGCTTCGGCGAATGTGTACTTGCAGGCCGACTCGGCGCCGATCCGCCAGGCTTCCATACTGTTGGCGAACATCCGGCTCGCAGCACTTTCGCGAAGCCGGTGAATCACCGCATGACGGCTGCCTCTGCTCAACAATCGGGACGGCGGGCACCACAATCACGCAGCCTTAGACTGGCGTCGTGGCGAAACTGCAGCTTGTCCAAGATCGCGCGGCCGACGCGCTGCTGGAATCAAACCCATTCGCATTGCTGACCGGGATGCTGCTCGATCAGCAGTACCCGATGGAGGCGGCGTTCGCGGGTCCGAAGAAGATCGCCGACCGCCTGGGTGGCTTCGATGTCCGCGAGATCGCTGACTACGATCCCGAGAAGTTCGTCGAGTTGTGTTCGAAAACCCCTGCCATTCATCGCTTTCCAGGTTCGATGGCCAAACGGGTACAGGCGCTCGCGCAGTTGATCGTCGATCGCTACGGCGGTGATGCGGCCGCGCTGTGGACCGAGGGCGACCCGGACGGCGCCGAGGTGCTGCGTCGGCTCAAGGCCCTGCCCGGGTTCGGTGAGCAGAAGGCGAAGATCTTTTTGGCCTTGCTCGGCAAGCAGTACGGAGTGACACCCGAAGGCTGGCGCAAGGCCGCCGGGGACTACGGCAAGCCCGGCTCGTACCGGTCGGTGGCCGACGTGGTCGACGCCGGTTCGCTGGAGAAGGTGCGGTCGTTCAAGAAGCAGGCGAAGGCAGCCGCCAAGGCCGCGAAGGGTTAGACCGCGGCGTCCTCGGAGTCCAAGCGGGCCAGCGTCTTGATGACGGCTGCGACGACGCGGCCGGTGGAGGTACCGGTGTCGAGGCCCTCTTTGAGGGTGCGAAGCCGAAGGCCCCGTTCGCAGAGTTCGGCGATGGTGCGGGTCACTTCAGTGCCGGTGCGGCCGAGCCGGTCCAGCGCGACGACGACGATCGTGTCACCGGAGCGGGCGTAACTCAGCATCGCGTGGAGTCCCGCGCCGATGCGATCGGCGGAGTCGGAGAGCCGGTCGGTGAACACTCGCCGGGGGTCGACGCCTGCAGCGTTGAGCGCCGCGAGCTGACCCTCGAGGCCCTGCTCGGCGGCGCTTGCTGTGGCGTAGCCCAGCGTGCAGGTCACGTTCCGAAGGTCTCACGAAACTCAGAGGAGCGGAATCGACCACGCCATATCGAGTCTGGTTGCCGACCGAACTGTTATCGGACGTCCACACTTGTCATGCGCCGAGCGGTTCGCCGTCGAAGCGCTCCTTCGTGGCGATCTCGGCGACGGGCCTGCGGGTCAACTTCGTCAGTTGACGGATTGGCTTGCCGAGCGGCAGCAGCGCGGCGACCGCGTAGTTGTCCGGGATGCCCAGCAGCTCACGAACCTGCGGCTCTGCCGCAACGGCGGCCGTCGTGAGGACGCCGCCGTACCCCTCGTTGCGGGCGGCCAGCAGGATGTTCCAGACGAACGGGTACACCGATGCCCCCGCGATCAGCCCCACACGGTCGAGGTGTTGATCGAACGCGGCCACGACGCCCAGATCGACGCAGACCACGAGCACAACTTCGGCGGTGCGCAGCGGTGACTGGTTCGGCAGATTCACCGCCGCGATGGTCTGTTCGTCAACTCGGCAGGGATGCAACGGATTCCACGGACTTTCGCCGTTGCGCAGTTGCGCGATGTAGCGCTTCGTCCCGGGTCGCGCGTATTCGATCAGCGCTTCGCGCGTCGCCGGATCGCGCACGACGACGACCCGGTTGCCCTGGCGGTTGCCGCCGCTCGGCGCGAAGCGGGCATTGTCGAGAATGCGCTCGAGGACGTCGTCGGGCAGCGGGTCGCCGGTGTACTCGCGCACTGCGGCCGTCGTGCGCATGACGTCGTAGAGATCCATGGCTATATCTTGGGCTTGTCGGTGGCGACCTATGCGAAGGTGGGGATATGAAGACGCACCTGAACTGCCCGTGTGGCGAAGCGATTGTCGGTAAGGACGAGGAGGACCTGGTCGAGAAGGCCCAGGCGCACCTGTCCGAGTCGCATCCCGGCCGCGATTACGACCGGGACGCGATCCTCTTCATGGCCTACTGATCCTGATTCAGACCGACGCAATGGTCGATCGCGGGCGGGTGAATCACCCAAAGCGTCGGTTCGACGCCAACTGATCCCGGCGAGCGACCGCGTTTGCATGCGCCGCCGCGGCGTGTCGCGGGGCAAACACGGTCACTCGCGCGGTGGTTGACGGTCGCTTACGGAACGACCGTCGAGCCGATCGTCGGCATGAACTGGCACTGCCGTTCGGTGGTCGTGACCTGTCCGAAGATCGTCGACAGGATGCTGCCCGAACCGGTGTCGGCGATCGCGGTCAGTGTGGTCGGGCCCTCGGGGTTGATGTCCGAGCGCGGCTTGAGCGTGGCGCTGCCCGATTTGCCGGTGGTCAGGTTGACCCAGGTGACGTTGAGCGGCAACTTCTGCTCGGCCGCTGGACCCGGCGTGCCGACCGCGGTGAACACGTATGCGGTCTGGCCCGGGCCGGGGCCCGGAGTCGGGATCTTCGCGGGCCCGGCCACCGAAATCGCCGTGGCGAGCACGGTTCCGCCGTCGCCGAGGCAGCCGTTGCTGATCGACGGGTACATGAAGTCCTGCGTCGGCGGGGCGTCCGGGCCGAAGGCGGGACCGGGTGCGGCGGCAGGAGCCGGTGCGGGCGCCGGGGCGGCCTCGGGGGCGGGTGCTGGTGCCGGGGCGGCCTCGGGTGCGGGTGCAGCAGCAGCAGCGACCGGTGCCGCCGCAGGTGCGGGTGCCGGAGCGGGAGCGGCCGCCGGTGCGGGAGGCGCGTCCGCCGCCGGCGCCGCGTCCGGTACCGGTCCCACGGCGTGAGCCGGATTGATCCCTGCAGGCAGATGCGCCTGCTCACCCGGCACCGCACCGGGCGCGGGGTTGTGCGCGACGAACTGGTTGACCGCCGACGCGACATTTCGCGCCTCGGTGGGAGCGACCGCGTCACCGGCGAACACCGCGGCCGCGGCCATCAGCGTCGACGCGGCGTTCGTCGGATCGGCGGCGGCCTGCTGGATCGCCGGGCTGATGCCCTGGACCGCCGTCAGGCCGGGCGCCTGCAGCCCGTCGATCGGCGCCGGCGGCGCGGGTTCGGCGACGGCCACACCGGTCACGCCGCTGACGAGCAGCGTGGTCGATGAGCCGATCGCGAGGGCGACGGTGGCGAACATCCTTCGAGCTGACATGGCTCCCTCAGAACGTGGTTGTAGTGGTCGTGTCTGCCAGTGCGTAGTTCGGCGTCGCCCCGTTGATCACGGAAGAGCCGACAGCGGCACCAGCAGCGGCGCCATACCCGCGCCGGGAAGTGCCGGGGCAGCGGCCGGGGCGGCAGCCGCCGGTGCTGCGGCCGACGGCGTGGCCGCCTGTGCCGCGGCGGGCAGGAGGCCGGTCAACGGCGTTCCCTCGGGCAGCAGCGAGGCCAGCCCGGTGGGCAGGTTGGACAGCAGGTTCGCCGGGTTGGCCGGTGCGGTCGCAGGCGTCGCTGCGGGTGCCGCGGGTGCTGCGGGCATACCGGGCAGCGACGACGGCGGCTGCGGAAGGGTGACCGTCGCGGTCGCCGACGGCGGCGTCGCGGCGGGGGCGGCCGGGGTCTGAGCCGTGTTCAGCAGCGATGTGAAGCCCTGCATGAGCTGCGTCGCCGCGGCGGGGTTCGACGCCAACTGCTGGATGAGCGGCAAGCCCGGCACGCTGGGCGCGGGCGCCGGCGCCGCAGGCTGGGCGGTGGCGGTGGCGCTCAGCGCCAGCGCGGCCGAGACCGCTCCCGCAGCGGCGATCATGGTGGTCGCGAACAGTTTTCCGGTGCTGTGCATGGTTCTCCCAATCAGTTGTGTGGCACGCCTTGGGCCGAAGCTACGGAGTTACTGGTGTGACTCAAGTGACACGTGTGGCAGTGATTCAACCGTTACGCAAGCGAGGGGTTTCAGTGACCGGCCGATAGAGTCGGGCGGATAGACACCTCGACAAGCGCAGCCCCGTCAACGTCGCGGATGGCCGCCCGACTGGCCGCTGCGGCGCCCGTGCTGTTGGTGGTCAGCATCGCGGCGCGACTCGCGTGGACCTATCTGGCGCCCAACGGTGCGAACTTCGTCGACCTGCACGTGTACGTCGGAGGTGCGGGCACCCTGGACCAACCCGGCGCGCTCTATGACTACGTCTACGGCGAGCAGACCCCGGACTTTCCGCTGCCGTTCACGTATCCGCCGTTCGCCGCCGTGGTGTTCTATCCGCTTCACTTGCTGCCGTTCGGCCTCGTCGCGCTGTTGTGGCAACTCGGGATCATCGCCGCCCTTTACGGCGTGGTGCGAATCAGCCAGCGGCTCCTGGGTTCCGGCGATCGGCGTGTGGCGATGTTGTGGACGGCCGTCGGCATCTGGCTCGAACCGCTACGCAGCACCTTCGACTACGGCCAGATCAACGTGGTGCTCGTGCTGGGCGTCCTCTACGCGGTGTACAGCACGCGGTGGTGGTTGTCCGGCCTGCTGATCGGCGTCGCGGCCGGGCTGAAGCTGACGCCCGCGGTCTCCGGGTTGTACTTTCTGGGTGCGCGACGGTGGGGGGCGGTGGTGTTCTCCGCAGTCGTATTCCCTGCGACCGTGGGGCTTTCGGCATTGGTCGTCGGCGACGAGACCCGGCGCTACTTCACCGAACTGCTCGGTGACGCCAACCGTGTCGGTCCGGTCGGCACATCGTTCAACCAGTCGTGGCGCGGCGGCATATCCCGGATCCTCGGACACGACGCGGGTTACGGGCCCGCGGTGGTCGCGGGCATCGCGGTGACGGCGGTGCTGGCGGTTCTGGCGTGGCGGGCGATCGGCGGAGCCTCGGACCGGCTGGGGGGGATCGTCGTGGTGCAGCTGTTCGGTCTGCTGCTGTCGCCGATCTCGTGGACACATCACTGGGTGTGGCTGATCCCGTTGATGATCTGGTTGCTGCACGGGCCGCTGAGCGCCCGGCGGGGCGCGCGGATATTGGGCTGGGGGTGGCTCATCCTGACCCTGATCGGGGTCCCCTGGCTGCTGAGCTTCGCGCAGCCCACGATCTGGGTGATCCCGCGACCGTGGTATCTGGCCTGGGCCGGGCTGATCTACATCGTCGCCACGCTGGCCACCCTGGCCTGGATCGCCTCTACTGGCCGACGATCCCGTTGATGTCCTTGGCCATCTCGACGTCCTTGTCGGTGATGCCGCCCTCGGAATGCGTCACCAACGCGAAAGTCACTGTCCGCCAGCGAATATCGATATCGGGATGGTGATCCTTGTTCTCCGCGTGCTCGCCGACCCGGCGAACGGCGTCGATGCCGTCGAGAAACGCCGGGAACTTGATCGAGCGGCGCAGGGCGCCGTCGGCGCGTTCCCAGCCGGGCAGATCGGGCAGTGCGGCGTCCACTTGTTCGTCCGTTAACACAGCCATGTCTTCGACCGTATACCGTCAGCCGCAGTGTCGAACCAGATGTCGAATCAGATCGTCGTCGCCGGTGCCCTCATCAACGAGGCCTCGCTGCTGGTCGCGCAGCGCGACCGGCCCGCAGAACTGGCCGGATTGTGGGAGTTGCCCGGCGGCAAGGTGGCCGCCGGTGAGACGGAGGAAGCCGCGCTGGCCCGCGAATTGCACGAGGAGCTGGGCGTCCTGGTCGACGTCGGTGCGCGGATCGGCGACGACGTCGCACTCGGCCCGACCATGATCCTGCGCGCCTACCGCGTCACGCAGACCGGCGGGACCCTGCACCCCAACGACCACCGCGCCCTGCGCTGGATCAGCGTCGGCGAACTCGACGACCTCGTGTGGGTGCCCGCTGACCGCGCGTGGTTGCCCGCGCTAAGGCGAGAACTCGGCGGTTGACCGTTCGAAGCGCGGGCCCGCGACCGAATGGGACCGGGTTTCCGATCGGTCGACCGGCGGGCGGTGCTCGCAATATTCTTGCCGTTCATGCGCGTGCTGCGGTTCCTCTGGCGAGGAGTGCTCGCCTTTGACCGGATCGGTTCGCGCATTCCGCAACTCGTGCAGATGTGGCTCGTCGAATTCTTGTTCGCCATCCCACTGACCTTCTTCATCGCCAAGATCATCGACATCCGCGGTGCGTTCGGCGTACCGGGCACCGGCGAAGCCATTCCGGGCGTGTTCTGGGGTGCGCTGGTCGTGTCGATGGTCTGTGGGTTCTTCTTCTTCCGCACCCTGGTCAAGCCCCGGGTGAAGCAGGGATCGTGGACACCAATGGTGCGCGCCGACGTCGGAGACGTCACCGTGTTCGGTGGAAACCGCTCGTGGCGCGTCGAATACCAGTACCTGACAAGCCATCCGTCGTATTCGCTGTTGCTTCTTCTCACCGCGCCCATCCCCGCCGTCATGGTCCTCATGACGATCAATCACGGCGACAGCACCTTCTACTGGCGCGTCGCGGGCATCGTCGGGCTCAGCGTGTTGGTGCTGATGGCGTTGGCGAGAGTGCTCAGTTGGTATGTGTTCCGCTTCGGCCGGCGCGAGATCGGGGAACATGCTGCCGGGCAGGGGGTTTCGGAGCGAAAGCTCGGTTGGGAGATGGCGTGGAAGCCGCTCCTCATGTTGATCGTGATGGTGTACGCGATCGTCGCGATTCCGCTCGCGTACATGTGGTGGGATGAGCTGCGCACCATCGACAAGTTGCCCGTGGTGACCGCGGCGGACAGCGCCGACGCGGTCGGACAGTACCGGCGGGTCGAAGGCGACGTGACCGGTGAGCCGGTCTACTGGGCACCGCGAGGGGCCGGCCGTGGCGGCAACAACTTCTCCGGAGCCGGTGTGCTGGTTGAACTTTCGTCCGGCGGGGAAGTGCTGCTGCTGGCCGAGTCGCTGTCGGTGCCCGACTTCGTCGGAGTGATGAAGGACGTGCGCAACGGCGAGATCCACACGCACGGCCGGGTGACCGACGAGATCACCGAAACACAGCGCGAGTATTACGGCTTCGACGAGAGCGACTTTCCCGTCCCGCCACCCGATGGCCGGGTGATGGTGCTGCTGTCGTATCCGTAGACGCTATTTCCGTCGGCGGGCGCGCTTGTGGACCTTCATGAGATCCTTGCCGCGGATGCCATTGCGCTCGGCCCTGCGGACTTGGTGAACGACTACAGGGCAGCGCTTGCAGCGAGGTTGGCTGCGGCAGCACTTCTTCTTCGGCTTGAGGTCGGCGAGCTTACTGGGCTTCAAGTGACGGACATCTCTCGTTTTCGTGATCGGCCGACCGCACTGCGACAATCTCGAAGTGGATTTTAGGAACGTCGCCATCGTGGCACATGTCGACCATGGGAAGACGACCCTGGTCGACGCCATGCTGCGTCAGTCGGGCGCGCTCACACACCGCGGCGACGACGCCACCGAGCGCATCATGGACTCCGGCGACCTGGAGCGGGAAAAGGGCATCACGATCCTCGCCAAGAACACCGCCGTGCACCGCCACCACGCCGACGGCAGCGTGACCGTCATCAACGTGATCGACACCCCCGGACACGCCGACTTCGGCGGCGAGGTCGAACGCGGGCTGTCCATGGTCGACGGTGTGCTGCTACTGGTCGACGCGTCCGAGGGGCCACTCCCACAGACCCGCTTCGTCCTGCGCAAGGCGCTGGCCGCCCACCTGCCGGTCATCCTCGTCGTGAACAAGACCGACCGCCCCGACGCCCGCATCAGCGAGGTCGTATCCGACAGCCACGACCTGCTGCTCGACGTGGCGTCCGATCTCGACGTGGAAGCACAGAAGGCCGCCGAGGAGGCGCTCGGTCTGCCGACGCTGTACGCGTCCGGCCGGGCCGGCATCGCCAGCACCACCGAGCCCGCCAACGGCGAGAATCCCGACGGCGCCAACCTCGACCCGCTGTTCGACGTCCTCATGGAGCACATCCCGCCGCCCAGCGGCGACCCCGAAGCGCCACTGCAGGCCCTGGTCACCAACCTCGACGCCTCGGCGTTCCTGGGCCGGCTGGCGCTGATCCGCATCTACAACGGCAAGCTGCGCAAGGGCCAGCAGGTCGCCTGGATGCGCGAGGTCGACGGAGTACCCGTTGTCACGAACGCCAAGATCACCGAACTGCTGGCCACCGTCGGCGTCGAACGCAATCCGACCGACGAGGCCATCGCCGGTGACATCGTCGCCGTCGCCGGCATGCCCGAGATCATGATCGGCGACACCCTCGCCGACCCGGACCATGCGCACGCGCTGCCGCGCATCAGCGTCGACGAGCCGGCCATCTCGGTCACCATCGGCACCAACACCTCACCGCTGGCGGGCAAGGTGTCGGGCCACAAGCTCACCGCGCGGATGGTGCGCAACCGACTGGACTCCGAACTGGTCGGCAACGTGTCGATCAAGGTCGTCGACATCGGCAGGCCCGACGCATGGGAGGTGCAGGGCCGCGGCGAGCTGGCGCTGGCCGTGCTCGTCGAGCAGATGCGCCGCGAGGGTTTCGAGCTGACCGTCGGCAAGCCGCAGGTGGTCACCCGCACCATCGACGGCAAGCTGCACGAGCCGTACGAGGCCATGACCATCGACTGTCCCGAGGAGTTCGTCGGCGCGATCACGCAGCTGATGGCCGCGCGCAAGGGCCGCATGGAGGACATGACCAACCACGCCGCGGGTTGGGTGCGGATGGACTTCATCGTGCCGAGCCGCGGGCTCATTGGTTTCCGCACCGACTTCTTGACCATCACCCGCGGCACCGGCATCGCCAACGCCGTCTTCGACGGCTACCGGCCGTGGGCGGGGGAGATCCGCGCCCGGCACAGCGGTTCGCTGGTGTCCGACCGCAGCGGCCAGATCACGCCGTTCGCGATGATCCAGCTCGCCGACCGCGGCCAGTTCTTCGTCGAGCCCGGCCAGGAGACCTACGAAGGTCAGGTCGTCGGCATCAATCCGCGCGCCGAGGATCTCGACGTCAACGTCACCCGGGAGAAGAAGCTCACCAACATGCGCAGCTCGACGGCCGACGTCATCGAAACGCTGGCCCGGCCGTTGGAACTGACCCTGGAACAGGCCATGGAGTTCTGCGCCGAGGACGAATGCGTCGAGGTCACCCCCGAGGTCGTGCGCGTGCGCAAGGTGGAGCTGAACGCGAGCCTGCGCGCCAGGGCCAAGGCCCGCGCGAAGGCCCGAGGCTGAAACCGGCGGTCGCCGATCGGGCGGGCGGGTCCAGGCTGCCCGATACCCTGTCAGTCGTGCCCGGCCCCCGACGCGTCATCGCCACGTTGTCCGCGATGGTGACACTCCTGGCCGCCTGCACCGTCAGCCCGCCGCCCGCGCCGCAGAGCACCGACACGCTGCAGCCTCCGCCGCCTCCTCCGTTGAAGGCGACGCAGATCATCATGGCGATCGACTGGATCGGCCCGGGTTTCAATCCGCACCTGCTGTCGGATCAGTCGCCGGTGAACGCGGCGATCAGCTCGCTGGTGCTGCCCAGTTCCTTCCGGCCGATCGCCGATCCGAAGACCCCGACCGGGTCGCGCTGGGAGCTCGACCGCACGCTGTTGGACTCGGCAGAGGTGACGAGCCACGATCCGTTCACCGTCACCTACAAGATCCGCCCCGAGGCGTCGTGGACCGACAACGCTCCCATCGCCGCCGACGACTACTGGTATCTGTGGCAGCAGATGGTCAGCCAGCCCGGGGTCGTCGACCCGGCGGGCTACGACCTGATCACCGGCGTGCAGTCGGTCGAGGGCGGCAAGACCGCGGTCGTGACGTTCTCTCAGCCGTATCCGGCGTGGCGCGAGCTGTTCAACGACATCCTCCCAGCCCACATCGTCAAGGACGTGCCGGGCGGATTCGCCGCGGGCCTGGCGAGGGCCCTGCCGGTGACGGGCGGTCAGTTCCGCGTCGAGAACATCGACCCCCAGCGCGACGAGATCCTGCTGGCCCGCAACGACCGGTACTGGGGGCCTCCGGCGAAACCCGATCAGGTGTTGTTCCGGCGGGGCGGTGACTCGGCGGCGCTGGCCGACTCGATCCGCAACGGCGACACGCAGGTCGCCCAGGTGCACGGCGGGTCGGCCGTGTTCGCCCAACTCTCGGCGATCCCCGACGTGCGCACGGCGCGGATCGTCACGCCGCGCGTCATGCGGTTGAGTCTGCGGGCCCAGCAGCCCGCGCTGCGGGATTCGCAAGTGCGCAAGGCGATCCTGGGACTGCTCGACGTCGACCTTCTCGCCGCCGTCGGCGCGGGCGACGACAACACGGTGACGTTGGCGCAGGCTCAGGTGCGCTCGCCATCGGATCCCGGGTACGTCCCCACGGCACCGCCCGCGATGGCCAAGGAGGACGCCCTCGGTTTGCTGGCCGACGCGGGCTACGAGCTGGAACCGGTTCTGACCAGTGCGCCGCCCACTCCCGGGAACCCGCCGCCGGACGGCGACCGCGGACGCATCACCAAGGACGGCGAGCCGTTGACGGTGGTGATCGGGGTGGCGGCCAACGACCCGACGTCGGTGGCCGTGGCCAACACCGCGGCCGACCAACTGCGCAACGTCGGTATCGCCGCATCGGTGTCGGCGCTCGACCCCGTGGCGCTGTACGAGGATGCGTTGCCCAACAACCGGGTCGACGCGGTGGTCGGCTGGAACCAGGCGGGCGGGGACCTGGCCACGTCGCTCGCGTCGCGCTACGGCTGTCGGGCGTTGGAGGCGACACCGGTGGCGACGGCCCAACCGGGCCCCAGGACAACGGCTGCGGCCACCCCGACGCCGAGTACGACGCGGCCCACACCCACCGCCACGACACCGAGCCCGCCACCCGAGCCCGAACCGGAAGAGCTGGTCCAGGCGCCGAGCAACATCACCGGGATGTGCGATCGCAGCATCCAGCCCAAGGTCGACGCCGCGCTCGACGGCAGCGAAGACATCGCCGACGTCATCACGGCCGTCGAACCGCGCCTGTGGAACATGGCGACGGTGCTGCCGATCCTGCAGGACACCACGATCGTGGCGTCGGGCCCCAGCGTCCAGAACGTCAGCCTGTCCGGTGCGGTACCGGTCGGCATCGTCGGCGACGCCGGCGAATGGGTGAAGACCAAGCAGTAGCGGTCTCAGCCAGCGAGCCGCTTGTCGCGCAGCTCGCGCAGGCCGTGTGTCGCGAACGCCGCGATCGCGAACACCCCCAGTAGCCAGTACGGAGGATGTGCGAGCTCCCATACGAACAGCGCCGCGAACGCCGGCGCCCGCTGGGTGATCGCCAGCACGCCTGCCGCGCACGTCAGCGACAAGGCTGAGACGGGGATGTCGGTGCCCGCCCACTGATTGAGCGCCAGGGCGACGAGCGACCCGGCGGCCGCACCCGTCGCCAACGCGGGAGTGATCAGGCCGCCGACCGCGCCTGCGCGCAGGAACACCGCGGTGAGAAGTGGTTTCAGCAGCAGGATCATGGCGGCCGCTCCGAGGGTGAGCCCGCTGTTGACGCTGACGGTGAGGATGCTTGTGCCGTTGCCCGGCAATTCGGGCCACCAGATCGAACACACGCCTGTCAGCAGGCCGGCCGCGGCGATCGCGGGGATCAGCACCCATGAGCGCTTCTGGACCCGCGGACGGGCGGCGGTCATGACCCGGTCGAACGCCAGGCCGACAGCGGCGGCCAGCGGCGAGATGGCCACGGCCAGGGACGCGAACAGCGGCGATAACTCGAAATCGGGCCACGTCAGCGCATGCTCGAGATGGGTGACCGGAGCTGCCACCGCCACGGCGAGGCTCGACGTGATCAGCGCCGCGCCGACCGCGCGCGGATGCCAGGTCCTGAGCAGGATGCTCGCGGTGAAAAGAGCTCCGCCCAACGGCACGCTGTACACCGCGCCCAACCCGGCGCCCGCGGCACAGGAGAGCAGGATCTCGCGATCGCGGGCCGTCAGAGCAAGCCGCGTCGTCCCGAAATCGCACAGCGCAGCGGCGATCTGGCGCGGCGCACTCTCGCGACCCAGCGATGCGCCCGACCCGACGAGCACCACCTGAAGTGTGGCGTCTATGCACAACGGCAGACGGGGCAGTCGCCGAGGCTCGCTGATCGCCGAGGACAGCGACGGGATCTCGGTGCGCCGCCGCAACAGCCACCACCCGCAACCGGCCAGCGCCCCGCCGATCATCGGGCCTGCGGCGCGCCGGATCGCACTGCTTCCGCCGACACCGGTCAGCAGGGTGCCGAACGAGTAGTGGTAGGTGAGGTGTTCGACTCCGTGCAGCAGCAGCGTCGTGGCCGCACCCGCGACGCCTGCGAGCAGGCCGATGATGACGATCGCGCAACCGAACTCCACGGTGCGCCGGGACACCTCGTGAATGTATGCCAGCCGGCAGGCAAGCTGGTGCGAATGGAACGCGATGCTGTTGACACCGGTGCGCGGCTGTTGTTCGTGCACGCCCATCCCGACGACGAGACGCTGACCACCGGCGCCACGATCGCCCACTATGTCGCCCGCGGCGCGCAGGTGCGCGTCGTGACGTGCACGCTCGGCGAGGAGGGTGAGGTGATCGGCGAGCGGTGGGCGCACCTGGCCGTGGACGAGGCCGATCAGCTCGGCGGGTACCGCATCGGCGAGCTGACCGCGGCCCTGAACGCCCTGGGCATCGACGAACCGGAGTACCTCGGCGGGGCCGGGCGCTGGCGCGACTCGGGGATGGCCGGCACGCCGCGGCGCCACCATCAGAGGTTCATCGACGCCGATCCCGCCGAGTCGGTCGGCGCGCTGGTCGAGGTCATCCGCGAACTGCGCCCGCACGTCGTCGTCACCTACGACCCGCAGGGCGGTTACGGCCATCCTGACCACATCCACACGCACGAGGTGACGATGGCCGCCGTGGCGGCCGCCGAAGGTACGGACTTTCCGGGTGAACCGTGGAGGGTGCCGAAGGTCTACTGGGCGGTGGTGTCCAAGGACGCGATCGCCGAGGGGCTCGCGGGGATCGACGACGCGCCCCCGGAGTGGACCCGGGTGACCGCGGACGAGGTGCCGTTCGGCTATCCCGACGACGAGATCGACGCGGTGATCGACGATCCCAGGCAGTTGAGCGCCAAGGTGGCGGCGATGCGCGCGCACGCCACGCAAATCAGCGTCGCGCCGGACGGCCGCTCGTTTGCGCTGTCCAACAACATCGCGTTGCCGATCGGCGCTGCCGAGCACTACATCCTGGCAGCGGGAACGGCCGGTGAACGCGATGCTCGAGGATGGGAAATCGACCTACTCGCCGGACTGGACCTTCTTTAGCGGCGCCTGCAGGGAGTAAGCTCGCCCGCAGTCGGCGGCGCGACGAAGGGACGGCACATGGACCCAGATCTGGATCCCAACCTGCAGCACTGGCAGGACCGGTTCGACAGCCTGCAGTGGGTGATCGGTTCCCTGACCGGCATGCTGGACAGCATCCCGACCTGAGCTCTCTCACTTCTGCCACCACGCCTCGAAGCGTGGCGGTTCTGACGTTGCTGGCCGTCGACGGCGTGCTCTGCGCCATCGCTTCGGCCATGTTCCTTCCGCTCCGCCTGGGGTCCACCCCGTTTCCGATCAGCGCGCTGATCGCCGGCCTGGTCAACGCCGCGCTGGTGTGGGCCGCGCTGCACTGGACGTCGTCGCCGCGGGTCGCGGCCCTCCCGCTGTGGACCTGGCTGTTGACGGTCGCGCTGATGACGCTGGGTGGGCCGGGAGACGATCTGATCTTCGGCGGGGCCGGGGTCATGCAGTACGCGGCCTTGCTGCTCATCGTGCTCGGCACGCTGCCGCCGGCAGCGGTGCTGTGGCGGCACGTGAACCGAGGACTAGGGTGACCGGTATGTCAGGCGTATGGCACGCGCATGCGGTCTCCGAATGTGAGACCGTGGGGATGAAACTCTTCGGCGGCGGGGTTACAGGGGAGTGGCTCTGAACCCTCAGCGCGGCGCCGATCTGCCCGACCCGGTGATCTCACCGAAGCCCGATCAGCCCAGTCCTGCGGCTCTGCGGCGGGTGCTGCGCCGCGCACGCGACGGGGTGGCACTCAACGTCGACGAAGCCGCGATCGCGATGACCGCCCGCGGTGACGACCTCGCCGACCTGTGCACCAGCGCGTCACGGGTGCGCGACGCCGGGCTCGAGGCGGCGGGGCGGCGCGGGCCCTCAGGAAGGCTCCCGGTCAGCTACTCGCGCAAAGTGTTCATCCCCGTCACGCATCTGTGCCGCGACACCTGCCACTACTGCACGTTCGTCACCGTTCCGGGCCGGCTGCGTGCGCAGGGCAAGGGCATGTACATGGAGCCCGACGAGATCCTCGACGTCGCGCGGCGCGGCGCGCAATTGGGTTGTAAGGAAGCGTTGTTCACGCTTGGTGACCGTCCCGAGGCGCGGTGGGACGAGGCCCGGCAGTGGCTCGACGAGCGGGGGTACGACTCGACGCTGGACTATGTGCGCGCGATGGCGATCCGCGTCCTCGAGGAGACCGGGCTGCTTCCGCACCTGAACCCCGGCGTGATGAGTTGGTCGGAGCTGTCCCGGCTCAAGCCGGTCGCGCCGTCGATGGGGATGATGCTCGAGACCACGTCGCGGCGACTGTACGAGACGCGCGGTGCCGCTCATTACGGAAGCCCGGACAAGGACCCCGAAGTCCGGCTGCGGACGTTGGCCGACGCGGGCCGGTTGTCGATCCCGTTCACCACGGGCCTACTCGTCGGGATCGGGGAGACGCTTGTCGAGCGGGCCGAGACCATCCACGCTATTCGCCGGTCGCACAAGGAGTTCGGGCACGTTCAGGAAGTGATCGTGCAGAACTTCCGCGCCAAGGACCACACCGCAATGGCCTCATCACCCGATGCGAACTTCGAGGACTTCCTGGCGACCATCGCGGTCACCCGGCTGGTGCTGGGGCCCAAGATGCGGGTTCAGGCGCCGCCGAACCTGGTGTCGCGCAACGAGTGCCTGGCCCTGGTCGGCGCCGGGGTCGACGATTGGGGCGGTGTCTCGCCGCTGACTCCCGACCACGTCAACCCTGAACGTCCGTGGCCTGCGCTCGACGAGTTGGCCGAGGTGACCGCCGACGCCGGATACGATCTGGTGCAGCGGCTCACCGCGCAGCCGCAGTACGTGCAGGCGGGTGCGGCGTGGATCGACCCGCGGGTGCGGGGCCACGTCGACGCGCTGGCCGACCCCGACACCGGTTTCGCGCGGGACGTCAACCCGAGCGGTCGGCCCTGGCAGGAGCCCGACGAGGCGTCGGAGTCCTTGGGCCGCACCGATCTTCACTCCGCGATCGATGATGCGGGTCGGCTCACCGAGACCCGCAGCGACCTCGACAGCGCGTTTGGCGACTGGGAATCGATCCGCGAGAAGATCTCCGAACTCGCGGCCAGGGCGCCCGAACGCATCGACACCGATGTGCTCGCGGCGTTGCGCGCCGCCGAACGCGATCCGGCCGGGCTGTCGGACGACGAGTACCTGGCGCTGGCGTGCGCCGACGGTCCCGCTCTGGATGCCGTTGCCGCGCTGGCCGATTCGTTGCGCCGCGACGCCGTCGGCGAGGACGTCACGTTCGTCGTCAACCGCAACATCAACTTCACCAACATCTGCTACACCGGCTGCCGGTTCTGTGCCTTCGCCCAGCGCAAAGGCGACGCCGACGCGTACTCGCTGTCGGTGGACGAGGTCGCCGACCGGGCGTGGGAGGCGCACGTCGCCGGCGCGACCGAGGTGTGCATGCAGGGCGGCATCGACCCCGAACTGCCCGTCACCGGATACGCCGATCTGGTGCGCGCGGTGCGCAAGCGGGTGCCGGCGATGCACGTCCACGCGTTCTCGCCGATGGAGATCGCCAACGGCGTCACCCGCAGCGGCCTGTCGATCCGCGAATGGCTGACGTCGTTGCGCGAGGCCGGTCTGGGCAGCATCCCGGGCACGGCGGCCGAGATTCTCGACGACGAAGTGCGTTGGGTGCTGACGAAGGGCAAGCTGCCGACGTCGATGTGGATCGAGGTGGTGACCACCGCCCACGAGGTTGGGCTGCGATCCAGTTCGACGATGATGTACGGCCACGTCGACCAGCCGCGGCACTGGGTCGGCCACCTACGGGTGTTGCGCGAGATCCAGGATCGTACGGGCGGTTTCACGGAGTTCGTGCCGCTGCCGTTCGTGCATCAGAGCTCGCCGCTGTACCTGGCGGGCGGTGCGCGGCCGGGCCCGACGCACAGAGACAACCGCGCCGTGCACGCGCTCGCGCGAATCATGTTGCACGGCCGGATCTCCAACATCCAGACCAGCTGGGTCAAACTCGGCGTCGAGCGCACCCAGGTGATGCTCACCGGCGGCGCCAACGACCTCGGCGGCACGCTGATGGAGGAGACGATCTCGCGGATGGCCGGTTCGGAGTTCGGTTCCTACAAGACCGTCGAGGAACTCGTCTCGATCGCCGAGGGCATCGGCCGCCCGGCACGCCAGCGTTCCACGACGTACGCCCCCCTCGCCGCGTAGCCCTACTTTCTTCCAAGTGCGAGCGACCGCGTCTGTGTGCTCATTTCCCGCGCGAGCGACCGCGGCTGCACCCCGACACGCCGCGTTTCCGCGGCATTTGGCGGTCGCTCGCGGCCTGAAGAAGCTACGAGGAATAAAAGCGGACTGTAGTCCGTTTCTGCTTGTGTAGGCCAAACGAAACGAAGGAGCAATGAATATGACCACTGCTGTTATGACCCCCCTTTCCGTCGGCACCTGGGCCATCGACCCGGCGCACTCGACCGTCGGGTTTTCCGTACGTCACATGATGGTGAGCAAGGTGCGGGGCACGTTCGACGACTTCAATGGTGCGATCACCGTCGCCGAGGACGGCACCCCCTCGGTCACCGCCGAAATCAAGGTCGACTCCGTCAACACCCGCAGCGAGCAACGCGACGGCCACCTCAGGTCGGGCGACTTCTTCGACACCGCCAAGCATCCGATCGCCACCTTCACCTCGACCGGTGTGCGGCCCAACGGTGACACCTACCTGGTCGACGGCGACTTCACACTCAAGGGCGTCACCAAACCGATCACCCTGGAAGTTGAGTTCAACGGCGTCAACCCCGGCGCGGGACAGGGCGAGGTCGCAGGCTTCGAGGCCTCGGTTGTGTTGAATCGCAGAGACTTCGGCATCGACATCGACATGCCCCTCGAGACCGGTGGCGCCGTCGTCGGCGACAAGGTCACCATCACTCTCGAAATCGAGGCGCTCAAGCAGGCCTGACCCGTCAGGTCTTGAGCGGCAGCGGTGGGGGTGTCTCGTCGGGCACCACCACCGCGACGGCCGACTCGAGAAGCCAGAACACCACCGTCGAGACCAGGATCGCGAGAGCGGGCAGGACGACGATCGGCGCCGCGACCAATAACACCAGAAGCACTGCGCCCGGCACATCCTTCCACCATCCGGCGCCCCCCTTGCCCTGCAGGATCGCGGACAGCCGCACCGTCGCCCAGATGATCCAGCGCCTCAGCAGGCTCACGCCGTCACGCTGCATCTGGAGGCGAAAGCGATAGTCGGCGGTCCGGCGGTCGCACCCCGTGCGTTCGGGAAAGCGCCACAGATAGTCGTGCAGGACGGCCGCACGCGCATAGCGTCCGGCGCGGGGCACGAACCAGGCGACCACGCCCGGCACCGAAACCAGGTCGGTCGCGAAATCGGGACCGACCTCGAACTGCTTGTTCGGTCCGTCGAAGCCGAGCGGCTGCGTGGTTCGCCATTCGTCCCAGGCGCTCTCCTTGAAGAACCTCTTGGCGGCGCGTACAGCGTCGAGTTCCTGCGCCGTCAGTTGTCGGACATGGAGGACGGCCGTCCGGTCGGCCGGCGGGACGCAACGTTCCATCTCGCAGGTATAGCAAGTCCGAGCCGCAGCGAGCGTGCGCAAAAGGCTGCTGAACGGCGGCGTGTCGGCAACAAACACGCACCGTCGTCAAAGGTGGGTGGGCAGTGAGGGGTGTCCGCTAGGCAGTTGTATGTGCGACGTTTAGTATCAGTAACCACGCGCAACCCTTAACGGGGATTGCGCGTGAAAGTTAGGGCACACTGAGACGACCGTCCAAGTATCGACCACGGATACTTGCGGCTGAGCTTGGATGCCCACCCCGTACGGCAGCCCACCGGACAGGAGATCGAGGAGACCTTGAGGAGAACACGGTGACGTACGTCATTGCCGAACCCTGTGTCGACGTCAAAGACAAGGCGTGTATCGAGGAATGCCCAGTCGACTGCATCTACGAGGGCGCCCGCATGCTCTACATCCACCCGGATGAGTGCGTGGACTGTGGTGCCTGCGAGCCGGTGTGCCCCGTCGAGGCCATCTACTACGAAGACGACGTGCCCGATCAGTGGAGTAGCTACACGCAGATCAACGCCGACTTCTTCAACGAGCTGGGTTCGCCCGGTGGCGCGTCGAAGGTGGGTCAGACCGACAACGACCCGGAACCGGTCAAGAGCATGCCGCCGCAAGGTGAGGACTGACAACGGCTCACGCAGCGCGCAGTGTGCAGCCGCCCGCGCAGCGCAGCCGAGCGGCGCGTCAGCCCCGTAGCGCGTCGCTGCCGGCATTTCCCTGGGACACGCTGGCCGAGGTGACCGCGCTGGCGCGCGCACACCCGGACGGCATCGTGGACCTGTCGGTGGGCACCCCGGTGGACCCGGTGGCACCGATCATCCGCGAAGCGCTCGCGGCGGCCAGCGCCTCGCCCGGCTACCCGACCACGGCAGGCACGGCCGTGCTGCGCGAAGCCGCCGTGAACGCGCTGGCGCGGCGCTACGGCATCACGGAGCTTTCGCCCGACGCCGTGCTGCCGGTGATCGGAACCAAGGAGCTCATCGCCTGGCTCCCGACCTTGTTGGGGCTGGGTCCCGACGACGCTGTGGTCGCGCCCGAGTTGGCGTATCCCACGTACGACGTCGGTGCGCGGCTGGCGGGCGCGCGGATCGTGCGGGCCGATTCCCTGACACAGCTCGGTCCGCAGAACCCGACCCTGGTGTATTTGAACTCGCCGAGCAACCCGACGGGCAAGGTGCTCGGCGTCGACCATCTGCGCAAGGTGGTCGGCTGGGCGCGGGAACGCGGGGTGCTGGTGGCCTCCGACGAGTGCTACCTCGGGCTGGGCTGGGACGCCCAACCGGTGTCGGTGCTGCATCCGTCGGTCTGCGACGGGGACCACACCGGGCTGCTGGCCGTACATTCGCTGTCGAAGACGTCGTCGCTGGCCGGATACCGGGCCGGCTTCGTCGCCGGAGACCCGAGCGTCGTCTCGGAGCTGCTGGCCGTTCGCAAGCACGCCGGAATGATGGTGCCGACGCCGGTGCAGGGCGCGATGGTCGCCGCGCTCGACGACGACGAGCACGAACGCGAACAGCGCGCCCGATACGCCAGGCGGCGCGAAATCCTGCTTCCCGCTGTGCGTTCGGCCGGGTTGACCGTCGAGGACTCCGAGGCGGGGTTGTATCTGTGGGCGACACGCGGTGAGCCGTGCCGTGACACCGCCGCCTGGCTGGCACAGCGCGGCATCCTCGTCGCTCCCGGCGAGTTCTACGGCGCCCGCGGCACCAAACACGTGCGGATCGCGCTGACCGCGACCGACGAGCGTATTTCCGCTGCCGCACAGCGCCTTACGGCCTAAGCCTCCGTCGCTCGTAGGCCGAGTGCGAGCACCAGCCGGTCGTCGGGATCGTTCAGCGACGTCGACAACAGCTTCTCGATGCGACGGATGCGGTAGCGCACCGTGTTCGGATGCACGTGCAACCGCTGGGCGACCGCGGTGATGTCGCCGAATCCGTCGAGGTAGGCCCCGAGCGTTTCGGCCAGCACCGGATCCTGTTCGCGCAGTTGACGTATCCGGGGGTCGACGAGGCGTTGACCGACCCGGGACACGATCTCGTCGAGGAGCACAGTGGTGCGCGCGTCGTCGAGCGACGCGACGTGCCCGATCGCCCCGGGATGACGCTGTGCACTGTCGAAGACCCGGTCCACCTCGGCTCGCGCGTTCGCCGCGGCCGTCAGCCCGGCGAGCGGGGCGGCGACGACTGCCCGCAGCGACAGCCCCAGCTCGCGATCGAGCGTCGCGACGACACCGCGCACCCAGGACATCACCGATGACGGCGCACCGATCTTCGGCAGCAGTACATAGACTCGTCCACTGCTCGACGCGACCTGCGCATCGGGCCGAAAGGCGCTGGCGCTCAGTGCGATCACGTTCGCCGGTGTGGTTCCGGCGGGATCCACGAACCCGACGAGTGCGGCACGACCGTCGGCCTGGATTCCGAGTTCGCGTGCGATCGTGGCGACATCCGCGGCCTCACCCGAGAGGCCGAGCAGGTCCTGCACCTGCCTGGTGTGTGGGGACGGCGAGGCCAACAGCCGCGTCATGATCCTGGCCGCCAACACCGCGCCGCCCCGCAACACGTCCTCGACATCGTCGGCCAGGGGGGCCGAACCTTGTTGCAGCCAAATGGTTCCCGCGAACCGGTCGGGAAGATGGATGCCGACCGCAATGCGTGGCCGCAGACCGAGCTCCGGACGTTCCGCGACGCGCACGACATCGGTGCCCGAACGCAGGGCGTCGAAGATCCCCCACTGCGCGATCCACGCCAGGTGCTCGGGCGGGCCGGCGCGCCCGAGAATGGTCAACCGGCGCAGTTCATCGGCCTCGACGCTGGAGGCCGAGTAGGCCAGCACGTGGGAGTCCTCGTCCTCGATGCTGATCATGCCGCGGGTGCGGTCGGCGATCGACTGGGCGAGCCCGAACAGGTCGGTGCCCGGATCGTGATGCGGGTCGCCGTGGTCGCGGTGGTGATCGAAGGCGTGATTCACCAACTTGTACAGCGACTCCCAACGCGCCTGCGGTTCGACGGCCACCACCGCGGTGCCCAGTGCGACCGCGCGCTCGACGGCGGCCGGGGACGGGTGTTTGACGAACATGGCCGCCGGTGCCCGGCCGGTCCCCGCGAACTGCCGCTCGAGCCAGCGCACCGCCTCGGTGTCATCGACGCTGAGCAGGAAGAACAGGTCGGCCGAACCGGGCCCGACGGCCAGGCCCAGCCGAACGTCGTCGGCGTCGACCAGGGCGACCGAGGCGACCGGCATGTCCAGGCCGCGCGGCGCTTCGACCAGCCTCACCATCGTCCGGTCCAGCGCCAGCAGCAGTCGCCCGAGCCCGAGCCCGGTCGTCCCAGCCTCCATCGCATGCCCCTTTGTCTGATCCGACTATAGGTGGCCGGCAGCATTGTGGGATCGTCCATCGGATCACGTGTCGTGGCCGAGCATCATTTCGTCATGGATGCCATCACCGACGTGCCTCTTCCGGCCAACGAACCGGTCCACGACTATGCGCCCGGCTCGGGGGAGCGCACCCGGCTCCTCGAGGCACTGAGCACCGTCGCCGCTCACCCCGTCGACCTGCCACATGTCATCGGCGGCCGGCACCGGATGGGCGACGGCGACCGCATCGACGTCGTGCAGCCGCACCGTCACTCGCGGCGGCTGGGCACCCTCACCAATGCCACCCACGCCGACGCCGTCGCCGCGATCGAGGCCGCGGTGGCCGCCAAAACGGAGTGGGAGGCCACTCCGTTTGACGAGCGGGCCGCGGTATTCCTGCGGGCGGCCGACCTCCTCGCCGGCCCGTGGCGCGAAAAGCTCTGCGCGGCCACCATGCTCGGGCAGTCCAAGTCGGCGTATCAGGCCGAGATCGACGCGGCCTGCGAGCTCATCGACTTCTGGCGGTTCAACGTCTCGTTTGCGCGAAAGATCCATGCGCAACAACCGATCAGCGTGCGCGGAGTCTGGAACCGCACCGACTACCGGCCCCTCGACGGGTTCATCTACGCGATCACGCCGTTCAACTTCACCGCGATCGCCGGCAACCTGCCCACCGCGCCTGCGCTGATGGGCAACACGGTGATCTGGAAGCCGTCGCCCACCCAGACCTTCGCGGCCTATCTCACGATGCAACTGCTGGAGCTGGCCGGTCTGCCACCCGGCGTCATCAACCTGCTCACCGGGGACGGCGTGGCGGTTTCGGAGGTGGCGTTGTCGGATCCGCGGCTGGCGGGCATCCACTTCACCGGGTCGACCACGACGTTCCAGCGTCTGTGGCGCGAGGTGGGCAACAACATCGACCGCTACCACGGCTACCCGCGCCTGGTCGGCGAGACCGGCGGCAAGGACTTCGTCGTCGCCCACGGAAGCGCGCAACCGGACGTGCTGTGCACCGCGCTGATCCGCGGCGCGTTCGACTATCAGGGCCAGAAGTGCTCGGCGGCCTCGCGGGCGTTCATCGCGCGTTCGGTGTGGCAGCAGATGGGTGACGATTTTCTCTCGGCGACAGCGGAATTGCGCTACGGAGACGTCACCGACCTGAGCAACTTCGGTGGTGCGCTGATCGACGACCGGGCGTTTGCCAAGAACGTCAAGGCGATCGAGAGAGCCAAGACCGCGCACGTGACCATCGCCGTTGGTGGTGAATACGACGACACGGAAGGTTATTTCGTCCGCCCGACCGTGCTGCTGTCCGACGACCCGACCGACGAGTCCTTCCGCACCGAGTATTTCGGGCCGATCCTCGCGGTTCACGTCTACCCGGACGACGAATACGACCGCATCCTCGACGTCGTCGACACCGGCGCGACGTACGCGTTGACCGGTGCGGTCATCGCCGACGACCGCTCGGCGGTGCTGCAGGCCCAACGGCGACTGCGCCACGCCGCGGGCAACTTCTACATCAACGACAAGCCGACCGGCGCCGTGGTCGGGCAGCAGCCCTTCGGCGGGTCGCGGGCGTCGGGTACCAACGACAAGGCCGGGTCCGCGCTGAACCTGTTGCGCTGGACGTCGGCGCGGTCGATCAAGGAAACCCTGGTGCCTCCGACGGACCACAACTATCCGCACATGGCGCAGTGATGGAGGTCTTCGCACGCGTCGCGCGACCGGCGATCATGGCCGCCGGCCGAAGGGACGGTCTGCGAAGAACCGCCGAGCGGTTTGCGCTGACACGGGATGTCGTCCACCGGTTCGTACCGGGCGAGAGCGTGGACGATGCGCTCGATTCGGTTGTGCGGCTGCGTGACTCGGGTCGCCTCGTGTCGATCGACCACCTCGGTGAGGACGTGACCGATGCCGACACCGCGACCGAGAACGTGCAGGCGTATCTGACGCTGCTCGACGGACTCGCGCGGCGCGACGAGGAACCGGCCGTCGTGCGACCGCTGGAGGTCTCGCTGAAGTTGTCGGCGCTGGGGCAGGCGTTGGCCCGCGACGGTGAGAAGATCGCACTCGAGAACGCCCACACCATCTGTGAACGGGCGCAGCGCATCGGGGTGTGGGTGACGGTGGACGCCGAGGACCACACCACCACCGATTCGACTCTGTCGATCGTGCGCGATCTGCGCACCGAGTTCAGCTGGCTCGGAACGGTTTTGCAGGCACATCTCAAGCGCACGCACGCCGACTGCCGGGAGTTCGCGGCATCGGGCGCTGCGCGAATCCGCCTGTGCAAAGGCGCTTACCACGAACCGGCGTCAGTGGCGTACCGGGACCGCGACGACGTCACCGACTCGTACCTGCGCTGTCTTCGGGTCCTGATGGCGGGGAACACTTACCCGATGGTGGCCTCGCACGATCCGGCCGTCGTCGCGGCCGTACCCGCGCTGGCCGCCGAGAGCAACCGCGGCCGAGACGATTTCGAATACCAGATGCTGTACGGTATCCGCGATGCCGAGCAGCGCAGGTTGGCCGATGCGGGCAACCATGTGCGGGTGTACGTGCCGTTCGGCAGCCAGTGGTACGGGTACTTCGTGCGCAGGCTCGCGGAGCGGCCCGCCAATCTGATGTTCTTCCTGCGGGCACTGGCCGAACGCGGCAGCGCTTAAAGCGCCACGCCGACGGGGATACCGGGCGAACTGACGGGACGCGCGGCGACCGGCATCACGACCGTCCCGCGGCATGCCCCGCCCAAGATTTCGGTCTGCCAGGTCCCGAACAGCTGTCCGTCGATGTCGGGGGCGTAGAACACACGCGACCGGGCCGGTGCGTACTCGCTGGGAACCCCGTCACCGCGGAAACACTCCCACTGCCAGTTGTAGGCGTACTGCCATCGTGCCCCGTCCCACGTGTATCGGACCGGTTGCGGGATTGTGGGATTGCTTGGCGCGGGGCCCGACACGACGGTTGCGACGCACAGTCCCGTCGAGCAGTCGGTCGCCAGGACGTACTGCGCGCTGAAGTCGGGTTCGGGTTGAATGGCGGCGATGCTGGTGCCCATCTTGTCCGAGGCGTAGGTGACGATCTCGTAGCGTCCGTTCCAAGCCGGGTTCGCTGCACCGGCCGTCGGCGGTATCGAAAGGCTCACGGTCACAGCACATGTCAGCCCCACCAGCGCACTGCTCAGGGCACGGGCGGACATATCGTGAACACTACGGAGCCGAATGCCGTCCACCCCTCGCGACACGGTTTGCCGAAGGCTACGACACCGTCACGGAATGGTCTCGATCCGCGAGTTCGCCCCGGGTCGGTCACCGCGGTGGGCGGTAGCGGGTCTCGCCGCAGCCGGCGGAGGACACGAGGAAGTAGCCGGCGCCGCCGAACACAAACGGCATCATCGCCATCATCCCGTAGACCGCGGTCATCGTGTCACCTCCTCCGATCGCTCCTACTTGTTACACGAACCAGCAGGGCTCGCGGTTCGAAGTCGATTGGCGCCGCATCCGTTACCACCCCGAGAGCACCAGCAGGGCCCACGCCGCGATCGACTGCGCGTCGGTGATCACCCCGTCGCGCATCATCTGCTCGACCTCGACGCGGGTGAACCATTCGCTGTGCATGTCCTGTTCCTCGTGCTCGCGGTCGTGCTCACCCTCGGTGATGCCCGTCGCCAGGAACACCCACCCGCGCTGGCTGCTCATCCCGGGCGCCACGTCCAGCAGCCCCAGACGAACAAGCTCCGACGCGCGCAAACCCGTCTCCTCGCGTAGTTCGCGCGCCGCGAGGTCGGCGGGCGCGAGTTCCTTGCGGTCCGGGGCGGTGCCCTGCGGAAACTCCCAGCGCCGCATGCCGAGCGGGTAACGGTACTGCTCGACCAGCCGGAACCGGTCGCCATCGCGCGCGATCACCAAGGCATACGTCGGCTTGTCCACGACCGCGTAGATCCCGTCGCTGCCGTCGGGCCGACGGATGTCGTCCTCACGCAGCGCCATCCAGTGGTTCCGGTAGACCTCGCGCGAGGCCAGTCGCTCGATGTGAGTCACGCGCCCAGTATCGCCGAGGCGATGTGGGTAACCTCGCTGCTTATGCTGCTGGCTTCGCTCAACCCCGCCGCGGTCGCCGGCGGTGCCGACATCGGGGACGCGGTCCGCATCGACGGGGCGCAGCTGTCGCGCAGCGACCTGGTTGGCGCCGCGACGTCGGTCGCCGAACGTGTCGCGGGTGCGCAGCGGGTCGCCGTGCTGGCCACCCCGACCGTGGCCACCGTGCTGGCGGTGACGGGCTGCCTGATCGCCGGTGTGCCCGTCGTCCCGGTGCCCGCCGACGTCGGCGCCGCCGAGCGCAGGCACATCCTGGGTGACTCCGCTGCCCAAGCGTGGCTGGGGGAGAAGCCGGCGGAGACCGAGGGCCTGCAGCATGTGCCAGTGCGGCTGCACGCACGCTCGTGGCACCGCTACGCCGAACCGCCGGCCGAGTCGCCGGCGCTGATCATCTACACGTCCGGCACGACCGGCCCGCCCAAGGGTGTCGTCGTCAGCCGCCGCGCGATCGCCGCCGACATCGACGCGCTCGCCGAGGCGTGGCAGTGGACGTCCGACGACATCCTGGTGCATGGCTTGCCGCTGTATCACGTGCACGGGTTGGTCCTCGGCCTGCTCGGATCCTTGCGCATCGGAAACCGGTTCGTGCACACGGGAAAACCCAGCCCACAGAACTACGCGGCGGCCGGCGGGACGCTGTACTTCGGGGTGCCGACGGTGTGGTCGCGGGTGGCCGACGACGCGGAGGCGGCAGCGGCGCTGGCGTCGGCGCGGCTGCTGGTGTCGGGCAGCGCCCCGCTGCCGGTGCCGGTGTTCGACAAGTTGGTCGAACGCACCGGGCACCGGCCCATCGAACGCTACGGCTCGACGGAGTCGTTGATCACGATTAGTACCCGCGCCGACGCCGAACGCAGGCCCGGGTGGGTGGGCTTGCCGCTGACCGGTATCGAGACGCGTCTGGTCGACGAGCACGGCGCCGCGGTGCCGCACGACGGTGAAACCATTGGGCAGCTTCATGTTCGGGGCGCCACGTTGTTCGACGGGTACCTCAACCGACCCGATGCGACCGCCGAGGTGCTCGACGCCGACGGCTGGTACCGCACGGGTGACGTCGCGGTGATCGACGCCGACGGTATGCACCGGATCGTCGGACGCGAATCCGTCGACCTGATCAAGACCGGGGGTTTCCGGGTGGGTGCGGGCGAGATCGAGGCCGCGCTGCTCGGACATCCCGGCGTGCGGGAAGTCGCGGTCGTCGGTGTGCCCGACGAGGACCTCGGCCAGCGCATCGTCGCGTTCGTCGTCGGTGACGCCACCCCCGACGAGCTCATCGAGTATGTGGCTGAACAGCTTTCGATACACAAGCGGCCCCGAGAGGTGCGGCTGGTGGACTCGCTGCCGCGCAACGCGATGGGCAAGGTGCTCAAGAAGGAGTTGGCACATTGACGCTCGAGTTCGATGAGATCTGCATCGACGCCCACGACGCCTCCGCGCTGGGCCGGTGGTGGTCGCAGGTGCTGGGCTGGCCCCACGACGTCGACGACGACGGTGACGTCGTGCTGCACGCGCCGCCCGGCGCGGGCCCGAACTGGCTGTTCCTCGCGGTGCCCGATGACAAGGTCGTCAAGAATCGCATCCACTTCGACTTCCGGCCCGACGATCAGCGGGCCGAAGTTGAGCGGGTCGTGGGCCTCGGCGCGCGGCCCGTCGACATCGGCCAGGGCGACGAAAGCTGGGTCGTGCTGGCCGATCCGGAGGGCAACGAATTCTGCATCCTGGCCGCCGACGCTTGACCGCCTCTGCTCCTGTGACGCGAGCGTGCGGGTCTGCACCCGACACGCCGCGAAATCTCAGCATCTTGCGCACGCTCGTGGCGGCGTCAGTGTGCGCAATCGCCGCATGTGGCGCACCGCCGCAGCCGCCGCCCCCGCCGCCCCCGGCGCCCAGCGTCGGCCAGGAACCGCTGAGTATCGGGCCCGCCGCGCAGGACACCGTCGGCGGCTGGCTGCCCGACGGCCAGACGGTCAGCCCGTTCGACACCGAGCACCCGATCGTGAAGTGGCTCGACCCCGCGCTGCGCGAGGCAGTGCAGAAGGCGGCGCGCAGCGCCGAGGACGACGGCATAACGATGCGCATCACGTCCGGTTGGCGATCGAAGGGTTTTCAGGAGCGGCTCTTCGACGATGGCGTCGTCAGGTACGGAAGTGCCCAAGCCGCACGCGAATTCGTGGCCTCACCGGAGAAGTCGAAGCACGTGACGGGCGAAGCCGTCGACATCGGGCCCGTCGAGGCGGACAAGTGGCTCATCGCCAACGGCCGCAGGTTCGGGCTGTGCCAGATCTACGCCAACGAGATCTGGCACTTCGAGTTGGCCGTCGTCGACGGGCGCTGTCCTCCGCTCAAGCCCAACGCCGCGGCGGATTGAGCACTTTTCAGCGACGAGCGACCGCGAAACGCACGCGCACGCCGGTGTGTCGCCGGACAGACGCGGGCGCTCGGCCAGCGGAGTCAGTTCTGGTGCAGCGCCTCGTTCAGCGTGATGCCGGTGCCGTCGCGCTTGACCACCTCGACGGCGCCCGACAGCGAATTGCGCCGGAACAGCAGATTGTCGGTGCCCGACAGCTCGCGTGCCTTGACGGTCTTTCCGTCGGCGGTCTGCACCTTGGTGCCCGCCGTGACGTACAAACCCGCCTCGACCACGCAGTCGTCGCCCAGCGAGATACCGATCCCCGCGTTGGCGCCCAGCAGACACCGCTTGCCCACCGAGATCACTTCCTTGCCGCCGCCCGAGAGCGTTCCCATGATCGACGCGCCACCGCCGAGATCCGTCCCGTCGTCGACGACCACGCCCGCCGAGATCCGGCCCTCGACCATCGAACTGCCCAGCGTGCCCGCGTTGAAATTGACGAAGCCCTCATGCATGACGGTCGTGCCCTCGGCCAGGTGCGCGCCGAGCCGCACCCGATCCGCGTCCGCGATCCGCACGCCGGTCGGCAGCACGTAGTCGACCATGCGCGGGAACTTGTCGACGCCGTAGACGGCCACCGGCCCCCGTGCGCGCAGTCGCGCGCGCACGGCCTCGAAACCGGCGACCGCGCACGGCCCGTGGTTGGTCCACACGACGTTGGTCAGCACGCCGAAGAGGCCGTCGGCGTTCAGGCCGTGCGGCGCGACGAGCCGGTGCGAGAGCAGGTGCAACCGTAGATAGCCGTCATAGGCGTCGGCGGCCTTCTCGTCCAGCGACGAGATCACCGTCCGGACCGCCACGATGTCGACACCGCGAGCCTCGTCGCGACCGGTCAGCACGCCCAGCTCCTCGGGCACCTCGGCCACCGACAGCCGCACCGTGCCCGACGGACCGTCCGCCCCGAGTTCGGGCGCTGGGAACCATGTGTCGAGAACCGATCCGTCGGCGGCGATCGTCGCCAGCCCAATACCTGCAGCAGAAGTCACGCGCTAAAGACTAACGTCAGCCTTGTGAGCCTCGATTTGCACGGTGATCCGATCGCGCTGACCGCCGCGCTGGTGGACATCCCCAGCGAGTCGCGCCACGAGCGGCGCATCGCCGACGAGGTCGAGGCCGCGCTGCGCGCGCAGACCTCCCTCGAGGTGATCCGCAACGCCGACGCGGTGCTGGCCCGCACCAACCTCGGGCTGCCGTCGCGGGTGCTGCTCGCCGGCCACCTCGACACCGTGCCCGTCGCCGACAACCTGCCCAGCCGGCTCGTCGACGGTGTCCTGCACGGCTGCGGCACGTCGGACATGAAGTCCGGCGATGCGGTGTTCCTGCACCTGGCCGCCACCATCGCAGAGCCGACGCACGACATCACGCTGGTGATGTATGACTGCGAGGAGATCGAGGCGTCGGCCAACGGACTGAACCGCATCCAATCCGAACTGCCCGACTGGCTGCGGGCCGACGTCGCGATCCTCGGCGAGCCCTCCGACGGCTACATCGAGGCCGGCTGTCAGGGCACGTTGCGCGTGGTGATCAGCGCGAGCGGTACGCGTGCCCACTCGGCGCGGTCGTGGTTGGGCGACAACGCGATTCACAAACTCGGACCGGTGCTGGACCGGCTGTCGTCGTATCGGGCCCGCAACGTCGAGATCGACGGCTGCACCTACCGCGAAGGACTGTCCGCCGTACGCATCGACGGCGGTATCGCGGGCAACGTCATCCCCGATGCGGCCTCGGTGTCGGTGAACTTCCGGTTCGCTCCCGACCGCGGCGTGAACGAGGCGCTGAACCACGTGCGCGAGGTGTTCGACGGCCTCGACGTCGAGATCGAACTGACCGACGCAGCCGCCGGCGCGCTGCCCGGCTTGACCAAGCCTGCCGCGGCCGCACTGGTGGCTGCCGCGGGCGGACAGGTCCGAGCCAAGTACGGATGGACCGACGTGTCGCGATTCGCCGCCCTCGGCGTTCCCGCGGTCAACTACGGCCCCGGTGACCCCAACCTCGCGCACCGTGTCGACGAGCACGTCGACGTCGACAAGATCACCGCCGCGACCGACGTGTTACGCCGGTATTTAACCGCTTGACCGCGCACCTACGCTGAACGCATGTGAGTTGACGACGTCTCCGGTGCGCCCGGATCCGACCGTCCCATTTCCGTGCGAAACACGAAGCGATCACTCACATGTCTTCCATCGTCTGTTCCGAATTGTCTTTTGCGTGGCCCGACGACACACCGCTGTTCGACGGGTTGTCCTTCACCGTCGGCGACGGGCGAACCGGTCTGGTCGCCCCCAACGGCGAAGGAAAAAGCGCGCTGCTCAAGCTGATCGCCGGTGAGTTGGCGCCGACTGCGGGCTCGGTCACCGTCGACGGCAGGCTCGGGTACCTGCCGCAGACGCTGCCGTACATCGCGCATCACACCGTCGCCGAACTGCTCGGTGTCGCATCGGTCATCGAGGCGCTCGACGCGCTGGCAGACGGCAACGCCCAACCAGAAGTCTTTGCCACGATCGGCGACGACTGGGACGTCGAGGAGCGCACGCGGGCGCAACTGGATCGGCTCGGACTGAGCCACATCACGCTCGACCGTCGGCTCGGCACGCTGTCGGGTGGGGAGATCATCAGCATCGGCATCGCCGGTCAGCTGCTGGACCGGCCCGACGTGTTGCTGCTCGACGAGCCGACGAACAACCTCGACGTCACCGCCCGCCACCGGCTCTACGATGTGCTCGACGACTTCGCGGGCTGCCTGCTGGTGGTCAGCCACGATCGGCTGCTGCTCGACCGGATGGACCGCATCGCCGAGCTGCACCGCGGCGAGATCCGCTCCTACGGTGGCAATTTCACGATGTACACCGAGGCCGTGCGTCTCGAGCAGCGCGTTGCTGAGAACAATGTCCGCAGCGCTCAACAGCTGCTCAAGCGCGAGAAGCGCGAAATGCAGCAGGCCCGTGAGCGCGCGGCGCGACGGGCGGGCGCGGCGGCACGCAACCTCAAGGACGCCGGGCTGCCGAAAATCGTTGCGGGCGCCCGCAAGCGGCGAGCACAAGAGTCCGCGGGCCGTGTCGACGGCGTGAACGCCGCGCGGGTCGCGGAGGCAAGGGCCCGCCTGAACGACGCGGAGCGGGCGGTGCGTGACGACGACGCGCTTGTACTCGACCTGCCCGACACCGACGTGCCTTCCGGCCGGGATGTGCTCGACGCCAAGGGGTTACGCGTCTCGACCGGTGAGGTGCTGCTTCTCGACGACGTCGACCTGTCGGTACGCGGGCCCGAGCGCATCGCGCTGACTGGGCGCAACGGGGCGGGAAAATCGACGCTGCTGCGCATCATCGCGGGTGAGCTGACACCGGACGCCGGCACCGTGCAGCGCAGTGACGGCCGCGTGGCCTATCTGTCGCAGCGGCTCGATCTGCTCGATCCGCACCACACGGTCGCCGAGAGCTTCGCCGCATACGCGCCGGGCCTTTCTCACACCCGCCGCATGCACCTGCTGGCGCAGTTTCTCTTTCAGGGCGACCGCATCCAGCTGCCGGTGGGTGCACTGTCCGGCGGTGAGCGGTTGCGCGCGACGCTGGCCTGCGTGCTCTTCGGCGAACCGGCACCCGAGTTGCTCCTGCTCGACGAGCCCACCAACAACCTCGACCTGGTCAGTGTCGGGCGCCTTCAGGCGGCGCTGAACGCGTACCGGGGTGCGTTCATCGTCGTCAGCCACGACGAGCGCTTCCTCGCCGACATCGGCGTGCAACGGCGGCTCCGGCTATCCGGCGGGCGTCTCGAGGAGGAGCGGATGCCCTGATCGGGCGTCACGCCGCTCGAAATCGGCGCACAGGCAGCTACCGGGGGCACGGTAAGTTTGAGACCCGTAGCGTGTCGTCAAGGGGGTCGCGCCATGGGCATCGCGCCCGATTCCAGCCCGTACGGAGGTCAGACCGTGACCGGCCCGGGCTGGCCGAACGTCGACGAGGAGACGTTGGCCGCAGCGGCGGCGTCATACGAGGCGTTGGCGTCCACGATCAGCGGAAACGTCGTGCCCGAACAGCAGGGTCAGCTGATGCAGCTGTCCGATTCGTGGGAGGGAGTCGGCGCAGTCGCCGCGGCGGGGGAGGCCACCACCATCATCGGCGGGCACGAAGCCAACGCCGCGCAAGCCGCCGCGATCGCGGCCAAGCTGCGCGCGATGGAGGCCACCGTCGTGAAGACCAAGATGCTGGCGAACGCGATCGCCCAAGAGGTCCAGCACGAGTGTGAGGCCATCGCGGCGATGCCGTTCTCCAACGCCCAGGAGCTGGTGCAGAGCCGGATCAAGATGGGGCTGTCGCAGAACATCGCCAACATCACGACCAACACCACCGAACTCGCCAACACCCTCGGCGTGCCGCCGAGCATCCCCCTTTTCGGCGCTCCGCCCGTGCCCGGCGCCAAGGAGGCGCAGGACAGCGGGGAGGAAGCCGCGAAGCAGGCCGGTGACGGCTCGCAGCAGGCCATGCAGATGGTCGGCCAGATGGGAGCCATGGCCGCACAGCTACCGATGCAGATCGGCCAGTCGCTGATGGCTGTGCCGCAGCAGCTGGGCCAGCAGCTCTCACAGCCGCTGCAACAGCTGACGTCGATGTTCGGTCAGGGCGGTAAGGCCGACTCGCTCGGTGCTGCGGGGCTGCCGTTCTCGTCGTTCTCCAACCATCCGCTCGCCGGCGGATCGGGCGCCGGCGGCGGCTCCGGCATGGTCAGGGCGGCGTCGCTGCCGGGCTCCGGCGGTGCGCCGCTGCAAACGCCGCAGATGGCCAACCTCGTCGGCAGCAAGCCGGTCAGCACCGCGCCCGCCCCGGAGGGCGCGACCGCGGGAGCCGCGGCGGTCGGCGGGGCCGCCCCCATGGCAGCGGGCGGCGGCATGGGCGGGATGGCCCCGATGATGGGTCAGCGCGGCGTCAGCGGGGGCACCGCACCAGCGTTGGCCGTACCCGCGCCGCTGGAACACGACTTGGACGACGACGACGATGACGACTGGTGACGAGGAGCGCGCATGGGTAGCCCACTGAGAAAGCCCGACGCCATCAGCTGGAACGCGGCGGCGGTCAAGCTGCCCGAGATACCGATGATCCCGGCGGGACAGGACGCGATGAGCGCCACCATTTCGGCGGTGCTGCCTACCTTGGCCGCCCAGCTGACCACGAACGTCGCCGCGCTATCGGCCAAGGAGAACACGTTCTCGGGCAAGGTCGTTGCCGCGCAGGCCGCTTATGAGAACTCCGACGACGCCGGCTCGCAATCGGTCGGCCAGATCGTCGGGATGCTCGGCCAGGTGGGGCAGCAGGCCGGTCAGATGGGGCAGATGGCCGGGGCGCCCGCCCAAGCCCTCGGCGGGCCGACCGGAATGTTCGGCTCGCTGATGCAACAGGCCATGCAAGGCGCCCAGTCGCCGGGCGGCCCGTCCGCCACCGGTGCGGGAGGTGCGGCACCGAACGGTGGTGCAGCCGCGACGGCCGGGCCGGCGGCGCACAGCCCAGGTGCCGCACCAGCAGCGCAAGGCCCAGGTGCCGCACCAGCGGCGCCGCAGCCTCGCGACGACGCCCAGCCCCAGGCCGGCGAAGCCGACGATCGTGAGGACCGTAAGTCGCTACAACGCGCCGACGACCGCGCGTGGGACCGCGCCTCCGGTCCGCAGGGCGGCGAATCGGGCGTGGGCCCGGTGCCCGTCACGCCGCCGGAGTCCCGGCACGACGACGAGGCCGCCCGCAACCTGTAGCTTCCGGACATTGCGTCCAGGGTCGTGCTCGCCCTCGACCAGCGGCCCAGTGCAGTATTCAGTGGCTACCCGACCTGAGGTCGTGTCTGCGCGGGCCGGGGCGGCTCCGCATCTGTCGGCATCTCGGGAGCGCGAACTGCGCCCGTCGAACCACTCGGTGCGGCTTCGGCTTTCGGTTCCGCACGACCCGGCTCGGACGGTTTCTCGGCGTTTTCATCGGTTCGTTCACCGGTACGTTCGGACTCGTCACCGCCGTCCTCGCGTGCAAGGGTCTCGTCTCCTCGGCCGGCCTGCTGAACGCCTTGCGCGACTATCTGCGGAACCTGTTGCAGCCCTTGCGCAAGACCCAGCAGCGGCGCCGTCATCGAGCTGACCAGCTGCCCGACCTGCTGCCCGACCTGGCCGAGCATCTGGCCGACCATCTGATCGCCGCCGGGCGGGCCTCCGGCGCCGTTCGCCGGCGTCGCACCGCCAACCGCACCACCGACGCTAGGCGCCGGACTGTCTTCGCCCTGCGTATCCCGTTGACCGTCAAGGGCTTCGACAGCCGCACGCAACTTCTCGGCCCCGTCGTGGTCGCCTTGCTCATACATCTGCGCGGCCTTCCGCAGCAGCTCGGAGATCGTTTCGCCCATGTCGGCGGTGGTCTGTACGGTGCCGAGCCGGGCGTTGAGCGCGCTCGACAGCGCGGCGCCCACCCCGGACGCGATCTGGCCGTGGCTGGTCTGCACTCCGGCCACCGCCGGCGCGTCCGCGCCGAGCACCTGCGACAGGTCCGTCGCGATCCGGTCGTGGAGCGAGGCGGATGACCGCAACCCGTCTGTCTGCGCGAACAATCGGCCCATGACAGTCAAGCCTAGGGTCGCGACAGAGCCGGTCCCGACACGAATTTTCAGCGGTGGGCTTCGGCCTGGGCTGCGGCGTCCGCAGCGGCACCGTGCCACCCGCACGCCGCATAACCCTGAGACGCCTCGGCCAGCGCGGCGGCATCCCGCGCGGTGAGCGCCCGGGCGTGGGCCAGCGCCAACCGCCCTGTGTCGCAGTCACATTCGGCGCTTATCCGCTCGATCGCATCGACCGCTCGCATGTCGCCGAGCCGTACCGCGTCCACCAGGGAGCGCAGCGCGACGGCCGTCTGCCCACCGCGCTCCGCATTACGCACCGCCTCACGGGCCGCGGCGACGGCACCGTGCTCGTCGCGGCGCGCCCACATCGTCCACGCCCGTGCGAGGGCCAACTCCGGAGCGAACAACATCGACTTTAACCCGTGCCGAGACTCGGCGCGGGCCAACGCCTTTCCCGCCTCGACGCTCGCGCCGAGCTGACCGAGCGCCTGGGCCAGCAGCATCCACGCCAACGGACCCCACGAATAGCCGGTCGGCGCCAATGCGGCGGCGGCACGACGCAGCAGGCGCACCGCCTCCTCGAGCTCGCCCTTGGCGATCAGCACGTCGGCCACCAGCACCTCGCCGATCGCGCGGCCCGGTTGTTGCAGTTGCGCGAAGTCGGTGAGCCGCCGGGCAAGCTGCTGGGCCCGCCCCAGTTCACCCGCCATCACCAGCGCCGTGGTCTGCCCGAATCCGCTGGTGAACCGCAGAAGCCCTGGATGTCCGGCGGCCATCGCCCGCTCGGCCAAGGCGTCGACATCGGCGAAACGGCCCGTTCGCGCCGAACTCAGCGCCGCGGCCGCCGCCGCCCAGCCGACCGCGGTGTCGTCGGCCTCCGGCGACGCCAGTACGTCGGCGGCCACCTCCATCGCACGCGACACGCTCCCGGCGTTCATCGCGAACGTCGCCGACAACGCATCAAGGGTGATGCGTGCGGCCGGCGACGACACCCGGTTGCGCGTCGCGCGCAGGAACGCCGTCGCGCGCTCGGGCTCGGACAGCATCCAGAACTGGTTGGCGGCCCGCGGCAGCGCCCACGCCATCAACTCCGTCTCGGACAGCGCGGCGCCGTCCACACCGTCGAGCACCGCGTCCGCGTCGCGGCCCCGCCCCTGCCACGCCAGCGCGTACGCCAGCGTCAGCCGTGTCGGGAGGTCGCCGGGTGCGCCCTGCAGCGCGGCACGGCCGAGCCGTTCGCTGAGCACGAGGTCGCCGAGGCGCAACGCCTCCGCGGCCGCCGCGGACAACTCGGTCGGTCCCTGCGGGCTGTCGCTGTCGAGCGCGAGCACCGCCCGGCGCAACCTGTCGACGGCGCCTTGACCGGGCCGCCCGGCCAGCCGGTCGACGAGTTCACCGCGCAGCCTGCGCAGCTCCGGGCCGCCCAACGCCTCGCGTATCGAGTCGGCGAACAGCGGGTGCGCCGGGTGCACCCAGCCGTCGTCGATCACGACGGCACCCGAAGCCGCTGCTGCCTCGACCGGTTCCGGGCCCACCAAGGCTTCGAGCTCGTCGAGTGCCAGCGGGTCGTCGACGGCCAGGTACTCCAGGACGCGATGGGCGGAGGCCGGTAGGGCGGCGACGAATTCGCCGACCGAAGCGGCCACCCGGCGGTCGTCGTGACCCGGCGGCTCGAGGTCGATGCGCTCGACGAGCCCGTCGTCCCACAACGCCGAGACACCGTCGGCCATCACCCCGGCCGGCGCCACCGTCACGATCAGGGCGGCGGTCCCACTGACGGCGAGCTGGTAGATCAGTGCCGCCGACAACGGATCCAGCAGATGAGCGTCGTCGACCACCAGCAGGCGTCCGTCGCCCAATGTCTCGCGCGCGCTGCGCAGAACGTCTGCGGTCTTCCCGGTGTCGGCGATGTCGACGAGGCGACTGACCGCCGCGAACGGGACAGCGGCCATCGGCGCGGTGGCGGTGACCCAGTCGACGCGGTGGTAGGCCCCCGCGAGCCGGTCGGCAGCCGCGCGCGCCAGCGTCGTCTTCCCCACGCCGGCGGGACCGATCAGCACGGCGCCGGAACGCTTCGCCAGACCGGCTTCGATCGAATCGAGTGCCGGTCCGGGCGGCGAGGTGACCCACTCAATCGGCACCGCCGGAGTCTATGGCCAAATCGACCGCCACACTCCTGAACGCGGCCGGGGGCCGCTTGATCGTCGTACGGCTGAATCGATCGCCGCACTCCTCAACGCGGCCGGGGGCCGCTTGATCGTCGTACGGCTAGCTAGGGTCTGCTCGTGTCCGCAGAACCCAACCCCCGCGAATCCCATCGCCAGTGGGCGGTGTGTGTCTACTGCGCGTCGGGTCCGACGCACCCCGAACTCATCGAGCTGGCGGAAGACGTCGGGCGGGCGATCGCCGAGCGGGGCTGGAGCCTGGTCTCCGGCGGCGGAAACGTCTCGGCGATGGGTGCGTTGGCGACGGCGGCCAGGTCGCGCGGGGGCCACACCGTGGGCGTCATCCCGAAGGCTCTGGTGCATCGCGAGGTCGCCGACGTCGACGCCGACGAACTCGTCGTCACCGACACCATGCGTCAACGCAAGGAAGTGATGGAGGGGCGCGCGGACGCGTTCATCGCCCTGCCCGGAGGCATCGGCACGCTCGAGGAGTTCTTCGAAGCCTGGACAGCGGGCTATTTGGGTATGCATGACAAACCGGTCGTGCTGCTCGACCCCATCGGGCACTACGACGGACTGTTGGCTTGGCTGCACGGCTTGCGCGACAGCGGGTACGTCGCGCAGGGGGCATTGGATCGACTGGTCGTCGTCGTCGACGTCGAGTCGGCCATGACGGCGTGCGCGCCACCGCCATGAACACGGTCACTAGGGTGTGCGACAAACGAGCAGGGAGGGACAAACGCGCATGACCGAAAAGTCGGGGACTCGCCGCAGCGTTGGTTTATTGGACATCGCCGCCCGCGCGCCGGGGCTGATCGCGGACCTGCCGACGATCCTGCGCGGCGTCGTCACCGGATTCGGCGCCCGGCCCTCGGCCAAGACGTCGATCGGCAAGGTGTTCCAGGACCGCGCCGCGCGCTACGGCGACAAGGTGTTCCTCCGGTTCGGGGACGAGCAGATCACCTACCGCGAGGCCAACGAGACCGTCAACCGTTACGCCGCGATTCTGGCTGCCCGCGGCGTCGGACACGGCGATGTCGTCGGCATCATGCTGCGCAACTCCCCGGAGCCGGTGCTGCTGATGCTGGCCTCGGTCAAATGCGGCGCGGTCGCCGGCATGCTCAACTACAACCAGCGAGGCGACGTGCTCAAGCACAGCTTCGGGCTGCTGGGCGCCAAGGCCGTCGTCGCCGATACCGACTTCGTCGAGCCGATCACCGAGTCCGGCGCCGACACCGACGGCCTGCTCACCATCGATGACCTCAAGCGCCTGGCCGCTTCGGCGCCTACCGGCAACCCGCCGACCACCGCGGCCGTGCTCGCCAAGGACGATGCTTTCTACATCTTCACGTCCGGCACCACCGGCATGCCGAAGGCCAGCGTGATGACCCATTACCGCTGGCTGCGGGCGCTCGCCGGGTTCGGCGGCCTAGGAATGCGGCTGACCAGCAAGGACACGCTCTACTGCTGCCTGCCGCTGTATCACAACAACGCGCTGACGGTCGCGTTGTCGTCGGTGCTGAACTCCGGCGCGACGCTGGCGATCGGCAAGCAGTTCTCGGCGTCCAAGTTCTGGGACGAGGTGATCCGCTACGACGCGACCGCGTTCGTCTACATCGGCGAGATCTGCTCGTACCTGCTCAGCCAGCCGGAAAAGGACACCGACCGCAAGCACAAGGTGCGGGTGATCTGTGGCAACGGGCTGCGCCCGGCAATCTGGGAGGACTTCACCAAGCGGTTCGGTATCGACCGGGTGTGCGAGTTCTACGGAGCCAGCGAGGGCAACACCGCGTTCGTCAACGTCTTCAACATTCCGCAGTCCACCGGTATCTGCCCGTCGCCGGTGGCGTTCGTCGAATACGACCCCGAGACCGGCGATCCGCTGCGCGACGACAAGGGCCGGGTCAAGAAGGTGCCCACCGGTGAACCTGGGCTGCTGCTGTCCAAGGTCAGCAACTTCCAGCCCTTCGACGGCTACACCGATCGCGAAGAGACGGAAAAGAAGTTGGTGCGCAACGCTTTTCGCGACGATGACGTGTGGTTCAACACCGGCGACCTGATGCGCTCGCAGGGGTTCGGGCACGCGTCGTTCACCGACCGGCTCGGCGACACCTTCCGGTGGAAGGGTGAGAACGTCGCCACCACCGAGGTCGAGGCGGCGCTGTCCGCCGACCCGCAGGTCGAGGAGTGCACGGTGTTCGGCGTCGAGGTCGAGGGCGCGGGCGGGCGCGCCGGTATGGCCGCGATCCAGCTCAAGGAAGGCGAGAAGTTCGACGGCAAGGCACTGGCCAAGGCCGCACACGACAAGCTGCCCGGCTATGCGGTGCCGCTGTTCGTGCGGGTGGTCGACGAACTCGCGTACACGTCGACATTCAAGAGCCAGAAGGTCGACCTGCGCAAAGAGGGCTTCAACGTCGAGGAGATCGAGGACCCGATCTACGTGCTCTCCGGCCGCGACGAGGGTTACGTCGAGTTCTACGACGACTACCCCAAAGAGGTCGCCGACGGTAAGAAGCCCAAGAACTAGCGACTTGTGAGTGAAAACGTTCGGCCGCCGAACGAAATCACACACAAATCGCGCCGCCGTAGCCTGGAAGGGTGACAACGCACGAGGGCCGGTTCTCAGGTCGCTTCCTGGGTCGGCCCGTCGCCGCTGATCGAGCACTGATCATGGCGATTGTGAACCGCACGCCGGACTCCTTCTACGACCGCGGCGCCGCCTTCACCGACGAGGCCGCCAAGGCGGCCGCGCACCGGGTGATCGAGGACGGTGCCGACGTCGTCGACGTGGGCGGGGTCAAGGCGGGCCCCGGCAACACCGTCGACACCGACGAGGAGATCGCGCGCGTCGTTCCGTTCATCGAATGGCTGCGCGGCACCTATCCCGACCAGCTGATCAGTGTCGACACCTGGCGCTCGGCGGTCGCCAAACAGGCGTGCGCGGCGGGAGCCGACCTGATCAACGACACCTGGGCGGGCCACGATCCGGCGCTACCGGAGGTGGCCGCCGAGTTCGGTGCCGGGCTGGTGTGCTCGCACACCGGCGGCGCGCAACCGCGGACCAGGCCGTTCCGGGTCAACTACGGGATCACCGAACGCGGTGTCGTCGACGATGTGATCGCCGAGGTGACCGCGGCGGCCGAACGGGCGGTGGCGGCGGGGGTGGCGCGCGAAGCCGTGCTGATCGATCCGACGCACGATTTCGGCAAGAACACTCACCACGGTCTTACTTTGTTGCGCCATGTGAAAGAGCTTGTAAACACTGGATGGCCCGTCCTGATGGCGCTGAGCAACAAGGATTTCGTCGGGGAGACTCTGGGTGTGGGTTTGACCGAACGCCTGGAGGGCACCCTGGCAGCCACCGCCTTGGCGGCCGCAGACGGCGCCGCGATGTTCCGGGTGCACGAGGTCGGACCGACTCGGCGCGTACTGGAGATGGTCGCGTCGATCCAGGGCGGACGGCCGCCGACGCGCACGGTGAGGGGACTGGCATGACACTCACACCCGAACTTCCCGCTACTGACGTCGTCACCGCGCGGTGGCTCAGCGACCACAGCTGGAACCGGCCGACGTGGACGATCGCCGAACTCGAGGCCGCCAAGGGTAACCGCACCGTCTCGGTCGTGTTGCCCGCCCTCAACGAGGAGGAGACGGTCGGCAGCGTCGTCGAGACCATCACCCCGCTGCTGGGTGGGCTGGTCGACGAGCTGATCGTGCTGGATTCCGGCTCGACCGACGACACCGAGATCCGCGCCCTGGCCGCCGGTGCCCGGGTGATCAGCCGCGAGGCGGCGCTGCCGGAGGTGGCTCCGCAACCCGGAAAGGGCGAGGTGCTGTGGCGTTCGCTGGCCGCAACGACCGGCGACGTCGTGGTGTTCGTCGACTCGGACCTGATCGACCCCGATCCGATGTTCGTGCCCAAGCTGGTCGGACCGCTGCTCACCACCGACGGCGTCCACCTGGTCAAGGGCTTCTACCGCAGGCCCCTGAAGGTCAGCGGCAGCGAGGACGCCAACGGCGGCGGGCGGGTGACCGAGCTGGTGGCCCGGCCGCTTCTCGCGTCCCTGCGGCCGGAGCTCAGCTGCATCCTGCAACCGCTGGGCGGTGAGTACGCCGGCACCCGCGAGCTGTTGACGTCGGTACCGTTCGCGCCGGGCTACGGAGTCGAGATCGGCCTGCTGATCGACGCCTACGACCGCCTCGGCCTCGACGGGATCGCCCAGGTCAACCTCGGTGTTCGTACGCATCGCAACCGGCCGCTGACCGAGCTGGCCAGCATGAGTCGTCAGGTCATCGCGACGCTGCTGTCGCGCTGCGGGGTGCCGGACTCCGGCGTGGGGCTGACGCAGTTCTTCGCCGACGGCGAGGGATACACGCCGCGCACGTCGGCGGTGTCGCTGGCCGACCGCCCCCCGATGGTGACGTTCCGCCCGCGCGGTTGAATTCTGCCGCGCGTGCGGTTGAATTCTGCCGCGCGCGAACGTGGGTTACCCGCACGTTTTTTTCGAGGAAAGCGTGTCGGTAACCCACGTTCGGCGCGAACTGCGAAGCGACCTGTCAGTGCGTTGAGGCAGTATCGAACCGTGAGCCTGGTTCTGCTGTATCTGGTCGTTCTGGTTCTGATCGCCGTGGTGCTGTTCGCCGTGGGCAGCGTGGTGTTCGGCCGCGGTGAACCGCTGCCCCCGCTACCTCGGGAGACCACCGCGACGGTGCTGCCCGCCTCCGGCGTGACGAGCGCCGACGTCGACGCCGTCAAATTCACCCAGACGCTGCGCGGTTACAAGACCAGCGAAGTCGACTGGGTGCTCGACCGGCTCGGCCAGGAACTCGACCAGCTGCGCGGTCAGCTGACCACCCTGCGCGCCACGCACGGTATTGAGGACCACGAACCCGTCGAGGGTGGCGCGCACGCACTGCAGTCGGACGCCGGCGACGAGTCATGACCGCCACCGTCGAAGAACCCTCCGTCGAATCCGACGGCCGTGTCCGCTGCGCCTGGATCGATGAATCACGTTTGGCACCAGCGGATTTCGTGCTCTACCGCGACTATCACGACACCGAGTGGGGGCGGCCGCTGCGCGACTCGGTAGCCCTGTTCGAGCGGGTGAGCCTCGAAGCGTTCCAGAGCGGGCTGTCGTGGCTGGTGATCCTGCGCAAACGGGAGAACTTTCGCCGCGCGTTCCACGGTTTCGACATCGATCGGATCGTGCGCTACACCGAACGCGACATCACGCGGTTGATGGGTGATGCCGGAATCGTGCGCAACCGCGCCAAGATCGAGGCGACGATCGCCAACGCGCGTGCGACGGCCGACCTGCGCGACGCGGGGACCGACCTCGCCGAGCTGCTGTGGTCGTTCGCACCCCCGCCCCGGCCGCGGCCCGCGAGCTTCGCCGAGGTTCCGGCCGTCAGCCCGGAGTCGACCGCGATGGCCAAGGAACTGAAGCGTCGCGGCTTCCGCTTCGTGGGGCCCACAACCGCCTACGCATTGATGCAGGCGACCGGAATGGTCGACGATCACACCGCCGACTGCTGGGTCCCGGCGACGTGCGCGGCCCCCGAGAAGCGTTCTTAGCCGGGTCTTTGCACACCGAACGGCGCCGATAGGGAACAATAGGGGCGTTCAGTAGCAGTTTCAGTGCCGGGAATGTCAAACGAGTGGGCAGTCTCGGCCCCGACCGAGCCCGCGGGCGGGCCGGCTCATCTGGAGGGAGCACTCGATGGCGGCGATGAAGCCCCGGACCGGCGACGGTCCTCTGGAAGCAACCAAGGAGGGGCGCGGCATCGTGATGCGGGTACCACTGGAAGGCGGCGGGAGACTCGTCGTCGAGCTGACCCCTGATGAGGCCGCCGCGCTCGGGGACGAACTGAAGAACGTCACGAGCTGACGGTTCAGGTGTGACCGGCTACGCCGGATTGCCCACTTTCTGGTAGATCTCCAGGGTCTGCTCGGCGATGTGGGCCCACGAGAACTCCTGAATGCACCGCTGCCGCCCGGCCTCGCCGTATCGGCGGGCCCTTCCCGGGTCGGCGATCAACTCGTTGACCGTTGCGGCCAACCGGCTCTCGTAAGCCGCCGCGTCCTGCGGTTCGTAGTGCACCAACCGCCCGGTGTGCCCATCGGCCACGACCTCCGGAATGCCGCCGACGTCGGAGGCCACCACCGCCGTCGCGCACGCCATCGCCTCCAGGTTCACGATGCCGAGCGGCTCATACACCGATGGACATACGAAAACAGTTGCAGCGGATAGAATTTCGCGAACCTTGACGATGGGCAGCATCTCGCGCACCCAGAAGACCCCGGCGCGGGCGTTCGACAGATGCGCAACCGCCTCGGTCACTTCGGCGGCGATCTCGGGGGTGTCGGGGGCTCCTGCGCACAGCACCAGTTGCACTTCGGGGGCGAAGTCGTGCGCCGCGGCGATCAGATGAGCGACGCCCTTCTGCCGCGTGATCCGCCCGACGAAGGCCACCATGGGCCGCGCCGGGTCGACGCCGAGTTCGGCCAGCACCGATTCGCCCGGCTCCGGGCTTGCCGGATACCAGACCTCGGTGTCGATCCCGTTGCGCACCACGTGCACCCGGTTCGGGTCCAGAGCGGGATAGGTACGCAGCACGTCCTCGCGCATACCGGAGCTGACCGCGATCACCGCGTCGGCCCCCTCCACCGCCGTCTTCTCCACCCACGACGACACCCGGTAGCCGCCGCCGAGCTGTTCGGCCTTCCACGGGCGCATCGGCTCCAGCGAGTGCGCGGTCAGCACATGGGGCACCCCGTAGAGCAGCGCGGCGAGGTGGCCGGCCAGCCCGGTGTACCAGGTGTGCGAGTGCACCACGTCGGCATGTGCGGCGGCGTTGACCATGTTGAGGTCGGCCGACAGCATCGAGAGGGCGGCGTTGGCGCCCAGCAACGCCGGATCGGGTTGCGCGACGATCGCGTCGGCGCGCGGGGCGCCCATGCAGTGCACGTCGACTTCACAAAGGCGGCGCAGTTGCGCGACCAGCTCGGTGACGTGCACCCCCGCCCCGCCGTAGACCTCGGGCGGATATTCCCGAGTCATCATCGCCACCCGCATGGTGTCGACCCTAGTTACGGGTGCAAGCCAGCGCAGGAGGGCCGCGGCGGCGGGGATCGCCGGATCCGCGCCGGACACGTTGACTCGCCGTGGAATGGGTAGCCCAGGACAGAAGCGGCCGATAGGTTTGAAGCATGAGGGAACTGCCACACGTGCTGGGCATCGTCCTGGCCGGCGGGGAGGGCAAGCGGCTCTACCCGTTGACCGCGGATCGAGCCAAGCCCGCCGTTCCCTTCGGCGGCGCCTACCGCCTGATCGACTTCGTGCTGTCGAATCTGGTCAATGCGCGGTATCTACGCATTTGCGTGCTGACGCAATACAAGTCGCACTCGCTTGACCGTCACATCTCCCAGAACTGGCGGTTGTCGGGTCTGGCGGGCGAGTACATCACGCCCGTCCCGGCCCAGCAGCGGCTCGGCCCACGGTGGTACACGGGCTCCGCGGATGCGATCTACCAGTCGCTGAACCTCATCTACGACGAGGATCCGGACTACATCGTCGTGTTCGGCGCCGACCACGTCTACCGCATGGACCCCGAGCAGATGGTCCAGTTCCACATCGAGAGCGGCGCGGGCGCGACCGTCGCGGGTATCCGGGTGCCGCGCGCGGAGGCCACCGCGTTCGGGGTCATCGACGCCGACGAGTCCGGCCGCATCCGCAGCTTCGTCGAGAAGCCCGCCGATCCGCCGGGCACGCCGGACAATCCCGACGAGGCGTTCGTGTCGATGGGCAACTACATCTTCACCACCAAGGTGCTGATCGACGCGATCCGCGCCGACGCCGCCGACGACCACTCCGACCACGACATGGGCGGCGACATCATCCCGCGCCTGGTCGACGACGGCATGGCCGCGGTGTACGACTTCAGCAACAACGAAGTGCCCGGTGCCACGGAACGCGATCACGGTTACTGGCGCGACGTGGGGACCCTCGACGCGTTCTACGACGCGCACATGGACCTGGTGTCGGTGCACCCGGTGTTCAACCTCTACAACAAGCGCTGGCCGATCCGCGGGGAGTCGGAGATGCTCGCGCCGGCGAAGTTCGTCAACGGCGGCTCGGCGCAGGAGTCGGTCGTCGGCGCCGGCAGCATCATCTCGGCTGCCTCCGTACGGAATTCGGTGTTGTCGTCCAACGTCGTCGTCGACGACGGGGCGATCGTCGAGGGCAGCGTGATCATGCCCGGGGCCCGTATCGGCCGCGGCGCGGTGGTGCGCCACGCGATCCTGGACAAGAACGTGGTCGTCGGCCCGGGCGAGATGGTCGGGGTCGACCTCGACAAGGATCGCGAGCGGTTCGCGATCAGCGCCGGGGGAGTGGTCGCAGTCGGCAAGGGCGTCTGGATCTGATCTCCCTAATCCCCTAACCGCGGGCGACCCCGCGGACCCGACGACGTGCTCTGCGGCGTGGGCGGCCGCCCCGTTCACGCAGAGAGCGGTTGGGTCTCATGCTGTTTCAACGGCCCGCAATGCCATGAACACAGGAGGCATGATGAAACGCACCAGCATTATCGCCGCGATCGCCGCCGGTGCCGTCGCGGCCGGCGCTCTGATGGCCACTACCGCCCCGGCCGCGCACGCCGAGAAGCTCTCGGAGAGCACGATCAAGAGCGAATGCAAGGCCGCCGGCGGGACCTACACCAACAAGAACTCGGTGTCGACCTGCGCCTACAAGGACATCAAGGGCAACAGGTACACCGACATCTTCTCCGGCGGCCACTACGTCACCACGATCTCGTAGCGCTTAGCCCGGTGCGAGGGTGCGGCGTCGTCGACGCAGGATCCTGACCGTCAGCCACGCCAAGACCACGACCGCCACCAACACCAGCACCGGAACCAGGATCGCGGCGAAGACCAACCCGACGCTCACGCCGTCCTCGACCGTGCTCAGCACCGGTGCAGCGACGCCGGCGGTGGCGACGTTGGCCGCCGGCCGGACCGTCGACTTGGTCAGCGACACCACCAACGCGACGACGACACCGATCACCACCGGGATCCACTGCCCGGACTGGGCGAAAGCACCGGGATCGCTGACCGCTGACGTTTGCGCCGCGGTGCCCGAACCGAAGACGATGCCGCCCGCGGTCGGGCGAACGAAGGTCTGGACGGCGTCGTTGACGCTGTCCAGCGCCGGGACTTTGTCGGCGACGATCTCGACGAGCAGAAGCGTCGCGACGATCGCGATCACCCAGCCGTTCTCCAGCCAGGCCCACCCGGTGGGCAGGGCAACCAGGTCGGTGAACCGCGACAGCATGCCGAGCGCCAGCAGCGGGATATAGGCGTTGAGCCCCGCCGCGGTCGCCAGGCCGAGGCCGGTCAGCAGTTCCACCCTCGCATTATCGGCCGATCGGGCCGCCGCAGAGGCGACTCTCACCAGACGTAGGGCACCAACCGGAATCGGACTTGCTGCATGTACTGCCGATAACCCGCCAGTTGCTGCCGCAGCATCTGTTCCTCGTCGGCGGTGCGCACCGCGAGCAGCAGCACTGCGGGTGGAATCGCGATCAACCCCCAGTAGGAACCCAGCGCGAGCGGAGTGCCGATCATCATGACCAGCGTCCCGGCGTACATCGGGTGGCGGACCACGCCGTACAGGCCCGTGGAGACCAGAGGCTGCCCGGACTCGACGGTGATCGTGGCCGCGGCATAGCTGTTCTGGATGATGACGACCTGCGACACCGTCAGACCGGTCCACACCAGCACATCGCCGAGCACCACCACCACCGTCGGCACCGCCGACCATCCGAAGCGATGGTCAAGGGCGCTGATCACCAGCACCACGACCACCATCAGCACGGTCGCGGTGATCACGACCCTTTGCACCGGTCTTGTTTCGGCGAACGGTCCCGCTCTCATCCGGCGGCGCAGGGCGTCGGGGCGCTTGACCACGAGGTAAATGCTGGGGCCCATCGTGCCGATGATGAACACGCCGATGAAAACCCACGCCTGCCAATAGTCGAAGGTCCCGGCCGGCCAGAACAACGCTGTGGCGAAGAAGACGAACCCGAAGACGGCCGAAGCCAACGTCTGCAGAGCGATTTTCACGACTCCACCTCAGACGGCGTCGCGTCTGCGGTACAGGAGGCCGGCCACCCAGGTCAGGACGGTGGCGACGACGGCAAGGATGGTGATCGTGGTCACCGGGTAGTCGATCGGTGCCGTGGTGCGTCCGATCGGCGACAGGTCGATCAGCCACTGCGGCAACCGCAGCAGCGGTCCCAGATACAGCGCGGTGACGACGAACGCCACCGCCACCCAACCCAGCACCGGCCGCCGCACGGCGACCGCGAGCGCCGCGACACCCGCCATGACCGCCAGCGCGGGAACGAAGGCCACCCCGGCGAGCGTCAGGCGAAGTACGGTCGCCGGTTCGCCGACGGTGACGCCCGCGCCCAACCCGTTACCGAGACCTGCCAACAACATCAGCACCACCGAACCGAGCACCGCCGACACCACCGCCGTCGTCAGCCAGCGCCACCGCGACACCGATCCGGCCAACACGGCTTCCCCGAGACCGTTGCCCTCGTCGGTGTGAACGCGCAGCACCGCGGCGACGACGTACGCGCTTGCCGCGGCCGCGAGGAACTGCGTCATCGTGGTGTACACACCGTCGGCGCCCTGCTGGGCCATCATCAGCCGGATCACCTCGTTGGACTCCGCCGCGTCGAGCAGGGATTTGGTCATCGATCCGAAAGCCAGGCCGGCGAGGAACAATCCGATGGTCCAGCCGACGGTCTGACCCCGCTGCAGCGTCAGATGCAGACCCAGCACACCCCTGATCGCCCGGGCATCGGGATGCTCACCGGTGGACGGGATGACGCCGTCGTCGTACTGACGCCTGCCCTCCAGCACCGCGGCCAGCGCGATGAGGGCGACGGTGAGCGAGATCAGCAGCGCGAACGGCCACCACCGCAAATCGACGAACGCGCGCATCTGCTGGGCCCACGCGATCGGGGAGAACCAACTCAGCGCACTGCCGGAGTTGTCGATCACATCGCCGATTCCACGGACCACCGTGGCGACCGCCAGCACGGCCATGGCCGCGCCCGATGCCGTGCGTGCCTGGCGCCACATCTGTGCGGTCACCGCGGCCACCGAGCCGAAAAGCATTGCCACGCCGGTCACCCCGAGACACATTGCCGCGGTGTCGATGAGCGAGAAGCCGCTCGCGGCCATCGCCAGCGTCATCGTCACGGCGAGGACGGCGTTGACCGCGCCGACCAGAATCAGTGCCGCTGCGGTCCGCGCATGGCGGCCGACGACCGATGACAGCACCAACTCGGCTGCGCCGCTCTCCTCTTCGCCCCGGGTATGACGAATCATGGTGAGAATGGCGAGAATCGACGCGGCGACGATCAGCGTCAGCATCATCTCGTTCGCGATCATCGCGCCGAGGTCGGTCTCGTTGCGGCCGAACATCGGCCCGCCCATCATCATTCCCGCTGGCGTCTTCAGTAGATCCACGCGTGTGAGCCGTTGTGCCTCTTGGGGATAGGCCAGTTCCATGGCGGCGGGCGCGTAGGCCATCAGCATCGTCAGGACGCCGACCCAGACGCCGAGCCGCACCCGGTCACGGCGCAGAGCCAGCCACAGCAGGTCGGCGGTGCCTGTCCATGCGTTCGCAAGACCATGCCGCTGCCTGCGGGGCACCCGCGCCGTCACCGTCGTCATCGCCCGGCCCTCCGGTATTCGCGCAGGAACATGTCTTCCAGCGATGCTGGGGTGACGGTCAGGTCGAGAATCCCGAGCCCGGTCAGCAGGCCCATCGCGCGGTCGAGGTCGTTGCGGTCGACGGAGAAGACGTAATGCCCGTCGGTGACCGCGAAATCGTGGACGAAGGGCTCGTCTCGAAGGCGCTGCCCGTCGTTGCGGGTGCGCGCGGTCACGGTCGTGCGCATCAGGTGTCGCAGTTCGGCGAGGGTGCCGGCCCGCACGGTGCGACCGGCGCGGATGATGGTGACGCTGTCACACAGCTTTTCGACTTCGGCCAGGATGTGGCTCGACAACAGCACCGCAGCGCCGCGCTGAACGACTTCGCCCACGCACTCCTGAAACACCTTCTCCATCAACGGATCCAGGCCTGACGTCGGCTCGTCGAGGATGTAGAGCTCGGCGGCGGTGGAGAACGCGGCGATGATGGCGACCTTCTGCCTGTTGCCCTTGGAATAGGTGCGGGCCTTCTTGTGTGGGTCGAGGTCGAACCGCTCGATCAGCTGATCGCGTCGGGTGGTGTCCACACCGTTGCCGCGCAGCCGGGCCAGGAAGTCGATCGCCTGCAGCCCGGTCAGGTTGGGCCACAACGCCACATCTCCCGGCACATAGGCGATCCGGCGGTGCAGTGCCACCGCGTCGTGCCAGGGATCGCCGCCGAGCAGTCGCACGGTGCCGCTGTCTGCCCGCAAAAGTCCGAGCAACACGCGGATCGTCGTCGACTTACCCGCACCGTTCGGTCCGAGGAAGCCGGTGATCTGGCCCGGTGCGACCCTCAAGTCCAAGCCGTCGAGCGCCCGGGTGCGTCCGAAAGTCTTCGTCAGCCCGCGAATCTCGACAGCAGGCTCGCCGAAGTCAGCCTGCCGCGGACGCTGTGCTGTCTGAGCCGTCATCGCCATCTCCTTGTCGGGGCGTGCTGAACGGGACGCCCTTCTTGCGTTGCTCGAGGAACGCGTCGTACATCGCCGAGTCGGCCATCAGTCCCTCGGTGTACAACTCGAGGGCGGGTAACACCATCTCCTCGCCGTAATCGTGAAGCGCCACACCAAGATCGGAGGAGGGATGCAATTGCAGATACAGCAGGAAGCCCCCGCCGCTGGCCATCGACAGGAACCGAGCCCTGGCCCGGGGGTCGCGGCTCGGCTTGAGTAGGCCAGAGCGCACGCCCTCGTCGAGGTACTGCTCGGCGTTGTCGATCATCTGCTGCCAGAACGCCTTGGCCAGTTCGCTGCCCGACTGCAAGCTGCGCACCAGATAGGCCATCAGCGGCGCGTACGACTCGATCTCGGCCATCTGCGCAAGCCACGTGGCGGGGTCGTGCGTCTGCAGCGATTCGGTCTTGCTCTCGCGGATCACGTCGGCGACGTGGGAGTCACACGCCTTGCGCAACCCGTCCTTCGAGCCGAAGTGGTGGATGACCAGCGCCGCAGACACCCCGGCCGCCTCGGCGATGGTGCGTAGGCCGACGTCGAAGCCGTGCTCGCCCCACTGCTCGATCGCGGCGTCGCGAATCCGCGCGATGGCGGTGAGGTCATTCGATGCTGAACGCATGTTCAGTAGACTAAACGTGCGTTCAGCCAGCGGTCAAGAGGCCATCGCGCGCAGCCCTAAAGTCTGCAATGCCGCATTACGGCGTGGGGTCCGAGCCGGTGGAGAGATTCAGTCGCGTGCGGCGGCCAGGAGGCCGTCGCCCAGCGGGATCAACACCGGGGTGAGCCGTTCGTCCTCGGCGATCAGCCGTGCGGCTTCGCGCACCGCCGCCACCTCCGCGTCGTTGGCGCTGGCGTCGCCGGCACGACCTCCGAGCGCCGCGCGGTGCAGGACGATCGCGCCGCCTGGACGCAGCAACCGGACACCTTCGGCGACGAACTGCGGCTGGTCCAACGGATCGGCGTCGACGAACACCAGGTCGTAGGACTCGTCGGCGAGACGGGTCAGCACTTCTTGGGCGCGGCCGCTGATCAGCCGGCTTCGCCCCGGCCCGATCCCGGCCTCGCTGAAGGCCTGCTTGGCGATGCGCTGGTGCTCGGGTTCGACGTCGATGGTGGTCAACACGCCGTCCTCGCGCATACCTGAGAGCAGCCACAGCCCGCTGACCCCGGCGCCCGTGCCGACTTCGACGACGGCCTTGGCGGAGGTCAGCTTGGCGAACACGCACAGCAGCGCGCCCACCGCGGGAGTGACGGCGCCGGCGCCGATGTCGACGGCGCGTTCACGGGCCGCGGCGACGATGGCGTCCTCGGAGATGGACTGCTCGGCATGCGACACGATGGATTCGGCACGGCTGTGCCCTCCGATGACGTCGTCGGTGCCGGCCATGCCCGCAGCGTAGCCAACCGGTGGGAGCCAGCATCGCGACACGCCCGTTCCCGACCACCGGATCACATGAATCGTCGGTAGGTTCGCGCAGGTCATAAATGGGTAGAAAAGCTTTCTCAGGAAATGTTCAGTTTGCTCATATGCCAGGCACGGAACGGTCGGAGACGGTATGTCCCATGGAAAACGGCGGACGCTGGCATCCAGGGGACCAACCAGGGAATACCTGCACGGATCTCCGCGTTGCGGGCAGTAGTGAACCGCCGCACAGCGATGGCGGCTTTGACCAGGAGGATCTGACGACCATCAAGATGGCGCCGACTTCAATGTCCCACCTCGAACAGTTCGTGGACACCGAATGGGTCGAGCCTTCCGAGGAAATGACCGGCACCGCGGTGTTCGACGCCACGGGCGACAAATCGACCATGCCTTCATGGGATGAGCTGGTGCGCCAGCACGCCGACCGGGTGTACCGGCTGGCGTACCGCCTGTCGGGTAATCAGCACGACGCCGAGGACCTCACGCAGGAGACGTTCATCCGGGTGTTCCGCTCACTGCAGAACTACCAGCCCGGCACGTTCGAAGGCTGGCTGCACCGCATCACCACCAACTTGTTCCTCGACATGGTGCGCAGGCGCGGGCGCATCCGCATGGAGGCGCTGCCCGAGGACTACGACCGGGTTCCGGCCGACGATCCCAACCCCGAGCAGATCTACCACGACGCGCGGCTCGGCCCCGACCTGCAGGCCGCACTGGATTCGTTGCCGCCGGAGTTCCGCGCCGCCGTCGTGCTGTGCGACATCGAGGGCCTGTCCTATGAAGAGATCGGCGCCACGCTCGACGTCAAGCTCGGCACCGTGCGCAGCCGCATCCACCGCGGTAGGCAGGCCCTTCGCGACTACCTGGCCAACCACGGCGAGACCGCCCCGTCGGCTCGCACCGGCGACGCGGCCAAAACGGCCTGACGTCCGCGAGCTTGATCACAGCGCTCCGCGCTACATTCGAATGGACGCCGTGACACGCAGTGAGAGGAGCTGGGCGATGGTCGACCCGGGACACGTGTTCCGCCGGGCCTTCTCGTGGTTGCCCTCTCAGTTCGCCTCTCAGAGCGACGCGCCCGTCGGGCCGCGGCAGTTCGGCTCGACCGAACACCTCTCGACGGAGGCCGTCGCTGCCTTCGTCGACGGTGAACTGCGGCTGACTCCACATCTCCGCGCCGCCCACCACTTATCGCTGTGTCCGCAGTGCGCCGCCGAGGTCGAGGCCCAGCGGCAGGCGCGCGCGGCATTGCGGGAGTCCCGGCCGGTCGCCATGCCGAGCTCACTTCTGGGCCTGTTGTCCGAGATCCCGCACCATGCTCCGCCGGAGCCGCCCGTCGAGACGCAGCGGTCAGAGTTTGCTGACAGCACACAGCGCTCTCGACGCAAGCGCCGGTAGGGTAAATGCGAACACGAGCAGCGATCCGCGCCGGCATTCGAGGGCGCTTTCACAGAGGGTGATGACCGGGTGACCAATCTCGACCAGACCGGGCGCGAGCGCCTGGAACCCCGCCCTGTCTCGCGGCCGCCTGTCGATCCGGCGGCGCAGCGCGCATTCGGCAGGCCCGACGGTGTCGAGGGCTCGTTCGTTGGCCTCGACAAGTATCGCGACCAAGGCGAGTTCACGCCGACCAACCAGTCCCCCGATCCGGTGCTGGCCGAGGCGTTCGGCAAGCCCTATCCCGGCGGCGACTCGCTACAGCGCCATCCCGCCGACGCGGGTGCGCTGGAAGCCGAGCGGGATCAGGACACCGACATGGCCGCCGACCCGTGGCGAGATCCCTCGGCTCCGGCCGCCCTGGGCGCCCCCGCCGTCCACGAACCGCCACGGCCCCCAGCGAATGTGCCGACGGGCAAATTGGGCGTGCGCGACGTGCTGTTCGGCGGCCGGGTGTCCTACGTCGCGCTGGCGATGCTGGCCATCATCGCGCTGGTGATCGGCTTCGCAGGAGGCTGGGTCGGCCGCAAGACCGCCGAAGTGGTCGAGGCGTTCACCACGTCCAAGGTCACGCTGGACACCACCGACAGCGGCCCGCCGCCCGAGGGTCATATCGCCAAAGTCGCTGCCGCCGTTGCCGATTCGGTGGTGACGGTGGAGGCCACCAGCGACCAGGAGGGTTCGCAGGGCTCCGGTGTGGTCATCGACGGTCGCGGTTACATCGTGACCAACAACCACGTGATCTCCGAGGCCGCGAACAACCCGAGCAAGTACAAGATGAAGATCGTCTTCAACGACGGCAAAGAGGTGCCCGCCAACCTTGTGGGCCGTGACCCCAAGACCGATCTGGCCGTGCTGAAGGTCGACAACGTCGACAACCTGACCGTCGCGCAGATGGGCGACTCGGACAAGTTGCGGGTCGGCGACGAGGTGATCGCCGCCGGCGCCCCGCTGGGGCTGCGCAGCACGGTCACCGCCGGAATCATCAGCGCGCTGCACCGCCCGGTGCCGCTTTCGGGCGACGGCTCCGACACCGACACCGTCATCGACGGTCTGCAGACCGATGCGCCGATCAACCACGGCAACTCGGGCGGGCCCCTGATCGACATGACCGGCAACGTGATCGGGATCAACACCGCCGGTAAGTCGCTGTCCGACAGCGCCAGCGGCCTCGGGTTCGCGATCCCGATCAACGAGGTCAAGACGGTGGTCGACTCGCTCATCCGCGACGGCAAGATCGCCCATCCGACGCTGGGCCTGACGGCCCGCTCGGTCAGCAACGACATCGCCTCGGGCGCCCAGGTGGCCAACGTCAAGGCCGGCAGCCCCGCGGAGAAGGCCGGAATCCTGGAGAACGACGTGGTGGTCAAGGTCGGGGACCGGACCGTGGCCGACGCCGACGAGTTCGTGGTCGCCGTCCGTCAGCTCAAGATCGGCCAGGACGCACCGATCGAGGTGATGCGCGACGGACGGCGGGTGACGCTGACCGTCAACCCTGGTCCCGACACCACGTAGCCGATGTTCGCCAACGTCGGCTGGGGCGAGATGCTGATCCTGGTGATGGCCGGTCTGGTGATCCTGGGACCCGAGCGACTGCCCGGTGCGATCCGGTGGACGACGGGCGCACTGCGACAGGCCCGTGACTACATCAGCGGGGCCACCAGCCAACTGCGTGAAGACCTCGGACCGGAGTTCGACGATCTGCGCGAGCCGCTCAGCGAGCTCAACAAGTTGCGCGGGATGACGCCGCGCGCCGCGCTCACCAAGCACCTGCTCGACGGTGACGACTCGATCTTCACCGGAAATTTCGACCGCAAGCAGCCCGACAAACCGGTCAGCTCACCCGAGCCCCCTGCGCAGTCGGCGCCGCCCGCAGCGCCGCAAGCGCCCGCGACGACACCGTTCGACACCGACGCTACGTAAGCGCCGCGGGCTCAGATGAAGTATTCCTCGTCGCCGGTCGGGTATCCGCCGCCGTTGGTGGCGATGTGCACATGGTCGAAGTGGTTGGCGGTCTCGTTGCCGTAGTCCGCCGTCCAACTCGGAGCCCCGACACCGGGGTAGAAGCCCTGCCGCCAGATCACGTGGATCACACCCCAACGCTTCGCATTGGCCAGCGCGATCCCGGCGATCTGGTTGCCGAGCGCGATGCCCTCTTCGCTGCCGTGGTTCGGGATCATTACGTCGATCGCCAAGCCGTTCGGATGCCACGGCAGCGGGTCTTGGCGGTATCCGCCGATCGTCGTGACTTCGGGGAACAACACGCTGATCGCGCGGGCCACCCGAATGGTGTTGACCTGTAACCCGTTTTCGGGCGTGATACCGGCGGGCAACGCGAACGGGGTGGCCGCCGTGGCAACGGGAGCACTGGCCGCGAGCAACTCCGCTTCGGTGGGTGTGTTGACCTTGGGGGCGGCCACTGGAGCATCCGGCTGCCCGGCCGCGGGCGGTGCGGCAGGCTGGGCGGGCGGTTCGGCGGTCTGGGCGTAGAACAGGGCGACGGACAGCGTGATGGACGCGACGAGCGCCAGCAACTTGCCGCGCCCGTTGGCTAACATCGCCCTACCCACGAACAGCACTGTAACGCCTTGTCGGACAGGGTGTGACGGAGTTCGGGCTCGGACACGCGACCGTTATCGACCGGCCGGGTCCAAGCCCAGCGACATGCCCGCCAGTCCGCGTTTGCGGCTCGACAGGGCATCGGCGACGCTGCGCAACTCCTTGCCGGCCGCCGAGTCCGGTGCGGAGAGCACCAGCGGGACACCGGAGTCGCCCGCCGTCACCAGCTCGGGGTCGAGCGGCACCTGTCCCAGCAACGGCACGTCGGCTCCGATCGCGCGCGACAACCGCTCGGCGACCTGTTTGCCGCCGCCTTCGCCGAAGATCTGCATGGTCGTGCCGTCGGGCAACGTCAGCCCGGCCATGTTCTCCACCACGCCGACGATGCGCTGACGGGTCTGCAGCGCGATCGCGCCTGCCCGCTCGGCCACCTCGGCCGCGGCCAGTTGGGGCGTGGTGACGACCAGGATCTCCGCGCCGGGGATCAGCTGGGCCACCGAGATCGCGACGTCGCCGGTGCCCGGCGGCAGGTCGAGCAGCAGGACGTCGAGGTCACCCCAGTAGACGTCGGCGAGGAACTGCTGCAGCGCACGGTGCAGCATCGGGCCGCGCCAGACCACTGGGGTGTTGCCTTGGGTGAACATCGCGATCGAGATGACCCGGACGTCGTGGGCGACCGGCGGAAGGATCATCGACTCCACCTGGGTGGGCCGGTCGGTGATGCCCATCATGCGGGGAACGGAGTGCCCGTAGATGTCGGCGTCGAGCACCCCGACCGACACGCCACGCGCGGCCATGGCCGCGGCCAGGTTCACGGTGACGCTGGACTTGCCGACCCCGCCCTTACCGGAGGCCACCGCGTAGACGCGGGTCAACGAACCGGGCTGGGCGAAGGGGATGACGGGCTCACGCGAATCGCCGCGCAGTTGCTTGCGCAGTTCGGTGCGTTGTTCGTCGTTCATCACGTCGAGGCTGACCCGAACGGCGCCGGTCCCGGGGACGTCGGCGACGGCCCGGCTGACCTGATCGGAGATCTCGGTCTTCTTCGGGCACGCGGCGGTGGTCAGGTAGATCTCGACATGGACGGCCCCGTTGCGGTCGACGGTGACGTTCTTGACCATGCCGAGCTCGGTGATCGGCCGCCGCAGCTCGGGGTCGATCACCTTGGCCAGCGCGCGACGGATCGCGGTTTCCAGGTCAGCGGGAGATTGAGACATCACCGTCGAGTCTAGGCCGACTCGACGGTGACCCTTAACCGACGGGTCCGGGTGGCGGACCGGGCTGAGCCGCCGGTCCGGGCGCGGGCCCTGGCTGGGCGGCCGGACCGGGTGCGGGTGCTTGAGCCGGGCCGGGTGCGGGTGCTTGGGGCGGACCCGGTGCGCCGACCGGCGCGGGTCCCGGCTGCGGAGCACCGACGGGAGCGGGCGGCGCCAATGGCGCCGGGCCGGGCGGGAGCATCTGCTGGGCGACCGCAGGCCCGCCGAGAGCCGGTTGCAGCGGTGGCGCCGGGTTGTCCTCGATGCAGAACACCGCGCACTCGGGCCGCTGCGGCTGCATCCACGGTGGTGTCCAAGGCGGCGGTGTCGCCGGTGCCTGCGGTGTCGCCGGTGCCTGCGGCGCCGGTCCGGGGAGGGGCCCGAGCCGCTGACCAGGGGCGAAGCCCGGCATATTGCCCATCTGACTGGCCACCGCATCGCGCTCGAGGAGCGGCATCAACGCCAACGGATCCCCGGCGGGCAGCCCCAACGCGTTGAGGGGCAACCCTGGCCCGAGACCCTGGTACTCCTTCAGATCGGTGAGGTGCACGTTGGCGGTGGTCGACGTCTCTTCCAGCGTCGGAACCGATCCGGTGATCGGGGGCAGGTCCATAGGCACGACGCCCGTGGCGTAGGCCGCTGCCCAGCCCAGCACGTTGCGCGCGTAGGCCACCGAGTTGTTGTAACGCAGGATCGCCGACATGACGTGGTTCGGGTCGCGCAGGTTCAGGTTGCCGCTGCACAGGTAGCGGGCGGCGGCCAGCGACGAGTCGAACAGGTTCTGCACCTCGGCCTTGCCGTCACCGTCACCGTCGGAGGCGTACCGCGACCAGGTGCCGGGCAGGAACTGCATCGGTCCCATGGCGCGCGCGTAGGTGACGCGGTCGGCCACGCGGCTCTGCACGATGATCTCGTTGCCGGGCAGTGTGCCGTCGAGCGCAGGCCCGAAGATAGGCCGGATGGCCGTGCCGCGGGCGTCGGTCGCGCCTCCGTTGGCGTGCATCGACTCGATGCGCCCGATACCGGCCAACAGGTTCCAGCTCAGGCCGCAGCCGGGGTACGCGGACGCCATGATGCGTTCGGCATTGCGGTAAGCCGACAAGGCCATACCGGGAATGCCCAGTGCGCCAGGCGAATTCACCACCGCGGCGGGTGGGGGAGCCGACACCGTCGAGGCGGCGATGTGGAAGGCCATCGGCTCCTTGGCGACGGCGACCACCGAGGCGCCCGACCGAGCCCCCGGTGACGGTTCGACGGCGGCCAGCGGCGTCACCGCGGCATCCGAGGTCGGCGTACGCGGGGTGGGCGCCGAGGCTCCGACGCTGCCGGCCAGGATGATCGGGGTGATGATGGCGACGCCGAGGCCGGCGCGCATGCGGTTGGCGGATGCCAGCTTCTGCACTCGAGGGCCCGGGATTCGCCGCAGACGCCCCGTTTGGCGCCGCACGGCCTTGAGGGCGGCGGCTCCTCCCCTTATGTGCACTCAACCGTCCTATGTTTGCGATCGCTTGTGAACCAAGTCACCATACCTACTACATAACCGCCGCGTTACAGCAATTCGTTAGCTACCTGCACTCGACTTTTTGGGCCGGCGCTCACCCGGGTCGCCGTGGCCGGCGTCGTCGTCGCTCGATTCGCCCGGGGCGTGCTGCAGGGCTGCCAGCATTTCGCGCATCTCATCGAGCTCCCTGCGCAGGTAGTCACGGGTGACCACCTCGCCGATCGCCAACCGCAGCGCGGCCAGTTCCCGAGCCAGGTATTCGGTGTCGGCCTTCGTCTGCAGCGCGCGGCGGCGGTCTTCGTCCAGCGACACCCGGTCACGGTTCTCCTGGCGGTTCTGCGCCAGCAGGATCAGCGGCGCGGCGTAGGCCGCCTGGGTGGAGAACGCGAGGTTGAGCAGGATGAACGGGTAGGGGTCCCAGCGCAGCCCGACCGCGAACAGGTTCAGCGTGATCCAGACGACCACGAGGATGGTCTGCCACGCCAGGTAGCGACCGGTGCCCAGGAACCGGGCGATCTTCTCGCTGAAGTTCCCGACCGCCTCGGGGTCGACGTTGAACGAGAACCGCCGCCGGGTGGCCAGCGGCACATCGAGCCGGCTGCGGTCGGTCATGAGGCGCCTTCGGCGCCGGTGAGCTCGGGCTCCTCGGTCTCGCGCCAGTCGTGGGGCAGCAGATGGTCGAGCACGTCGTCGACCGACACGGCGCCCAGCAGGTGGTTCTCGTCGTCGACGACCGGTCCGCACACCAGGTTGTAGGCCGCGAAGTAGCGCGTCACCGCGCCCAGCGAGTCGTCAGGCGACAGGTTGGGCAGATCGGTGTCCACGATTCCGCTGACCAGATCCGCCGGTGGCTCGCGCAGCAGCCGCTGCAGGTGCACACAACCCAGGTAGTGACCGGTGGGCGTGGCCGTCGGGGGGCGGGTGACGAACACCAACGAGGCCAACGCCGGGGTGAGGTCCGGGTCGCGGACCCTCGCGAGCGCCTCGGCGACGGTGGTGTCGGGCGCCAGCACCACGGGTTCGGACGTCATCAAGCCGCCCGCGGTGTCGGGGGAGTGCGCCAGCAGGCGGCGGACATCCTCGGAATCCTCGGGATCCATGCGGCGCAGGAACTGCTCGGCGTCAGTGGGCGTCATCGACCCGAGCAGATCGGCCGCGTCGTCGGGGTCCATCGCCTCGAGAACATCGGCGGCCCGGTCGGCGGGCAGCCGCCTGAGCACATCGAGCTGGTCGTCATCGGGCAACTCCTGCAGCACGTCGGCCAACCGCTCGTCGTCGAGGGCGTTGACCAGTTCGTAGCGCCGCTTGGCCGGCAGTTCCCGGATCGCTTCGGCCACCTCGACGGCGCGCTGGCCCTCGAACTGATCGAGCAGCTGCGCGACGCCCTGGTCCGGCATCGCCAGACCCGACGGTGTCAGGCCCTGAACGTGCTGCCAGTCCACCACGTGCACGTTGGCGCGCCTGCCCAGGCGCCGGTGCGGGCGCACGGCGACCTTGGTGACCATCCAGTCCCGGGTGCGGGTCTGCTCGATGCCGAGGTCGACGACGATCACGTCGACGTTGGCCAGCTGCGGCAGATCGGGATCGTCGACGCGCACCCGGGTTTCGATCACCTGACCGAGCACGAGCACTTCACCGGGACGCTGGACGAACCGGCGCAGCGACACACTGCCGGTCGCCAGCGTCACGGCGCCGGGATCGATCGACGTCACCCGCAGGATCGGTACGAAAATTCTTCGCCGCGTGAGCATTTCGACAACCAAGCCGAGGACGCGCGGTTGCTGGCGCACCAGGCTGATGCTGACCACCACATCACGGACACGGCCGATGGACTCCCCGTCGGGGCCCAAGACCACCATCCCCGCGAGACGGGCCGCATAGACCCTGTTGACCGCCGCCATGCATCAAAGGGTAGAGAGTGTGGTTGTGGAAAACCGGTATCGACCCCGCCGAACGGTCCTTTCCGTTCCCGGGAGCAGCGCGAAGATGGTCGAGAAGGCCAAAACCCTGAGCGCCGACGAGGTGTTCCTCGATCTCGAGGACGCCGTCGCGCCGGAGGCCAAGGCCGAGGCCCGGACGCGGGTGGCCACTGCTCTGGCGGAGCCGGGCTGGGCCGGTCAGCTGCGCGGTGTGCGCGTCAACGACTGGACGACGCCGTGGACCTACGCCGACACCATCGAGGTGATCTCGACCGCCGGTGCCGCACTGGACATCGTGGTTCTGCCCAAGGTCAGCGACGCCTCCCACATCCAGGCACTGCACATGCTGTTGAGCCAGCTCGAGGCCACCCACGACCTTCCCGTGGGCCGCATCGGCATCGAGGTGCAGATCGAGAATGCGCAGGGCCTCACCAACATTGACGCGATCGCGGCCGCTCCGCGGGTGCAGGCGTTGGTGCTAGGGCCCGCCGACATGGCGGCCAGTTTGAACATGCGCACACTCGAGGTCGGCGAACAGCCGGAGGGGTACGACGTCGGCGACGCGCACCACCACGTGCTGATGCGCATCCTCGTGGCGGCGCGCACGCACGGGGTGCTCGCGATCGACGGCCCCTATCTGAAGATTCGCGACGTCGACGGCTTCCGCCGCGTCGCCGGCCGTTCCGCGGCCCTCGGGTACGACGGCAAATGGGTGCTGCACCCCGATCAGATCGCAGCGGGCAACGAGATTTTCAGTCCACGGCAGAGCGATTACGACCACGCCGAACTGATTCTCGAGGCCTACGAATGGCACACCTCGCGGGCCGGCGGGGCCAGGGGCGCGGTCATGTTGGGCGACGAGATGATCGACGAGGCGAGCCGGAAGATGGCCCTGGTGATCGCCGGAAAGGGCCGCGCCGCAGGCATGCAGCGCCAGGGCGAGCCGTTCCGTCCGCCGCAGTGAGCCTCAGATCCACTGCCTTCCGCTGGCGAGCAGGCTCATGTACAGCAGGATGTAGATGAGGAAGCCCGCCACCGCGAGCCCGCCGATGATCGTGCCCGCCAACGCAATTCCGTAGCCGTCCTGTCCGGTGCGTTTGGTTTCGCGCATCGCCATGACGCCGAGGATGACACCGACGATGCACGTCACGCCGCAGCAGAACACCCCGACCAGCGAGCTCACCAGCGCGCCGATCGCCATCCCGTTCGTGCCCGGCGGCTTCATCGGCCGGTAGGGGTCGTATCCATAGCCGACGGGCGGGTGGTAGCCCGAATACGGGTTCACCGAAGCCGGATACGGCGGATAACCCGGCGGGGGCGGCGTGCTGAGCGGGGGCGGCAACCTCGCATCGGTGGGGTAATCCACCGGTGCGAACGGATCGGGTCTGCCGCTGTTGCCGACGCCGTCCTGATCGCCGCCGCTCACGGTGTCAGGTGCTCAGCATCGTGAGGGCGAAGACGATGTTGAGCAGCAGCGTCGCCGCGCCGACGGCGATGCCGGCGATCGCCAACCCGCGGCCGCCCTCGCCCTTGGTCTTGATCTGGTTGAGCGCCACGATGCCCAACACGATGCCGATGAGCGAGCCGACACCGCACAGGACGCCCACCGCCGATGCCACCAGGGAGCCGATGGCCAGTCCGTTGGTCTTGTCCTGCGGCATGCCGTAACCGTCGGCATAGCCGGGAGCGCCGTATCCGGGTGCTCCGTAGGGGGCCGGACCGCCGTACGGGGAGGCTGCGCCGTAGGGCGGCGGCGGATATCCCTGGCCGGCGTTGGCCGGATCAGGGTAAGGCGGGGGATAGGCGCCGGGCGGCGGAGGCGGGTAGGCGCCGGGCGGCGGGTATGCGCCGGGCGGCGGAGGCGGGTAGGCCCCCTGGGGT
>NZ_LQIX01000018.1 GCF_001500045.1 Mycobacterium sp. GA-1199
CCACCAACGGTCCCACCCTGCCCAGGCCCCCGCGGCGAACGCGCCGAATGGAAATGGTACGACCCCTACGAACCCCAACCACCACCAAGCACAAACTAAGCACTGCGCAAATCAGTCACCTACGCTGCGACATCGCGTGTTTCGTGTGTAGCAGTACTCGTGTGCGGTTTTGGGTTCGTACTGATCGGCTTCAGCTAGCCGATGATGCCCGGCCCGCGTCGGAGACGTGGACAGCGATCTTCCCGACTGTGCGGCCGGCCTCGCTTTCGTGATGCGCGGCAGCGATGTCGTCCAAGTGATAGGCAGACGCGGTTCGGGGTGCCAGCTGACCTTCCGCCATCCAGCGCGCCAACTTCGGCAGCCCCTCTCGAGCGGGCAAGCCGAAGAGTCCGGGCACCAGGCGATACCGGTTCGTCGCATAGCGGCGTGCCAACCGCGTTATCAAGACGGCCCCCTCCCGCAGCCCGACGTCCTCGCCAGGCCGCCCCGGCCGGAGCGACGGCAACGCCACGGTCACATACCGCCCCGGCGCCTTGAGCGCCCACGGGGCCAGCTCGGTGTAGTAGCTGTCGTCGCCCACGCAATCCAGGATGAGGTCGAAACTGTGCGCCCAGTCCGGAAAGCGTTCGGGGTACTTCGATTTGGCGATGCGGTCGTACGGCACAACGGTCTGCGCGCCGAGTCCCGTGACGAAGGCTTCGTTGCGTGAGCTGGACACCCCGACGACCTCGGCGTCCAACCCGTTCACGGCGATCTGCACAGCTAAGTGCCCGACGCCACCGGAGGCACCGACGACCAGCACTCGACTGCCGCTCGTCCCAGGACGTAGGCCGCCGTAAGTGACCAGACCCGCGTACGCGACGAGGCCAGCGAACGGAACGAGCGCCGCGTCGTGGTACGACACCCCGCGGGGTATGTGGACGATCGCCGCACGCCGACCTTGAGTCCTGGCCGTGAGATGCGTTGTGTAGCTTCCTGCTATCGGTTTGAGGCCCATCACCGCATCGCCCGGCCGGAAGTCGCTGGCCTCCGGACCGGCGGCGAGGACAACCCCGGCAAAGTCCTGCCCGAGGATCATGGGCGAGCCGATGAGTCGGCGCCACAACGATTTCGGCAGGCCCAGACCCTCGCGCATCTTCCACTCGATCGGATTGACACTCGTCGCGGCGACTTCGACCAGCACTTCATCGGGGCGTCGCATCGACGGTATCGGCAGCTCAGCGATCGCGAATCGACTGCTGTCGCCGAAAACGGTCAGGACCGCCGCACGGCGCATTGTTTCGGATCTGGTCATGACAGTGCCACCTCCATGCGGGCGCCACCTTCGTCGAGTGGCGGAGCTGAACGTCAGCGGACGAACGCGTGACCCCGCTCGCGGTCCAGGAACGTCTCGGACTTGTTCTTCAAGAAGAAGATATAGACGACGAGCGAGATCGCGATGCACACGGTGACGTAGCCGATGAACAGCGGCACCTGGTCGCGTTCTTTGAGCGCCTGGTAGATCAACGGCGCCGTGCCACCGAACATCGAGTTCGCCAACGCGTACCCCACACCCACTCCGAGTGCCCGAACGTGCACCGGGAACAGCTCCGACTTGACCAGCGCGTTGATCGAGGTGTAGCCGGTGAGGATGACGTACCCGACCGCTACCAGCAGGAAAGAGGTTAGCGGCGAACGTGTTTCGGGCAGAATTGTGATCAGGATGTAGGTGTAGACCAATCCGCCGAAGCCGAACCACAGCAGCAACGGTTTGCGTCCGACCTTGTCGCTGATCATCCCGCCGACCGGCTGCAGCAACATCAGGAAGATCAGGCCGATCAAGTTGATCCACGTGCCCGTCATACCCTCACCCTTGTAGGCGGTCTTCACGATCGCCGGTGCGTTGACGCTGTAGGTGTAGAACGCCACGGTGCCGCCCATGGTGATCAGGAAGCACAGCAGCAGCGGCTTCCAGTAGCGGGTGAACAACTCGCGCATGGAGCCGGCGCCCTTGTCCTCGCCGGCTTTCGTCGCCTCGATGACGTCCTCGGACAGCGACTCGTCCATGGTGCGACGCAACCAGAACACCACGACCGCCGCGACCCCGCCGATCGCAAAACCGATGCGCCAACCGAAGTCGTGCAACTGGTCCTCACTGAGGAACGCGTCGAGCACCAATAACGTGAACTGCGCCAGCACATGTCCGCCCACCAGCGTGACGTACTGGAAACTCGAGAAGAAGCCGCGACGCTCGCGGGTCGCGGCCTCCGACATGTACGTCGCCGACGTCCCGTACTCGCCCCCGGTCGCGAACCCCTGCACGAGGCGGGCGACCACGAGGACGATCGGCGCGGCGAGCCCGATCGTCGCCTGCGACGGCACCAGCGCGATAACCATCGAACAGAACGCCATCAGGGACACACTGACCGTCAGCGCTGCGCGCCGGCCCCGCCGGTCGGCGAACCGTCCGAAGAACCACGACCCGACGGGGCGCATCACGAAGGTGACCGCGAAGATCGCATACACGTACACCGTCGAGTTCTTCTCGGACTCGTCGAAGAACTGCGCTTCGAAGTACGAGGCGAACACCGTGTAGATGTAGACGTCGTACCACTCGACGAGGTTGCCCGACGAGCCTCGGATCGTGTTCCACACCGCCCGCCTGGTCTGGGCGGGAGTCGAGCGCGGCGGTGGCGCTTCGGTGGTCGGTACGGTCATGGACGGACACGGTATCGGACCGAGCAGCCGGTCGGATGGATGTTGTTCATGGTCCTATGGGCGAGACTGCACTCAGGGTTGTGGTCGGTCGTGAACAGCCCTCAGTGCACTGTGCGTAGGTGCTCGCGGGCATCCACCCGCTCCCGCTGCGGGACGACGACGTACTTGGGATCCCGCGTCGATGCCACGCCGGCCTCGAACACCCCGAACCGCTGCAGCGCGCTTCCCACGAGCAGCGCCGTCCCCGACGCGACCATCGTCGCCCGGTTGCGCCCGAGCGCCGCCCCGACGGCTCCCCCTACGGTCAGCACCTCCGCTACCTGACGCATCCGGTGCGGCTGTCCCGTGGTGTAGGCCTCGCCTTCCACGCCCAGCCGCCGCTCCATCACCCGTGACGCCGCGACCTCCATACCCGCGCCCAGCACCGCCATGCGCCGCGCCGGACCGGTCTCGTCGTATGGCGCCAGCAACATGCCGAGGCCAGCGCCGCTGGCGGCCGCCGAGCCCGTGAACACGAACGGCAGATACGGGTGGGCCTCCCGCCATGCCGGAACCGCCGTCTGCGACAACAGAACTGCCGTGTACGACGCCACTGCAGGGGCCGTTCCCGCCGCCCACAGCCCGGCTGGTCGCGCCGCCCGTTCCACCAGGCGGCCCAACGCCGTCCGGCGCAGCCGACGCGGCATCAGCTCGGCGACCGCGATCACGCCCGAACCCGGGCCGTACGCCGAGAGAATCCAGGTCCCCATGCTCATCGGCGAGCTCGGCTTGGCCACCCGCAGCATGTGATGGAACCGCTCCGGTCGCCCCAAGTCGGCGATCAGGAAGTACAGGCTCGCCAAAATGCTGACCAGCGAACCGATTCGGGTCACCTTGCGCAGCTCGGTCCGCCCCGTCAGGTCCGCTCCCGCCGCGAGCATTGCCGAGCCGCCGGACAGCCCGCCGCAGAACAGGTACGCCGCGATCCTCCAGTCCCACACCGGGCTCTTGAGGATCTGCTTGCCGTAGTAGGAGCGGAACTCGGCCTTCGGCACGGCGAGTTGTTCGCGAGGCATCAGTTGCGCCTTCCGAAGAACGAGGACACGGCGATGCCGACCATCGCCGACGCCGCCATACCCGCGTAGCGCCACATCGCGCCCATGTCGCGTGTCGGCACCACCGGGTCCGGTGGCAGCCCGTACACCTCCGGTTCGTCGAGCAGCAGGAAGAACGCGCCGTCGCCGCCGACACCGTCATTGGGATCCTCGCCGTACAGCCGCGCCTCGGTGATGCCGCGTTCGTGTAACTCGTTGACACGCAGGGCGGCTCGTTCGCGCAGCTCGTCGAGCACGCCGAACTGGATGGAGTCCGTCGGGCACGCCTTCGCGCAGGCCGGCTCGAGCCCGTCGCGCAGCCGGTCGTAGCACAGCGTGCACTTCCAGGCCCGGCCGTCACCCTCTCGCCGCTCGATCACCCCGTACGGGCAGCCCGACACGCAGTACCCGCAGCCGTTGCAGATGTCCTGCTGCACAACGACGGTCCCGAACTCGGTGCGGAACAGCGCACCCGTCGGACACACATCGAGGCAACCGGCGTGGGTGCAGTGCTTGCACACGTCGCTGCTCATCAGCCAACGGAAGTCCTGGCGGGTCTCGGCGCTCATCGTGTCACCGGGGCGATCGAAACCCGGCATTCCCAGGTCCACGCGTTCGCGGGAAGGCTGCTCGATGAACGCGACATGCCGCCACGAATTCGCGCCCAGCTCGCCGGTGTTGTCGAACGACATGCCCAGCAGGTTGTAACCGTCCCCATCCCCAGAGACGGGAACCTCGTTCCACTCCTTGCACGCGACCTCGCACGCCTTGCAGCCGATGCATACGGAGGTGTCGGTGAAAAAGCCCATCCGCGGCGGGTGTTCGCCGTACCCGGCATCGGCGGCCACGTCGTCGAGGGGGCCGTAGAAGCTGTTGTGGCTCATGGCTGCTCCTCGGTGTGGTCTTCCGACGGCTCGGTGGTGACCAGGTTGGTGCCCGTCTCGGGGGTGATGCGCGCACGCTCGCGGTACATCGCGATGTACTGCAGCAGCGCCGGACCCCGCGGCCGCCGCCCCGGCTGGATGTCACACGTGGCGACCTTGCTCTCCTGAATGAACACGTTGGGATCGGCCACCACACCGAGCAGGTCGTTGACGACGTCGCCGTCGATCAGCCCGACACTGCCCCAGTGGTACGGCATCCACACCTGATGCACCACCCGATCCTCGACCCGCAGCGGCCGCATCCGATCGGTCACGAATACCCGCGCGTCGACTGCCGAACGGCTGGTCACCACGTGCGCCCATTCCATATGCGTCAGACCGCGTTCGGCCGCCAGTTCCGGTGACACCTCGACGAACAGGCCCGGCTGCAGCTCGGACAGGTACGGCAGTTGGCGGCTCATGCCGCCGGCCGTGTGATGCTCGGTGAGCCGCGCGGCGGTGAAGACGAACGGGAACACGTCGCCGTGCAACTCCGGCGGGGACGGGTTCGACGGGTTGTCCGCACGTCCGTACACCTTGCGCGCCGGGTTGCCCTGCTGCTTGTAGAGCGCATTGGCCATCGGCGACTCGTGCGGTTCGTAGTGCGTCGGCAACGGTCCGTCGACCACCCCGTTGGGCGCGAACAGCCATCCCTTGCCGTCGGCCTGCATGACGAACGCGTCGTCGCCGCGCAGCGCCCCGACACCGACTGCGTCCGAGGGTGGTTCGTAGTCCGGTGGCTTGTTCTTCTCGAAGTCCGGGACGTCGTAGCCCGTCCACTCACGCTTGTCGGCGTCCCACCAGACCAGCTTCTTGCGCTCGCTCCACGGCCTGCCCTGTGGGTCGGCAGACGCGCGGTTGTAGAGCACGCGGCGGTTCATCGGCCACACCCAACCCCATTGGGAGTCGTCGTGCGGCTCCCGCCGGGCCGCCTGGTTAACCTCGTCGGCGTAGACGCCGCTGTAGATCCAACAGCCACACATCGTCGAGCCGTCGGCCTTCAGCGAGAGATAGTTGTCGACGGCGCGACCCGTCGTCAGGTCGACGCCGCTGATGCGCCGGAGCACGTCGTCGGCTGACGGCTCGTCACCGTCGAGTCGGTAGTCCCACGACAGGTCCAGCACCGGCCGGTCGCGCTCATCGGTTGAGCCGGCCAGCTTTTGGCGCAGAATCCGGCCCAGGTGGTAGAAGAACCACAGCTCGGATCGGGCGTCACCGGACGGTTCGACCGCCTGTTCGCGCCACTGGAGCTTGCGCTGCGTCTGGGTGAACGTGCCGGACTTCTCGACGTGCGAGGCGGCCGGGAACAGGAACACTTCGGTGCGGCAGGTTTTCGGGTCGATCTCGCCGGTCTCGATCTCCGGGGCGTTCTTCCAGAACGTCGCGCTCTCGATCTCGACGAGGTCGCGCACCACCAGCCAGTCCAGGTTGGCCATGCCGAGGCGCTGCAACCGACCGTGCGCCGACCCGACCGCCGGGTTCTGACCCAACAGGAAGTAGCCGAACACGTTGCCGTCGACCATGTCCATCACCGTGCGGTAAGTGCCGTGGTCGCCGTTGATGCGGGGCAGGTAGTCGAAGCAGAAGTCGTTGTCGGCGGTCGCGTGCTCGCCCCAGTACTCCTTGAGCAGCGACACCATGTAGGTATCGGCGTTGTGCCAGAAGCCCTTCTGATTGCGGCCGCGGATGTCGTCGACGTACTGCGAGAGCGTCTCCTGGCCGGCGTGCGGCATCGCGAGATACCCGGGGAGCAGGTTGAACAACGTCGGCACGTCTGTCGAGCCCTGGATGCTGGCGTGCCCGCGCAGCGCGAACACGCCCCCGCCCGGTCTGCCGATGTTGCCCAGCAGCAGTTGGATGATCGAGCCCGCGCGGATGAACTGCGAGCCCATCGTGTGCTGGGTCCACCCGACGCTGTACACCAGCGCGCCGGTGCGCTCACGGCCCGAGTTCTCGGCCCACAACCGCGCGATGTCCAGGAAGTCCTGTGCGGACACACCGCAGATCCGCTCCACCATCTCCCGGGTGTAGCGGGCGTAGTGCCGTTTGAGGATCTGGAAGACGCAGCGCGGATGCTGCAGCGTCGGATCGCTCGGGAGCATCTGCGCGGTGTCGTCGATCGGCGCGCCGCCCGACCCCTGCTGCTCCGACGCGGCCTCCTCCTTGGCTCCGGATCCGCCGCCTTCGCGGTCCGTCCGCTCGTACTGCCACGTCGACGGGTTGTAGGAGGCGGTTTCGTCGTCGTAGCCGGAGAACAACCCGTCGAGGTCCTCGGCGTCGCGGAACCGCTCGTCGACGATGAACGAGGCGTTGGTGTAGGCGGTGACGTACTCGCGGAAGTCGAGGTCGTTGCTCAGGATGTAGTTGATGACGCCGCCGAGGAAGGCGATGTCACTGCCTGCCCGCAGCGTGAGGTGCCGGTCGGCCAGCGCGCTGGTACGGGTGAACCGCGGGTCGATGTGCACGACCTTGGCGCCGCGCCCCTTGGCCTCGACCACCCACTGGAACCCGACGGGATGGGCTTCGGCCATGTTCGACCCCATGATCACGATGAAGTCCGAGTTGGCGAGATCCTGCTGGTAATCCGTCGCCCCGCCGCGACCGAAGGAGGCTCCCAGACCGGGAACCGTGGCGCTGTGTCAAATACGCGCCTGGTTCTCGATCTGCAACGCTCCCAAGGCGGTGAACAGCTTCTTGATCAGGTAGTTCTCTTCATTGTCCAGCGTCGCTCCGCCCAGGCTCGCGATGCCCATGGTGCGGCGCAGCGTGTTGCGGTCTGCGTCGAACTGCTGCCAACCCTTGTCCCGCGCGTCGAGCACCCGGTCGGCGACCATGTCCATCGCGGTGTCGAGATCGATCTCCTGCCACTCGGTGCCGTAGGGCGGGCGGTAGCGCACCTTGGTCAGCCGTTGCGGGCCGGTGACGAGCTGCTTGCTCGCAGATCCCTTGGGGCACAGGCGGCCTCGCGAGACCGGACTGTCGGGGTTGCCCTCGATCTGGATGACCTTCTCGTCCTTGACGTACACCTTCTGCGCGCACCCGACCGCGCAGTACGGGCATACGGAGTGCGCGACCCGGTCGGCCTCGACGGTGCGCGGAGTCAACTCGATCGAGCGCTTGGACTGGGCGGCGTGGCCGCGTCCCAACCGGTCCGGACCCGTGAGCTGCCGGTACACCGGCCACGACCGAAACAACCCTTTGAGGTCCACAGTGCCTCCTTACCCGACGCGACTCCCATCAAACCGCGTTGCGGGTGCAGTTGCCACGAAGCCGACTTTCCTCGGCGTTGCGCCTAGTCAGATGGGGTGCGTCGGTCACGGCGGTCCTCGGCGGGTGACCGGCGCAGGCGCCACGGTGGCAGGAACTCGACCCGATCATGGTTTGCACCCTCTATGGTGCAGCTGTGGCCGAAATCGACCGTCGCACCCTGATGATGATGACCGGAGCCGCCGCCGTGGGCGCGGCCGCACTGCCCGCCCAGCTGGCCAACGCCTCGCCGGTTCGGCCGTCGCCGCCGGCGCAGCCGCCACCGGACGCGGCGACCGGCGGCTATCTGTTCGTCGACGAGTTCGACGGCCCCGCCGGCTCCGCGCCTGACCCGTCGAAGTGGATCGTCCAATCCTGGGACGACCCGGTGAACCCGCCGATCGCGGGCCACTACCGCGACGACCGGCGCAACGTGTTCATCGACGGCAACTCCAACCTCGTGCTGTGCGCCACCCAGGAGGGCGACCAGTACTTCAGCGGCAAGGTGCTCAGCCACTTCCGCGGCCAGATCGGCACCACGTGGGAAGCGCGCATCAAGTTGGACTGCATGCACCCGGGCCTGTGGCCGGCCTACTGGTTGCTGAACCAGGATCCGCTGCCGGACGGCGAGGTCGACATCGTCGAGTATTACGGCAACGAGTCGTGGCCGCCTGGAACCACCGTCCATGCCGCCTCCAACGGCAAGACGTGGGAGGGCATGTCGATTCCGCAGCTGGTGGATCCCGCATGGCACACCTGGCGCACCGAGTGGAGCGAGGACGGTTTCCGCTTCTGGCGTGACTACGTCGACGGCGCCGAGCCCTATTTCACCGTTCCGGCCAAGCCGATCCCGGTCCACGGCCGTCCCGGCGACCTGCGGTGGCCGTTCGGTAAACCCGGCTACTGGCTCCAGGCCATCTTCAATCTGGCGGTCGGCGGTTCGGGGGGCGGGGATCCGCGCCGGGCACCGTATCCGTCGGTGATGCTCATCGACTGGATCCGCGTCTGGTAGACGTCTCCGCCCGCGGACGGCTCGCGCGGCTGGAACCGCTGCTCGTCGGCATTCTCGGCGCCGCGGTGAGCCTCGCGGGCGCCGGACGACCGTCGTTCTGGTACGACGAGGCCGCCACGATTTCGGCGTCCTACAGCCGGTCGCTGCCTGCGCTGTGGCAGATGCTCGGCGAGGTCGACGCCGTCCACGGCCTGTACTACGTGCTGATGCACGGCTGGTTCACCGTCGTGCCGCAGACCGAGTTCTGGTCGCGGGTGCCCAGCGGCCTGGCTGTCGGTGCCGCCGCGGCGGGTGTGGTGGTGCTGGGTCGGCAGCTTTCGTCGCGGGCGGTCGGGCTTGTGGCCGGCGTCCTGTGCGCGATCCTGCCCCGGGCGACGTGGGCGGGCATCGAGGCGCGTCCGTACGCGCTGACGATGATGCTCGCGGTCTGGCTGGCCGTGCTGCTGGTGTGGGCGGCGGGTCGCGAATCACGTTGGGCGTGGGCGGCATACGGTGCGGTGCTGGCCGTGTCGATTCTGTTCGATGTCTACCTGGCGCTGCTGGTTCCCGCACACGCGGTGTTCGTGCTGGCGTTCCGGCGCCGCCGGACTGTGGTGCTGCCGTTTGCGATCGCGTCGGGTGTGGGCGTCGCGGTGATGGCTCCGTTCGTCGCCGTGGTCGCCGGGCAGGCCCAGCAGATCAGCTGGATCACGCCGATCGGCTCGCGCACGTTCGAAGACGTTGCCGTCCAACAGTATTTCGACCGCAACCCGTACTTCGCGGCGCTGTCGGCGGCGGTGGTGGTCGCGGCGATCGGGGTGTGGGTTTTCGCGCGACGGCCCAGTGTCGGGGAACGGGAGGCTGTCGTGCTGGCCGTCGCCTGGCTGGTGATCCCGACGACGTTGATCGTGGCGTACTCGGCGGTGCGCGAACCGCTCTACACCCCCCGGTATCTGTGTTTCACCGCACCCGCGATGGCACTGCTGCTCGGCGTCTGCGTCATCGCGGTGGCACGTTCGGGATGGGTGGCGACGGCCGTCGTCGTGGTCTTCGCCGTGGTTGCGGCCCCCACTTTCGTTGCCGTGCAACGCGGTCCGTACGCGAAGTACGACATGGACTACAGCCCGGTGGCCGACCTGATCTCCGCCAAGGCCGCGGCGGGTGACTGCCTGCTGGTCAACGACACCGTCACCTTCCACCCCGCGCCGATGCGGCCGCTGATGGCCGCCCGGCCCGACGCCTACGCCGGCCTGGTCGACGTCAGCCTGTGGCAGCGCGCTGCCGACCGCCGCGACGTGTTCGACACGAACCTGATTCCCGAGGCCTCGGTCGGACCGCTCGAACGCTGCGCTGTCGTCTGGATCATCACGCAGGCCGATCCCGGCGCCCCCGAACACGAAGAGGGCGTGGCGATTCCCCCGGGACCGTTGTTCGGCGGGACGCGAGCGTTCGCGGTCAGCCACGATATGGGTTTTCGGCTCGTCGAGCGGTGGCAGTTCAGTTTGGCGCAGGTGATCAAGGCCGAACGCTAGCCGATCGCGGGAAGGCTCACGCCGAGCGTACGGTTCTGTACGTAAGGCCGCTGCACGGGCGCAGGAAAGGACACGCGAATGAGCACGACGCCGCTGGTGCCGCCGTTCAGCCACGACACCGCTGTTGCGAAAGTCCGTGGCGCAGAGGATAACTGGAATACCCGCGATCCCGCACGCGTCGCGAAGGGGTACACCCCGGACAGTCGGTGGCGCAACCGGTCGACCTTTCTTGAAGGCCGCGAACAGATCATCGAGTTCCTGACCGACAAATGGCAGAAAGAACTCGAGTATCGGCTGATCAAGGAACTCTGGGCCTACGGCGACGACCGCATCGCCGTCCGGTTCGCCTACGAATACCACGACGCCCAGGGTCGGTGGTTCCGGGCGTACGGCAACGAGAACTGGGAGTTCGCCGCCTACGGGCTGATGAAGACCCGCCACGCCAGCATCAACGATGTGCCGATCAGCGAAGAACAGCGGTTGTTCCGCTGGGACCGCTCCGGCCCGCGGCCTGCCGACCATCCGGGTCTGAGCGAACTGGGGTTGTGACGGGACGAGCGCTTGGTCCTGTACGAAACGTGCGGTCGTCCGCGCAAGCCTCCGCAGTCACAGTCGCCTCATCAGCCCCGAGCAGAGAGCCCCTTCGCTGGTGCCCGGCTATCAGCGAATTATTCGCTCGGAGCGAATAATTCGCTCTGAGGCGGGCACTTGCGATGTTGAACCCACCAGAGGCCAGTGGGGCTGGTGGAGCCAATGGGTTTGCTGATTCAGCGCTCCTGCAGAAGAAGCCTTCGGGTGCCGTCGGCGCCCCGCCGGGTGATCTTTCGAGCGTCGAGGTGTTCGAGCAGCGGCACCGCGACCCGCCGGGTGGTGTTCAGCGCGCGCTTGGCCTCGGCGACGGCGAACGGTTGCGGAAGTGTCGCGAGGATTTTGGCTGCGCGGTCGGCGGCATCGGGGCCGAGGACCACGCCGTCGGCGATCCTGATGAGCCGTCCGGCGCGGATGGCCGCCGCGAGTTCGCGCGGTCCCAGGTTCAGGTCGGCGAGTTCGTCGGCCTCCGGTGCTTGAAACGGCTCGGCCGCCAACCACTCCTCCACCGTGCGCACCGCCTTGTCGACGCGCGCGGGCAACTCCGCGTCCGGGCGTCGCACAACCCCGTCGGCCACCCGAAGCCCGGTGCCCTCCAACAGCGCGAGCAGCAGTTCGGCGGCTGGCAGACCGGCCTGCCGCCGAAGAGCTTCCAATGGCATTCCCGCCGCGATGTCGTGCCCGGCAGTCCAATCGTTGAGCGCCGCGGTCATCTGGTGGCGACGCTGAGTCCACCAGTCGCTGTCGACCACCCACTCCCCGATGCGGGTGCCGTCGGCACCAAAACCCATGGCGCGCAACTCCGTTATTCGGGCACACAGTGGGGGACGTACTCGTCCGGTGGCCAGTTCCTCACCGCGCTCGCGTGCCGCACCGCGACGGCGCAGTGCGGGTGGCCGGACGTCGAGCACCTCGACTCCCGCGGCGATCCGGTGCTCGCCGGGGTCACGCAACAATCCGATGTCACCCACCCGCAGCGGCAGCGGACGCGTCAGCCGAAGCCGCGCACCCGCCGCGCCGAGCGGCCGTACGCGCACCGGGACGGCCGCCGATCCGACGTGCAGCACGAGTTGCCGATGTAATTCGCCGGGCTCCCTTAGCAAAACGTCGATTTCGGCCGTGTCCAACCATGCGCCGGGTGTGCGGATGGTGTCGCCGCGGCCGATGTGCCTGCGGTCGACACCGCGCACATTCACCGCGACCCGCGCGATGGCACCGACCTCCCGCCGATCCTGACCGAGCGACTGCAGGCCACGAATCGTCACCCGTCGTCCCGCGTGCTCGAGTTCGTCGCCGACACGCAACGTGCCCGCCGCCAGCGTCCCCGTCACCACGGTGCCCGCGCCGTGGACGGTGAACGACCGGTCCACCCACAGCCGCACGTCGGCATCGCGGTCGGGTGGCGGCAGCCCGTCGACAAGCGAAACCACCGCGGCGCGAACGGCTTCCAGATCTGTGCCGAGCACCACCGGAACGTCGGGCAGCCGCTCGCGCACCTGCCCGATCGCAGGCGCAGGGTCGGCGAGGTCGGACTTGCTGATCACCACGAGCAGGTGCCGGACGCCGAGCGCCCGCAACGCGTCGAGGTGTTCGTCGGACTGCGGCATCCAGCCCTCCGTCGCGGCGACGACGAACATGATCGCGGGCACGGGGCCGATGCCGGCGAGCATGTTCGCGACGAACCGCTCGTGGCCGGGCACGTCGACGAACGCGACCTCACGCCCGTCGAGCGTGGTCCACGCGAAGCCCAGATCGATGGTCAGGCCGCGGTGCTGCTCCTCGGCCAGCCGATCGGGCCACATTCCGGTGAGGCGCTCGACGAGGGTGGACTTGCCGTGGTCGACGTGGCCCGCGGTCGCTATGACGTACATGCCAGCACCGCTTGGGCGAGCAGGCCGTCGTCGTCGGGTGCCACCGTGCGCAGGTCCAGCAGACACCGGCCGCCCTCCAGCCGTCCGACAACCGAGGGTGTGCCGGTTCGCAGGGGGGCCGCGTAGGACTCCGGAAGGCTGATCGCGGCGCTGGGCAGCGCGACGTCGGGTGCGCCACCACCGCCGACCGCGGCCGTGCAGTCGACGGCCTCGGCTCCCGGCAGCTGGGCGGCCAGTTTCTGTGCGCGGATCCGCAAGTCGGAGACGTCCGCGTCGAGCGCCTGCATGACCGGCGGCGGCGGGCCGAGGAGTGTGGCCTCCAGCGCGGCGAGGGTCAGCTTGTCGACGCGCAGCGCCCGGGCGGCGGGATGGCGCCGCAGCCGCTCGATCAGCTCCGCCGAGCCGAACAGCAGGCCGGCCTGGGGCCCGCCGAGCAGCTTGTCCCCGCTGGCGGTGACGAGGTCGGCGCCGTCGCGCAGCATCGTGGTGGCGTCGGGCTCGTCGGGCAGCAGCGGGTGCGGGGTGAGCAGTCCCGAGCCGATGTCCGCGACGAGCGGAACGTCGAGTGCGGCGAGATCGGGCACGCCGACCGTCGACGTGAAGCCCGTGACCGAGTAATTCGACGGGTGCACCTTGAGGATGAAACCGGTGTCGGGGCCGAGCGCGTCGGCGTAATCGCGCAGATGGGTGCGGTTGGTGGTGCCGACCTCGCGGAAGCGCGAACCCGTCGACTCCATCAGTTCGGGCAGACGGAAGCCGTCGCCGATCTCGATCAGCTCACCGCGGCTGACGACGATCTCCTTGTTCGGGGCCAGCGTCATCGCGGTGAGCAGCAGCGCGGCGGCGTTGTTGTTGACCACGTGCACGCCGCCGGCGGTCGGAACCGCACGGGCCAACGCGGCGAGGGCCCCGCGCCCGCGTCGGGCCCGGCGCCCGGTCTCGAGATCGAACTCCACGTCGGTGGCGCCGCTCGCGGTGACGACCGCGTCGACCGCCGCCTGTGACAGCGGCGCCCGCCCCAGGTTGGTGTGCACGACGACCCCGGTGGCGTTGATGACCGGCCGCAGGGTGGCCGCGCTGGTCGGCAGCGATGCGACCGCGTCGTCGGCGACGCGCTCCGGCTCGATCTCGCCGGCGCGCGCACGTTGTTGCGCCTGTCCCACAACGGTTTTCACCAGCGTTCGACCCAGCACCCGCGAAGCCTCGGCCAGGCGCGGATCGGCGAGCAGCGCGTCGGTGCGCGGCACCCGTCGTCGCGGATCGGTCACCGTCGCCCCCGTGGTTTGTGTGCGCAATGCGACGGTCGCATGAAGCCATCATGGCCCAACGGCGTCGATCGGGTACACCGGTGGTGTGTTGACGTCGGTGGGGCACGGTGCGCTCGACAGGTCGGCCCTCGCGCGGCTGCTGGGCGAGGCCGGGGTCGAGGCGCTCGTCGATATTCGCCGCTATCCGAACAGCAGACACAACCCCGACGTCGAAAGGACCGCGATCACCGAGTGGGCCGGGAAAGCCGGATTGGCCTACCGCTGGGAGCAGCGCCTGGGCGGGCGCAGAAGCCTGCCCGCGGGCGCCGAGCCCGAGGATCCGTGGTGGCGGGTCAAACAGTTCGCGGCCTACGCCGCGTACACGCGCACCGAGGAATTCCAGGACGCGTTGACCGAGCTCGTCGAGCAGTCGAAACAGGGACGCACCGCGATGATGTGCAGCGAGTCGGTGTGGTGGCGTTGCCACCGGCGGATCGTCGCCGACGTGGCGGTGCTGCGGTTCTCGGTGCCGGTCAAACACCTCATGCACGACGGTCGGCTGTTGCCGCACGAGCCGTCCGACGGGGCACGGATCCGCGACGACGGCCTGGTCGTGTGGGACGGCTGATCACCGGAATGGGTGGCGGAGGCGGACGGGAATCGAACCCGCCAGCGACAGAATCTGCCGCTCAGCGATTTTGAAGACCGCGCCGGTCACCAGACCGGATACGCCTCCCTGACCCACGGCCCGATCATGCCAGGCAGCATGGAGGCTGTGACGGAGCAGATGACCTACCGACTGACCCAGTACGCCCATGGCGGGGGCTGCGCATGCAAGATCCCGCCCGGTGAGCTCGAGGACGTGGTCCGTGGCCTGACCGGCGCCGCGCCGCGCGATCCGGTCGGCGAACTGCTGGTGGGTCTCGACGACGGTGACGACGCGGCGGCGGTGCGCATCGAAGGCGTCGGTTCACGCGTTGGCCTGGCGTTGATCGCGACGACGGACTTCTTCACCCCGGTGGTCGACGATCCGTACGACTGGGGGCGGATCGCGGCCACGAACGCGCTGTCGGATGTGTACGCGATGGGCGGGCGTCCGGTCGTCGCGGTGAACCTGCTGGGCTGGCCGCGCGATGTGTTGCCGTTCGAGTTGGTCAGGGAGGTGTTGCGCGGCGGCCTGGATGTGTGTGGGGCCGCGGGCTGCCACTTGGCCGGCGGGCACAGCGTCGACGACCCGGAACCGAAATACGGGCTTGCCGTCACCGGTGTCGGCGATCCGAATCGGTTGCTGCGCAACGACGCAGGTAAACCCGGTGTGCCCCTGTCATTGACCAAGCCGCTGGGTGTCGGGGTGCTCAACAGCCGGCACAAGAACACCGGTGAGACGTTCCCGGAGGCGATCGCGGTGATGACCACGCTGAACGCCGACGCTGCGCGGGCGGCCGTTGATGCCGGTGCCGAATGCGCCACCGACATAACGGGGTTCGGACTACTCGGACACCTGCACAAGCTGGCCCGCGCCAGCGGCGTCACCGCGGTGATCGACAGCGCGGCGGTGCCCTACATCGACGGCGCACGAGATGCGTTGGCGCAGGGCTATGTCAGCGGCGGAACCCGGCGCAACCTGGACTGGGTGGCACCGCATGTCGATCTGTCCGCCGTCGACGAAAATGAGGCATTGCTGCTCGCCGATGCGCAGACGTCGGGTGGTCTGCTGATCGCCGGCGAGATTCCGGGCGCGCCCGTGATCGGCGAGCTGGTGCCCCGCGGCGAGCACACGATCGTGGTGCGCTAGAAGATCAGGCCTTGGCCGTCCAGGCCACGCTGTCGGACTGGGCGTCACGGATGACGGTGTCGGCGGCTTCGCTCCACTGCGCGCATTCCGGCGAGCCGTCGTAAGATCTGCCGGCCGCGCACCGCATGACCATCGCACCGAGCGCGGGCGTCGTCATGTGCGGTATCACAAGGAGTTTCACCGAAGCCGAGCGCCCGGCGACGACCATCAGTCGATGTGCCCGGCGCGGGGCGGGGCTCTTGGTGCGGGTGCTCGACAGGATCGAGTTGTAGTCAAGCGTGCCCTCGGTGGCCGCCCAGTTCACCCTGATGTCGATGATCTCGCCGAGCGTCTTGTGCAGGGTTTCGATCAGCTCGGGTAGCTCACCGGCGACAGATCCGGTGTGGGGCCACCACGCGCCGTCGATGTCTGAGCCGAGTTTGCGCGCGAGCACGAGGCGGACGGGTCGGGCCAGCCGCCGCGTCCCCGTGAGGCCGTTCATGCCGAGGGTGTGGACGGACCGCGTTCAGGGCGGTCGGAGAACACCGGATTGGTGACGGGTTCGGTGGAGTGGTCTTCGTTCGAGGTGAACTCGGGCTTCTGAGGGTGTGAGAACAGGTCGTTCGACTGCATGTAGCAAGTCCTTCGTTACGTTCCGCAGCGGCCGGTGTCGACTGGCGCGCGGTATCAAGACGCAGATCCATCGCGTGGAAAAGATGGCTGCTGACCGGAGACGGCTAGCTCCAGGTTACACGCCGGCTGGCGACGGCCAACGGTCAGCGGGTCGCGCCGTTGATCTGCGGCGTGGAGATCATGCCCTTCTCCACGCCCCACATCAGGGCGATGGTGCGGTACTCGCCGGTGGAGATCAGATGCGCCAACGCCTGACGCAGCGACTCCGCCAGCCCGGAGCCCTTGGCCACCGGCCAGCCATAGGGCGCGGAGTTGAAGACATCCCCGGCGGCCTCCAGCGCACCGCCCGAGGTCTTGATCGCGAAGCCCGCGACCGGCGAGTCCGTGGCCATGACGTCGACCTCACCGTTGATCAGCGCCTTGGTGAGGTCGTCCTGCGTCACGTGGACGACTTCGTCGATGGGCGCCGAGCCGGCGGCCACGCACTCCTTGCTCTTTGCCGGAATCTCCTCGGTCTGCTGAAGCGTCGCGTACGCCACGCCGATACGGAGCCCGCATGCGTCGGCCGGGGTGAACCCTGACCCCGTCCGCTGCGCCCACAGCGTGCCCGCCTGGAAGTAGGTGACGAAGTCGACCGACTCCTCGCGCTCCTTGGTGTCGGTGACCGATGACATGCCGACGTTGAAGTCGCCCGCCCGCACCGACGGCAGGATCGCCTCGAACGCGGTTTCGCGGTATTCGGGAACCAGGCCCAGGGTTCGGGCGACCGCATTCATCAGATCGACGTCGAAGCCGACGATCTGGCCGTCGGCATCCTTGAATTCGTTTGGCGCATAAGGGGTGTTGACACCGATGACGAGCTTGCCCGTCGACCGGATGTCCTCGGGCACCGTGGCCGCGATCGATGCCACCGCGCCGTCGGCGGCGGGCGGCGGCGCTGTGGTCTCTTCGATGCTGGCCGGTCGGGCGCTACCGTCGCCGCGCCACTGCAGTACGCCGAACGTGCCCAGCGCCGCGACCAGCACGACCGACGCCGCCACCGCCAACGCCCGGCGCGGCACCCGCCGGACGTTTGTCGGCGTCCGTCGCGCCTGATGTCTGCCGCTGCCCGCGGTGCGCACCGGTGCGGTGAGCGCCCGGCGTGCGGCGTCGGCGAGGTCGCCGCCCTTCCGATAGCGCTTGGCCGGCGTCTTGGCCATGCCTTTGGCGATGACCTCGTCGAAGGCGGCCAATCGCGGGTCGACGGCCGACGGCTTCGGCACGTCCTTGTTCGTGTGGCCGGCGATCTGCTGCTCGAGGCTGTCGGCGGGATATGGGCGCACGCCGGTCAGGCACTCGTAGAGCACGCATGCCAATGCGTAGATGTCGGCGGTCTGATCGACCGGTTTGCCCTCGAAGCGTTCGGGGGCCATGTAGGCCATCGTCCCGAGCGTGCTGCCCGCGGTGGTCAAGCCCTTCTCACCCGCGCTGCGGGCCAGGCCGAAGTCGATGAGGTACACGAATTGGCGTTCGGTGACCAAGATGTTCGACGGCTTGATGTCGCGGTGGATCAGGCCGCGGGCGTGCGCGGCGTCGAGCGCCATCGCCACCTGTTCGACGATCTTGACCGCCAGCGTCGTGTCGAGCGGGCGTTTACCGGCGTCCTTGAGGATGGCGCCCAAGTTGCGGCCCTCGATGAGGCGCATGTCGAGGTAGAGGCGGCCGTCGATCTCGCCGAATCCGTGGATCGGCACGACGTGCGGGTCGTTGAGCCCGGCGGCGGCCTGCGACTCGCGCCGGAAGCGCTGTTGGAAGATCTCGTCGGCGGCCATGGACGGCGGCAACACCTTCAGCGCGACGATGCGGTCGGTCTTGGTGTCATAGGCGCGATAGACCTCGCCCATACCGCCGCGGCCGATCAACTCCTGCAGCTGGTAGTGCCCGAATGGTGTCGCGTCCACCGTCTCTATTAACCCCTCGACAGCGGCCAAACCCCGCATCGTGTGTCGATTGAAGTTACATCATGTTTTGCCAGGATCTCTTTATATTCTGCGCTGTTGTTTGCCGGCGGCCTCGGGCCTGCCGTGGTGGTGCTCCCGAGGGCGTGATGGGTCCCGGTGGGATGAGTTGCTGACGGTGTCGGTGGTGGCCGGTCTTTTGCGCCGACGATCCGCGAGCGACCGCCTTTGTACGGCCGAACGCGGGGTGTCGGTGCACAGACACGGTCGCTCGCGGAGTTGGAGATGGTCGCTCGCGGGGGCTGGAGGCGGGGATTTGAGGTTTGAGCTCTGCAGATGGTGGTAACAGCACCGTCATGTTGACCAACCTGAAGAAGATTTCACCGCTCTTCGTAGCCGGTGCGGCGGCTGCTGCGATCGCCGCCGCGCCTGCAGGCTTTGCTTCGCCGTCGTTCCTCCCGACCGGTGGCCCCTCGGGCTGCGTCGACCCCGCGGGCACGGGCTGCGCGGTCGCCCCTGCCCCAGCGCCCGCTCCCGCACCCGCGCCGGGTATGTGGACACCGCCGCCTCCTCCGGGTGCTCCGGCCGCGGCCGGAGCGGTTCCCGGCGGACCCGCCGGTGTGGCCGGACCCGAGGGCGCGGCGGGCGCGATCCCCGGCGGACCGGCCGGCGTGGCCGGACCCGAAGGTGCCGCGGGCGCCATCCCCGGCGGCCCCGCGGGCGCGGCCGGACCGCAGGGCGCGACGGGCGCCATCCCCGGCGGCCCGGGTGGCACAGCCGGACCCGAAGGTGCCGCGGGCGCCATTCCCGGCGGACCGTCCGGCGTCGCCGGACCGCAAGGCGCCGCCGGGTGCATTCCCGGAGTCGGTTGCGGCAGCGTGCCCGCCACCGACATCCCCTGATCAGTTCTGCGTCGCGGGTGACGTGTCGGCGGTGGCGGATCTTGATGCAGCTTGATCCGCCGCCGTTGACGCGACAATCTTCCTCGCCGACACCGTGATTCGCGCACCGCGATGCGGTGTCATGATCACGTGCTTGAGCTTCTGCCGTTCGCCTGAAGAGGTGGTCGTCGCCAGCTCGACGCGGCGAAGCACCTCACGCAGCACCACGCGCATCTCCACCATCGCGAATCCCGCACCGAGACAACGACGATTGCCGCCACCGAACGGGAACCACGTCGTCGGGCTCAGCGTCGCACCGACCATGCGATCCGGATCTAAACGGTCGGGGTCGGGGTAGATAGCGGCATCGTCGTGCACCAGCGTGATGCTCGGAACCACCATCACCCCCGCGGGCAGCCGATAGCCGGCGATCTGCACCGGCTCGGTGAGGATTCGGCCGACGTCGGGAACGACCGGGCGGATCCGCAGCGTCTCCTTCGCGATCGCGTCCAGATACTCGTCGTCGCCGGATTCCGCCGCCCGCACAGCCTTTGACAACACATCCGGATTGCGGGTCAAGCGCTCAAGTGCCCAGGACAACCCGGTCGCGGTGGTGTCATGTCCGGCGACCAGCAGCGTGATCAGTTGATCGCGCAGCTCTCGATCGCTCATCCCGGCGCCGTCGTCGACCCCGGCGCGCACCAGCATCGCCAGTGCATCGGTGCGCTCGGCGAGATTCGGATCGGCGCGACGGTCCGCGATCTCGGCATACAGGAGTTGGTCGGCGCGATCCATGTTGCGGCGCAACCGCTGCCAGAGTCGGTGTCTCAGCAGCTTGGGTTTGGCGATCGCCACCGACGCCCACGGCCCGACGTTCAGCAGTTGCGGCATCACCTCGCGCAGTGCGGCCAGCCGTTGCGGATCGCTGGCGCCGATTACGGTCCGCAGGATCACCTCGAGGGTGATCTCCGACATCTTCGGCGCCACCGAGAACGGCCTGCCGACCGGCCAACCGGCGATGTTCTCCGCCGCGATCTCGGCCATTATGTCGGCTTGCCGCGCGACCGCGTCACGGTGGAACGGCGCCATCATCAGTCGGCGGCGCTCGCGGTGCACCTCGTCGTCGACGACGAGCACCGAGCTGTCCCCCAAGAGTCCTGCCAGCATCGAATTCGCTTCGCCGGCATGGTAGATCCGCGGGTCACCGGCGAACACCGTCTTGATGTCGGCGGGATCGGAGAGATAGACCATCGAGCCCACCATGGAATTGGTCAGCGTGAACACGTTGCCGTAACGGCGTTGGCAGATCGACACGATCTGCGGCCACCACCGCATCATCAGCAACAGCATTGCGAACGACGGGAACCGAGGACCCGGCGGCAGCGCCGTCGCCGTTGTTGTACTCATGCCTAATAGAGTACGAGCGGGTCGCGCATTTGGGAACAGCCGCTTCTTGCGTCTACGGCGACCCGAGTAACGCCCCCCGTATCGGGTAGATCGTGCCCATGAGCAATTATCCCGCCTTCGACACCATCCCGATCGGCAAGCAGTGGCGTGCCGGCTCGTCGGGCAAGACCCGGCAGGACAGCGACCCCTACACCGGCGATGTGCTGACCGAGATCCCGCAGGCCGACGCCGACGATCTCGACGAGGCGTACGCGACTGCCGAAGCAGCACAACGGGATTGGGCGGCACAACCGCCCATGGCCCGCGCTCAGGTGATGCGCGACGCCGCCGACGTGATGGGCGACCGCAAGGACGAGATCACCGACTGGTTGGTCCGCGAGACCGGCGGCACCCTGGCCAAGGCCGAACTCGAGTGGAACCTCGTGCGCTCGGTGCTGTGGGAAGCCTCGTCGATGCCCCACCACGTCGAGGGCAAGATCATGCCGTCGGACATCCCCGGCAAGGAGAGCCGCATCTACCGCGAGCCCGTCGGTGTGGTCGCGGTGATCTCGCCGTGGAACTTCCCAATGCAACTGTCGAACCGTTCGGTGGCGCCCGCACTCGCCGTCGGCAACGCGGTGGTGCTCAAACCCGCGGGCGACACCCCGGTCACCGGCGGTCTGCTGCTGGCGCGGATCTTCGAGGAGGCCGGCCTGCCGCCGGGCCTGTTGTCTGTGGTCATCGGATCGGGCTCGGATATCGGCGACGCGATCGTGGCGCACCCGACAGCGCGCGTCGTCTCGTTCACCGGCTCCACACCCGTCGGCGAGGGCATCGCGGCCAAGGCTGGGATCAAGCGCACCGCACTCGAACTCGGCGGCAACGGTCCCATCGTCGTGCTCGAGGACGCCGATCTCGACCTCGCGGTGCGGGCCGCGGTGTTCGGCTCCTTCTTCCACCAGGGCCAGATCTGCATGATCGGCAACCGGACGATCGTCGACACTCGTGTCTTCGACGAGTTCCTTGACCGTTTCGTCGACCGGACCAAACAGCTGCGCGTCGGCGATCCGCGAGATCCACAGACCGACCTCGGCCCGATCATCAACAGCTCACAGGTGGAGTCGATCCAGGACAAGCTCGATCGAGCCCGCGGCGACGGCGCCTCCCTGCTGACCGGCGGCGATCCATTCGGCCCGACCGGCCAGTGCCTACCACCGCACATCCTCACCGGCTCCAACGACGTGGCGACCGCCCGCGAGGAGGTCTTCGGGCCGGTGATGACGGTGGTCCGGGCCGACGGCGACGAGGACGCGCTGCGGCTGGCCAACGCCACCGAATACGGGCTGTCGTCGGCGGTCTTCAGCGGCGACATCGAACGCGCGGTGCGCTTCGCCCGTCGCATCGACACCGGGATGACCCACGTCAACGACGCGCCGGTCAACGACGACGCCAACACGGCCTTCGGCGGGGAGAAGGCGTCCGGGATCGGTCGCTTCGGCGGCCAGTGGGCCGTCGACGAATTCACCACCGAACACTGGATCTCCGTACAGCACGAGCCGAGGCAGTACGCGATCTGACTTCGCGGTCCCCGGTCGGCCAATGAGCCGCTTTCCACGGGTCAGCGGCTAAGTTGACGGCGGGTCGTTACCGACGTGGCCCCCGACCGGAGAAGATCGTTGATACATGCGCGTTGACGGACGGGATATCGCCGTCTCCGGCAGCCTGCTGCAGCCTTTGACGAGGCGGACCAACGACATCGTCCGCGTCGTGCTGGCCGCGCTGCTCCTCGCGGTCGTCATCACCGGCTCGCTGATCACCCGCAACGAGTGGGTGGCGCTGGAACGCTCGATCTCCGAGATCGTCGCGGTCCTGACGCCGACCCAGGCCAACCTGGTGTACCTCGTCTACGGCATCGCGATCGTCGCGCTGCCGTTCGTCATCCTGGTCAGCCTGATCCTGTCGCGGCAGTGGAAGCTGCTCGGCGCCTACGCCGCGGCGGCCGTCATCGCCGGCTCCGCGTTGTCGATCAGCGGTCTGGGGCTGACGGCGCCGCGCTGGCATTTCGACCTGTCCGGACGCCTTGACACGTTCGCCTCCCAATTCGTCGACGACCCGCGCTGGATCGCGATGCTCGCCGCGGTGCTCACCGTCTCCGGGCCTTGGCTGCCTGCCCGCTGGCGGCGCTGGTGGTGGGCGCTGCTGCTCGCGTTCGTGCCGATTCACCTGGTGGTCAGCGCGGTGGTGCCGGCCCGCTCGCTCATGGGGCTGGCCGCCGGGTGGTTCGTCGGGGCCCTGGTGGTGCTGGTCGTCGGAACCCCGGGCTTGGAGGTGCCCCTCGACGGAGCGGTGCGGGCGATGGCGCGGCGCGGTTGCGTCGTCACCGGCTTGCAGGTGGTGCGCCCCGCCGGGGCCGGACCGCTCGTGCTCACCGCCACCTGCCAAGACCAGCAGGCCGCCGCGGTGATGGAACTGTACGGACCGCACCAGCGCGGCGGCGGTGTGTTGCTGCAGCTCTGGCGCAAGGTGCGGTTGCGCGACCGGGAGACCGCGCCGCTGCACGCGTCGATGCGCCGCCTCGTCGAGCACCGCGCGTTGATGGCCATCGCGATCGGCGAGCTCAAGATCGCCAACGCCTCGACGATCGCCGTCGCCGCGCTGGACCGGGGCTGGACGCTGTACGCCCACACCCCGCCCCGCGGGATCCCGATCAGCGAGTGCACCGACTCGATACCCGTCGGCCGGGTGTGGGAGTCGCTGCGCGAACTGCACGATTGCCAGATCTCGCACGGCGACTTGCGGAGCAGCGAGATCACCGTCGACGGTGACGCGGTGCTGTTCGGCGGATTCGACAACGCCGAGTACGGCGCGACCGACGCCCAGTTGCGCAGCGACATCGCCCAACTTCTGGTGACGACGACGCATCTCTACGACGCGGGTTCGGCGGTGCGGGCGGCGATCGACGCATTCGGCAACGACGCGGTGCTGACCGCGTCCCGGCGGTTGACCATGGCCGCGATGCCGATGCGCATCCGCAACTCCGTGACCGACGCCAAGGCCGTCATCTCCACCGTGCGCGACGAGGTGAAGCGTCAGACCCGCGTGGACGAGATCCGCACCGAGACCGTCACGCGGTTCACCCGCAGCCAGGTGATCCAGCTGGTACTGCTGGCCGCGCTGGTCTACGTCGCGTACCCGTTCCTGTCCTCGGTGCCGACGTTCGTCACCGAACTGCGGACCGCGAACTGGTGGTGGGCCCTACTCGGGCTGGCCGCCACGAGCCTGACGTATCTCGGTGCGGCGGCGGCACTTTGGGCGTGTGCCGATGGGCTGGTCAGCCTGTGGGGGCTCATCGTCATGCAGGTGGCCAACAAGTTCGCCGCCACCACGACGCCCGCGGGAGTGGGCGGGCTGGCGTTGTCCGCGCGGTATCTGCAGAAGGGCGGAGTGAGCCCGATGCGCGCCACCACCGCGGTGGCGCTGCAGCAGTCGGTTCAGGTCATCACCCACCTGGGGTTGCTCATCTTCTTCTCCACGGCGGCCGGCGTATCGGCGGACCTGTCGCGCTTCGTTCCCAACGTGACGTTGCTGTACCTGATCGGCGGGGTGCTGCTCGGTTTGGTCGGGACATTTCTGTTGGTGCCGAAGCTGCGACGGTGGCTGTCGACGGCGGTGCGGCCGCGGCTGGAGGAGGTGGTCGGACACCTCATCGCGCTGGCTCGCGAACCCCGACGACTGGCAATCATCATGGCCGGTTGTGCGGCGACGACGCTGGGCAACGCGTTCGCGCTGTGGGCGGCGATCGAGGCCTTCGGCGGTGACACGTCGTTCATCACTGTCACCGTGGTGACGATGGTCGGCGGCACGCTGGCCTCGGCCGCGCCGACTCCGGGCGGGATCGGCGCGGTCGAGGCGGCGCTGATCGGCGGCCTGGCGGCGTTCGGCATGCCCGCCGCCGTCGCCGTGCCGTCGGTTCTGCTCTATCGGGTGGTGACGATCTGGCTGCCGGTTTTCATCGGTTGGCAGGTGATGCGCTGGATGACCCGGAACTCGAAAATCTAGTCCGATGTCGTGTGCCGCCCATCACCACCGCAATGGTCGGAGGTACTGTTTCACCATCGTGTCGAAGAAAACTGCGCGATAGTCGAATATTCGTCCCTCGATCAGTTTCTAAGGGTGGACCGTGGTGGGAACCTCAGATACACAGCAGAGCTCGACAGAACAGGCGCAGTCGAAGTGGCTGTCCAAATCCGCAGCGCAGACGCGGGGATCGGACAAAAAGGAAGTCCAGTTCCACTACGACATCTCCAACGAGTTCTTCAAGCTCTGGCAGGACCCGTCGCAGACCTACAGCTGCGCCTACTTCGAGAAAGACGACTACACGCTGGAGCAGGCGCAGCTCGCGAAGGTCGACCTGTCACTGGGCAAGCTGGGCCTGCAGCCCGGAATGACGCTGCTCGACATCGGCTGCGGTTGGGGTTCGACGATCCAGCGGGCCGTGGAGAAGTACGACGTGAACGTCATCGGCCTCACGCTGAGCGAGAACCAGAAGCGTCACATCGAGGAGAACCGGTTCGCCAACATCAAGAGCGACCGGAAGATGGAAGTCCGGTTGCAGCCGTGGGAGGAATTCGAGGGCCGGGTCGACCGGATCGTCTCGATCGGCGCGTTCGAGCACTTCGGCTTCAACAAGTACGACGACTACTTCAAGAAGACCTTCAACTGGATGCCCGACGACGGCGTGATGATGCTACACACGATCATCATTCCCGAGGACGAGGAGATCAAGGCGAAAGGCCTGCCGCTGACCATGTCCCGGGTGAGATTCATCAAGTTCATCATGGACGAGATTTATCCCGGCGGACGTTTGCCACTGGCCTCGATGGTGCGGGAGCACGCAAACAAGGCCGGCTACACGGTCACCCGTGAGCAGCACCTGCAGTCGCACTACGTCAAGACGCTCGATACCTGGGCAGCCAACTTGGAGGCGAAAAAGGACGAGGCCATCGAGATCACCAACGAGCAGATCTACGAGCGCTTCCGCAAATACTTGACCGGCTGCGCCGATCTTTTCCGCGACGGCTACACCGACGTCGCTCAGTTCACATGCGAGAAGGCGGCTGCTTAGCCGGGTTAGGCAAAGTGCGATATAACACTTGGTCGTTACGGGGTCGTCGGGGTCGCGTAACCGCATAGGAGGCCAAAGGAACATGTCGGATAGTTCGGGGACGACGATGAAGGTGGCGTACGAGGACGTTCAAGCCCACTACGACCTCTCGAACGACTTCTTCGGCCTCTTTCAGGATCCGACGCGGACCTACAGCTGTGCGTTCTACGAACGTGACGACATGTCCCTCGAGGAGGCGCAGTACGCCAAGATCGACCGGGCGCTGCGCAAGCTCGACCTGCAACCGGGGATGACGCTGCTCGACGTCGGCTGCGGCTGGGGTTCGGTGATGAAGCGCGCGATCGAGACCTACGACGTGAACGTGGTCGGGCTGACGCTCAGCCGCAACCAGCACGCGCTCGGTCAGCAGATCCTCGATGCGGTCGCCACGGAACGCTCCCGGCGGGTGCTGCTCAAAGGCTGGGAGGAGTTCGACGAGCCGGTCGACCGCATCGTGTCCATCGAGGCGTTCGAGGCGTGGCCCAAGACGAAGTACAAGGCGTTCTTCGACACCTGCCACCGCGTCATGCCCGCCGACGGCCGGATGGTGCTGCAGACGATCATGGGCCACCCGCTCAAGCGCTGGCCGGAGTTGGGGATCCCGATCGTGATGTCGGACCTGAAGTTCATGCGGTTCATCGCCAAGGAGATCTTCCCCGGCGGCGCCGTGCCGTGCGACGAGGACGTCTACGAGTTCGCGGGGAACGCCGGCTTCACCGTCGCCGAGTTCGACGACATGACCCCGCACTACGTGCGCACGCTGGATACGTGGGCCGAGAAGCTGGAGGCCGCCAAGGATCAGGCGATCGCGGCGACGTCGCAAGAGGTCTACGACCGCTATATGAAGTACCTGCGCGGCTGCTCGGACTTCTTCTCGCGCAACGTCAGCTACGTCGGACAGTTCACGCTGACCAAATAGCCGCTAGTAGGCGCCGAAAACCAACGAGACGTTGTAGCCGCCGAGCCCGAACGAGTTGGTGACCGCGTAGCGGTAGTCGGCCCGGCGCGGGCCCTCGGCGACCACGTCGAGGTCGATCTGCGGGTCGAGGTCCTTGAGGTTGAGCGTGGGCGGAACGACCCCGTCGCGCAGCGCCTGAACCGTCAACACGGCCTCGATCGCGCCGGCGGACCCCAGAGAATGCCCCAACGCCGCCTTCGGCGCGTACACCGCGGGCGAGTGGTCGCCGAGCGCCTTGCGGATGGCCCTGGCCTCGGCCAGATCCCCGTGAACGGTCCCGGTGGCGTGTGCGTTGATGTGGTCGATGTCGGTGGCCGTCAGGCCCGCCAATTCGATCGCCCGGGTGATCGCGTCGCTGGCGCGCTCACCGTCGGGATCGGGCTCGGTGAAGTCATAGGCGTCCGAGGTCATGGCCGCGCCCATCAGTCGGGCCAGCGGTTTCGCACCGCGCGCCTTGGCGTGCTCCTCGGTTTCGATGATCATCAACGCGCCGCCCTCGCCGAACACCATGCCGTCGCGGTCCTTGTCGAAAGGTCGGCAAGCGGCTGCGGGGTCGTCGTTGCTGGTCGACAGCAGCCCCTGCAGGCTGAACGCCGCAATCGGCACCGCCTCGATATGGGTCTCGACGCCGCCGCAGATCACCATGTCGGCCTCGCCGAGGACGAGGTGTCGCCAGCCCTGGGCGATGGCCGCGGCGCCCGAGGCGTCGGCCATCACCGGCGAGATGATGCCGGCCTTCGCCTTCCGGTCCAGTCCTACCGCGGCGGCCGCCCCGTTGGGCATGTACATCTGGATGGTCAGCGGGGACACGGCGCGCAGGCCCTTCTGCCGCCAGAGATCATGCTGGAGCGGGATCTCCTCGGTGCTGCCGAGCGCGAGCCCGACCGACACCGCCAGCCTCCGGGTGTCGACGTCGGGATTGCCCGCGATCTCCCAAAGCCTGCGGCTCAGCACGGTCGACATCTTCTGCATGTATGACGTCCGGCGCCGTTCGACGCGGTCCAGGTGCTCGTCGAGATTCTCGAGGATCGCGCCCCCGATACGGACCGGCGAGTCGAACTCGTCGATGAACCACTTGTCGAGCGCCCGGATGCCGCTTCGGCCCTGCTGGAGCAGCTGCCAAGTCTCTTCGGCGTCGGTGGCCAGCGCTGTCGTCGAGGCGACAGCGGTCACGACGATGTCGGGAAATCCGTCGCCAGTCCTGAGCGCGGCCATGCCGGATGCTCCTCGTTGGTTCGAATATGTTCGGGTAGTACTGAATATTAGGACCCTCCAAAATGACGGACGACTTGTGGCTGAACTCAATGTGCTCGGCGAGCCGCTGGAGCCGTGCAGTTCCGACCCGATGACCGGCTTCTACCGGGACGGGTGCTGCTCGACCGGACCCGAGGATCTCGGGAGCCACACCATCTGCGCGGTGGTGACGGCGGAGTTCCTCGGGCACCAGCGGTCCATCGGCAACGACCTCTCCACACCTCGACCTGAGTACCGCTTCCCCGGCCTGCGGCCGGGCGACCGCTGGTGCGTCACCGCGGTGAACTGGTTGAAGGCCTATCAGGACGGCTTCGCCGCGCCGGTGGTGCTGGCGTCGACACATGAGCGCACGCTCGAGGTCATCTCGCTCGAAGCGCTGCGCGAACACGCGGTCGACGTGCCCGACGATCTCGGATCGCTCTAACCCGGCCGCGGGACCGGTCAATGGGACCGGCTCGATTCACGCTCGTCGGTACGGCGCGCGATGCGCGGGGAACTCGACCTTGCCCCGTTGGGTTCGGTTCGGGATCGGCACGTTGACGGGTTCGTCACCGACCGTCAACGGCTGCCCGTAGTGGGTGAGTTGTACCGGCTCACCCGAGTGGAGTCGATACGTGACCTCTCCAGCGGTCATCTCCACCGACAGGCAACTGCCGCGCCAGAGGATCGTGAACTTCATTCGATCCAGTGTCGTCGGGAGTGCGGGCGCAAAAGTCAACTCGGTTCCGCGACAACGCATTCCACCGAACCCGGCCACGCAGACGAGCCATGTCCCGGCGAGCGCTGCGATATGCAAACCGCTGGAGACGTTGCCGTGCAGATTGTGCAGATCGATGAATGCGGTTTCGACCAGGTAGTCGTAAGCGAGCTGCAGGTAGCCGACCTCTGCAGCTATCACCCCCTGCGCGGAAGCCGACAACGACGAGTCACGGACGGTCAACGCTTCGTAGTACTCGAAGTTGCGGACCTTCTCTTCCTCGGTGAAGGCGTCACCCCGCAGATACATCGCCAGCGTGAGGTCCGCCTGCTTGACCACCTGAGTGCGATACAGCTCGAAGTACGGATAGTGCAGCAGGAGTGGATAGTCGCTGGCAGACGTCGCGGCAAAGTCCCACAGCGCCATCCGGGTGAAGCTCTCCGACTGCTCGTGCACTCCCAAATCCGGATTGAACGGCACCACCATGTTGGAAGCCGCGACCCGCCATTTGGCCGTTTCTTGGGCACTGACCCCGAGACTGCGGGCGACCGCCGGGCACCGCTCACACGCGTTGGCGGCCTCGGTCAGATTGTGCTGCGCCATCAGATTGGTGAATAGGTTGTTATCGACCAGCGCCGTGTATTCGTCGGGTCCGGTGACGCCGTCGATGCGAAACTGCCCGGTGGAATCATGGTGGCCCAGGCTCACCCACAGGCGGGCGGTCTCGACGAGAAGTTCTACACCGCGATCGCTTTCGAATTGCTGATCACCGGTCGCCGCGATGTATTGTGCCGTCGCGTAGGCGATGTCGGCCGTCACGTGGACCGCTGCCGTGCCTGCGGGCCAGTAGCCGGAACATTCTTCACCGTCGATCGTCCGCCACGGAAACATGGCTCCGCTGTGCGCGAGTTCATGCGCGCGCCGTTGGGCTTTTTCCAGTGTCGAATGCCGCCAGCGCAGAGCGGCCGCAGCCGCCTCCGGCATGGTGTGGGTCAGCACGGGCAGCACGTAGGTCTCGGTATCCCAGAACGCGTGCCCGCCGTAGCCGGTACCCGTCAGGCCTTTCGCCGATATGGGTCGACTCTCCCCTCGGGCGCCGGCCTGGAGCACTTGAAACAGCGCGAACCGAATCGCGTGTTGGAGCTCTGGATCCCCGTCGATCTCGATGTCGGCGTGGGACCAGAACGCGTCGAGATACTCGCGTTGCCGTCTGAGCAGGTTGTCCCATCCGGTCTGCTTCGCGGCCGCAAGGGCGGCGTCCACCTGCGCGCGCAATGCCGGGGTGGAGCGCCTGCTCGACCATCCATACGCGAGGAACTTCGTCATCCGCAGCAGCTGCCCCTTGGGCAGGTCGACGGCAACCGTCATTCGCGCGAGGTCTTCTTCGGCTTGAATATCGCACACGCTTCCCGGCAGGTCATCGAGCTGATGATCCATTCCGGCGGCCACACGCAATCCCGAGCGCCTGGTGTGATGAACCAGCACTGCCGACTTTCCGTTTGCCGCAGCGAAATTCGCAACCAGTGGCCGCTCCAGTGCGGCTGCCAGTCGGGGGTCGTCACCAGGGGTGGCGACCTCCTCGTTGGCCAGCAGATCGGATTGCACGACTAGTTCCAACATCGAGTCCAGCGGCTCGACCTCGTAGCGGATCGCGGCCACGGCGCGTTGACTGAAGGAGACCAGCCGCTCTGACCTGATCCGTACGCACCGCCCTGTTTGGGAGGCCCATACGGTGTTGCGGCGCAGTGTGCCCGCGCGCAGATCCAGGCTGTATTCGTGTTCGATCACTCTGCCGTAGCGCATGTCCATCGGCGAATCCTGAACGAACAGCTGAATGATCTTCCCGTCGGTCACATTCACGATGGTCTGGCCGTCTTCGGGGTACCCGTATCCGCCTTCGGCGTAGGGCAATTCGTGATTCTCGTAGAACCCGTTCAAGTAGGTACCGGGTGTGCCCAGCGGCTCACCCTCGTCGAGGGTTCCGCGCAACCCGATGTGGCCGTTCGACAACGCGAAGATCGATTCGATGTCGGGCAACGCGTCGAGTTCAAACCCGGACCACCGCAGTTCCCAGGGAGAAACCTGAAGGTCGGCGGGGGTTGTCATAGCGCCATTATCGTCATCGCCCGGCCGTCGCATGACCGGTTCGGGAGTCGATGCAGCTCCGACCGCCCGGCGGCTCGCGAAATTCGCGGCGAGTTGACGTGATCGTCGGGATAATCGACACATCGTGCAGCACGTCGAACCAATCGACCCCGACATCACCCAAGCCGGACCCGAGGCGGTAGCCGGTCAGCGCCCCACAACAGGCACGAGCCATACGATCACATGTCCGACGCCGCACTGAGCCTGGTGATCGTCGGCATCGCCGTCGCATTGTTCATCTGGAACCGGCTTCCGGTCGAGGTGGTCGCGATCGGTGTCGCGTTGACTCTGTACTTCACCGGACTGATCGACACGAGAACGCTCTTCAGTGGGTTCGGTGACGCGGTGATCGTGTTCATCGCATCACTGTTTGTGGTCAGCGAGGGTCTGGAGGCGTCCGGGGTCACGGCCTGGGGCAGCGGGACTCTGGCCCGGTTGGCGGGACGGGTTTACGCGCGGTTGGTGACCACCGTGCTGGCGCTGGGCGCGGTGGTCAGCGCAATCATCACCGTCAACGGGGCGGCTGCGGCGCTGGTACCGGTTACTACCGCGGTGGTGCGCCGCGCCCGGATTCCACCGTCAAAGGCGTTGATCCCGTTGGCATTCGGCTGTAGTGCGGGAGTCGCCGCGTTCGCCGAAGACGCCGGCTGCTCGATCGAGCGCGTGGTGACCCAGCCGGACGCCGACTTGTTGGGCCGCGACAGCGGTCTCGCGGAGCTGGTGATCCCGCCTCGATCAAATTGGTTGGGTGTTAAGGCTTTTCCCGGAATGTCCGTTGCCGGAGTCACCGTTTTGTCGGTGCATCGAATGTACGCCGACCTCGGCGCACGTGTCGTCGAGTTTTCCCAAGGTGACCCCATCCTGGTGCGTGGCCAATGGTCCGCGATCGACCGGTTGACCGCCTCCGGCATGCTGGTCGTCGATTCCACCGAGGACGTGCGGCGCCAGACCGTCGCGCTCGACCGACCATCGCCGCGAGCGCTTGTTGTGCTCGCGGCGATGGTCGGTTTGCTCGTGACCGGTATCGTGCCGCCGGCGGTGGCGGCCTTGCTGGCTGCACTGGCGATGGTGGCGTTGCGCGTGGTGCGAACGGACCTGGTATACCGTGCGATCCCCTGGCAGACGATCATCCTCATCGGCGCGCTCATCCCGCTGTCTACAGCGGTCCAGACCAGCGGGGCCGCAGAGCAGCTCGCCACGCCGATTGTCGATGCGGTCGGAAACCACTGCCCATACCTCCTATTGAGCCTGCTGTTCGTGCTCACCGCGCTGCTCGGCCAGTTCATCTCGAATGTCGCCACGGTGCTGGTCGTGATACCGATCGCGGTGGCGGCTGCGGTCGACAGCGGCGTCTCGGTGCAGGCAACGCTGATTTTGGTGGCGCTCGCGGGCGCGGCATCGTTGCTCACTCCGATTGCGACACCGGCGAATATGATCGTCATGCATCCGGGCGGTTGTCGTTTCAGCGACTACTGGCGGCTCGGCATTGTCACGATGGTGGCGTGGTTTACAGTCGCGATGGTGGTGATCCCGTTGTGGTGGCCACTTGGCTGACGAATCTGTCCGAACCCTCGCGCGCGGCGCGGCATCGTCGAACTATGGAGCTATGACTGAGTCACTGAGAGGACGATCCAACAAGGTCAGCATCGTCGGTATGGGCAGCGTCGGTACCGCGATCGCCTATGCCTGCCTGATTCGCGGATCTGCGGGATCTCTGGCCCTCTATGACGTCGACGCCAAGAAGCTCCGCGCCGAGGTACTCGATCTGAATCACGGCAGCCAATTCGTTCCGCACTGCCCGATCAGCGGTTCCGACGACGTCGGCGTCACCGCTGGTTCCAAGGTCGTCATCGTCACGGCCGGTGCCAAACAGCATGAGGGCCAGAGCCGACTGGACCTCGCGACCAGCAATGTAGCGATGGCCCAGGCGTTGACCCCGCAATTGCTCGAGCACTCGCCCGACGCGATCATCGTCTTGGTCACCAACCCGGTCGACGTCGTCACCTATGCGGCGGTTCGTTCGGTCGACATCCCCGCCGGACGGGTCTTCGGATCCGGGACCGTGTTGGATTCCAGCAGGTTTCGCTATCTCATTGCCGAGCGCGCCGATCTGGCCATCGCCAATGTGCACGGATACATCGTCGGCGAACACGGCGACTCGCAGATCTCGTTGTGGTCGACCGTGTCGATCGGCGGAGTGCCTGCCTCGCATTTCCGCATCGGCGGCGCGGTGGTGTTCGACGAAGCCACGCGCAACCAGATCTCGGCGGACGTCGTCAACGCCGCCTACGAGATCATCGCCGGAAAGGGCGCGACCAGCCTGGCCATCGGGTTGTCGACCGCGCGAATCGTCGAGGCGATCCTGGGTGACCAGCACCGCGTGCTGCCGGTGTCGACCGTGCAGAACGGCGTCTACGGGATCAGCGATGTGTGCCTGTCACTGCCGACGGTCGTGACCGCCGCTGGCGCCGGTCAGGTACTCGAGCTGTCCCTCTCCGAGCCCGAACTCACGGGCCTGCAAACGTCCGCGGCAACCCTGAAGCAGGCGCAGTCGTCGTTGGGCCTGTAGTCACATCGGAAGTGGAGGCGAGGATCGACAACCGACGAAGCGGTCTGCCCGATCTCGACGCGCTGGTCGACGCGACACCCGCCAGCCGCGATCGAGTCGTCGACTTCTTACGGGCGGCGAGCATCTGCGTCGTCGTGCTGTGGCATTGGTCGCTTTCGATCACCCACTGGGACGGCGACTATGCGCTCGTCATGCCCAATCCGATCGGCTACGTACCGGGCAAATGGATGGCGACGTGGGTGCTGCAGGTGATGCCCGTGTTCTTCTTCGTCGGCGGCTACGCCAACCTCGCGGGTTGGGAGGCGGTCACCCGGGCGGGCGGCGGTGCGGCGAAGTTCCTCGGGGCGCGGATGCGACGGCTGGTGACACCACTCGTACCGTTCCTGGCGGTCTGGCTGGTCTTCGATCTCATCGTGCAGGCCACAGGTCGGCGCGGTGTACTCGAGTGGGGCATCGTCGTGTTCGTCCCCCTGTGGTTCATCGGCGTCTACGCCGGGGTCGTCGCCGCCGTACCGCTGACGGCCCGCCTGCATCAGGCTTGGGGCTGGCGGGTATTGGCGGTCCTGGCCGCGCTGGTCCTCGGTTGCGATTTCCTGCGGCTCGGCCTGGACTGGGGCGGGCCGGCCCCGGGGCTGGTCGGTTCGGCCTGCGTGTGGCTGTTCTGCCACCAGCTCGGCTACTTCTGGCGCGACGGAACGCTGATTGCCGGCGGCCGCCGAGTCGCGGCCGCGGTGGCCGCTGCGGGTTTCACCGGACTGGTCGTCCTGACCACGTTCGGGCCCTACTCGCGGTCGATGGTCGCCGTGCAGGGCGAGGACACCAGCAACATGTTCCCGACAACGGCGCCGATCGCGGCGCTCGCCACCTTCCAGCTCGGGCTGGTGATGCTCGGCCGGCCTCGGCTCAACGCCTGGCTGCAGCGCCGCGGACCCTGGCGGGCGGTGGTGGCGGCCAACGGCGTGACCATGCCCGTGTTCACCTGGCACATGACCGCGCTCGTGGTGTTCTTGTGGCTATATGAGCGAGCCGGATTCGTATTGCCGAGCGAGCCGACTGCGGCGTGGTGGCTCACCCGACCCGTGTGGATCGTGGGCCCGGCCCTGGTGCTCGCCGTGATCTTGGCCGTGCTTGCTGGGAGTCGACTCACCGTCCGCCGGTGGTTCTTTCGCGATCGGCAGGCGTAAGCGCGACCAAGGCCGCGCCGACGGTGAACAGCAACGGGGCGAGCAGCGGGAAGCGTCCATCGGGCGCGAACCCGCCGATCGTGAATCCCAAGGTGGCGGCCGCGGCCACCAGCCCCCCTACGATCAGCGTCGCAATGCCCCACCCGCGAGGAAGCGGCACCCGAAGCGTGGGCAGCGGCGCAGCCGTCCGGCTTCCCTGCCACCACAGCAAGCTCATCAACGCAACGCCCACAACGAAAATCGCCGCGACCCACACGAGTCGAGCCAGCCACCAGTCGGCCGAGCCCATCGGTGGTTGCGCCAACAAGCCGGTGGGGTAGCCGACCAGCGCCACGATGACGACGGGCACCATATGCCACAGGTACAGCCCCATCACAGCGTTGTTCGCGATCGCCAGCGAGCGCTGCGCGCGGGCGGCTTTGAGCGCACGGTCGACAACGGGTGCGGCCGCCACCAGCAGTCCGGCTTGGGCCGCCGCGAAGGCGACCAGCGCCGCCGACGGCGGAGCGGTGTTTTGAAGTTCCTCCCCCGGCACCCCGATCATGCTGACCGGGTACGGGCCCCACGCGAGGAGCACGGCCAGCACCACAGCTGAGCCCAATCCGAGCAGTATCGGCCGGCGGCCGCCCAGTCGACCACTGCGCCAGGCGATTCCGAGCTGGTAGCTCACCGCCCAGCCAAGCACATAGTTGAGGTAGCCGACGTAGGGTACGTCCGCGCCGATATAGGCCGCGTCGATGACTACGACCACGACCGCCAGGACGACCGGCACGGCGAGCCCCCACCGTCTGTCCAGTGCCACCGCCACGGGCGTCGCCAAGACCAACAGCACGAAGGTGACCAGAAACCACAGGTGATAGGCGACCGCCCAGCCACCGAACGCCAAAATCGAACCGTCCACCCCGACAAGGAGAGCCACCACGACCACGGCCAGCATCGTGGCGATGTACGCCGCCGTCGGCCCCAGTGTCCGCGACAGCCGGAATCGCAACCAGGTCTGCGTTGACTCGGATTCGGTGTCCTGCCGCCGCGTCCACGACACGGCGCTGGCGTAGCCGGCCATCAAGAAGAACGCCGGAATCACCTGGAACACCAGCGTCAGCCACTGGGTCCACGGCATCTCCTCGAGCACGTTGAGCATGCCGAACTCGCCGTCGGAATAGGTGGCGTTGGCCACGAGCCAATGTCCCACCACGACAAGGCCTATCGCCGACACGCGGTAGAAGTCCACCGACAGGTCACGCTCTCCCATACCCGCCTCCGGTCTGGTCGGCTCAGCCTCGCATGACGAGGGCGAGGTCACGGTTGTCCATCCAGCGCTGCTCGGCGGGCCGCTGCGCGTTCTCCTCGATCAGCGTCGGGTAACTAGTGAGGTCGGTGAATCGCAGTGTGCCGGATTGAAATCCGATCACGGCGCTGGCCCGCCCGCCGGATTCGAGCTGCTCGAAGAGGAAGTGCATGCAGCGGGCGGTCATGATCGTTGCTTGTATCCGGTCGAAAGGCGACGGGTTCCCACCTTCCTGGGCGTGGCCGAGGGTCTCCGCCCGGGCGTCGAACAGGCCTCCGCCTTCTTTCTGGAACAGCGACGTGATGAACTCCGTTGTGTAGACGCGATCGGAACCTTCACTGCGGACGATCAGGCCGACCCTCTTGCCACCTCGGAACCTGTCCGTGAGGGCGTTAACGTCGGCGGTGAGACCGTCCAGTGTGATGCCGTCTTCCGGTAGGTAGATCCGGTCGGCCCCGGTGGCCAAGCCACCGATCAGCGCGAGGAACCCGCAGTCGTGACCCATCACTTCGACTATGAAGACTCGCCGGGTAGCGACCGCGGACCGCCGTATCTTGTCGACATCGGCGACAATGCTGTTGAGCGCGGTGTCGCTGCCAACGCTCAATTCGGTTCCGGGCACGTCGTTGGTGATGGTCATCGGCATACAGACGATCGGAATGTCGAGAGCGGCGTATTCGTCCCGGTGCCGCTGCAGCTCGTAAGCGGCGCGGTAGCCGGCCCACCCGCCGGCCACGAGGAGCCCGTTGATTCGGTGGGCGGCAATCTGTTCGGCGATCTGGGCGATGGCACCGGCTCCGGGCACGTAGCGATTGGTGCCGATCTCGGCGCCTCCCTCCGAGACCCAGCCGCTGACGTCCATCCAGCCCATCTCGTGAACGTCACCGTCGCGTAGTCCAACAAATCCGTTGTTGGCCGCAAGGATGGTGTGGCCCCGGTCGAGACCGATCCGAACGGCGACGCGCACGACAGCGTTCATCCCGGGCGCCGGTCCGCCGCCGTGTACCACCGCGATCCGAGAGCCTCGGTCCGGGTCGGTTCGCGGCGCGGCCTGCTGGATCGTCTGCAGAATCCGGTATGACTCTGCGAAACTCCCGCCGCGCAGCTTCATCGTGCCGTCGTAGTCATGTGACTTCACGCGTTCGGCAACCTCTTGCGTGCGCGCGACACAGTCCATCAGCGGCGAGGTGATCACCCGGTTCCCCTGCAACCCGATCAGCTGGGCGGGTCCGTGTGGCTCGTCGGCGAACAGCCGTTCCACAGCGCGATAGCCGAACTGCGTGGCCAGGTATCGGTCGAAAGCGCTTGGTGCGCCGCCACGTTGCACATGCCCCAGCACGGTGACTCTGACGTCCTCACCGAGCTCGTCCTCCAGCAGCGTCCGAACCTGCTCCGCGGTGATCGGAATGCCGTCCCGGTCGCGCGCACCCTCTGCGACCACGACCACGCTGTGGCGACGACCGATGGAGCGGCCGGCCTTGATGTCCCGACACATCTGCGCACGCCAGTCCGCGCTCGGCGGGTGCTCCGGGATGAGGACCCAACTCGCCGCCGTGGCCAGCGATGACATCAGCGCGAGGTAGCCGCAATTGCGTCCCATCACTTCGACCACGAATGTGCGCTGGTGGCTGGCCGCTGTGCTGTGCAGGGCGTCCAATGCGTCGATGATCCGGTGCAACGCGGTGTCGGCGCCGACCGTCATGTCGGTGCCCGACATGTCGTTGTCGATCGATCCGACCAGACCAGCAAGCCTCAGGAAGGGATGTTTGTCCGCCGTGTCCTGCGTAATCGTCCCGGCATCAACCAGTTCAGCGAGCAGCTCGGCCCACTCCTGACGGAACAGGTTGGCACCGGCAAGACTTCCGTCGCCGCCGATCACCACGAGCGCGTCGATTCCGCGCTCGACCATGTTGCGGGCGGCCTCGCGGCGGCCTTCGCGGGTCCTGAACCGCTTCGATCGAGCGGTCCCGATGACGGTGCCGCCCAGGTGCAGAATCCCATCGGCGGCAGACGGTTCCATGCGCCGAATGAGGTCACCGCCGGTGACGAGGCCGTGATATCCCTCATGAACAGCGAACACGTCGATGCCCCGGTGGGCAGCGGTGAGGACGACCGCGCGCACAGCCGCGTTCATGCCAGCAGCGTCACCGCCGCTGGTCAGGACGGCGATGCTCGATGGTGCAGACTTGACTTCAGACATCTCGTCGGCCTCCGTGCCGCTCGCGGATGAACATTCCGTTGGCTGTGCTGATCATCGCGTATTCCGGCAGGCGCCGTGGTCGGGGGGGAAAGGCACAACCCCGATGGTGCCCCCGCACCCAGTGCTTCGTCGCCATGATGGGAATCTTCGCTCCCGGAAAATTGCGGCAGGGGCATCCCCCGGTTTGCGCAGCGGCGACCTGAGCGGCCTTTAGCGCGCATTCCGGTCGGCGATCGCTCGATCCGTCATACCGTGAGCGGATGACAGATCAGATACCCGCAGTGAGCACCGGGCATCCGCCCGGCGCACTGATGCGCGTTCTCAACCCGTCGCTGCGGTTCCTGTTGCGCACTCCGCTGGCGGGCCCGTTGGGTAATCAGTTCATGGTGCTGAACTTCAGAGGCCGAAAATCCGGACGGCAGTTCTCGATCCCGGTGAGCGCGCACCACATCGACGGCGGGCTCTACGCGATCGCCAACACGGTGTGGAAGAACAATTTCCGGAACGGCGCCGACGCGGAGGTGGTACACAGAGGCACGACGCGCAAAATGCGTGGCGATCTCATCACCGATCCTGCGGTGGTGGCCGATTTGGTGCAGCGGCTCGCACAGTCCTACGGCCCTAAGCGTGCGCAGGCGATCATGGGCCTGAAGTTCCGCGACGGAGGCATTCCGTCAGTCGCGGAATTCGCAGAGGCGGTGCGGCGGGAAGGAATAGCTGCAGTGCGGTTCAGCCCCGCGTGACCGAAATGTCTGTCGTTCGCCTCCCGGTCAGCCGGCGTCGATCGAAAGGCTCTGCTCGAAGGCGAATACGTTCTGGGGATCGTATTTCGCCTTGATCGCGCGCAACCGCCCCACATTGTCGCCCCAGTACGCCGATTCCCATCCCGGCATACCGGCATTCGGGACATTGACGTAAGCGCCACTTACATACGGCTTCAGGGCTTCCGCGAACTCGGCGCACCACGTCAGGCACCCGTCCGTCAGCGGATCGTCGGAGGCCGAGACCCCGCCGCGGACACCCCACCCCGCACCGGGTTCGGCGTAGAACAGCGCATCCCGGTGCGCGAACGCCGAACCACCGGGCGGCTCACTTGTCCGAACTGCGCCACCGAAGGCATTGGTGAAATAGTTGCAGTCCGATGTCGGAGCCCTCGACATGAACGATGTGACGAGGTCGATGGCTTCCGGCGGATACGGCTCATAGATGAACTGCGACAGGAACTTCCAGTTCGCAGCTTCGTCGGCGGGTGGTATCTGGAAGCCCGCGTAGACGTCCGCCCACCGCGCGTCGGCGGTCGAGATGTGCGGCTTGCCGACTGCAAGAATCGGCGCCAGCATCTGCTTGGCGTCGGCCTCGGACCCGTCGGTCAGTACCGCGACCAGCACAATCCCCTCGCGGCGGATCTCCAACTGGCTGGTGAGCCGATCGTCGATGTGTGGGGCGCTGTGTTGCCATGCGTCGAAGACCGGCGGAAGCTGCTCGAGCCCCGACCACGTCGCCACGACACAGATGGCTTGCGTCAGGGAATGGATGCGGTAGGTCAGCGATGTGACAATGCCGAAATTGCCGTTGCCGGCGCCACGTAATGCCCACAACAGATCGGGGTTGTTCTGCTCGTCGGTGACGATCGCCGTCGCGCCGTCGTCGCCCGAAGCCACGACGATCTCCGCCGCGAGCAGATTGTCGGACGCCATACCGTATCGGCGGGTGAGTAGACCGAAGCCGCCGCCGAGGGTCGCACCGACAAGCCCGACGGTACCTTCGGTTCCCGTCGGCGCAGCGAAACCGGCGGCGCCGAGCGCTGTGACCGTTTCCAACTGAGTGAGTCCGGCGCCGACGGTGGCAACCTGTGAGGCCGCGTCGATGGCGGTCGACTTCATCCGGCTCACATCGATCACCAGGCCGTGGTCGACAGCCGACCAGCCCTCCAGGCAGTGCCGTCCGCTACGTACCCGCAGGGGCACACCGTTGCGTCGTGCCCATGCCACGGCGTTGACCACATCCTGTATGCCGGTGCAGAACACGACCGCATCGGGTTGCGTAGAGAACAGGTGGTTGTAGCCGATTCGGGCCGCGTCGTAGCCCGAATCCCCCGGCCGCACAACGTCCCCCGTCAGCGTTTCGGTCGACCCTTCAGTGCTTGAAGACATTGAGTTCTCCGGGTTCGGTCTCGAGGACGTCGCGGTTGAACATACGCAACTCGACGAAGTACAACCCACCGAGGACGAACAACACGCCCACGATCACCTCGAACGCCTCGAGCGAGTGTCTGAGTTCCGGTTCGTAGCCGCAGTCCTCACAAATTCGTCGGCAAGTTCGTCGTCCGGTGCGACCTCTGTCATGGCTTGACCTTCCGGGCTGAGGACAGTGAAACGAACGTACAGACCAGCGCGAAAATAAGCGCGGAATTGACGTCTATGGAATATTCGGTGCCCTACTGTTCATCTAGTGCAGGAGGGGCCGATGACCACAGAGGACGTCGTGCTTGGTCGGTCCGCCGATGACGAGTCTCGGGAATGCGGCTATACGCCCGAACTGAAACGGAGTCTCGGCTCGTTTCAGGTGTTCGCGATCTCGTTCGCGTTCATCTCGGTCGCCGTCGGTGTCTTCGCCAGTTATGGTGCGGTGCTTCAGAGTTCGGGGCCGGTCGGGATCTGGCTGTGGTTGGTTGCGGCGGTCGGGCAGACACTCGTAGCTTTGGTGGTCGCGCAGTTCGCCGCTCGCATCGCGCTCAGCGGGTCCTCCTACCAGTGGGCATCGAGATTGGCCAATCCGAAGGTCGGCTGGTTCTTCGGGTGGTTGACGTTCTGGTTTCTGGCCATCGGAGTGGTGGCGATGGACAACGCGCTCGCCAGTCAAGCGCTCATGCCCCTGCTGGGCATGGAACCCGACGAGGATGTCGCCCGGCTGATCACGCTGGCGGTGCTGGCGACGCAAACAGTGCTCGTCATCGCATCGACCCGGCTGCTCGGCCTGGTCACCTCGACCGCGGTCGCGCTGGAGTTGACGATCGTCGTGGTGCTGGTGATCGGGCTCGGCGCGGTGATGGTGCACAGCGGCAGCGGAACCGTCGACAATGTGGTTTCGCAGGGCATCGCCGCCGGGGCACCCGGCTACTTCGCGATCGGCGGCGGCCTGATGGCCGGGATGGTCATGGGATTGGTGACGCTCGTGGGCTTCGACTCGGCGGCCAATCTGGCCGAGGAGGCCAAGGACCCGTACCGCAGCGTGCCTCGGGCGATCGTCTCCTCGGTGTTGGCGTCGGCTGTTTTGGGCTTCGTCTTCATCTTCACCCTCACCGTCGCGATCAAGAGCATCCCCGAGGTCAGCACCAGCGAATCGCCGGTCGCGACCATCATTCGCGATCAGCTCGGGCCCCTCACCGAGCGAATCCTGTTGTCGGGTATCGCGTTTGCGATGTTTGGTGCGGGGATGGTGATGTTGGCCTCGTGTTCACGCATCGTTTTCGCCATGGCACGCGATTCACGCTTTCCCGGCTATACCCTGTTCCGGCGGGTCAACCCGAGCACCCGTACACCGATTCCCGCGACCGTGTTGATGTTCGTGGTGGGTGTAGTTCTCATGGTGGCGCTGCCCGGTCAAGCCCTGCTCCAGCTGATCGTCGGGTCGACGATCCTGCCGGCGCTGATCTATGGGGCCATCACGGTGCTGTACCTGTCGGTGCGAAAGCGGCTGGGCCGCAAGGAAGGTGCGTTCGGGCTGGGCCGTTTCGAGGTGCCGGTGGCGATCGCCGCCCTCGTCTGGGTGGTGTTCTCGTTGGTCGCGTTGATGTCACCGTCGGACTCCTTGGTCCCCGACCTGATCGTCGCCGGTGTCGTGTCGGCGGGAGGGCTGTACTTCGCCAAGATGATGATCTTCAACCGCGACGTGCTCGAGACCGAACCCGGTGATCCTGACGCGTTCTGAGTGGGAACCGCCCAGCTGGAAACCGGTGCGCGGATTGTGTCCTAGCGAACAGCCCTGGGCGCAATGTTCGACTACGGCTGCTCCAACAGCCGCAGGGGGTGCAGGCCGTCGACGGCGCCGACAAACGGCGGATGGATGCTGTAGCCGATCATCCGGCGGATGTCATCGGAGACCTCGCGCGCTGTATCGCGCGATATGGAGAGCGTGAAGGCCTCCATCGGCCGCAGCCACGGCTGGCAGTACTGGGCGGTGACGGCCAGTCGCGCGGCGTCGGTGGTGTTGGCGCCGCCGCCGTGCCAGAGGGTGCCGACGAAAAAGACGCAGGAGCCGGCGGGCATGACGACGGGTATCGCGGGGTCGTCCGGTTCGGGGCGACGCCTGCCCCAGCGGTGACTGCCGGGGTAGAGCACCGTGGCGCCGTTGTCGGCGGTGAAATCGTCGATCGCCCAGATGGTCGCGGCGGCAAGGGGTTCGCGTGGTCGCGGGATCGGGTAGAAGCCGTCGTCGTGGTGGGCCAACTGCGCGGTCTCGCCGGGCTGGATGTTGATGGCCTGTAGGGCCGACAGCAGGTAGTTGTCCATCAGCAGCCGATCGAGGACCGCCAACACCCGCGGATGGTCGACCAACCGGTCGCACACCCGAGTCCTGCTCAGCAGGCTGTAGACGCGCTGGGTGCGGTGTCCTTCGAACGAGTTGCGGCCCGTGTGCGCGAGCCACGGCGCGACCGTCTCCTTGATCTGCGCGCACTCGTCGGCGCTGAGAAGGTTTTCCCAGATGAGATAGCCGTCGCGGTCGAGCGCCGCCATATCGGCGTCGACGACCGCCGGGTCGACCGAGGCGCCGCCGGTGGCTGTCCATTTGTGCCGGCGCGCCAGATCGCTGCGCAGGTCATCGAGCGTGGTGACCGGATCATCGTCGATGCTCATCAAGCCCTCCCCTGTCCGGTTGGCCTACCCAAACACTGGACCTCGCGCAGGCAGTGGTCAAGGACCTACTGACTTTCGTGGCACGCCCGCGGCGCTGTGGCGTTGTCCTACACCGATGAGCGGGCGCTCGCCGCCCGCAGTGCCCTCAGATCAGCAGCGCTTGGTTCCGCACGGCGGCGAGGTGGTGCAGCAGCCCCTCGTTGCGGCCGAAGACGACGTGGTCGACGCCGGCCGTCAGACCGCGCTGGCACGCCTCGGCCATCGGGAAGTCCTGTCCTTCGAGGACCTGGGCGGCGCCATCGAGTCCCATCTTGTACCAGGCGCGTTCGTCGTCGGTGACCGGTTCCGCGGGTGCCGAGATGGACAGGTAGACCATGGTCTCGCCCGGGTTGCTGCCGGGGTAGGCGCGCAGCATCTGCGACGTGCCCGGCGCCTCGATCAGCACACAGCTGGGAAACAGCCCGTACACCACCGTCCCGAAGAACTGGTCGGGCCAGTCGGCTTCTGAGAGATCGCGGTACTGCACGATGTCGCGGAACGGGAACGCCCAGCGAATATTTCGGTCGTAGATGTCGTAGACCGAGTTGTTCGACGCCAACGGGTCCAAGGTGTCGGCATGCACGAAGGGAAAGTGGTAACCCTCGAAGTTCACGTCGACAGCGAGCTTCCAGTTGCATGCGAGGTCGTAGCGCCGGGTCCCACGTGGAACACCCGGTCAAAGTCGTAGTCCGACAACGGCGTCGCGATACCGTCCAGTGCCGCCGACACATCGACGTCGGCCGACAGTCCCACGACCAGAAGCCCACCCTGCATGCTGACGGGCAACGGGATCAGGCCGCGGTGTTCGAGGTCTGCTCCGGCGAACATCGTGCGGGCGGGTGCCCCCTTGAGCCGACCATCCAGGCCGTAGGTCCAGCCGTGATAAGGACAGGTGAGCGTTCGCGCTGCACCGCAGCCGTCGGCCACCTGCGCGCCTCGGTGTGCGCAGCCGTTGATGAACGCGCGCAGCGCACCGTCCTGCGCCCGTGTCACCAGAACGGGTGTGCCCATCACATCCTTCGTCGCATACGAGCCGGGGGCGGCGACCTCGCCTCCCCAGCCGATCACGTGCGGCATGCTGCGCAGCATCCGGACGTCGGCCTCGAAACGGTCGCGGTCGACGTAGGCGCTGCGCGGTTCGCGCCACACCTGATCGGCGATGTCGAGGCTGTCGTTCTCGAAGTGCTTGAGGACGCGGCGGGTGAGTTCGAGGGCTTCTTGTCGTGGCACGGGAGTTCCTCAGCGCCGGACGGGGCCGTCGACGGAAGATGCGCGCAGCGCGCGGACCTGACTGGCGAAGAAGCGCTGCGCCACAGAGGTATTCGGGGCGATCAGATCGAAAGCGTGGAACGCGCCCTCGGCGATCTCCTGGTGGACGTCGACACCGGCGTCCCGTAACCGCTGCACGTAGGCCCGGCATTCGTCGTAGAAGAGGTCGAGGGTCCCGACGCCGATCCACGCCGGGGCCAGCCCGGACAGGTCGGCGCGGCGCGCCGGGACCGCCGCCTCGGGGTCGGCGCCGGCGAGGTACCACTGCCATGCGATGCGGTTGTCGCGCGCCGTCCACATCACCCGGCGCCGCGAGTCCGCAGGAGTTCGATCGTCGAGCATCGGGTAGACCAGCATCTGCAGGGTGAGTTCGACGTCGCCGCGGTCATGGGCGCGCTGCGCCACCGCCGCGGCGAATCCGCCGCCCGCGCTGGCCCCGCCGACGGCGACCCGCGCCGGATCCACCCACGGCTGCCGGGTCAGCCATTGCAGTGCGGTGTAACAGTCTTCGAGCGGCGCCGGGTATGGATGCTCCGGCGCGAGGCGATGATCCACCGCGACGACCGCCACGTCGGTGAAGTTGGCCAGCTTCCTGCAGAACCGATCCTCCTGTGCCGCAGAGCCCATCACGGTTCCGCCGCCGTGGATCCACAACAGCGCCGGACCGGGCGTCGCGCTACCGCGCGGACGGTGAACACGGACGGTGACGTCGGTGTTCACGCGGGCCACTTCGACGCCGCGCATCCGCCCCGTGCGCCCGGCAAGCGCCATCAACGCGCGCGGCAGAGTTAAGCCTCGGTGCAGGGCATAGCCTTTCGGCAGGATTCGGGCGACCCGTCGCAGTTCCGGGTCGATCTGTGCGTAGTCGATGTCACCCACTGGCCGCTACCGCCTCGGCCGGTGCCGGGATCGTCTGGCCGGCGCGCAGGAAGCTACCGGTCCGGACCGTGCCGACCAGCTCCGTTGGGACGCCGTCGCGCACGACCGTGCGGCCGGCGACCAGCACCGCCGTGACCGCGTCGTCGTTGCGGTTGACCATGCGGCTCAGCCCCCCGTACTGATCGACGGTCTCCTCGGCGTAGGCGTCGAGCGATTCGTCCAGGTGCGCGGGGTCGATCACGGCCACGTCGGCGCGATCCCCGACCCGCAGATGGCCCGCGTCCAGCGAATACCAGTCGGCCAGTTCGCCCGTCAGTCGGTGCACGGCGTGCTCGACGGTCATGAACTCCGCACCGGCCTCGGCGCTCTGCTGGACATGGCGCAGCAGGCGCAGATTGCAGTTGTAGAAGGACATGTTGCGCAGGTGGGCACCGGCGTCGGAAAAACCGACCTGAATACCCGGATCGACGGCGAGTTTCTTCAGGATTCTGGGCCGGTGGTTGGAGATGACGGTGCGCCAGCGCAGGGCGCTGCCGTACCGGACCACGAGGTCGAGAAAGGCGTCGACGGGATGCAGACCGCGGTCCAAGCCGACCTGCCCGAAGGTTCTGCCGACCAATGATTCGTCGGGGCAGGCGACGATGTCGGCGTCGAAGAAGTCCCGGTGCCAGGCCCCGATCTTGAACTTGTTGTCGTACTCCTTGCGGAACCGGAGTCGATAGTCCTCGGCCTGTATGAGCTCGTTGCGTTCCACCTCGTCGCGCAGGTGCAGAGCCGCGGCGCCGGCGCCGAGCTCCTCGAAGATCACCAGATCGATGCCGTCGCCGTAGACCTCGAACGGCACCGGCAGGTGCTGCCACCGGAAGTCGCCGCCGAGCCCGTTGACGAATCGCGCCGCGCCGGTGAGGATCTTATGGCCGATCGGGTTCGACTTGGCGTCGGCGGCGGCCAGAAAGCTCATCTTCAACGGACGGCGCACCCCACCGATCGATCGCACGAGCTGTGCCGCCATCTTCAGCGGGTGCTGTATGTCGGGTCCGCTCTGCAGCACCCGGCCGCGCCGGCGCACCAGCCGGGTGAGCCGACGCATCTCCCGCCGTTTCACGTAGGTCGACGGCAGCGTGCGGGAGCGGCAGACATCGCCGTCGAGCCGGTCGAACAGCAGCTGTTGGGAGGACAGGCCGATAAAGCCGGCGTCGAGCGCCTCGGTGAGCCACCGTTCCATCTGCGCGAGTTCGGCCTTCGTCGGCTGATCGTCGTACGTTGTCGCGCGCTCGAGCCCCATGACGGCGGTGCGCATGTCGGAGTGGCCGATGAACGCCGTGATATTCGGCCCGAGGGGCCGCGCCTCCAGGGCCCGGGCGTACTCCTCGGCGGTGGACCAGGTCTTATGCCGATCGATGGCGGCGATGACGTGCTCGCGCGGTATCGCCTCCACCCGGCCGAACAGATCACCCGCGTCGACGCCGCCGACATGCACCGTCGACAGCGAGCACGATCCGACCACCACCGTGGTCACGCCGTGGCGAAGCGACTCGGTCAGGCCCGGACCGTTGAGCACCTCGACGTCGTAATGGGTGTGAATGTCGATGAACCCGGGCAGAACCCACTTCCCCCACGCGTCGATCTCCTCGACGCCGCCGATCGGTTCGTCGGTTACCACGGCGACATGGCCGTCGCGGATGCCGAGGTTGCGGATAGCCGACGGACCGCCTGTTCCGTCGAAGTACCGGCCGTTCTTGATCACCACGTCGAAGCTCATCGAGCCTGTGCTCCTCATCGCCGATCGTCACCCCACACAATACAGATGTGGATTAATGTATGGTCACGAAATGACCGATCCGGAACTCATCGAGTTCGATCTCCCGCGGCTGCGGATGAGCGCGCTCAGCTGGGGACCCGCGGACGGAAGGCCGGCCATCTGCGTGCACGGCTTCCCGGACAGTGCCTACAGCTGGAGGACGCTCGCACCGATACTGGTGGACAACGGCTTTCGCGTGATCGCCCCGTTCACCCGTGGCTACGCCCCGACGGGGCCGGCCCCCGACGGTGACTACCACCTGGGCGCGCTGATGTGCGACATGGTCGACCTGCACGCGCACCTCGGCCGACCGGCCGACGCGGTGCTGATCGGCCACGATTGGGGCGCGTTCACCGCCGGCGGGCTCGCCGCGTACCCGGGGTCCCCGTTCGCCGCGCATGTCGTGATGTCGGTACCTCCGCTCGCGGCGATGGACAACTCGCGGCGCGGGCTGGGCCAGAATCTGCGGATGGCCGCGATCCAACTGCGCCGCAGCTGGTACGTGCTGTTCTTCCAGTTGCCGTTCGTGCCGGAGCGGGTGCTGCACCGGGTGATCCCCCGACTCTGGAAGGATTGGTCGCCACCAGGGGTGGACGTGCGCGACGGTGTCGCAGCGACGCTGGACGCGCTGCCCTCGCTCGCCCACCGCAAGGCAGCGGTGTCGTACTACCGGTCCATGGTTCGATTCACCCGTCCCGCAGCGCAATACGCGGGCCTGCACCGGTTCCGGTTCAAGCTGCCCAGCCATCCGGTGCTCGTACTCCAGGGTGAACAGGACGGCGCGGTCCAGCCCGGTTATTTCGACGGGGTCATCGACGCGCTCCCGCCGGGTAGCCGGGTGCGCACGATTCCCGGTGCCGGACACTTCTTGCAGGTCGATCAGCCCCGAGTGGTCGGCAGCGCCATCCTCGAGTACCTCAAGGTCGGCTGAGTTCAGCGGTCCTGTCCGAGCTCCGCAGTTCGTAGTCGTCTGGATCGGGGTGGCTCGTCCATCGCCAGTAGTCGAAGATGCGGAACCCGTAGAGAGTGGGCAACCCACCCGACGAGTTCTTGTAGTAGCTGCTCGAGATTGCCGGGTGGCTGTAGACCATCTGGCTGAGACGTTCCTGGTTGCGACGGTCGTAGTCGGCGCAGACGTCCGCCCGCGGCATCGCCGAGTCGTACCCGCCGGCCAGCAGCATGTCGATGCAGCCCATGATGTAGCGCATCTGGCACTCCGAGTTGTAGATGATGCTGGCGCCGTTGACGCCGTTGGTACCCGGGCCGTACATGCAGTAGAAGTTCGGGAATCCCGGCACCGTGACGCCCAGATACGCGTACGGCGAATCACCCCAGGCCCTGTTGAGTTCGATCCCGTCGAGACCGCGCACGTCGATCGGGCCGAGCTGATGGTTGACATCGAAACCGGTGGCCCACACCAGCACATCGGCGCGGCGGTGCACGCCGTCGACGGTGATGACGCCGTCGGACGTGATCTCGGCGATGCCGTCGGTGACCAACTCGACATCGTCGCGCTGCAGCGTGGTGAGCCAGGTTCCGTTGTCCTGCAACGTCCGTTTGCCCATCGGCGGGTATTTGGGTGTGACCTTCTCCAGCAGGTCCTCGTCGGTGCAGAAGTTGCGCATCCACGCAATGAACATCTCGCGGATGGCGTGGTTGGACGCGTTGCACGACAAGCCGCCGTTGTCCCAGTGCGGGTCGATGCGGACCTGTTCGTCGAGCGCGTCGGCGATCGGCCACCACGACACGAACCGCAGCCACCGCGCGTAATACGGCAGGTGCCGCATCGCCCACCGGGCCCCGTCGGGAACGACGTCGTGGTACATCGGGTTGGGCGCCATCCACTGCGGGGTGCGCTGATAGACGTCGACATGCTCAGTCAGGTCCGCGATCGCGGGCACGAGTTGAAACCCGCTGGCGCCGGCGCCGATGACGGCGACCCGCTTGCCTCTCAGATCGACGTCGTCACGCCAGTCGGCGGTGTGGAAGGACGGTCCGCTGAAGGTGTTGGCGCCCTTGATGTCTGGGATCACCGGGTTGCTGAACTGGCCGACGGCGCAGATCACGGCGCGTGAGGTCAGCTCGTCGGTTCGCCCGTCGGCGCCGCGAATCCTGACCCGCCAGGATGCCGAGTTCTCGTCCCACGTCGCGCCGGTGACCGCGGTGTCGAAGCGCACGTGCGGCACGACGCCGTACTTGTCGGCGACGTTCTGCAGATACTGCAGGATCTCGGGTTGTTCGGCGTAGTAGTGCCGCCAGTGGTCGGTCGGTTCGAACGAATAGGTGTAGTACTGGCTGGCGATGTCCACACGGCAGCCCGGATACCGGTTGGCCAGCCAGGTGCCGCCGACCGCGGACCGCTTCTCGACGATCGTGAACGGCACACCGGCGGCCTTGAGTTTGATGCCGGCCAGCAGTCCGGCTTCACCGCAGCCGATGACGACGACCGGAAAGTCGTGGCGCTGCTGCGCGGTCGATGCCAGCACCGGTCCACACTGATCGGCGTCGGTGAAACGCAGGTCCGCGGCGACGTAGTCGACGAACTCCTCGGTCACCGTCCCCGCCGAGATCACGTTGAGCATCACCCGCATCTGCTCGGCGTCCGGCACGAACGGCGCGGGGCATCCGCGGTCTCGGTAGTCGCGGATCACCTCGACGGCGCGGTCCCGCACCTTCTGCTTGTCGGGTTCGCTCATCGCACCCTGCAGGTCCATCGCGATGAGTGCATAGGGGCCGGGCATTTCGTCGAGCACGCCCATGTCGCCGGTCATGTGGACCATCGACATCAGCAGGGACGGGACGCTCGCGTCGGCGACGGCGGCCCGGATCACGTCGTCCGGGTCGTCGAAGGCCTGGCCGAGCAGAGCATCACATTCCGCCAATCGGCCCATTCGCGAAGAATACACAATTCGCAAGACGTATGGTCTGATTTGATCGATCCACTCGACGAGAGGAGTCCGTCGACGATGTCCAACCTGAAGATGCGGCGCGTCCGATTCGATCTCGGCGGCGACGACGTGCCGTTCAACTGGAACCCGCAGCGGCCGGCGTTCGCGATGCAGTGCAATTTGATCACCTTCTTTGCACCCGGCTTCGAGAAGTTCATCGTCGACGCGACCCGCGAAGCGATCCCGCTGATGCGCGACCCGCGACAAGCCGAAGAGGCGAACGCCTACCTTCGGCAGGAGGCACAACACTCGGCGGCGCACATGAGCCACTTCCGTGCACTGGTCCGGCGCTGGCCGGGCCTGCAGGAGACGATGGACGAGGTGATCGCCTCCTACGACCGCCTCACTGCCACAAAACCTTTGGCGTGGCGGCTCGCGTACACCGCGGTGATCGAAAACACCTTCACGCCCTACTTCAAGGTGTTCCTCGACCACGAGGACAAGCTGTTCGCACCGGGCGACGAACGCGTCGCATCGCTGTTCCTCTGGCATTTCGTCGAGGAGATCGAGCATCGCAGCTCCGCGCTGATGGTGTACAACGCCGTACACGGCGACTTTCTCTATCGCGCCAGGACGATCGGCTCCGTCGCCGTGCACCTCGGCGAGATCGCCGGGATCGTCTCTCGCGGGTTCCAAAAGCATGTCCCGGCAGCCGACGGCGGCCACTACGGCCGCCTGCTGCCCGACCGAATGACACCGCCGTCCTTGCTCGCGGCGGCTCGCGCCGCCCGACAAATGACCGAGCCCGGGCAGGCCACCTACGCCGGCGTCCCGAGGAAGGAGATGATCGCGATGCTGACCGGCCTGGTCCGATCCCAGGGGCCGAACCATGACCCGACCTACGAGAATCTGCCGCCGTTCGCGGAACGCTGGTGCGACAGATACGACGAGGAGCCGAAGAGCGCCGCCCACTGGTACTCGGTCGGCATGGCCGGTGTTGGCGAACCCCGCCGCTAGGATCGCAACATGCAGGGCGCGGAGGTGGGCGACTAGTGGCGCGGCGCCATGGCTGGTCGGGCAACACACCCGCCTCTGACGAGGAGGCGATCAGCCGCATCCTCGATGCCGCCGACGAGATCATCGCCGAGCGCGGCTCGGCGATGCGGATCGCCGACGTCGCGCGGTCGCTGGGGGTGACCCGGCAGACGGTGTACCGCTACTTCCCGGGCACCGAGGCGCTCCTACTGGCCACAGTGATGCGCTCCGGCGACGGCTTCCTCGATCAGTTGGCCCATCACGTGGGCGACGAAACCGACGCGGTCACCGCCGTAGTCGAGGGGCTGGCGTTCGCGATCGAGAACCTGTCCCGCGACGATCGCATCATCTACATCCTGAGTAAAAGGTCCCGCGGTGAGCTCGCACCGTCGCTGTCGTCCGACACCGCACTGGCCTTCAGCCGATCGATGCTGCACCGGTACGAGGTGGACTGGGACGCAAACGGGTTCGATGAAGAGGCGCTCGGCGAGCTCGCCGAGTTCTTGCTGCGGATCCTGTACTCGTATCTCGTCGACACCAACAAGAAACACCCCACCGGCGCCGAACTGCGCACATTCCTCGCGCGCTGGGTGGGCCCCGCCGTCATCTACCCGCGGTTTGCGGTGGCCATGGAGTCGGTCACCAAGGTCGCTGTCCCGCAGCGTCCCGACCGCCGATCCGCGTCATAACCGGTTCGATAGGACCGCCCAAGACCCCAGACCGTCACCGAGATCGCGGGACGAAACTGCCGTGGAAGCCCTGCGGGATGTGGTGGCGAAGGTTGGCGGCGGCGATCGGGCCGGCGGCGATGTCGGCGGCGTCGAAGATCACCAGGCGTGACGTATGCGTCCGCGCCTGGTACTCGACGGAGAGCACCCATCCGTCATCCTCGGCGGTGGCGTGGGGCTTGGCGGCGAATACCGGCTCGCAGAAGCTGTTTCCGGCCTCGGGGGTGGTGTACGTCGCGACGGAATTGTCTCTCAGATCGAGTCTGGTGATCGAGTCGTAGAACGAGACGAGATGGTGGCGCGTGTTGAGGTACACATACCGGTGCTTGCAACCCTCGAATGCGTCGTTGTGCCGAGGGAATTCGCAGGGCAGCCCCGACAGCGGTTCGGCCAGGACACGTCCCGACCGTGTGATGCGGTATCGCATAAACGTCGATGGTGCGTCATCGAGCGGCGCGACGTGGAATCGGTTGAGCCGCCCCAAGAGTCGCCCGTCGTCGTACGTGATCGCGTCGATGACGATGTCGCCATCGTCGTCGTAGGCGTTGCTGAGGTGGAACATCAAAACGGGGTCATATTCGATGGTGCGAATTTTGCCGCCATCTCGCGGCACCAAGACGAACACGCTGCCCCGCTCGGGCCGGTACCGCATCGCGTCGCCCATCGGTTTGAGCCCCAACAGCACCGGCAGGGCCGCCGGGATGATCGGTGACACCACGAACACCAGATGGCTCTGTGTCAGCGCGAAGTCGTGCACCATGGCGACGTAAGGCAGTCGCGCCGAGCGGAAGTGCTTCAGCCGGCCCGTCGGGTCGGTGCGATAGACCCGTAAGTGCGGGCGCGGGATGAACTCGACGCCGAAGTTGAACATCTCGCGGGTTGCCGGGCAGAGGCACGGATGCGCCGAATATGATCCCACCCAACGCAATTCCCGACCGAACCGGCGGACGCCGATGGTTTCCAATGTCTGCGGGTTGATTTCGTGCGGCGGTCCGCCTTCCCACAGCGCGAACAGCCGACCGGCGTGTTCAACGACATTGGTGTTGGCCAGGTTCGGTGGAAGACGACCGATGTTGGACTTGATGCCACCGGGCGCGGCAGTGCCCATATGGTTCAACCCGGTCCTGCCCAGATAGTGGTTGGTCCGCACGTAGCGGTTCATGTAGCGGACCGAGCCGTCGGCGATGGTGAAGGCCGAGAGCATGCCGTCGCCGTCGAAGAGGTGGTGCAGAGGTCGACCGCTATGGTCCTGCCAGCGGCCGGGTCCGTTGCGGTACAGAGTCCCGTCGAGATCGGGCGGAATGGTCCCGTCGATGTCGTCGACCCGGTAGTCGTATTCGGCCAGCTGCGGCTCGCTCACTCCGAGGCTTCTGACGTCGGCATCGCTGAGCGTCGCGAGCTGGGCCATCAGCTGGTCGCGCTCGCTGACCGGCAGAGTCCCAAGATAGCGGTGGAGTTCGGGGAGGTCGGGCCCATCGGTCGCGATGATCGGAGTCTGAGTCACCGGGCATGCTCCTCTTCTGAGACTAATTCGTAATCTAGTCTCAGTTTGGGTGGGAAAGCAATGGTGCTGCGGTAGAAAGAGTCGTGGCCAAGACTCGTTCGTCGTCACAACTGGTGCGGGCCGCGCTGGAGATGATCAGCGAAAGCGGTCTGGATCGGCTGACCTTGAGCCAGGTCGCCGAGCGGGCCGGCGTGTCGCGGGCCACCGCCTACCGCGAGTTCGGCGACAAGGACGGACTGCTGGGCGCGATCGCCGAGCAGGAGATCGGCGCGATGATCGCCGCGACGCTCGCGGCCTTCGACCCCCAGGCCGACCCCACCGCGCAGACGGCGGCTGTCGTCACCACCACGCTGCGGTATCTCCGCAATCACAAGGCGTTCGTCTACATTCGCGACCACGAACCGCACTGGCTGCTGTATGCCGGGCTGCCTGTCGGCAACGATCGAATGAACCTGGTGCAGACGGTGGCGGCGATGGTCGCCCAGGCGATACCGAGTTCAGATCAACTCGCTTTGAGCCCACTCGGCGCTGCCGAAGTCGTCGTGCGGACGGTCCTGTCCCACACTCTGATCGAGGACAGTGCGCTGACCGACAAGGAAGTGGCCGAGGTGGTCAGCCGGGCGATCACGCGGTCGTCGGGCTTACCCGGCGGATAGGAAAAGCTGACCTCGAGGGCGTGAAGTCTAGCTTCCTGGCGATTTCGCGGACGCCGACTGAGCGCGACGATCGATGCCATGAGAACAACCGTCACGACCAAGGTCTCGGCCATCGACGAGACGACCGAGACGGGAACTATCGACTGGCTCACGCTGGCCGACGAGGTCTTCCCGGCCGACGCTCTGTGAGCGAGGCGGCGGCCGGCGACCGCAGCGCGGCTCACGGTTTGGCCGGCTTCTCCGTCTGCTTGGCGATGAACGAGTTCCAGTCCGACGTGTGCTTGACGAGAACGTCGCGCACCTGATCGTCGTCGAAGTACATGAAGGTGCCGGCGAGCAATTCGGGGTCCTATTGCTAGGAACCCGGGCAGTGGGTCCTGAACGATCCGGACTTGCGCTGTTCCGGTGCGGGTTTGCGCCCTGGTCACCTCGCATCGTGGCACGTTGTGTGGTTCCAGTCCGTTCCGGATTCGAACGGTTGCGATCGTCAGCCCGACACCAGCGCCCGGTCGGCCAACGCGGCGATCACCGGCGGCCAGTTGTCGCGTGTACTCCAACATCAAATGACTTTTGTCCATGTACAGCAGCGTGTTACAGGTCTGTGAGGTCGGCGTATCGGCCGCCGGCGGCTGTGACGGCGGAGAGCTCAGCCGCTATGCCCTGCTCATTGACCGCCGTCGAGCGTGGCGGCGAACATGGCACACGTCACCGAGGGAGGTGTCGTTTTGGTACGGGTTCGACACGGTCGGCGTGCCACCTGAACGGGGCGGCGGAACCGGCCGCAATCGAGATCGGGCAGCTACACGACGTTTTCCACGTGCTGGGGGTTCGGTGCGTTTTGCGGTGTCTGCTCAGCCATGGTGTAGCCAAGGTCTTTGAGGATCCCGATCTCTATCGCGCTCAGAGTCCGTACCCCCAGTCCCGTGTCGTCACCGGAATTCATGATCTTCTTGTTGGCGCCTTCGAAGGTTCTGTCGTCGAGGTGGCTGACCGAGCTGCTGGACCACGCCGTAGGCGTGTGCAGCGGGATCGGTTTGTTGTCGTATGCCGCCTGCGCATTGGTTCCATTGAAGTACAGTCCGTTACCTTCATTGCCCCCGGTCATGTTCGGGACGAATGCGGAATTGAACGTGTAATTTGTGGGATCGATCGCCGTGGCACCGGTGGAATTCGAGAGGAAACGGTCATAGGTCATCCAGTTGTCATTGTCGACCGGTTTCCGCTGACCAGTCTTTTTGTCGATCTCTGGCATGCTCAGGTCGGATCCGAACCCTAAGGTGTGCAACATCTCGTGCATCACCGTGCCGGTGAAATCATATTCATCAGATTTGACGTCCGGGCCCAAGCTCCACTTGTGCGCGAAGTTGAAATCAATCGTTGCGTCGGGCTTTTTGCCGTTGGCGTCCACGCCGGTAATGATCTTGTTCTGCACGACGGTGTTGTAGAAGCCCTCGTCTTTTTCGTTGGTCAGCGGGCTCTTGGCCGACGCAAGCTCATCGCAGCGAGTATTGGCCTTGCAAGGAGTTCGCTCCTTCTTGGGCACGTCGTCGTCCCAGTAGCTGCTCGTGACCTTGTAGTTGATCGTGGTCGGCTTGGTGACGACGAAGTATTCCGACAGCGTCTTTGCCGCCTGTTCGAACTCGGCTTTTCTCTCCGGAGTCCAGTACTTGTCTTTCTTCGGATACGTGAACGTGAACTCCGGGTGCAGAACCGCGTCCTGCTCGGCGTCGGCGGCGACGGTGATAGGGCCAATGGGCTGCCCAGTCGCCTGTGTGGGCACGACGGTGGAGACCTCATTGACTTCGCTCCGTCGCACCCACAAGTAGGCGCCCTGCACAACCCCGGTCACCGGGCTGGAAGGCCACCCCGAAAACGCGTCCGACAGTGAGGTGACGATATTCCGGACCACCGAAAACTGATTGGATTCGGCTGGAGCCGCTGTCGCACTAACGGGCTGCGATGCCGTCGACCCCGCTACATCGGCTACCGGCGTCGACGAGTTCAAAGCCACCCGGCGGTTCGCGTCCGGCATGGTGGTGACCAGCGGCACGCTGGCATCCGCTTTGGTCACGGACCTCTTCGCCGCCGCATCAGACGTACCCGCGATAGGCAAGCGCTGTGACAGCCGTCTGACGTTGGGTGCGACCATCTCCAGCGCGCCAGGGCGCACCGGATTCGCGGACTCGGTGCGGGATCGCGCCTTGTGTCCGCTCGCCGGTTCCCTTGGCTCGGTTGTCGGCTCGTCAGCGGTGCCTGTTGGCGCGATCTGTCCGCGCGACTGTCCATCCGGCTTGCGTGTCGGCTTGTCACCCTTGCCTGGCGTACTCTTTCCCTTCGAGTCATCGGTTCCCGCCACAGTGCCGGTGCCGGCGGATTGCTTTGGCGGCTTGCCGTTCTTGGACGCCTTGTCCTTTTTGGTCTTCGGCGAGGCAAAGCCGCCGACGCTCGTGCCGTTCTGCGAGGCCGACTTTGACTTTCCGGCACTGGCCGAGGTGTGCTTCCCACTGCCGGTTTTGTTCGCCGCGCTCTTGTCAGAATGCTTGCTCGCACTGGATTCAGAAGACGCATGTGACGATGTCGTATCGTCCGCGTAGGCGACAGCAGTCACACTGCCGAAGACGGCGTAGACGCCAAGCGCCACCGCCACGCCGCTGATTCCTCTGCGATACCGACCGACTGAGCGCTGATCTCCCCGAGCGACCTTCAACTCACACCCCCATATTAAATAGACCGCCGCATATTTTTAACAGGTGCGACAGTTATCCGGGGGCGCATTCCAGAACAAATTTTGATTGCCGGTGACATCGGAGATGGTTTGCTGCGTCTCGTCGCGCTTCGGCCTGGCCCTCGCGGGACGCGACACTCAGCGTTGCAGGCAAGCCGCCCAAAACCTGGCATACAGGCCGGAAGAAGCGGATGGGAATACCGGACGTTCGATGCACCAGCTGGCTCTGAAGCCGGCTGCAGGTGCACTGTCTGGTGAGACAACGTAGTTGGCGGCTCTCGGGGCATCTGTCAACGACGTCCCGAGACATCACAGGGTGGCAGGTGCAGTGTCTGATTTCACGACATAGTGGGCAGCTGTCTCGCGACATAGTTGGCACCTGGGCAAGCGTGGGAGGCCGGCCATGTCGAAAGGGCAGCTCATCATCACCGCGGTGGTGCTGGAAGGACGCAGCAAAAGCGAAGTCGCCCGCGATTATGAGGTGTCGCGCACCTGGGTCCAGCAACTATGTAAGCGGTATCGGAGCGAAGGAGCGGCGGCGTTCGAGCCGCACTCGCGGCGTCCACACCACAGTCCCCAGGCGGTCGAGGCGCAGTGCGAAGAGCGCATCATCTGGTTGCGCAAGACCCTCGACAAGCAAGGCTTCGACGCCGGTGCCGCCACCATCGCCAGCCACCTTGCCCGCGACCCAGAGGTCACAAAAGTCCCTGCGGTGTCGACGATTTGGCGCATCCTCAAACGGCGCGGATTCGTCACACCCCAACCGCACAAGCGGCCCCGCTCGTCGTGGCAACGCTTCCAAGCCCAACAGCCCAACCAGTTATGGCAAGCCGATGTCACCCACTGGCGACTAGCCGACAACAGCCCGGCAGAAATCCTCGACATGCTCGACGACCACTCCCGGGTGGCCCTGGCCAGCACCGCCCGCCCTGTCACCACTGGCCCCGACGTCGTCGACACCTTCACCACAGCCATCACCCAATGGGGCACACCAGCGGGCGCGCTGACCGACAACGGCGCCATCTTCACCGCCAAACAACGCGGCAACGGACGCACCGCCCTAGAAATCATGCTCGGCGAACTGGGTATCAAATACAGCCGCTCACGCCCCTACCATCCGCAGACCTGCGGCAAGGTCGAACGCTTCCACCAAACCCTCAAAAAACACCTACGGGCCCTACCCCCAGCGGCCACCATCGACGAACTGCAACACCAGATCGACGATTTCCTGGTCTACTACAACACCGTGCGGCCCCACCGGGCGCTGGGACGCCGCACCCCCATTGAGGCATTCAACGACCGACCCAAAGCCTTCCCCAGCGGCTACCAGATCCCGCCGCATTACCGGGTACGCCACGACACAATCGACGCCGGCGGGGTCATCACCATCCGCTACAACAGCCGCCTACACCACATCGGCCTGTCCAAACACTTACGCGGCACCAAAGTCACCGTGCTCATCGACGACCGCGACATCCGCGTCCTGCACCGCGACACCGGCCAACTCATCCGCAAACTGACCCTCGACCCCACCCGCGACTACCAACCACGCGGCGTCAAATGCGGAAACTCACCCGAAAACCGGCTCCAGATGTAAATGATGTCTCGGGACATCTGCCAACGATGTCCCGAGACATCACAGGGTGGCAGGTGCAGGATTCGAACCTGCGTAGGCGTAAGCCGACGGATTTACAGTCCGCTCCCATTGGCCGCTCGGGCAACCTGCCTGGGTGCTGCACCTCCGGAGTGACCCGGTTTGGTGCGACTTGCAGGGTACAACGAGGATGGGCCCAAGACGAAAACGGCACCAGACCATCAGGGAGGACGGATCCAATGGCGGATTCATCGTTCGACGTCGTGAGCAAGGTCGACCGCCAGGAGGTGGACAACGCGCTGAACCAGGCCGCCAAGGAGCTGTCGACGCGCTACGACTTCCGCGGCACCGACACTTCCATCGAGTGGCAGGGCGAGGAGACCGTCGTCATCACCAGCTCCACCGAGGAGCGCGCCAAGGCCGCCGTCGACGTGTTCAAGGAGAAGCTGGTTCGCCGCGACATCTCTATGAAGGCGTTCGACGCCGGCGACCCGCAGGCATCGGGCAAGACCTACAAGGTCAGCGGCCAGATCAAGCAGGGCATCACCAGCGAGCAGGCCAAGAAGATCACCAAGCTGATCCGCGACGAGGGACCCAAGGGCGTCAAGGCGCAGATCCAGGGCGAGGAGATCCGCGTCAGCAGCAAGAAGCGTGACGACCTGCAGGCGGTGATCGCGCTGCTCAAGGGCGCCGACCTCGAGGTGGCGCTGCAGTTCGTCAACTACCGCTGACTCACGGGGCGCACCGAAATTGCAGCCGGGGTCGTTCGTCGGGCCTCGGCGCAGCCATGGAAGCAAAACTGAGGCGGCGGGTGCGCTTCGATCAAACTGATTGAAACTATGGAGCGCGCTCAGCGGTGGCGCATTACCCGTAGCCGCGCAGGTCGTGCACAGCCCGCCGTGGCGGATTCGCGCCCACACTTCTTGCACCCGACCGCACTCCCGCGCCGCGATCTTGATTTCCCCCTACCGTACGGCCATCCAGGTCGACGGCTGGAAGGGACGAGTCGATGGCAGCAGTGCCGACACTTCGAACGTCGCGGGGTACGTCGTCGCGGGCGCGCAAAGCCGCCGCCCCTTCCCGATCGTCGCGCGGCTACCTCTTCGGCCTCCTCGCCGGCCTGAGCCTGTTCGGCGTCGTCGCCCTGTGGGCACTGCTCGTCCGCTTGCAGATCTTCTCGCCGTACCTTCTGCCCTCCCCCGCCGACGTTGTCGCAGCCACCCTCGACATGCACGCCCAAGGCACGCTGATCGAGGATGCCGCCGCGAGCTTTCGCCGCGCGCTCTCCGGCTTCCTGCTCGGCTCGACACTCGCCATCATCACCGGCAGCCTCACCGGCCGCAGCCGCGTCGCCCGCGTACTGCTCGAACCCACCATTCAGGTCATCCGACCGATTCCCGCGATCGCGCTGGTACCGCTGGCCATCCTGTGGTTCGGCATCGGCGAGGAATCGAAACTGTTCCTCACCACCCTCGGCGTGTTCTTCCCCGTCTGGGTGAACACCCACGCCGGCATCTCCTCGACCCGCGACGACTACCTTCGCGTCGCGGCGTGCCTCGGGGCACCGCGGCACCAGGTCTTCACCTCGGTGGTCCTGCCCGCCGCGTTGCCGTTCATCCTCACCGGTCTGCGGCAGGGCATCGCGATGTCGCTGATCCTCATCGTCGCCTCCGAACAGGCCGGGGTGACCGAAGGTCTCGGGTTCCGTCTCGACCAAGCGCGCTTGTTCAGCCAGCCGGACCGTCTCTTCGCCTGCCTGATTGCACTCGGCGTCGTCGGCGCACTGGCCGATCAACTGTTCTACCGCGGCACCCATCGACTTGTCCGCTGGGCCAAGGAACAGTCATGACGGCGGGCGGCATCGGAATCTCCGGTCTCGCGGTCGAATACGCGGCCGGCAACCGGGCGCTCGACGATCTCGATCTGACCGTCGACGCGGGCGCGTTCCTCGCCCTGCTGGGGCCGTCGGGGTGCGGCAAGTCGACGCTGCTCAACTGCATGGCGGGGTTTGTGGCGCCGACCGCAGGCCAGGTTTCGTTCAACGGCGCGTTGATCACGGGACCTGGCCGCGAGCGCGGTGTCGTCTTCCAGCGCGACGTGCTGTTCCCTTGGACGTCCGTCGCCGGAAACATCGGGTTCGCACTGCGTGCGGCGAAAGTGCCACGCGCGCAACGCCGACAACGGATCGGCACCCTGCTCGACGCCGTCGGGTTGTCCCGCGATGTCGAGAACAAATTGCCCCACGAACTGTCCGGCGGAATGCGCCAGCGCGTCGGCATCGCCCGCGCTCTCGCCAACAGCCCGCAGGTGCTGTTGATGGACGAGCCCTTCGGTGCGCTCGACGCACTGACCCGCTCGCAGATGCAGGATCTCGTCATCGACCTGTGGGAGCGCACCGGAACGACCATCGTCTTCGTCACACATGACGTCGACGAGGCTCTCCGGATCGCCTCATCCATCGTGGTTATGGGCGCGAACGGCACCCTCGCCGACCATCTCGACAATCCCCTGCCGCGTCCGCGGCCCGCCAGCCGTGTCGCCGAGTTCGCCGATTACGCCCCGCTTCGCAGGCGGTTGCACGACCTCCTGCGTCCCGACCCCAGCCCCATCGTCTAACCCTGGAGATCACATGAACCTACGCCGCTTCACCGCCATCGCGGTCACCGTGCTGGCCACGATAGGCGCGGTCACCGGCTGCAGCCGCGCCGAATCCGCCGAGGCCGCAGACACTTTGACGGTCGGATGGGTGGTGGACCCTTGCTGGGCGCAGGTTCCCGTCGCCGAGAAGCTCGGTTACTTCGCCGATTCCGGAGTGAACATCGACGTGGTGCCGTTTCCCACGGGAGCGGCAGCCCTCGAGGCTCTCGCCGGCGGCGCGGTCGACGTGGCCAACGGTGGTGACGTCCCGACGTCGGCCGCGGCACTGAAAAACCCGAACCTGCGCATCATCGCCGACGGATCACGCTGGGCCGAAGGACGTTTCGTGGCTCGCCGCTCGGCAGGAATCACGTCCATCCCCGACCTTTCGGGCCGCACCATCGCCGTGCCGCTCGGCAGCAGCGCGCATTACTTCGCGACGAAGTTCCTCGACCAGGCCGGTGTCGAGGCGCAGTTGGTGCAGACGGGCCCCGCCGAGATCCCCACCGCACTCGGCAACGGCAGCGTCGATGCCGTCGCGGTGTTCCAGCCGGCCCTCGCCAAGTCCGTCGCCGAACTCGGCGACGACGTTGTCGAGTTACAGGGTCCCGAGAAGTACAGCCAGCACAGCCTTTACCTCACCAACGCCGACACGCTCGCCACCCACCAGGCCGCACTCACCGAGTTCCTCGCTGCCGTGAAGAAGGCTGACGCCCCGCTGACGAACGGCGATCCCGCCGCGCTGGCCGCTGTCGCCGAGGCAACCGGTCTCGACGAACAACTCGTCAAAGGTGTCATCGGCGAGTTCCAGTTCAACACCGCCCTCGGTCCCGAGCTGCCTGCCGACCTCGCCGACCGCGCCCGGTGGGCACAGAGCATCGGCCGCGTTCCGGCCGACGCCCAGATCCCCGACTACGACGCCATCATCGTGCGCGCCCCGCTCGAGGGTGACGCCCAGTGAGCGACATTCGGTTGATCGGGCTCGGCGGCACGATATCGATGCGCGAGACCGACTCTGGCGCTGTCCCTTTCCGCGGCGCGACAGCTCTGGCCGACAGAGTCGACGGATTCGGCGGGGCCGAGGATCTGGCGCTGGTTGGCGGCTCGGAGGTCGACTTCGAGCTGATGGAACGGCTGGCGACGCGGGTCGGCGCTCTGGCCGCCGAGGGCGTGGGCGGCATAGTCGTGACGACCGGCACCGATTCGATCGAGGAGGTGTCGGCCTGGCTGGCCTACCGCGAGAGCTGGCCGGTTCCGGTGGTCGTCACCGGATCGATGATCGCCGGCGAACGCCCCGACAGCGACGGCGCGGCCAACCTTGCTGACGCGCTGACCGTCGCGTCCTCGGGGGTCGACATCCCCCCGGTCGTCGTGTTCTCCGGTCGCATCTTCTCTGCACGGGAGGTCCTCAAGGTGTCCGGCGTGGCACGCGACGCGTTCGACGCGCCCGGACGCGGGCCGATCGGGGTGGTGGGCGGAGGCCATGTCGAATGGTTCCGCACACCGGCACGGCGAGCGGCACACGGCGCGCCGAACTCGCCGGTCGAGCCGGTGCCGCTGGTGCTTGCCGCACTGGGCGACGACGGCGCCGGGCTCAGGTTTGCGGGAGCCGGGCGGCCCGCAGTCGTCATCGCCGCCAACGGCGCAGGCAACCTGCCACCCGGCCAGGCCGCGGCCGCCCAACACCTGATCGACGACGGGACGCTCGTCGTGATCACGACGCGGGCACCCGACGCGCGCGTGGCCCCGCGGTACGGATATCCCGGCGGGGTCGCCACGTTGGCGGCAAGCGGCGCGGTGCTCGCGGCCGGGCTGACCCCGCACCGAGCCCGCCTCCTCGTCACCCTCGGACTTGCACAGGGGCGTGACCGCGACGGCCTGCGGCAACTGATCGACAGCGAAACAGCATGAGCCTCACCGTCACCCCCGTCAACCGTACCGAACTGGTCGAGCTCACCGAGACTTTGGTGTCCGCGGGCCAACCCTGGTGTGAGAACAGCCTCGACGGACCCGCGCGGTCGCCGGAGGAGACACGCATCGCCGAACCGGTCGCAGCGCTGCTCACGGAGTGGGGGTTCGACGTCAGTTTGGTCGGTAGGCACCCCACCCGACAGAACGTGCTGGCTACCAAGGTATTCGGCCCGGGTCCAACACTGATGCTCAACGACCATCTCGACACCTACCCTTCCGGCCCTCCGAGCCGCTGGACCGTCTGCGCCGAGAATCCTTACCGGGCAACGGAATTAAATGGTCGCATCTTCGCGAGAGGTACGTCGGACACGCGAGCTAACCTTGCGACGCTGTTGACCGCGGCGCACCGGGTGGTCGCGGACCCGCCGACGACCGGGACGCTGCTCGTCGCGCTCACCGTCGACGAGGAACGCAACGGCATCGAAGGATCCTGTTATCTCGTCGACGAGTACGGCCTGCGGCCAGACGCGTCGATCACCGTCGAGCCGACGGCGTGGTCCGACGGTGCGCGGCACGGCATCGCGCTGGCAACGGCGCAGACCGGACACGCGCTGATCGACATCGTCGCGCGCGGGACGTCGAGCCACATCTGGCGCCCAGACACCGGCGCCAACCCGGCGCAGTTTCTCGCCGAGGCACTCGCACAGATCCGCCAGAACCCGGTCGGCGACTGGCCGATCTCGGTGGTGGGCCTGTCGGCCGGCGAGGCCGGGATGGCGCAGTTCACTCCGCTCGAGGCGGTGGCGCGGGTGGCCGCGGTGAACATCGGGCCCGGCATCTCCTCCGGTGAGTTGCTCCTCGCCTTCCAGCAGCGGATCAGCCAACTGGCGCCCGCGGGGATCGAGACGCAAGTGACCTACGTACCGGGGCCGACGTTCGTCGCCGGCACCGTTGAGATACCCGCCTCCGACCCGCTCGTCTCCGCGATCGAGGACGCCTACCGCGCGGTGACCGGCGAGGCCGTCCGGCGCTACACCAAACCCGCGTTCAACGACACCATCCGGTTCCGCCATGCCGGTATCCCCGCGGTGACTTTCGGGCCCGGCGACGACGGATGGGCGGTCTACGACGAGAGCATCTCCATCGACGCGATGGTCACTGCGACGCAAGTGTTGGAGCGTGCCGTCCGCGGCTTCCTCACCGGGCAGTGACCGCCGCAGTTCGTGAACTGCCCGTGAAGATCAGCCGTCCGACCTACCCTGATCGGCATGGCACCTGCGCAACGTGTACCGAAAGTCGTCGTCCTCGGTGGAGGCTCCTGGGGCACCACCGTGGCGTCCATCTGCGCCCGCCGCGGGCCGACGCTGCAGTGGGTGCGTTCCCAGGAGACCGCCGATGACATCAACGACAACCACCGCAACTCGAAGTACCTCGGCAACGAGGTCGAGCTTCCGGAGGGTCTGAAGGCGACGACGGACTTCACCGAAGCGGCATCATGCGCCGACGTCATCGTCATGGGCGTTCCGTCACACGGCTTTCGCGGCGTGCTCACCGAGCTGGCCAAGGAGCTGCGGCCGTGGGTTCCGGTGGTATCGCTGGTCAAGGGTCTCGAGCAGGGCACCAACTTCCGGATGAGCCAGGTCGTCTCCGAGGTGCTGCCCGGGCATCCGGCCGGAATCCTGGCCGGGCCGAACATCGCGCGTGAGGTGGCCGAGGGGTACGCCGCCGCCGCGGTGCTCGCCATGCCCGACCAGCAACTCGCCGCGGATCTAGCACGGCTGTTCCGCACCAAGCGGTTTCGCACCTACACCACCGACGACGTGGTGGGCGTGGAGATGGCCGGGGCGTTGAAGAACGTCTATGCGATCGCGGTCGGGATGGGCTATTCGCTGGGCATCGGCGAGAACACCCGCGCGATGGTAATGGCCCGCGCAATCCGCGAGATGTCCAAACTCGGCGAGGCAACCGGCGGGCACCGCGATACATTCGCCGGCCTGGCGGGCATCGGCGACCTCATCGTCACCTGCACCAGCCAGCGCAGCCGCAACCGCCACGTCGGTGAGCAGTTGGGTGCGGGCAAGCCGATCGACGAGATCATCGCGTCGATGAACCAGGTCGCCGAGGGCGTCAAGGCCGCGAGCGTCATCATGGAATTCGCTGACCAGTACGAGATTTCGATGCCGATCGCCCGCGAGGTCGACGCCGTGGTCAACCACGGTTCCTCCGTCGAAGAGGCCTACCGCGGCCTGATGGTCGAAAAGCCCGGGCACGAGGTGTACGGCGCGGGCTTCTAGCGCTCAGTTGAAGAAGGGGTTCGTGCCCTCGGGCCGCTCCAGCAGCGGATCCCTGCCGCCGTTGATGATGTGGCTGCCCGCGGGGGTCAGCACAAAGCCGGACTGGTTTCGGCTGTCCGAGCACGTCGTCACGCCGCCGTCGCTGCCGCAGCTGACGGTCTGGAAGCTGATCCGCGAACCGGCCGGAAGCGGCTTGGCATCATTGACAACGGCGAATACATCGGCCGTCGTCGCCGAGAACTGCGGCACACCCGGGCCGCCGCTGACGAAGTTCGCGCCATTCGGCGCCGCAGGGATCGCGCCGCTGCAGCCGTAGCCGCCGTTGCGCTGCAGCACGCACGTCAACCCGTCCGGGGTCTTGAACGCGTACCAGTGGCCGTCCATCTTCGCGAAGTCCGACAGCTTCACCGGCGCGAGCGCGTTGACGTTCGGCGCCGGTGGCGCAGGAGGCTCGGATGGTTGGGCTGCGGCAATACCTTGTGCGCCGATCAGGGCTGCCCCCGCAGACCCCACGACGCCGATCAACACCCTGTTCAGCACGGTCCACACCCTAAGGGGTGTGGCTGATACTCGCAGCACACGAATCACATCGCCGCAGGTCGGCAGGTTGTTACCCGCATCGGCCAGAGGAGTGGACCCCCCACCTGCGGGATGGCGCGAACCGCGAGTTCGACCGACGCTGTAACCACAGCGAAAGCTCACGGAGGAACCGCCATGACAACCGAGCACACCGTGCTGGTGATCGGCAGCGGTCCGGCCGGATTGTCCTGCGCCGCCGAATTGCTCGCGCGGGGGGTGGACGTGACCGTCGTCGAGCGCGGCGGGCAGATCGGCGCCGCCTGGTCAGGTCGCTACGACGCCCTGCGTTTCAACACATGCCGCCGCAATTCGGCTCTGCCCGGCGCCCCGTTCCCGCGTCGCTTCGGTCAGTTTCCGACCCGCGACCAGTACGTCGACTATCTGCAGACCTACGCCGGCCGCCACCATGTTGCCGTCGAACTCGGCGTCGACGTGCAGCGACTCGACCCGCTCCCCGAGGAAGGTTGGAAGGTTGCCACCAACGGTGGTCCACGCAGGACACGCCATGTCGTGGTCGCAACAGGCATCTTCAATCAGCCTGCTCTCCCCCACTGGGCAGCCGACAACGGCTTCGTCGGGCGGGTCGTGCACACCGCGGAGTACCGCAACGCCGACCCGTTCGCCGGTCAGCGTGTCTTGGTCGCCGGCGCGGGTTCCAGCGGGCTCGAGATCGCCCACGACTTGAGCCGCTCGGGTTGCCCAGAGGTACTGCTGGCGGTGCGCACTCCGCCGAACATTCTTCTGCGGCAAGTCGGTCGGCTGCCCTTCGACCTGCCGATGCCGCTCTTTCTCCGGCTTCCCGCCGGTCTCGTCGACAAGATTCTGCTTGCCGTGCAGCGCGGAATGATCGGCGATCTGAGCGATTACGGGTTCGGCAAGCCGCCGGAGGGGCCGATCGCTGGACTCAAGCGCCGCGGCGCGGGCACTGCAATCGTCGATCGTCAAGTGATCGATGCGATCCGCGATCGCTCGCTTCGCGTTATAGCGGCCGTCGACCGACTCCAACCCGACGGAGCGGTCCTTGCGGACGGCACCTCTGTTCAGGTCGATACCATCATCGCGGCCACCGGGTACCGAACCGGACTGGATGCCATGGTCTCCCATCTCGATGTCCTCGACCAGCGGGGTATGCCCCGCGACGGACGCGGCACCGAGGTACTGCCAGGTCTTCGCTTCGTCGGCTACGTGTACCGGCCGGGGCTGACGAGATTCGTTGGAACGCTGGCTCGACGGGTAGCCGACGACATTGCCGCGCAGCTGGCGGCTCCAAAGTTGCGAGAGTCACCGCCGAAGGACGAGATCTTGCGAGAGTAGTGCCGCAAGCTCCGGACGGCTGTTCACACCTAGCTTGGCGAAGATCGCCTTGATGTGACCGCGCAACGTCTCGGCGGTGATCCAGAGCCGGCCGGCGATCTCCCGGGTGGACATGCCGGTCAACAGCAGCTGGGTGACCTCCTTCTCGCGACGGGTCAGCTGGCTCAGGTGAACCAGCAGCGGGGCAATGTCCGAACGGCGCGCCTGCTCCAAAACCACTGCGGTACAGCCTGTTTCCGTCCCCTCCCGCTCCAGACGGACTGCCCGCACCACGAGCCAGTCACCGGAGCGGCCCCTGGTGCGCGCCATCGCCGGCTCGCCGACTCCGGTCTCGGCGAGAACCCGCGCCCGGTGAGCGACCTCGTGCAGCACGATGGTGCTCTCCAGACGCTCGACCTCGACGGACCCCAGCCACTCGCTGACCTGCGGTGTCATCGACTCGATGCTGCCGTCGTCGGCGAGTATCAGCAGCGCGGGCGCCGTGGGAACGGACGGCACGGGCCTACCGTCGAGCTGAAGGGACGCCCGGATGCCGTTGGCCACGTGCGGGCAGAGTCTCGCCATCGTGGCGACCTCGACCTCGGTGAAGAACGGGTCCTCGGCACGCCGGGTGAGGCAGAAGTGCCCCCAGGTGGCCGACCCGGAACTGAAGACGCCCCGCATCTCGTCGCCGTATCCGTTGGGTTGGTAGATCTTCGACCAACGCGTGCTGCGGCTCAGATCACCGGCGGTCTCGATGCCGAGCGAAGCCGCCGGGACCTCCCGCCGTGCGAGGTCGACGAACTTGTTCACGTCGTCGGTGGTCAACTCGCATTCGATGAGGGCGAGATTCTGCTGACGGGTGACGTTCTCGGCATGCACCCCGGTGATGAGCAAAGTGTCGGGGTCGGTGAGCAGCCAGCCCGCAGCGGCGTAGGAGATCTTTGCCCGGACGACGGTAGCGACCGCAGACAGTAATTCGAGCGGATCTTGAGCCCGCGCACAGATGCGCGCGACCCGCTGCTCCAACCGAGCAGGCCAGGCGAACGACATCGCTGACGACATGACCGACCCACCGCCCTTCCGTTGGGGTTCGCCGTCCGTCGGGCTGGTCCGTACTGTCGGTTCTACTCCCCTTTTACGCACTCAGACAAGGACTCTGTGGGCCGCTCACACACCACACGCCCACGGAGTTGCAAATACGCACAGCGAAGGAGGATCTCGATGTGCGCGCTTTTGAACCTGGTTCACCGAGCCTCGGACGTGTTGGTGGGCGCAGGCACCAAGGCTCTGCGGTCACGTCGGCTGATGCGTGCCCCGATCGGGCTGTATCGGGCACGCCTCGGTTTCATCTTCGGCTCGCGGATCCTGTTGCTGGAACACATCGGCCGGAAGTCGGGGCAGACCCGGCAAGTGGTGCTCGAGGTGCTCGATCGGACTGACCCGGAGACTTACATCGTCGCCTCCGGCTTCGGCACCCGCGCGCAGTGGTACAAGAACGTCCAGGCCGATCCCAGGGTGAAGGTGTCCGTCGGTACCCGGTTGTCGAGGCCCGCGATCGCGCGTCCGCTCAGCACCGACGAAGCTGACGCTGCGCTGCGCCGTTACGTCGACCGGCACCGCCGGGCGTGGGAAACGATGAAGCCGGTCCTCGAATCGACCCTGGGCGCACCGATCACCACCGAGAACACCGCCCTGCCGATGGTCGAACTGCGGCTGACAGACCACTGACCGGTGAGGTGTCAGTAATAGCCAGGGCCGCGACCGGCCATCGACTCCAGGCGGGCGATGCGGTCCCCGATCGGCGGGTGGGTCGAGAACAGCTTGCCGATCTTCTCGCCCGCGCGGAACGGGTTGGCGATCATCAGGTGCGCCTGATCGGCCAGCTTGGGGTCGGGCGGCAGCGGTGCCTGCTCGACGCCGGCGCTGATCTTGCGCAGCGCGCTGGCCAACGCCAGCGGATCGCCCGTCAGCTCCGCGCCGGACTGGTCGGCCTGATACTCCCTCGAGCGCGACACGGCCAGCCGGATCACCGTCGCCGCGATGGGGCCGAGCAGCGAAACCAACAGGATCGCAAAGGGATTGGCGCCCTCGCGGTTACCGCCGAACATCGTCGCGAAGTAGGCGATGTTGGCGAGCGCGGTGATGACCGCGGCCATCGCGCCTGCGACGCTCGAGATCAGGATGTCGCGGTTGTAGACGTGTGAGAGTTCGTGGCCGAGCACCGCCCGCAGTTCGCGTTCGTTGAGGATCTGCAGGATGCCGGTCGTACAGCACACCGCGGCGTTGCGCGGGTTGCGGCCGGTGGCGAACGCGTTCGGCGCGTCGGTGTCGCTGATGTACAGCCGCGGCATCGGCTGGCGGGCCGTGGTGGCCAGCTCGCGCACGATCCGGTACATCACCGGGGCCTGCATCTCGGTGACGGGCTGCGCATGCATCGCCCGAAGCGCGATCTTGTCGCTGTTGAAATATATGTAGGCGTTCATGCCGACGGCGAACAACACCGCCAGGCCGATGAGCGCCGTATTGCGGAACAGCGCGGCGATGAACACGATCAGCGCCGAGAACCCCACCAGCAGAGCGAACGTCTTGGCGGTGTTCGCGTGCGGATGCCAGGTCATCGCTTCCTCCTTCGGAAAGAAAGACTTCGCTGAATCAACGCTTAGGCGGGCTCCGCAAGTTCCGGCGCTCAGCCGTGCCGGTTGACCGTGTAATCCACCAGGGTCGCCAAGGCCTGACGGCCCGGCCCCTCGGGCAGCTGGGAGAGCTCCTCGCGGGCCTGCACCGCGTACTGCGCGACGGTCTGCTTGGCCCTGGTCATGCCCGGTGAGCCGCGCAACAGCCGCAGCGCCTCGGCCACGTCGTCGTCGTTCTCCACCGGTCCGGCCAGCAGCTCGCGCAACCGGTCGGCGGCGGGACCGTCGTCACGCAGCGCGTACAGCACCGGCAGCGTGTGCACACCTTCGCGCAGGTCGGTGCCCGGCACCTTGCCGGACTCGTCCGGATCGCTGTCGATGTCGATGATGTCGTCGGAGATTTGGAAAGCCGTGCCGACGATGCCGCCCAGCCGGCTCAACCGCTCGATCTGCTCTTCGTCGGCGCCCGAGAACGTCGCCCCGAACCGGCCGGACGCCGCGATCAGGCATGCGGTCTTCTCGTAGACGACCTTCAGGTAGTGCTCGACGGAGTCGACGTGTTCGGCCGCGCCCCTGGTTTCACGCATCTGGCCGGTGACCAGCTGGGCGAAGGTGTCGGCGATGATACGCACGGCTTCAGGTCCGAGCCTGCTGACCAGACGCGAGGCGGTCGCGAACAGGTAATCGCCCGCCAGGATCGCGATGTTGTTGCCCCAGCGCGCGTTGGCGCTGTCGGCACCGCGGCGGACCTGCGCCTCGTCCATCACGTCGTCGTGGTAGAGCGTCGCGAGGTGGACCAGTTCGATGACCGCACCCGCAACCGTCACCTGCCAGGCATCCGGGTCCGGGCCCAGGCGGGCTGAGAGCACCGTGAACAGTGGGCGGAACCGCTTCCCGCCGGCCTGGAACAGATGTTGTACCGCTTCGGCCATCAGCTCGTCGGCCTTGCCGAGCTCAGTGGCCATCAGGTCTTCGATGCGGGCGACCCCGTCGCGCACTTCCTGTGCGAATTCGGGATCTCCGAAGTCCACCCCGGCTACCACCGTCGCTGGCGTCCTCACCCTGCCAACATACTGGGAACCATGGACAACCGAGGGGACGTGGTCGTCGTCGGGGCCGGGCCGGCGGGTTCGGCGGCCGCGGCGTGGGCGGCGCGCAACGGCCGCGACGTTCTCGTCATCGACAAGGCGCAGTTCCCCCGCGACAAGGCGTGCGGTGACGGGCTGACTCCGCGCGCCGTACTGGAGATGCGCCGCCTCGGCCTCGGGCCGTGGCTGGACGGTCGGGTGCGGCACCGCGGTCTTCGGATGTCCGGCTTCGGGGCGGACGTCGAGATCGAGTGGCCGGGCCCGTCGTTTCCGTCGACCTCGAGCGCGGTTCCGCGCACCGAACTCGACGACCGCATCCGCATGGTCGCCGTCGATGACGGCGTGAAGATGATGCTCGGCGTCAAAGCCGTCGACGTGCGCCATGACGCCTCCGGGCGGGTTGAGGCGGTGACACTCGATTCGGGAGCCGAGATCGGTTGCCGCGAGCTGATCGTCGCCGACGGAGCCCGCTCGACGCTGGGCCGTGTGCTGGGCCGCGAATGGCATCAGGAGACGGTGTACGGCGTGGCGATCCGCGGCTACATCGCCACGCCGCGCGCAAGCGAACCGTGGATCACCTCGCACCTGGAGCTGCGCTCGCCAGAAGGTGCGGTGCTGCCCGGATACGGCTGGATCTTCCCGCTGGGCAACGGCGAGGTGAACATCGGCGTCGGGGCACTCGCGACGGTCAAGCGCCCGGCCGACGCCGCACTGCGGCCACTGATGTCCTATTACACCGGGCTACGTCGTGAGGAGTGGGGCTTCGTCGGGGAACCGCGCGCCGGCCTGTCGGCGCTGCTGCCGATGGGCGGGGCGGTGTCGGGTGTTGCCGGGCCGAACTGGATGTTGATCGGCGACGCGGCCGCCTGCGTGAACCCGCTCAACGGCGAAGGCATCGACTACGGCCTCGAAACCGGTCGACTGGCCGCCGAACTGCTGGGCACCGGCGATCTGTCGCACGCGTGGCCCGCGGTGCTGTCGGCGCACTACGCGCGCGGGTTCTCGGTGGCCCGCCGGCTCGCGCTGCTGCTGACGTTCCCGCGGTTCCTGCCGGCAACCGGGCCGCTCGCGATGCGCTCGAAGACGCTGATGAACGTCGCGGTGCGGGTGATGGGCAACTTCGTCACCGACGAGGATGAGGACTGGACCGCCCGGGTCTGGCGCGGCGCAGGTCGCCTGTCGCGGCGTATCGACGAACGGGCGCCGTTCAGCTAGTCGGGCCGGCGCCGCTCGAGGAGCTTCACCGCGATGCGGGCGCGTGCGGGTTCCCGATCCGTCCGTGTAGAAGCTGTGAGCCCCAACGCAATCAGAACGTCTGCGGCGGTGATGAACAGTCCGATCCAGTACGCCCACCGCATGGTCGGGTCCGGTTGGGACGCGAAGTACAGGATGAGGAAGATCGGGCCGACGATGCCGAAGACGAACATCATGGCTTGAAACATCAGATAGCGCTTGAACGTCTCCATCTCGCAGGCAGAATATCGCGGATGACCGCCGTGTACCGGGCCCCGATGCGATCTCGCCGCGACGACATCGACCCGCAGGCATCGCTGGACCGGGCATTGGCCCTGGGCGTCGTCGGTTTCGGCGACGCGGGTTTCGGCGAGCGACTTGCTCGTCGCGTGGACCGATTCGCCGATGTCGAAGACGGGTCTTTCGTGTGGACCCGCGATGCCGACGGGCTTTTCTGGCTGGGCCGTATCGATGGTCCGTACCGCCGCGACGAAGCCGAGGAGGCCGCCGCCGTCGACCTGGTGCATGTGCGGCCGTGCCGCTGGCTGCGCGAGCCCATCCTCGAACCCGACGTCCCCGCAGCGGTTCTCGCGACCTACGCACGCGGCGGACGCAACTTTCAGCAAACGCACGACCCTGACGTCGGCCCGCAGACGGAACACATCTGGGATGCCCGCAGCGATCGAGACTGATAACCAAGCTAACTGTAAGACCCGCTAGACGAGGTGTTTTCGCCGACTTGCAGGGATTATCCTGGTGCACAGCGGCGTTCAGGTATGCATCGGCGGAAGGAAACCACGATGCTCGGTATGACGGTTCGATCGGCAGTTGCCGCTTTCGCGGTCGCCGCGGCCGCGCTGTTGTCCGCCCCGACTGCGGCCGCGCTGCCCCAGGGACCGTGTGAGGACGTGCCTTTCGTCGGCGTGTGCACGCCGTATCGGGGCGCGACCGGCAAGCCGTCCTCGAATGCCAAGTCCGAACCGCCCCTGCCGGCCGTCAACAGCGCCGCACCGACTGGCGGTGGCCAGCGGGCAGCCATCGATATCGACGACTAGCCGAGCGATTTCGCGAACCCGCTGACGTCGCGGATGGATGCGTCGAACACCTCGGGCATATAAGCCCCGCACAGTAGGTCACCGCCATGACAGGTGCCCGCGACCACTCGGCCCACCGCGGGAACGCCCGCGCGGAGCAGGCGCCGGTAGTAGGCGAGGCCCTCGTCGCGTAGCGGGTCCAGTTCGTTGACCGAAATGACATGCGGCGGGAGCCCATTGAGCTCCTCGTCCGTTGCCGCTGCCGCCCAGCAGGTGGCGTCGCCGGCATGGGAGCCGTCGGGGTTGTAGATCGAACCCAACAGCGCGAGTTGGTGGCGGCTGACGAAGTACTCGTCGTTCTCCGCCAGCGAGGGCAGGTCATCGCACTCTTCGAGCCAGCGGTTGGAGATGTACGGGCACTGCGCGTAGCACCCGGCGATCTCGTGCAGCCAGCCCTCTCGTTTGGCCTTGTGCGCGACGGTCAGCGTGAGGTTTCCGCCGCCGGACTCCCCCGACACGATCAGATGGCTGACCCCGAGTTTTGTGCGGTGGGCCGCCACCCAGCGCACCGCGGCGGCGCAGTCGTTGAGACCGGCAGGGAACGGGTGGGGGCCGAGTTTGCCGCCGGAGTTGCGGAATTCCACCCCGACCACGACCAGCCCTGTGGCGGCAAGGCATTCGCGGATCCTCACGTAGCCGATGTCGGCCGCGCTGCCGATCGCCATGCCGCCGCCGTGCAGATGAACGACGGCGGGAAGGGGGCCGCCGGCGTCCTCGTTCGGGCGGCTGATGTACAGCGTGATGTCGTTGCCATCCGGGCCGGGGATCGTGGTCGTCGATGTGGTCACCCCGGAGACGACGGGCAGATCCTTGCCCAGCGCGTCGAGGATCGCACCCATGCCTTCCTCGCTTATGGTCGCGAAGGCAATGCGGTCCTCGAGGGGTGAGTCGACGCTCAGCGGTGCGGCGGGCAGTCGGCCGTCGAGACCGAACTGCGCGAAGGCCTCGACCATTCGGGGGTCGGAGCGGGGATCGGTGGCGAGGGTGGAGTCCGGGTCGACCAGGCGTCCGTGCATGCCCAGACCGTAACGTGCGATCGCGCTGAGCGACCCCGGTTTCCGGCTACCGCCGGGTCGGCCACCTCGTGTCGACGATGTCGAGCAGATGCGGAAGTCCCGCGCGGTAGCGAGCCCGGTCGGTGTTCTTGAATGGGACCCACCACGGCGCCTGGAACAACTCGACGATCTTCACCATGTCGCCGTTGTAACCCGACGCTTGCAGCACGCCGTTGGCGGCGTAGCGGCCACCCTCGTTGGCGCCCTCCATGGTCGTGACGTTCTGGTCGGTCTTGATCCATTCGCCGGCCAGAAACAGGTTGTCGATACCGGTGACCGCGGTGGGGCGACGGTTCCACGAGCCGGGGTCCTGAATGAACAGCGGTTCGTCATTGCGGACATCCGGTGTGCCCGAGTCGATGATCGCGGGGTCGAGGAACCACGAATGCAGCATGGCGTCGTCGACGACCCTGTCGGTGTCGTTGAGGTGCGCCTTGATCTGGGCCCAGGCCTCCCTGGCAATCTCTTGCGGCGTGCAGTCCCTCGCGCTTCGACGATTGAAGTTGCCGGGTGTGGTCCAGTCCGAGATGATCGCGGACAGACAGTCTTTGACGGTGCCGTCGCCGTAGTTCGTCAGGCTCTTCTTCCAGAACTGCTCCTCGCTGATCGAGGTGATGGCCCAACCGGAGTCGACGTAGTTGACGTGGCCCTTGGTGACGTCGACGCGTTCCTTGAGGTAGAACATCAAGCCGTTCATCCACTCCGTGCGCAGCAGCGCGATGTTGGCCAGTTGCGGGTCGGCCTCGAGCACATCCGGGGTGAGCACGGCGGCGAGCTTCTCGCAAGGGATCGCCGAGACGTACCAGTCCGCGCTGACCTGCCGCGGCATCCCGCCGGTACTGACGACGGTCGCGGACTCGATGTGCCTGCCGGTGGGGGTCAGACGGGCCAGTGCCTCACCGACGCGGAACGTCACGCCCTGCGCACGCAGGTGGTCGACCCACGGGTCGAGCCACTGCGAACTGGTCGGGCCGTTGAGTACGCGGTCGAATCCCTTGTTGTCGGAGTCGTTTCCGAGGAGCAGGATCGACCACACCGAGGCCTCGCCCACGAGCCCTATCGAATGTGCGCTCGCATCTTTGGATTTCGATGCGGCAAGGTTGCGGATGATGCCGTCGGCAAGGTATCGGTTGTACTCTGGCGACTTCTTGTTCGCGCCGATGTAGTCCTCCCACGTCATGTTCTCCCATTGCCCGAGTTTGCGTTCGGTGCTGCTGGTGACATAGACGGCGAGCTTCTGCGCCGCGTAGATCGCTTCCCACGGCGGCAACCGGAATAGCGTCTCGAACACCGTCGCCACCGAATCGATGAACGCCTTCGGGGTGATCGGATTCGGGATCATCGGCAGCGGGAACGGGAGCGGGATCGTCAGGTCGTGGCGTCCGAGCCCGGAGTGCAGATACGACGTCGCGCGGGTCAGGTTGTCCCAGGTCCCGTTTCGGTTGCCGGGGAACGGAACTCGCCGCATCGTGTCGGTGACGTTGCGGTAGAAGCCGGGGAAGAATCGGAAGCCGTGTTCGGCGGGCAGCGGCGTCGCACCGGAATTGGGTACCGGGATGGACCTGGCCTTGCCGCCGAGGGCCTTGCGCTCGTACACGGTCACGGCGTAGCCGCGCTCGACGAGTTCGTGCGCGGCGGTGAGCCCCGCGATGCCCGCTCCGAACACGGCAACCGACTTGCCCGGCGCCGCACGGGCCGTTGGCGGCATCGCCATCAGGGCGGCCGCGGTGGCCGTTCCCATCACGAACGACCGGCGCGACAACCGTCGCGAACCGACCCCACCCGACATCCCGCCACCGCCTTGTTCGCGGACCCAGTCGTCGCAACAAGTTAACGGTGATTCTCATCACGATGGCAGGCGACACGCCGGTGTCGCACGGGTTTCGTGCCGGTGATGTTGGCGTTCAGCGCACGGGTTTGGTGGCGGCGTGCAGCGCCACGATGCCCCCGGTGAGGTTGCGCCAACGCACCGAGGACCATCCGGCGTCGGCGATCTGGCGGGCCAGCTGCGTCTGGTCGGGCCATGCGCGGATCGACTCGGCGAGGTAGACGTAGGCCTCCGGGTTGGAGGAGACCGCCCGGGCGATCCTCGGAAGCGCCTGCATGAGGTACTCCTTGTACGCCGTGGCGAACAACCGGTTCGTCGGCGTGGAGAATTCGCAGACCACCAGTCGCCCTCCGGGGCGCGTGACGCGGGCCATCTCGCGCAGGCCCGCCACGTGATCGACGACGTTGCGCAGACCGAAGCTGATCGTCACCGCGTCGAACACGCCGTCGTCGAACGGCAGTCGCGTGGCGTCACCGGCCACCTTGGGCACGTCGCGCGAAGCGCCGGCCGCCAGCATCCCGACCGAGAAGTCGGCGGCCACGCACCACGCGCCCGAGGTCGCCAACTCGGCGGTCGACACGGCCGTGCCCGCCGCGAGGTCGAGCACCTTGTCCTGCGGGCCGATGCGCAATGCCGCCCGCGTCGCACGCCGCCAGAAGCGGTCCTGACCCAGCGACATCACGGTGTTGGTGAGGTCGTAGCGCCGGGCCACCGCGTCGAACATCGACGCCACATCGCGTGGGTCCTTCTCCAGCGTCGCTCGGCCCATGGGTTTCACCGTAACTGTGAAGATGCTCGAACCGGGAATGCGGAACCCGTACACAGGGGATATAGGGAGCATGAGCGAAAAGGTTTGGTTCATCACCGGAACGTCGCGGGGCTTCGGACGCGAGTGGACGATCGCGGCGCTCGAGCGTGGTGACAAGGTCGCGGCGACGGCGCGCAACCTGTCCTCACTGGACGATCTCGTCGAGAGGTACGGCGATGCGTTGCTACCCCTGGCATTGGACGTCACCGATCGCGAGGCGGACTTCGCGGCTGTCAAGCAGGCCCACGACCACTTCGGCCGGCTCGACATCGTCGTCAACAACGCCGGCTACGGACACTTCGGCTTCATCGAGGAGGTGACCGAACAGGAGGCGCGCGACCAGATCGAGACGAACGTCTTCGGCGCGCTGTGGGTCACGCAAGCCGCGCTGCCGTATCTGCGTGCGCAGCGCAGCGGACACATCATCCAGGTGTCGTCGATCGGCGGTATCACCGCGTTCCAGAACGTCGGGATATACCACGCGTCGAAGTGGGCCCTGGAGGGGTTCTCACAGTCGCTGGCGCAAGAGGTGGCGCCGTTCGGGGTCCACGTCACGCTGATCGAACCGGGCGGCTTTTCGACCGACTGGGCGGGCTCGTCGTCTCGCCGTTCGAAGCCGTTGCCGGATTACGAAGAGGTGCATGAAGAAGCGGACCGGATCCGCAGTCAGCGCGTGGCCAGGCCCGGCGATCCACAGGCGTCGGCGCGGGCTCTGCTCAAGGTAGTCGACGCCGAAAATCCGCCGCTGCGAGTGTTTTTCGGTGAGCTACCGCTGCAGTTGGCCAAAGCCGACTACGAGAATCGGCTCAAGACCTGGGGGGAATGGCAGCCGGTCGCCGTCGAGGCGCAGGGCTGACGTCGTCCTGTCAGGGCTCGGCCCTGCGGCCCTCAGGCCGCCCAATCTCCTGGCGGCGCTGGCCCGCCGGGTTCACCGGCACCGTCGATGGGTGGCGCGGCGCTCGATTGTGTGTCGCCGGGTTGGCTGTCGTCAGCAGGTTCGGACGGTGCAGCGGTGTCGTTGTCGACTGTTCGGCTGTCGTCATCGGGTTCAGGCGACGTAGCGATATCGTCTACCCGGCTGTCGTCAGCAGCATCGGGTGATGCGGCGGTGTCGTTGTCGACTATCCGGCCGCTGTCAGCGGGTTCGGGTAACGCAGCGGTGTCATCGTCGACTTCTCGGCCGCCGTCAGCAGCATCGGGTGTCGTGGCGGTGTCGTTGTCGACTATCCGGCTGCCGTCATCGGGTTCGGGCGACGCAGGGGTGTCGTCGTCCATCTGGCTGTGGGTTTCTTGGTCGTCGGGTGGGCGCAGGAGCCGTTCGGGTCGGTGGTAGTAGTTCAGCCGCGCCTGGCCGGTGTCCAGTCCCGGTGGTGGCAGCCATTCGACCTCGCAGCGATCGTTCATGCGGGTGGTCCAGCCGCCGTCCTCGTCGACGCTGCGGTTGTCGGTTCCGCAGGCCAGGCCGAGGTCGTCGACGTTGGTGTTTCCGCCTTTGGACCAGTCGGCTTTCACGTGATGCACTTGGCAGCCGTAGGCGCCGACAGT
>NZ_LQIX01000019.1 GCF_001500045.1 Mycobacterium sp. GA-1199
CCCCCGCCACCCCCCCCCCCCACGACGACCACCACAACAGACGCCCCCACGACCACCGCGAGCGACGACGACACCGCAACCACGACAACGGCGTCGTCATCGCCTGCCGACGACTCCGCCGCGGTGATCGGGGCCAACTGCTCCCCCGAGGGCGCGACCGCCCAAACCGCCGACGGCTCGACCGCCTACTGCTCGACGCTGCAGAGCACAGGCGCCACGATCTGGTCGCTGACCGAGGGCGACGTCCCGAGCCCGACGGTCACCACCGAGGCGACCGAGCCGCCGCTGCCGGTCGCCGAGGAATCGCCCGTTCGGGTGTGCATGGAGCAGACCGGTCAGACCCGCCGCGAGTGTCGAAGGGACATCCGGGAAAGCAACGGTTTGCCGCCGCTGCCATGAAATACGCCGTCGTCGCGCCCGTTGCGGCGGGCGTCACCGCAGACCCCGCCTTCATGGCCGCGTTCGCCGCGCATCTGGAGGCCTGCGGGTTCGAGTCACTGGTCGTGGTCGAGCACACCGTCTTGATGTCGCGGTACACCAGTGTCTACCCCTACGACGTGTCCGGTCGGGTCGAACTGCCCGCCGACTGCGCCGTGCCCGATTCGCTCGATCTGCTCGCCTTCCTGGCCGGTCACACCCAACGACTCGGGCTGGCCACCGGCGTGCTCGTGCTGCCCAACCACCACCCCGTGGTGCTGGCCAAGCGGGCGGCGACGGTCGACGTGCTCTCGGGCGGGCGACTGCGGCTGTGTGTGGGAATGGGTTGGCTCAAAGAGGAGATCGAGGCGTGCGGAGCCGACTTCGCAAGCCGGGGCCGGCGCGCCGACGAGCAACTCGCCGTGCTGCGGCTGCTGTGGCAGGACCATCCCAAAGGTGTCGACTTCCACGGCGAGTTCTTCGATTTCGACAACGCCATGAGCTATCCGAAGCCCTTGGCGCACATACCAGTTCATGTCGGCGGGCACAGCAGGGCGGCGGCGAGGCGGGCAGGCAGGCTCGGTGACGGGTTTCAACCGCTCGGGGTCGGTGGCGCCGAGCTGACCGAACTGGTCTCGCTGATGCGCGAGGAGGCCGAACGATGCGGGCGCGACCCCGAGGCGCTGGAACTCTCGCTCGGGCACCTCGTCACCAAGATCGACGCTGAGCGGGCGGGCAAACTCGAGGCGCAAGGTGCGGACCGCGCGATCCTGGCCATGCCGTCGACGACCGATATCGACGAAGCGCGCGACGTGTTGTCCGCGTGCGCGCAGCGGCTCGGGCTGGGCTCCGTGGGGTCCTCATGAGGCTCATCACCGCCGACCGACTGGCGCTGGCCGACCTGGTGCACGTCTACGCCTCGGCCGTCGACGACCGCCGCTTCGACGACGTCGTCGAGCTGTTCACCGAGAACGCCGAGCTGCGGCTGCCGGACCCACCGCGGACGCTCGAGCCGGTGCGCCGTCACCACGGCCGCGACGGGGTGCGTGCGGCGATGGCCTCGCTGGCCGCTGTGGCCAGGACCGAACATGCGATCGTGGGCGAGGTGTACGCCGCGGCCGACGAAGCCGACTATGCGCTCGGCCGCATCACCTGCATAGCCCACCACTGGACTGTCAGCGGCGGTCAGGCGTCCGATCTGGTGTGGCATCTGCGCTACGACGACGAGTATCTGCGGACGCGGGCGGGCTGGCGCATCCACGGTCGCGCGTTGACGATCAATGCGATCGAGACTCGGCCGGTGCGTCGTCTGCGATTGCCGCCATCAGACGGTCCAGCAGGACCCGCTGACCCTTCAACAGCTTGGACCGAGCCTGCGCCACGGGAAACCAAGCGACCCGGTCGATTTCGGGATACTCCTTGATCGTGCCCGAACCTTTCGGCCACTCCATGGTGAAGGTGTTGGAGAAACAGCCGTCCAGGTCGAGGTCGCCTCGCACCGCGAATGCGGTGACGATCTTGCCGCCGGGCTGTTTGACGGGTGCGAACTCGAGGCGGGGGCCTTGCGGCGGAGCCTTGCCCAGCTCCTCTTCGAATTCGCGGCGCGCCACGGCCCACGGGTCCTCGCCCTGGCCGTATTCGCCCTTGGGGATCGACCAGGCCCCTTCGTCCTTGCGCGCCCAGAACGGTCCGCCCGGGTGGCCGATGAGCACCTCGACGTCACCGTCACGCACCCGGTAGAGCAACAGTCCCGCACTCAACTTCGGCACGTTCTCCATCTTCCGCGAGCGACCGTGGCTGTACACCGACACGCCGCGTCCAGGCGTACAAAAGCGGTCGCTCACGGCCGGGAAGGGACCACACGAGTGGCGGTCAGTACTTGCGGTCGCCCTCGCTGCTGTCGAAGAAGTCCCAGTCGCCGTCGTCGTTCTTGACCTCCATGCGCCAGCCGAGTTCGGGGTCCGCCTTCTGGTCGACGAACCAGGCGTGCGCATCGTCGGCGCTCTCGATGTCCTTGGTGTCGACAACCTCGCCCTTGGGGTTCAGCACGCGATAAGTAGCCATGCCGACACAGTTCCCCGGTTCAACGGGTTTGAATCAGCCCGCCTTCGGCGTCGGGATGCCCTCGCTGGCCGAGAACTGCGCGTCTTCCTGCGTGGACAGCCCGAACGAGACGACGGACCGGTCGAAGAACAGATCGGTCAGGTAGGCCAGGGTCACCGCCCAGCGGTTGACGAACCGCGGAATCGCATACACATGGTAGGCGCGGGTCACGACCTTGGCCGGGAAGCCGGACAACTGGATGTTGAGCGGATTGGCCACGGCGTAACGCGGGCCAAGGTCGACGACCAGGCCCATGTTGCGGTGCTTGTAGCGCTTCGGTTTGCCCACGCCGAGGCTGGCTGCGACGTTGCGCGCCAACACCTTTCCCTGCCGAGTGGCGTGCTGGGCGGTCGGCGGCGTGATCTTGCCGGGCTGTGTGACGTCGGGCACCGCGGCCGCATCGCCTGCGGCGAACACCCCGGGGTGGTCGGGAACCTCGAGCTCGGTGGTCACTTTCAGCCGGCCGCGCTCAGTCGGCAGCCCCAGCTTCTCGATCAGCGGCGCACCCGTCACCCCGGTGACCCACGCGACGGTATGGGTGCGGATCAGCGAATCATCGCTGAGCACAACATGTTCGGCGTGCACTTCCTTGAGCGTCACTCCCAGTCGGACATCGATGCCGCGCGACTTGAGCACGCGCTGCGCCGCGGCACCCAGCTTCTCCCCGACTTCCGGCATGACCTGTTCGGCGAGGTCGAGCAACAGGAACTTGACATCGTTCGGGTCGAAGCCCATCTGATTGGCGGCCGCGTCGGCCAGCGCCCGCAGCTGCACCGCCAGTTCCGTACCCGAGTACGACGCGCCGACCACGACGATCGTGCGTCGCGCCTGACGGCGGCCGGCATCGTCGTCGACATCGGCCAGTTCGAGTTGCTGGAGCACGTGATCGCGCAGATACAGCGCTTCGGCGGTCGACTTGAGACCACGCGCGTGCTCGGCGAGGCCGGGCACGTCGAACAGCTTGGTGACCGAACCGGGGGTCAACACCAGCCTGTCCCACGACAGCGCGCGTGATCGTTCCTCGGGATCGGTGAACGTGACGGTGCGTCCTTCGAAGTCGACCTCGTCGACGCGGCCGCGGATCACCTGCACCCCGCGCAAGGCGTTGGCCAGCGGGATCGCGACGAAGCGGGCATCGACCAACCCGCCGGCGACGTCAGGTAGGAGGGGCGTGTACAGCATGTAGTCGACCGGGGAGATGATCGAGATCTCGACGTCGGAACGCTCTTTGCGCAGTTTCTTGGCCAGGGTGCGCGCACACTCGAAACCGGTGAACCCGCTGCCGACGATTACCACGGAGGTCATGCGCCCGACTGTACGGAACCGCCCCCGTCGGGGAATGCTGGAGGCATGACGCGCCCGGAACCTCTGCGCCGATTCGACCCGTTCCGACCCCTCGACATGTTGACCGCGTTGTGGTCCTCGGCGGCGGTGACGCCGGTCACCACCGGGGCGGCCGCGGCGTACCGGACGCTGTTCCTGACGGTTCGCCGGCTCGTGGTCGGCAGGCGACTCAACGTCAAACTCGACGAGGCGGACCTGACGCTGACGGTCACCGAGTTCGACTCGCGCCTCGACGTCCGGGGTCTCTCGGTCGGCCAGCTCAACGACGTACGGCTGGCCGCGCGCGACATTCAGTGCAACGGGGCGCAGTTCGACCACGCCACCGCGGTTCTGCACAACGTGCACATCCGGCCGACGGCACCGCCGGTCCTGGTCGCGGCCCCCGTCGAACTGACGTTGGAGATTCCGGCGCCGGTCCTCGACGAGGTGTTCCGCTGGGCCGCGCCGCGATTCTCGGGCGCGATCGGCGCCGACGGTGTGGCCCGGCTGCGTCTGGCGCGGCGACCGGGGGCCGGCCACCTCGAGGTCGACGCCAAGATGGACGGCTCGACGCTGTGGCTCAAACCACGCTGCCTCACCTTCGGCCGGACGCGCTGTCCGCTTCCGGCGCGGACCCCGGCCTACCCCGTGCGGCTGCCCGAACTACCGCACGGTGTGCGACTCACCGCAATCAGCTTCGCACCGGGTGTGGTGCAGCTCTCGGCGTCGGTCGCGGAGTGGCGGATGGACCTGCCCCTGACACGGCTTGAGGACATCCTCGGCCAGTTGAGCGCAGTCGGCCGTCCGCTGCAACTGAGCCGGTTGGGGCGCCTGCTCTGACATTGTTTGCGCACGCCGAACACCGTTGCGCCGCTTAAAATTTGCCAATCTTCGGTCAATTTCTGCCAGGGAATTAAAACCGTCTCTTCTTGGTTGCCGCCAATGAGCCGACCGGAACGGGTTCGATCCGAATTTATTTGGTGGAAAGCCGCTTTCAGTGGCTCGCAGACAAGAAAAGAGGCACGTCAATGAAGAAGATAGGAATCGCAGCCGTAGCGAGCGGACTGACCGCCGCCCTGATCGGGCTGGCCGCACCGGTGGCCGCCGCACCGGCGGGGTCACAGAACGCACAGGACACCATCAACCAGCTCAAGTCTGAGGGGTACAGGGTCATTGTCACTCAGGTGGGGACGGCCCCGCTGAGCGATGCCGAGGTGGTCGCGGTCCGCGAGGGCCCCACCTTCACCCGGATCGACGCAGGCGCCCCGGTGATTGGAAGCAGCCACAACTACGTCACGCATCAGGACCGTCTCGTCTACGTAGACGTCAAGTAGCCGGTTCTTGAAAGACGGCGCGAGAGGGGCACCCGCAGGGGTGCCCCTCTTCGCGTATGGGCACAATCCTCGCTGTGGCCGAACTCGCCCGGTATCAGGACGGCACCGCACGGGTCGTCATCCTGCTCGACGGCGCCGACCTGGTCTTCTGCACCGACTACGCGGACGGCGAACCGCCGACGGGCACCTCCGAGACCCGCATCCGGGTCTCGGATTTCGTCGCCCGAGGCGAAGGTCCGTGGCCCTGGTACGACCTCGGTCCCAAACGCGAGGGTGTGTTGCGAGCGCTGGCCGGACTCGGCGTCGACCCACCGGAATGGACAGAGCCACTACCACCGGACGTCCTGGACCTGTTCTGCCGGGCGCAGCGCGGCGACTCGGCGGTGATCGAGATGCTCGCGATGGGCGCTGATCCCGATCCAGTGGACGCGTGTGGTGCGTCACCGCTCTGGTACGCAGTGCGCTCACCGGGCCTGGGCCTCGCGGTGGCGCTCATCGATGCGGGCGCCGACGCGGGACGCCGCATCGAGTTGTCGGCCCGCGGTGAGCGCTACACCACGATCCTGCACGAGATCGTGCGCAATGGGCGCACCGTGGCGCTGAAACATGCCCTGGCCAACGGCGTGTGCCCGGCGCTGCTCGACTCCGAAGGCGCGACACCGCTGCACGTGTTCGGCGGCGACGGCGACAACGTCAACCCGGAGTCGGTGCGCGCACTGGTGCGCGCCGGTGCGCCGGTCGACGCCGCGCTGCCCGACGGCACCCAACCCATCGACCGGGCCGCGCGGCAGCTGTTGCCCGCGACCGTCGCCACACTCGTCGATCACGGCGCCGACCCCCGGCGCGGCCTCGACGCGCTGATGTCGTGGTGGGCGGCCGGGGTGTCGTGCAGCGTCCAGCGGGCCGGCGTCGTCGCCGACGTCGTCGAGGTGCTGCGCTCCGGTGGCGCCGAGGTGAGCCAACGTCACCGTGACGCCGCGGCAGCCGCCGGCGTCGAGCAGGTGGCGGCGGCCCTGCGTCGTTGAGGTTTCAACGCGTGGCCGGATACGCCCGCCACGTCCCCATAGGACCCGGCGACGGCCCCTAGATGCCGAGGAACGGCAGCGGGATCGGCGAGTTACCGCTGCCGATCGACGACACCATCGCGGGGCAGAACATCGAGATGGCGATGCCGGTGAACATGGTTGCCGGACCCGGTGACATGCCGCCCATTTCGGCGACCTTGGCCGCGACGTTGGCGGCGTTCTGGCCCGGATCGGCGAGCATGGGGCACACCTGTTGACCCACCGCGACCGCACTGCTCGGATCGCTCATGACGACGCCGGCCTCCGTCACCGCGTTGAGAAAGGCGTCATCCACTGGGTCGGCCTGCGCCGGCGCGGCCACCAGGGCTGCGGCGGCGAGAAGTCCGGAGGTCAGCGCGAGCGCCGACACGGGTTTGCTAAGCACCCGGGAATCCTACGCTGTGGAACCCTCAGACGCCCGTCCAGGCGGTGTCGATGGTGGCGCCCACGTCGATCACCTTGGCCTTCTGGGAGGCCGGGCTGTCGATCTCGCCGGCGACGTGCGCGGCGATGAACCGCCGGATCTCGGCGTCGATGCCGCCGAGAATGCGCACCACCTCCCCTCGCAGCGACTTGGATGTGACGTGGATGGAGATGTCGGAGGCCCGCGGTTTCTCGACGTCGAGGATCAGCAGCAACGGTTCGGCGGCGCGCGCGGTGGCGTTCAGCGCGATCTCCCCGAAGACCATGAACTTCGGCTTGTCGATGCGCAGATCGACCATCATGTCGATCTCCAGCGGGATGCGGATGGCGAACGTGATCAGCGGTCCCACGTGGCGGGTCAGTCGCGGCTCCTGGATCCGCACCCTGGCGGTGACCTTCGCGATCTTGCCCGGACCCTGAGCGATCGGGCCCATCTCGAACTCATCGCCGGCGATGTCGGCGATGGCGCTGCCGACGCGCTGCTCGGTCACCGCGACCTCGAAGAATCTGCGGCCGAATTCCTCGTAGGTGATCTCGGTGGACTCATCATCGACAGGCATGGTGCTCATACGGTCTCACGCGCCCGGCTCGGGCCGCACGCGACGCGACCGCCGCGACCGAATCGAGACACCTCGTGCACGCCCCTCGCGATGCTTCTGCAACCGTTCCGCGATCCCGTGTGCCGGCCCGTCAGCCACCGTCGTTACTGCGCGCCTCGGCCCCGCTCTCCTCCGCGTCGATGGCGTCGTCGGAGAACGTCTGGCCGACATAGGTGCCGTCGTCGTCGCCGTTGTCCTTGCCGGCGCGGGAGCTCGCCACGTGGTCGTCCTCGGTGACGCCCTCTTCGCTGCTGTCGTCATCTTCGCGCGGAGTCATGCGGCCGGATTACCCACGGTGGACGTGGTCAAACGGTCGCTGGACGAGGACCGGGGAGGCACGAGCTTGAGCGCCAGGAGCCCGAGCAGCGCCACGATCAGGGCCGGCGTCCCGTACAGCAGGACCCCCATGGCGAGGGTCGTCGTCGAACCGCTCATCGCGGCGGCGACCACGTGGACCGAGAACACCCAGCTGGCCATCAGGGCGACGCTCATGACGACCACCGCGACAGCCAGGCTGCGGGCAGGCCCGTAGTGCCGGTAACCGGTGACAGTGAGCACCGCAACGGTGGGGATGCCGAGGATCGCGGCGGCCATCCACGTCTGCTCGAGCGTCGCGAGCTGTCCGATCGTCGGCAGGATCAGGCAGGAGGCCAGTACCGCGGCCAGGACCACGCCCACAACGGCGACCTCGCGTGAATCAGTGTGTCGCATGGTTGCCGGGTTGCCCCGGGTCGAGAAAGCGAAACGTCGGGTGGTTCAGGCAGGCGTTGCGGCGTAGTAGCGGATTCGCCTGATCGCGAACGGTTTCGCCGCCACGTCGGCGATCAGCACATCGCGCGTCCCAGCGCCTTCGATGCCGCACACCAAGCTGTGACCCGACCCGATCAGTTTGCGGGAGCGGGCGCCGGTCAGCCGGGCCAGCAGTTCTGTGCTGCCCATCGGTGTGTGGTCGCCGGCGGTGATCTGTGTGCCACCGCCCACCCAGCGCCGCAGCCCGACCTCGTCACCCGCATGGGCGGCCGCGAGGAACTCCTCGAACCGCCGCTTGCCCTGGGGGCCGACGCCGCGGAAGCCGCTCAGAAAACCGAGCGTCCCGACAATGCCCTGGTTCGTCAGCAGCCCGCGGGACAGCTGGAGCCCGGCGGGAACCGATCGGATCCCGCCGCTGAGGAACTGCCCGACCATAGCCGGAAGCTCCCAATAGGCGGACAGCTCTGCGATTTTCAGCACGCCAGCGTCGTCGTGGAGGTGGTAGCGCAGGTACGCGGGGATCCGCAGGGTCAGACCCGCCGCCATCCGGACCTCGAGCGCCAGATCGCGGACCACGGTCGAGCCCACCACGATGTCGACGTCGCGGTGGAACACGATGTCGCGCGGGCCGACGAAGGTGTCGTAGAAGCGGGTGACGGCCGTCGTCCCGCGGTGCGGCCGGGCACCCACCGGGTCTTCGACGATCGCGTCGAAGGCGAAGGCGGCAACCCACGCCTCGCGGTCGTGGACGGCGACCGCGGCCGGGGAGCGCTCGACGGCGGCCAGGGCCTCGGCCCGGGAGATGGCCATAGAGGTTGCCTACCACTTCGGGATCGCCTCAGTCGACTACTTCACCGCAGGCGGGCACACTGGAAGCAATACCGCGCAGAGGTGCGGGCGCCCCAGGAGGAGGCACCATGAGCAGCAACGGCCCGTTCGGGTTCGACCCCGAGGAGTTCGACCGCGTCGTGCGCGAGGCCGGTGAGGGGCTGCGCGACGCGCTGGACGGCCTCGGCAGGTTCTTCAGCACGTCGGGGGAACGCGCGGGCTGGGCCAACCTGGTCGACGAGTTCACCCGTTCGTCGCGGCCCCGACGCGAACCGGAGACCACCGGTGAGACCGGTGACGGGGTGTGGGCGATCTACACCGTCGACGACGACGGCGGTGCGCATATCGAGCAGGTCTACCCCACCGAGCTGGACGCGCTGCGGGCAAACAAGAACAACACCGACCCCGCCCGCAAGGTGCGGTTCCTGCCGTACGGCATCGCGGTCAGCGTGTTGGACGCCGGCGACACAGGTTCGGCCCCCGACTCCACTGCCACCGACGACGCCTAGCGCGAGATCGCTTGCCCCGCTTCACTGCTGGTTCGAAGGCTGCGCGTCCAGTGCTCGCTGAATGTCGGGTTTCATCTGCTGTAGCTGTTGGCCTGCGTAGCCCCAGCTGTGGATGCCGGCGGGGAAGTTGAACACGCCGTTGTTCCCGCCCGCGGCGATGTAGGCGTCGACGAACGCCCGGTTGGACTCGATCGCGAAGCCTTCGAGGAAGCCGAGCCCGGCGATGGGCGCGTCGGGATTGGTCAGCGCGGGGTCGGTGAGTGTGCCGTCGCCGCAGTAGATCCAGACCCGCGTCCCGTTGGCGGCGAGCCTGCCTGCCTGCACCGTGGGATCGTTGCGGGCCCATGCCGGATCGCCGGGCGGGCCCCACATCGCGGCGGGATCGAAGCCCCCGTTCCACATCTGGGCGACCCTGACCTGGCCCGGGCCGTTGGGCGCCGACAGGTTCAGAAACCCCGACAGGGAACCGGCATAACTGAACAGCTGCGGGTGGTAGGCCGCCAGGATCAGCGCCGCAGAGCCGCCCATCGAGAACCCGACCACGGCGTTGCGGGTCGGCCGTACCCCTTTGTTGGAGGCCAGCCACGCCGGAAGCTCCCGAGTCAGGAAGGTCTCCCACTTGTAGGTGTAGGTCGCGCCGTTCCCCACCGCGGGCGCATACCAGTCGGAGTAGAAGCTCGACTTGCCGCCGACGGGCATCACCACTGAGATACCCGAGTTGTCATACCAGTCGAAGGCCTGGGTGTTGATGTCCCAGCCGTTGAGGTCGTCGCCGGCCTCCATGCTGTCGAGCAGATACAACGCCGGCGAGTCGGCGCCCGCGCCGAGAAACTCGACCCGGACCGGGCGGTTCATCGCCGCCGACGGCACTTCCAGGTGCTCGACCGGCAGGCCCGGATCCGAAAAGGCCTGCGCGGACGGGCTTACACCCCCGGCCGCGAGCGCCGGAAGCATCGCGGCGGCCACTGTCGCTGCAGCCCATCGCGTAACCCGGCGGAGTGACGGCCACTTCATGAGCGCCATCGACGACCTCCTTCTCATCGCCGTCCCAGAGCGGACGATACGCCCGCCCGCACCGGATCGATCGCGAAATGGCATTCCGGCAGGGAAAGTTCGAGTGGACGCCTGCTGGAACGCCATTTCGCGGACTCGCGCACCCGGCCGCCCCGACCCGTCAATTTTGTTATGTTTGCACAAATAGCGACTTTGGCGGCCGCATGGTGTGGCGCGATGCGGACATCTGCGGAGCTCGCCGGTGATCGAGGAGGCGCCGACGTGAGATCGCTGACATACAAACGGCTTTTCATCGGCGGCCGATGGGAGACGCCGGCCACCGGGCAACGTATCGCGGTCATCTCGCCCCACACCGAGGAGCAGATCGGCGAAACACCCGAGGCCGCCGCACAGGACGTCGACCGCGCGGTACAGGCCGCCCGGACGGCCTTCGATGAGGGCCCGTGGCCGCTGATGAGCGTCGACGAGCGCATGGAGAAGATCGAGAAGCTCGCGACGGTCTACGCGGCCCACACCGACGAGATGGCCGACCTCATCACCGCCGAGATGGGCTCACCGCGCAACTTCAGCCGGTTGGGGCAGGCGACCGGTGCGCTCGCCCAGATGCATCTGATCTCGGCCGCCGCGCGGGAGTTCCCGTGGATCGAGCGGCGGCCCGGGTTGTTCGGCGACGCGCACATACGGCGCGCACCCGTCGGCGTGGTGGGGGCGATCGTGCCGTGGAACGTCCCGCAGTTCCTGATCATGCCGAAGATGATCCCGGCGCTCATCGCGGGCTGCACCGTCGTGGTCAAACCGGCGCCCGAGACGCCCATCGACGCGATGTGGCTGGCCGAGATGCTCGAAGAGGTCGATCTTCCCGACGGAGTCGTGTCGATCCTTCCCGGCGGACGCGACACCGGTGAGCACCTGGTGCGTCACCCCGGCGTGGACAAGATCTCGTTCACCGGTTCCTCGGCCACCGGACGCCATATCGCCGCCGTGTGCGGCGAGCAACTGAAACGCGTCAGCCTCGAATTGGGCGGCAAGTCCGCGGCGATCATCCTCGACGACGCCGACATCGAGCGCACTGCCGAGCATTTGAAGACGGCAAGCCTGATGAACAACGGGCAGGCGTGCGTGGCGCAGACGCGGATCCTGGTGAGTAAACGCCGCCACGACGATGTGGTGGAGGCGCTGAGGGCGATGATGTCCGGGCTTACGGTGGGTGATCCCGCCGACGACACCACCGACATCGGACCACTGGTGGCGCAGCGTCAACAGCAGAGAGTGCAGGGCTACATCGACGCGGGACGCGCCGAAGGTGCGCGAATGGTGTTGGGCGGCACCGAGACACCCCATGACCGGGGGTGGTACGTCCAGCCGACGCTGTTCACCGAGGCGACCAACGAGATGCGCATCGCCCGCGAGGAGATCTTCGGGCCGGTGCTGACCGTGCTCACGTACTCCGACGAACGCGACGCCATCCGGATCGCCAACGACAGCGACTACGGGCTGGCCGGCTCGGTGTGGACGGCCGACGTCGCGCACGGCCTCGAGATCGCCGCACAGATTCGGACCGGCACCTACGGGATCAACATGTACACGCTCGATACGACCATGCCGTTCGGCGGGTTCAAGCAGTCCGGGATCGGTCGCGAGTTCGGCGCGGAGGGACTGTCGGAGTACATCGAGTTGCAGACGACCATCAGCGCGGACAAGTTGCCGGATCTAGCGTGACAGCTCGAGCGTCAGCTCCGCCGGGCAGCACAGCTCGCCGCGTTGATTGAACACGGTGATCTGCAGATCGACCAGGCCGGTGTCCCGCTTGCCCACGACGCACCCGCGACCCACCATCGAGTCACCGGCGTAGATGGAGCCGAGCAAGGTGATCTTGCGGCGCACCACGCGGCTGTAGGGGCCGGCCCAGTCGGTGGCGATTCGGTCGACGAACCCGGCGATGTGCATCGTGTTGACGAAGATCGTCGGATGCCCGTGCTGTTCGGCGTAGCGCGGGTCGTAGTGTGCCGGAAAGTAATCCCACGTGGCACCGGGGTTCATCACGACGCGCTGGTAGTCGATGTGGTCCACCAGTTCGGGCAGGTCCGATCCAACCGTGACCCGCTCCCATTCCACGCCAGGCTGCGCCCTCACACCTGCTCCTCGGGTGTGAACCGGAACAACGTGTTGCGGTTGACGGCGACCAATGTCCCGTCGTCGCGGCGGAACTCGTCGCAGGTTTGGACGAAGTGCCCGAGCCCGAGGCGGGTGCGCTTCAGTGGCGAAACCGAGACGACCTCCTCGATCAGGGCCAAGCGATCCCCTTCCACGATCGCGCACGGATACTCGGCGTCGTTGGCGGCGTTGATGAACGTGGTCCCGGGCAGCGGCACGCGTATCGCGATCGCCGCGACCGCCGGCCGGCCGTTCGGCAGCCACGGCGGTGGAATCAGCCACCCCATCAGCAGGCCGGGCGGCGCGAGCAGACCGCCCCACTGGCGGCGGGCGAAATCATGGTCCCAGTAGCCCGGATTGGAGTCGCGGACCATGGCCGCGAAGTGCTGGATGCGGGCCGCGCTCACCACGGTTCCGGCGTACCGCGGCTCGGTGCGCGTACCGACCATCCGCAACGCGTCTTCGTACGTGCCGAACGCCAGCTCATAGGGGACGGTTTCCATCACCCCGGTAACGCGCTCTCACGCGGAGCCGGGTCCCAGGCCAATCGACGCGAGGCGAAATACCACCCGCCCCGCTCGTAGACGAGGCTGTCGGTGTAGCCGCCGGTGGCCTCGAGTTCGTTGTCGCAGAACAGCAATGCGACGCATTGTTGAGTCGCTTCGATGCCATCGACCGTGATGTCGTGGTCGACGGTGACCAGTCGCCGGCCGTTGCCGCCGTCGAATGCGTCCGCAAGGTTGGTGAAAGACTCCTCGCCCCTGGTGTACGTCGCACCGGAATGCCGGAAGGTGGCGAGCCAGCCGGCCAGGTCACCGCTGGAGAACAACCGGTTGTGCCTGGCGCCGAGGTTGAGGATGCCCGCCCGTCCCGCCAGCCCGTCGAGCACGTACTGCTGTTGGTAGCTCAATGCCATCGTCACACTCCTTCACCGACTCAGCAGGTAGCCGTGGGCTTCTCGATCCCACACCGCCGCGCTCAAGCCTCGTTGCCGCAGAAGATCCTTTCGTACCCGCCCGATGACGTTCTTCGGAATCTCTTCCAGCACTTCGAGATACCGGGGCACGCAGAAGTACGGCATGCGTGCCGCGCAGAAGTCCAGCAGTTCGGGAAGGTCCACCGTCGCGCCGGGACGAAGGGCCACGACGACGAGGATGTCGTCCTCACCCAACTCGCTCGGGACGGCGACCGCGGCGGCTTCGGCAACCGCCCTGTGCTGCATCACCACCTGCTCGAGCTCGACCGACGACACGTTCTCGCCGCGCCTGCGCAGCGAGTCCTTGGCGCGGTCCACGAAGGTCAGGTTGTGGTCGTTGTCGAGGAAACCGAGATCGCCTGTGCGAAACCACTCCGGGTGGGGCTCGATCCGCAGGCCGCGGTGCCCGGGCGCGGACGACACATACCCCTCGCTCATCACATGCGCTGTCCGCGGCCGGCACGCGATCTCACCCGTCATGCCTGGGGCAACGGGGCGGCCGTCCCCGTCGACGATGCAGACCTCGAACGCCGGGTTGACTTGTCCTGACGTACCCGGGACGCCGTCGTCCGAAACCGCCTTGTAGGCGATCGGGAACGCTTCGGTCATTCCGTACATCGTCACCACGCGGCACCGGTAGCGGTCCTCGATCGCGCGGTACAGCTGGGCCGAAATGGGGGCGGCCGAGATGAACCGGATTCCGAGCTGTGCATCGCCCGGGTCGGGCGGCAGATTCCACAGCATCGACACCATCGCACCAGCCCCGGCGAACCCCGCTGCGCCACAGGCTCGTAACTCATCTGACACGTCGGCGGGGTGGAAGGCGCTCGCCAGCGCGCTGGTGCCGCCGACGAGCATCGGCGCCAGCACCGTCGGGGCGGCGCTGAGGTGAAACAGCGGCATCGCCGTCCAGATCAGGTCACCTCGGCCGTACTCCCACGCCGATGCGACGGTGGCGGCCGCGACGAACAGGTAGTGCCACGTGGTGGCCACCGCCTTCGACGGTCCGGTGGTTCCCGAGGTGAAGAACAGCACTCCCACCTCGTCGGCGTCGGTGTCCATCGTCGGGAAGGTGACACCCTGCGATCCGCACAACGTTGTCGCGACCGAATCGTCGATCAGCAGGGTCGCGGCCGGGGCGTCGAGGTGGTCGACCACCTCGGCGACTCGAGCACGGCGGGCGTCGTCGGTCACCACCAGTTTGGCCCGGGACAGGTTGAGCGCGTGTGTCAGGAAGTCGCCCTTGTTGGCGCCGTTGACCGCGGCACTCACGGCGCCCAACCGGGCGGCACCGAGCCAGAAGTACACCCACTCCGGACACGTCCCGGCGAACAGCGCGACGGTGTCACCCCGGCGGACGCCGCGCTCGGCCAGCATCGCCGCAGCGGCGCAGGACCGGTCGCGCATCTGGGCGAACGTGATCGGTGCGCCGTCGATCGACATCATCACCTGGTCGCCGAACTGGTCGGCGCGCCGGTCGAGAACCGACGTGACCGTGAAACGTTCGACACCGAAAGCCGCGGGCTCGATGCGCCACGCCCTGCCTGCGGGCATCAAGCGTCCGCTGCCGACGGGTCGGGTTCACCGCTGGCCGTGTACCCGAAGTCGGTCGCCGACGGTTCGGCACCCGGATAGAAGCGATGCGCCCAACGTCGCAGCGCGGCGTAGTCACGGGCTTCCTCGGGTGCGAGGTTCGGCTTCTCCAGGTACTTCATGTTCTCCCAGGTGAAGAAGTCTTGTTTGATGACCTCCTGCTGCAACTGCAGGAACTTCGCCGCGCGGCCGGTGGGCTTGTCGCCGGTCTCGCCCGGTTCGCGGATCGACGCCTGGGTGTAGAAGTAGTCGGTGTAATCCTCGTCGACCGGGGTCTGGCCCGTCACCTGGACGGTGGCGACCAACTCCGAGGGGAAGCGCACCACGCCGAGGCCGAGCGAGTAATTGTCGTAGATGATCTTCGCGTCCACGGGTCCGTTCGGGGTGAGCCACGTCTTGGCCCGTCCCCCACCGAAATTCGCGTTCACCGTCGCGTGCAGGTGATAGCCGGACACTTCGAACGACGCGGTGTTGGCGGGATTGGCGGCCTTGTGCACGTATTGAACGTGGTACGGGTCGGCCGCGTTCTCGATGATCATCTGCGCGTGCACCTTGACCCTGTTGACCATCCGGGTGTGCGGGTGCAGCGGGTAGTACTCGTCGGTCTCGAGTTCGGGCAACACCGGCGGCTGCCAGTACGGGGCTCGGCCGTGGCGTTCGTGCCAGACCAAGATGAAGCCGTACCACTCGGTGCACGGGTAGCGCTTGATCCGCACATTCTGTTTGCAGCCGATCTTGCTGTAGGGAACCAGCGCGTTGGTGCCCTCACCGGTCCAGTGCCAGCCGTGCCAGGGGCAGACGATGTGCTCACCCTCGACGGTGCCGCCGACGCCCATGTTGGCGCCCAGGTGCTGACAGTAGGCGTCGAGCACGCTGACCCGCCCCGATTGGGTCCGGAAGATCACCAGCTCCTCGCCGAAGTAATGGGCGCGTTTGACCTGACCGGGACCCAGATCGGAGGAGAATCCGACGATGAACCATCCCGTCGGAAACCGGTAGGTGGACAAGCTGATACCGCTGGGCCCGAATTCGCGCTCCGACGGGTCGAGCGTGGGATCGTCGACCGTATCCGCCATCGCAACTCCGTCCGCGCACGCACCAGCCGGGTCAGCGGCGCTGTCCGTTGCCTATTTTTACTATTTTAGGCATTCTGGGTCAAGGACGGCGAAGGGAACCGCGCATGACGACGACCGGCCCGGTCGACCTGTCCGATCCGGCATTGTGGCAGAAAGGTTTTCCCGACGATCTCTTCGCGCAACTGCGGCGCGAGCGGCCGATCTTCAAGCACGGACTCACCGACCGGGTCGCGGCGACGCTGAAGCGCGACTTCTGGATGACCACCAAGTTGCACCACGCTCACCGCATCCACCGTGACACCGAATCGTTCACCGCCGCCGAGGGGCCGTTGATCCAAGGTGTGGGCGCCGTGGGGGCGTTCCCGACGATCATCAACATGGATCCGCCCGATCTGCTCAAGCGGCGCCGGGTGATGTCACACGCGTTCACGCCCAGGGCGATCGGGAAGCTCGAGCGAGACATCCGCTCGCGGGCGGCCGCGATGATCGACCGCCTCCTCGAGCGCGGCGGCGGTGACTGGATCGCCGACGTCGCCGACGCACTTCCGATGTCGGTGATCGGGGACATCGTCGGAATCCCCGAGCCCGACAGGCCGGAGATCTTCGACACCTTCGACCTGATCCTGCAGGCCAATTCGGCGTCGACGGACCAGCAAGCCGAGCAACAGCATCTGGAACTGTTCGGCAAGGTCTTCACCTACGCGGCGCAACTGACCGCCGAGAAGCGCCGGCACCCCACCGATGACATCTGGAGCACGTTGGCCACGGCGGTCGTGACCGACGAGAACGGTGAGGAGCTGTCGATTCCCGCCGCCGAACTCGACATCTTCTTCTTCGTGATCGCGTTCGCGGGTAGTGACACCACCAAGAACGCGTTGGCCTACGGCCTGCGGGCGTTCGTCGACAACCCCGCGCAGATCGAGCGCTACCGCACCGATCCGTCCGTGCGACAGACGGCGGTCGAAGAGGTGCTGCGCTGGTCGTCACCGGTGGCGTTCTGGAGCCGGGTCACCAAGGTCGACGTCGAGATCGACGGCGTCACAATCCCCCGAGGCGAACGCGTGGTGTCCATGTTGCGGTCGGCCAACCGCGACGAGGACGCCTTCACCGACCCGTTCACGTTCGACATCGACCGTACGGACAACCCGCACGTGGCATTCGGCGGTGGCGGACCACACCACTGCCTCGGGGCGATGCTGGCCCGCGCGGAGATTCGCGCTGTGCTCGACGAGGTGCTGTGTCGCGCCGACGACATCGCGCTCGGAGCGGCCGAGGTCACCTATCCGACCCTCGCCAACAACATGACGATCTTCCACTCGATGCCGATCTCCTTGCGGGCCCGCTGAATTCACAAACCCTTCGGTCGTGTCCCGATGACGCCCTGAACTTCGAGCCGCTCCAGGTCACCTTCGGTCAGGCCGCACAGCGCGGTGAGGACGTCGGCGTTGTGTTCGCCGAGTGTGGGAGGCGGGCGCTTGAGCCATCGTTGGCTGCCGGGCAGCCGGGTGAACGGCGGACAGGGGTAGAGGTTGCCCCCGGTACTCGGATGGTCCAGGTGTTCGAAGAACCCGCGGTGTCGTAGTTGAGGGTTCTCGGTGACGAGCGAGGGCGACACCACGACCTCGGCGGGCACACCCGCGCGTGTCAGCGCCTCAGCGGCGGCCGCCGCGTCGCGGGTGGCAAGCCAGGTCTGGAGGTCCGCACCGCCGGTGACATCGGCCAGTGCGGTGCGTTCATCTTCGGTGCGCGCGGCGAGTGCGATCCAGCTGTCGTCTCCCGCGCACCGATAGACGTCCTGCACGGCCGCGTCCTGCCCCCGGTTGCCTCGCCGCTCCATGACACGCCCGAACACCTCGTATTCGATTGTCTGAGCGGCGGTTACGTTCAGCACCGCTTCGATCATCGGCACCTCGACGAGCTGCCCTTCACCCGTACGGTCGGCGAACTCGAGTGCGGAGAGCGTCGCGAAGGCGGCATGAGCTCCGGCAAGCGGATCGCAGGCTCCGCGCGGAGCGATCGGTGGACCGTCGGGCATCCCGGTGACCCACGCCAAACCGGCGATCTGCTCCATGGTCGGAGCGAATCCGACGCGGTCCCGCCACGGGCCGGACAACCCGAACGCAGGCATCCGAACCACGACCAGCCGCGCATTGAGCGCGAGCAGAGCCTCTGCGCCCATGCCGAATTGCTCCATCACGCGCGGCGAGAAATTCTCCACCACGACGTCGGCCCGGGCGATCAGGCGCCGAACCAGCCGCAGCCCCTCATCGGACTGCAGATCGAGGGTCACCGACCGCTTGTTGGTGTTCATCGCGTGGAACACCCAGCCGTACTCCCACCAGTCGTCGACATCTTTGCGCATCCCGCCCGAATAGCGGATGCCGTCCGGGCGCTGGACCGATTCGATCTTGATGACGTCGGCGCCGAAGGCGGCCAAAGAATGGGTGGCAGCCGGACCGGCCCAGAACGCGGTGAAGTCGACGACCCGCACACCCGCCAGCGGCATGCGCTCGGTCGTCGCCTGGTCGGTGCGCGACAGCCTTGGCTCCCAGAATGATTCATCGTCACTCCCGCCGACGGAGGGTGAGGTGCCGACCGGGGCGGGACGCGCCCTCGACATGAGCCACGGGGGCCGCGGCTGACGGAATCCGGCCGGGTTGTCGACGTAGACTCCGCGTTCGCGAAGGTGATCCATCGACGGAATCGTCGCGCCGTTACCCAACGGTGCGAGCGGCAACCGGAACAGTTGTCCCAGTTCGACGATCTCGGCGACCGTGCGTTCCCTCATCCACGGGTCGATGCGTTCGCGGATCCATTCGCGGTAATCCCAACGGCCGATCTGGAACTGCAACTGCGCGATCTCCGTCAACTCCGGACAGTCGACCATCGCGGCGAAGTCCAACCACTGCTGCCCGGTGACCATGCTGATGCCCACGTAGCCGTCCTTGGCGGGTTCGATCGACGGCACCTCCACCGACCGCCGCACCGGCAGGACCTGCAGTAGGGCCGAATGAAGCCACTCCCCGCTCTGCATCAGCGTGATCGCCTCGAGCACAGACATGTCGAGGTGGCCGCCGGCACCGCCGGCGCGGACGCGCCGACGAAGGGCCAACGCACCGTATGCGGCCCACACCCCGCCCATGTACTCCCCCAGGTCTCCGCCGATCGAAATCGGCGGACCCGCTGGATCGCCGCGAAAACCGGTCAGGCCCGATGCCGCCTGCAGCGTGAATTCGGTCGCGGGCCGCCCAGACCATGGCCCCGTCCAACCGAAGTCCGAGATCGAGACGACGATGCATCCGGGCGCGGCCGCCAGCAGCGCGGCGGGGTCGATACCGTTCCGGCGGGCCGTGGGCTGGTCCCCTGTCACCACGATGATGTCGACACCGGCGAGCAGCTCACCTGAAATGCTTGTGACACCGCGCTTTCCGGCGTTGAGATAGCTGAACAGCGGCGAATCGGTGTTGTCGTCGAGCGCGGCCCCGCAGGCCGTGACGCGACGCAGCGGGTCGCCTTCGGGTGGTTCGACCTTGACCACGTCGGCACCCGCGTCGGCAAGAAGCTTGCCGCAGTACGCCCCGGCGATGCGGTCGCTGACCTCGACGACCCGCACATCGTCCAGTGGGGTGGGTACGGGTACGGTGGCACTCACACGTTCACCCACGCGCACCTCCAGGTTTTTCGCCATCTTAGTAACTATTGGCAGATGCGGGCCGCCGGTTGGCGGCGCTATCGCTGTTAATATTGCTAAGACATGACAACACTGGGTATCGGACTCGAGGCGCGCCGCCGGCTGGGATCCCGCAGGACCGCGGAGATCGTCGCTGACGAACTTCGTCGGCAGATCATCGAGGGTGAGCTCGTCGATGGCGACTTGCTTCCGCGGCAGGAAGTGCTCGTCGAGCAGTTCAACGTCAGCCTGGTTTCGCTGCGGGAAGCGTTGCGGATACTCGAGACTGAGGGGTTGGTCTCGGTGCGGCGCGGTAACCGCGGTGGCGCCGTGGTGCACGCACCGGCCAAGGCCAACGCCGCCTACATGCTCGGACTGTTGTTGCAGAGCGACTATGTCCCGCTGGCCGACCTGGGTTCCGCACTTCAGGAACTCGACCCGATGTGTGCGGCGCTGGCTGCGCGGCGACCGGATCGGGCGAAGACGCTCGTCCCCAAACTTCGCGAATACAACGCCGCGATGGAGGAGAACATCGAGGACGGTGCGCGATTCACCGAGATCGGCGGGCAGTTCCACGACGAGATCGTCCGCGGCTGCGGCAATCACACGATGGTCGCGGTGGTCGGCAGCCTCGAGACGCTGTGGACCGGCCACTTGAATTGGTGGGCCAACGAAACCGCCGCCAAAGGTGAGTATCCGTCGATGAAGCGACGCCGCATCGCGCTGAGCGTGCACACCAAGATCACCGACGCCATCGAGGCCGGAGACGCTGAACGGGCTCGCAAACTGGCCGCCAAGCACGTCGCCGACACCCAGACTTACTTGCTGGCCGGTGATCCCGAACAGCGGATCGTCGCCCTCTCACCTCAGGCGCTGGCGCAGCGTAAGCGTTGAACAGCCGCGAAAGGCACTGTATGCGGACGGCTTTGATCACCGGCGGCAGCGGCGGCATCGGTAAGGCGTGCGGCCGTAAACTCGCCGAACTCGGGTACGACGTCGTACTGACGGCGCGCCGGGAGGCGCCGCTGCGGGCGGCCGCCGAGGAGATCGGTGCGCGCTACGTCGTGGCCGACGCGAGCCTGCCATCGGGGTTCGGTCCCGCGGTCGAGGCCGCGGGAAGCATCGACCTGCTCGTGCACGCCTCTGGGGTCCTCGGTGGGACCTACGCGCGCAAGCAGACTTTCGAGCAGTGGCGGGCGACGATGTCGGCGAACCTCGATTCCTGTTTCGTGGTGACGTCGGCCGCGCTGCCGCGGATGCGAGCCGGTTCCCGGTTCGTGTTCATCTCGTCCTCGGCCGCCCATGAGCCGATGCGGGCCCGCACCGCCTACTCCGCGGCGAAGGCGGGCATGAACGCGTTCGCAGGCGCGCTGGCGCAGGAGGTCGACCGCGACGGGATCAACGTGCATGTGGTCACCCCCGGCCCGGTCGAAACCGAGATGCTGCAGGATGTGCCGTTCGAGATGTACGCGATCCGGGCCGCCGACGTGGCCGACGCCGTGGCCTGGCTCGACACCGTCGACCCGGCGGTCGACGTCCCCGAAATCCGATTGCACGCAATCACGCGCGGGCCCTTCGCCCGCCCGCCGATCGTTCCGCTCGAGGCGCAACGCCGCGCCGAAATCTCTACAAAGACTTGACCGTCGAGGGCAGCTTGTAGAGCGCGATGGCGTTGCCACGCATGATCCGCTCGCGTTGGTCGGCGGGAAAACGGCGGACAGCCCACTCCGGCGAGTCGTAGCTCCAGTGCGGGTAGTCGGTGGAGAACATCAGGTTGTCGCCGAGGTCCATCATCTCGAGGTACTCGCGGTAGACACCGACATGGACCTCCTCCACCGGCTGCGTGGTGAAGCGCACGTGTTCTCTCACGTACTCGGACGGTCGACGCTTCACGTGTGGCAGATCGGATCTGCGTTGCTCCCAGATGCGGTCCATCCGCCACATCACCGGCATCGCCCAGGTGAAGCCACCTTCGACGAAAACCACGCGAAGATCCGGATGGCGGTCGAACGCCCCGTCGAAGACCAGGCTCATCAGATGCGATACGTACAGCAGCGGCCAGGACGCGAAGAAGTCGTGCCAGTGTGCGGGGTTGCCCACGGGATAGATCGGGATCAGTTCGAACGGCGTCTGGCCCATCAGGTGTGTGGCGATGGGTAAGCCGTGCCGGGCCGCTGCGCGATACAGAGGGTCGAAATGTGGGCTGCCGAAGGGGATTCCGCGAGTCTGCGGCGTCATCAGCACCTCGGCCATGTAGGGGTGCCCCGCCCAGCGTTCGACTTCGGTGGCGGCGGCGTGCGGATCCTGAGCCGTCACGCTGATCGTTCCGCGCCAGCGACCATGCCAGTTGGCATCGCCCAGCCACACCTCGGCCAGCCAGTCGTTGTAGGTTGCCTTGAGGATGTGTTCGGCCTGCGGAAGCTGCGCGTCGCACATCGGTTCCAGCACAGCGATGCTCACGCCGGCGTCGACCAGCAACTGTTGGGCGGCGAAGTCGGGGTCACTGCCCGGTAAGCCACCGCCGGGCGGGCCGGCGTCGACGCGTAGCGAGTTCGTCTTGTAGGAGTCGGGCGTGTCGTAGAAATGAGGCACAGGTGAAACGGCGTTTCCCGTCGGCCACAGCGTGTCCCGCCACTTCGGCGGTGCATAGGACTTGAGGGTCTCGGCCGAGACCGGCATCGGATGGACGTCGGTGTCGACGATCGTGACCGCGACGTCCGCGGCCGCTGCGTGAGGAGCCGATGCGATGGCCGTCATGTCACCGCCACCTCGGACTCCAGCGCATACAGCTCACTGGCGTTGCGCCACAGCAGGTTGTCGCGTTGAGCCCCGTTGAGGCCGCGCACCGCATCGGCCGGCGTCATCGCCGACCAGTGTGGATAACTCGAGCCGTACATCACCAGATCCGCCTTGTCGGTGAAGTCCATCCAGCGCGCGGCCTGGCCGGCGGCGGTCGGACCGTCGAAAGCCGACGTACAGAACCGGACATGGTCGCGTAGGAACTCGCTGGGACGGCGATCGACCCAGGGGGTCTGATCGCGCACCGACATCCAGAACGTGTCCAGCCGCCACATCAGCGGGGTGAGGACGTCATAACCGCCGTCGGCGAAGACGAACTTCAGGCCGGCGTGCCTGCCGAACGTCCCCTCGATGATCAGCGTCGCCAGATGGACGAAACCGTTGAGCGGCATGAACGACGCGTATCCGGGATAGGTGTGTGCGTGCCCGGCGAACGTCGGCGCGTGGTCGACACCGTTACCGCCGTTGATGTGCACCGCGACCGGAAGCCCGTGCGCCGCGGCGGCCTCCCAGATCGGCTCGAACATCGGCTTGCCGTACGGCTCACGCGACTGCAGCGGGACACCGACCTGAACCATATTCGGATGGTCGGCTAACCGCTCGATCTCGGCGACCGCGCCCCTGACGTCCTCGGGGTTGACCCGGATGGTGCCGCGGAACCGTCCGGTGCCGTCGGGTTCGAGCCAGCGGTCGAGCAGCCAGTCGTTGACGGCAGCGCAGATGCGGCTGTTGAGCAGATAGTCGGCGATGTTGCCCCTGGTCAACGGGTTGAGGATCGCGCAGTCCACGCCGTTCTCGTCGAACAGGTGACGTGCCACGACGTCGGGGCTCGATCCCGGATAGCCGTCGCCGTAGAGATCCGGCCGGTAGTCCCCGCCCGGCGCCTGATACCACTGCTGCTCGACGTCGGGTACCGCACGAAGTTTGTGCGGCTCGGCCAGGTAGCGCCGGATCTCGGCGTTGTAGCGGAAGTGCGGCTGCACGGATGCGTCGATGACGGTCATGCGGTCAGGTACACCTGCCCGTCGGCGACATCGACCTCGTAGGTGCGCACGCGTTTCGTCGGGTCGGCCACGTTGATGCCGGTCGGGATGTCGAATTCCCATTGATGCCAAGGGCATCGGATGATCCGGCCGCTGCGCACATGGCGAACCCGGTCCGGGAGTTCGGGCGCATACTCGGTCGTGCCCCGGACGTAGCCGGCGCACAGGGGCGCACCCTCGTGAGAGCAGTAGTTGGCGATCGCATATAGGGACCCGTCGATGTTGTAGACGCCCACGCCGAACTTTCCTGCCTGCACCAACTTCATGCTTCCTGGCGGCAGGTCCTCGATGGCACACACCGCTCGGCGCCGCATCACGTCCCCTCGGTTCACCTTGACCTAGGTTACCTAAAATAGTAAAGATAGGCGGGTAGAGCGCCAACCCCGCTGCCGGGAGGCAAGGTGACGATCAGCACCCGTCCGGATGACCAGACCGTTCCCGATGTGGCGAGCGACCCCTACGCCTTTTTCGAGCGCATGCGCAGAACCGAACCGGTGTGGCGCGGCACCATCATGGACACCTCGAGCGTGCCGCCGGAACTGCTGCCACCAGAGGAATGGACGCTGTTCGACTTCGACAGCGTGTACAACGCCTTCCGTGACAGCGACGTCTACGGGTCGGAGGTGTACCACCGCACCATCGAGTTGGTTTTCGGCCCAACGATCCTCGGGATGCACGGCAAGCAGCATCACGACCACCGCAGCCTGGTGGCCAAGGCGTTCCGGCAGACCGCGCTGGCTCAGTGGGAGCCCGAGGTCATCGTGCCGATCTGCGAGAAGTTGGTCGACGAGTTCATCGACGACGGCGAGGTCGATCTGGTCAAGGCGGTGACCTTCGAGTTCCCGACCCGCGTCACCGCGGAGTTGCTGGGGCTTCCGCAAGACGACCTGGAGCTGTTCCGCCGCCTCTCACTCGAACTGATCTCGATCACCGAGGACATCGAGGCCGGGTTGACCGCTTCGGTCGAACTCGGCACGTACTTCCAGGACCAGGTGGACCAGCGGCGCCGCAAGATGACCGACGACGTCATCGGCGACCTGGTCGGCGCCGAGATCGACGGTGAACGGCTGACCGACGAGGCGATCATCTCGTTTCTGCGGCTGCTGCTTCCCGCCGGGCTCGAGACCACGTACCGGTCGTCGGGCAACCTGCTGTATCTGCTGCTGACGCACCCTGATCAACTCGATGCGGTCCAACGCAACCGCGAGTTGATCCCCGCCGCGTTCGAGGAGGGATTGCGTTTCGAGACGCCGTTGGTGACGGTTCCGAGGTCCACGACGTGCGACGTGGAGATCCACGGTGTCCCCATACCGCAGGGTGCACAGGTCAACCTCTGTATCGGTTCGGCGAACCGCGACGAAAAGCGGTGGGACAACGCGAATGTGTTCGACATCCACCGCCCGCGGCGTGCTCACACGTCGTTCGCCGGTGGGCTGCACAGCTGTCTGGGAATGCATCTGGCCCGAGTGGAGACCCGGGTGATGTTGACCAGCTTGTTCGATCGCGCAACGGATTTCGAGTTACAGGTCGACGGCGACACCCGGCTCGCCGGCCTGCCGTTCCGCTCCCCCATACATCTTCCGGTCACGTTCCGTCCGACCGGATGAGGAGCCGGGCGGCGATCCTGTACGACGTCGGCGGTCCGTGGTCGGTCGAGGACTACGAGTTGGACCCCCCGCGGGCCGGCGAGGTGCTCGTCGAGATGGCCGCCGCCGGATTGTGCCACTCCGACGATCACATCCTCAAAGGTGACATGTCGGTGTCCAACGAGGTCGCCCGCCAGTACGGTCTGACGCCGATGTTCCCGATGATCGGCGGCCACGAAGGCTCCGGTACCGTGGTCGAAATCGGCGACGGTGTAACGGAATTCGAGGTTGGCGATCACGTCGTGATGTCGTTTGTCGCGGTGTGCGGCCGATGCCGCTGGTGCGCTTCGGGAATGGAGTACCTGTGCGACGAGGGCGCAGGCACCATGGCCCCGGGGATGCCGACCGACCAGACGTTTCGACATCACACCCTCGACGGGCACCCGCTCGGGCATCTGTCGAAGGTAGGTGCCTTCGCCAGACACACCGTGGTCTCGGTGCACTCGCTGGTCAAGATAGACCCGCACCTACCCCTCGTCGCGAGCGCGCTGCTGTCCTGCGCTGTCCCGACCGGCTATGGCTCGGCGGCCAACCGGGCCGCTGTGCGTGGCGGTGACACCGTCGTGGTGATCGGGGCGGGCGGCATCGGAACCGCGGCGATCCAGGGCGCGCGGATCAACGGTGCCGCGCAGATCGTGGCCGTCGATCCCGTCGAGTTCAAACGAAAGGCGGCGCTGCAGTTCGGTGCCACCCACAGTGTTTCGACGGTCGCCGACGCGCTCGATCTCGTCCGCGACCTCACCGACGGGGTCATGGCGGACAGCGTGGTGGCCGCGCCGTCGCTGATCGCTGGCGAGGACGTCAACGCCTACCTGAAACTGACTCGCAAGGGCGGGACTTGCGTACTGACCGGGATGACGGCCCAGACGACGCGACGGGTCACGATCGCGCTGCAGGACTTCATCCTCTGGAACAAGAACCTCGTCGGCACCGTGTTCGGTTCGTGTAATCCGCGAGCCGACATCAGCCGGCTGGCCGGTCTCTACCAGTCGGGCCTGCTACAGCTCGACGAGATGATCACCCGCACGTACCGGCTGGACGATATCAACACCGCCTACCAGGACCTGCTGAACGGTGAAATCATCCGCGGTGTCATCGATTTCGCGCTCGACTAGCGCGCCGGCTGCCGGACCGATGCGCGACGTTCCGGCTGCGGTCGCTAGTACTGCCCGAGCGGCCGGCACAGGTTGGTGATCGGGTTCCAGTATTCGCCGGGCGCGCATGCCAGCGGTGTGGTCGCCACCGGGCCGCGACACACGTTCGCGACCGGATCCCACCACTGCCCGCTCGGACAGTTGATCGGTTGAGCCGAGCCGCTTGCCGCCGTGGCGATGGAAAAAGCCGCGATCGGGCCGGCGGCCGCGGCGAGGATCATCCCGCGAGAAACGATCTTGGTCATGCGTCGAGCTTGCCCAGAATGGGGCCGCCGCAAACCACCGGGGCCCAAAATCGTCGCTTAGCGGGTGGATAGCACGCGCCAGGTGCGTGCTACCCACCCGTTAACGCATTGTCGCCCGCCTCAGGGCAATACGACGTCGAGGCGCTCCCAGCCACGGACCGTCGACGTCGGCGCCAGACGCGCGGTCTCGGTGTCGATGTCCCACTCCGGCCAGCGGTTGAGCAGTTCGTCGAGCGCGACCCGCCCCTCCAACCGGGCGAGGTTGGCGCCCAGGCAGTAGTGCACCCCTTTGCCGAACGTGATGTGGCTGATGTTGTCGCGGTGGATGTCGAACGTGTCGGGATTGTCGTAGCGGCGCGGATCCCGGTTGGCCGCCCCGAACATCAGCAGTATCGCGCTGCCCGCCGGCACGGTCCGCCCGTGCGCCTCGAAATCCCTTGTGACCAAACGCGCCACGTTGTGGCCGGTCGGCTCGTATCGCAACGTCTCGTCGACCACACGCTGCAGCAATGACCGGTCCTGCACCACTTCGCGGCGCTGACCGGGATGCTCGGCGAGAACTTTGGCCAGCCACCCGATGAGTCGGCCCGTGGTCTCGTTGCCGGCGCCCGCGACGACCTGCGTGTAATGCAGGACCTCCTTGCGGGTGAGCTTGCGCGTCACGTCGTTCTCGTCGGTGAACTCGACGTTGAGAAGGGCGGTCATCAGGTCGTCCGAGGGGTTTTTCGCGCGCCAGTCAACGTATTCGGCGTAGATGCTGCCGTCGGCGATCTTGTCCGCGCGTACCACCTTCATGGGTGAGCCGGGCTTGGTGCGCAGGCTCGCGTCGTTGGCGTCGCGCACCGACACCTGCTCGGATTCGGGTATGCCGAGCAACATGCCGATGACGCGCATGGGCATCATCGACGCGAGTTCGGCGATGATGTCGAAGCGATCGGAGCCGACCAGGGGGTTGAGGCAGTTGACGCAGTACTGGCGGATCTGGTCCTCGAGCGCGGCCATTCGGCGCGGGGTGAACACCCGCGACATCAAGCCGCGCAGCATGGTGTGAACCGGCGGATCCTCCATCATCATCACGCCTTTGGGCATCTCGAACTCCGACTGGATGAGTTCGAGGATGTCGCCCCGGCTGTTGGAGAACGTCTGCCAGTCCAGCAGCGCGCGCTCGACGTCCTCGTGGCGGGACAACGCCCAGAAGTCGTAGGACTGGTTGTAGTAGAGCGGCGCCTCCTCGCGCAGGCGGGCATACGTCGGATACGGGTCCGCGACGATGTCCACCCGGTACGGGTCGTAGTAAACGGCGCTGCCGTGGGCCTTCTCGTCAACAGCGGTCATCGGTTCTCCCTACTTCAGGAGGCTGCCGGCGTCGACGGGCAGAGTCACGCCGGTGATGTAGCGGGCTTCGTCGGAGGCGAGGAACAGCACGGCGTTGCTGATGTCGACCGGCTCCACCCAAGGGATCGGAAGGTAGTGGAACGACTGGCAGATGGGCGCGAGGTCATCGGGCCCCGGATTCTCCAAGTCCGGCCGAAACAGCCGGTATGTCGGTTCGTTCATCAACAGCGGGGTGCACACATGGGTCGGGTGCACGCTGTTGACCCGGATCGAGTGCGCTCCGAGTTCGACGGCGAAGGTGCGCATCAGCCCGACGACACCGTGCTTGGCGGCGATGTAGTGGCCCACCTGCGGATAGGCCTTGGTGCCGCCGACCGAGCTGGTGAGGATGATCGACCCGCCCCGGCCGCCGGCGAGAAGATGTGGAACCGCCGCCTTGACGGTCTTCCACACGCCGCCGAGGTTGACGTCGATCGTCTCGTCGAAGCGGCCCTCGTCCATCTTGTGCAGCTTCACGCCGGTGGTGCCGATGCCCGCGTTGGCCACGACGATGTCGAGGCCGCCCAACTGTTCTACGCCGTTGTCGACGGCGGACTTCAGCGCGTCGAAGTCGCGGACGTCCACTTCGGCCGTGACGACGCGGCGGTCGAGGTTCTTGACCATGTCGGCGGTCTCGGCGAGGTCTTCCGGTGTGGCCGCCGGCGCGGTCGAGTCCGCGAAACCACGGCAGATGTCGACCGCGATGATGTCGGCGCCCTCCTGTGCCAACCGGACCGCGTGGCTGCGCCCCTGGCCCCGCGCCGCACCGGTGACGAACGCGACCTTGCCCGCAACCCGACCAGCCATCGCGCAGCTCCCCTCACTTGTTGGGCGATCGCCCAACATCTAGGCTGGCGCCATGTCTAGCAGCCCCGTCGGCGAGCGGTCAAGGGGCGGACGGGAGTCGGCCGCGCGCTCGGCCCTGATCGAGGCGACCGCCCAGGTCATGCTCGACGAGGGATACGCCGCAGCCACGTCCAGGAGGGTGGCGGCCCGGGCCGGGGTGAAGCCCGCGTTGGTGCACTACTACTTCCCGACCATGGACGACCTGTTCCTGGCCGTCCTGCGCGAAGGCGCCGAGGCGAACCTGGCACGGCAGCGGGAAGCGGCCGATGCCGACGAGCCCCTTCACGCGCTGTGGCGCCTCAACAGCACCCACGGGGCGCGGCTCTTCATGGAGTTCATGGCCTTGGCGAACCATCGCAAGGCCATCCGCAGTGAGATCGCGGCGTACGCCGAGCGGTTCGGAGGCGTCGAGGAAAGCGTGGTGGCCGCGGCGATGAGGGCGCACGGCGCGGACGTCGAGGCGTTCCCGCCGGTGGTGATGTCTATGATCATCACCAGCTTGGCCCGGATCGTCCTTCTCGAACGGGGGCTGGGCATAACCCGAGGTCATGCCGAGGCGCAAGCGTTCATCGGACGCTACCTGGACCGCTTCGAGATCAAGTGATCGTGAGCTGGCCCACACTGCGAACGCACGGGTGACCAGCAGCACTCCGACTTGAGTTAACCTAGGGCCAAATGAGAACTTATACGGGCTAAGTTACGCAGAGACGCATGCACAACGACGAATACGACTTGAGGGCGGATATGGGTTGCATCGGGCGGGCGCAGTAATGCTCCGGAAGGCGAGAAAGGTCTGGCTGCCCATCGTCATCATCGTTGTGGTGGCCATCGCGGGTTTCACGGTCAGCCGCATCCGGACCTTCTTCGGCGCCGAAGGCATCATCGTCACCCCCCGGGTGTTCGCCGAGGACCCCGAACCGTTCGACCCCAAGGTCATCAAGTACGAGATCTTCGGCAGCGGATCGTATGCGGACATCAACTATCTGGACCTCGACGCCAGGCCGCAACGGATCGACGGCGCGTCGTTGCCCTGGTCGCTGACGCTGCAGACCACGGCGCCCTCGGCCGCGCCCAACATCGTCGCCCAGGGAGACGGCCAGACCATCACCTGCCGAATCACCGTCGATGACGAAATCAAGGACGAAAGAACCTCCACTGGCGTGAACGCCCAAACCTTCTGCTTTGTGAAATCCGCATGACCGTTCCGACGAACGAGGCCCCGACGGACGCCTTCCCTCCCGTTCGCCGCGCCAAGCGGCCCTTCATCCCGCGGACGATCCGCACCTTCGCGGTGCCGATCATCCTGGGCTGGGTCGCGATTATCGCGCTGCTCAATGTGACTGTGCCGCAACTGGAAACAGTCGGCCAGGAGCGCGCCGTCTCGATGAGCCCGGATTTCGCGCCGTCGATGATCGCGATGAAGCGCGTCGGTCACGTCTTCCAGGAGTACGACTCCGACAGCTCGGCGATGATCGTGATCGAGGGCGAGCAGCCCCTCGGCGACGACACCCGCGCCTTCTACGGCGAGATGGTCGCCAAGCTCGAAGCCGACACCAAGCACGTCCAAAGCGTCCAGGACTTCTGGAGCGATCCGCTCACCGCCTCCGGCGCACAGAGCAGCGACGGTAAAGCCGCCTACGTGCAGGTGTACCTGTCCGGCAACCAGGGCGAGGCGCTCGCCAATGAATCGGTCGAGGCGGTTCAGGACCTGGTCGCGGGCATGCAGCCACCGCCCGGCGTGAAGGTCTACGTGACCGGCCCCGCCGCCCTTGCCGCCGACCAACACATCGCCAGCGACCGCAGCATGCGGGTCATCGAGGCCCTCACGTTCACCGTGATCATCACGATGCTGCTGCTGGTGTACCGGTCGATCGTCACCGTGATCCTGACGCTGGTGATGGTCGTCCTGCAGTTGGCCGCCACCCGCGGCATGGTGGCGTTCCTCGGCTACCACGAGATCATCGGGCTCTCCCCGTTCGCGACCAACTTGTTGGTGACGTTGGCGATCGCCGCGGGAACCGACTACGCGATCTTTCTCACCGGCCGCTACCAGGAGGCGCGCGGGGCCGGAGAAGACCGGGAGACCGCGTACTACACGATGTTCCACGGCACGGCGCATGTGGTGTTGGGCTCCGGTCTGACGATCGCGGGCGCGCTGTTCTGCCTGAGTTTCACCCGGCTGCCGTACTTCCAGACGATGGGGGTACCGCTGGCCGTCGGAATGGTGACCTCGGTGCTGGCGTCGCTGACGTTGGGGCCGGCGATCATCAGCTTCGCCAGCCGATTCGGCAACGTGCTCGAGCCCAAGCGGGCGATGCGGGTGCGGGGCTGGCGCAAGGTCGGCGCGGCCGTCGTGCGGTGGCCCGGACCGATCCTGGTCGCCACGGTGGCCCTGTCGCTGGTGGGCCTGCTGGCGCTGCCGGGATATCGGACCAATTACAACGACCGCAACTACCTGCCCGCCGACCTGCCGGCCAACGAGGGCTACGCGGCCGCGGACAGGCACTTCTCGCCGGCCCGGATGAACCCCGAGCTGCTGATGGTCGAGAGCGATCACGACCTGCGCAACTCCGCCGACTTCCTGGTCATCGACAAGATCGCCAAGCAGATCTTCCGCGTGCCCGGGATCTCCCGCGTGCAGGCCATCACCCGGCCCGACGGTAAACCCATCGAGCACACGTCGATCCCGTTCCAGATCAGCATGCAGGGCACTACCCAGCAGATGAACCAGAAGTACCTGCAGGACCGGATGGCCGACATGCTGGTGCAGGCCGACGAGATGTCCAAGACCATCGCGAACATGGAGCGGATGTCCAAGCTCACCAAGGAGATGGCCGCGACCACCCACAGCATGGTCACCAAGATGAAGGACATGACGGTCGACGTGGCCGAGCTGCGCGACAACATCGCCAACTTCGACGACTTCTTCCGGCCGATCCGCAACTACTTCTACTGGGAACCGCACTGCTTCAACATCCCCATCTGCTGGGCGTTCCGGTCGGTCTTCGACACCCTCGACGGCATCAACACGATGACCGACGACATCCAGGATCTGCTGCCCGATATGGAGCGGCTGGATCAGCTGATGCCGCAGATGGTCACGCTGATGCCGCCGATGATTGAAACGATGAAGACGATGCGGACGATGATGCTGACGATGTACTCGTCGCAAAAGGGTCTGCAGGACCAGATGGCAGCCATGCAGGAGAACTCGACTGCCATGGGTGACGCCTTCGACGCGTCGATGAACGACGACTCGTTCTACCTTCCGCCGGAGGTCTTCGACAACGAAGAGTTCAAGAAGGGCATGGAGAACTTCATCTCTCCGGACGGCAAGTCGGTGCGATTCATCATCGCCCACGACGGTGACCCGATGACCCCCGAGGGCATCGCGCGCATCGACGCGATCAAGCAGGCGGCCAAGGAGGCCATCAAGGGCACGCCGCTGGAGGGCTCCACGATCTATCTGGCCGGCACCGCCGCGGTCTACAAGGACATGTCGGACGGCAACAGCTATGACCTGATGATCGCGGCCATCCTGGCGCTCGCGCTGATCTTCACGATCATGCTCATCCTGACCCGAGCGGTCGTCGCCGCCGCGGTGATCGTTGGCACAGTCGTGATCTCGCTGGGCGCGTCGTTCGGTTTGTCGATCCTGATCTGGCAGCACATCCTGGGCATCGAGCTGCACTGGATGGTGATGGCGATGGCGATCATCATCTTGTTGGCGGTCGGCGCCGACTACAACCTGCTACTGGTCTCCCGGTTGAAGGAAGAACTACACGCCGGAATCAGAACCGGGATCATCCGGGCAATGGGCGGCAGCGGTTCCGTCGTGACCTCGGCCGGGTTGGTGTTCGCGTTCACGATGATGTCGATGGCCGTCAGCGAATTGACAGTCATCGGACAGGTCGGAACCACCATCGGACTCGGCCTGTTGTTCGATACTCTTGTCATCCGGGCATTCATGACGCCGTCCATCGCGGCGCTCATGGGTAAGTGGTTCTGGTGGCCACAGCGGGTGCGAGAACGTCCAGTGCCTGTACCGTGGCCAAAACCGAGGGAACTGACGCCGTCAGGGGGGGAAGGAGCACAGTCATGAAACGACTGATCAGTGGGGTTGCTGCCGCAGCGGCGGCGCTGGTGCTGGCCGCACCCGCCCAAGCGCAGGACATCGACACCGACTTCACCAACGAGCTGCACACGTACGGCATATACGGGCAGAAGGACTACAACGCCTGGATCGGCAAGATCACCTGCAAGCGGATACGCAAGGGCGTCGACCGCGATGCTTTCGCCTCGGCACAGTTCGTCCAGAACCAGCTGGCGCGGAGTCAGAACAGCACCGACCAGGCATGGAAGTTCCTGGCCGGAGCGCTGCGCTTCTACTGCCCCGACCGCCTTCCCATCTTGGACCAGGCCCGTGACCACCGCTAAAAACAGGAGCCGCAACGTGTTTCGTAAAGCCACCATTGCGCTGGCATCCTTCGGCTGCGCGGCGATGATCTTCCCGGTCACCGCTGCCGCGGACGCCACCGACGACTACCCGATCCCGAACCGGATCATGAGGACCACCTGCACGGTCGACCAGTACATGGCCGCGGTCCGCGATCAGGACCCGTTCTACTTCGAGCGCTACATGATCGACTACCGGAACAGGCATCCCGATGTGCAGAAGGGTGCTCGCGACCGGATCTACTGGTTCTTCTCGCTGGACTATGCGGGTCGCCGGCAGTACTCAGAGAACACTGCGACCAACGTGTTCTACGAGACGATGGCGCAACGGTGGGCCAACTGGGCCAAGCTGTTCTTCAACAACAAGGGTGTCGTCGCGCACGCCACCGACGTGTGCATGAACTACCCGCCGAGCCAGCCCGAGATCTGGAACTGGACCGCGACGCCATAGCCCGGCTCAGGGCAGCCCGCCGAACAGCGGGCTCAACGCGGCCTGAATCGGATCCGGAAGCGGCACGAGCGCTGGCGGCGCCGCAGCGGATTGCGCAGCGGGCGTCAAGCTCAGCCGGTCCGTGCCGGTCTGCGCGACGATGACGGTCGCGGTCGGTTCGTGATGCAACTCGGCCACCGGCGCCACGGTTTCGGTGGCCGGTTGCTCGCTGACCTCCGAAGCAACGGCGGTATCCATGCCGACGTCGGATGGGGAGATCGAGGCGTCGGGCATCGGCACCGGCTCGGCGACGACGTGTTTCACCACGATGGGGACGACGGGTCGCGACGGCACGGCGTGGACGCTCATCGACTGGCCGGCGTCCGACACCGCGGCGGCGGGGGTCATCGGCGCGGTCTCTACCGACGGCTCGACCCTGACCTCCGGCGCGTCCCAGCGGGCGAGTTCCGGGCCGAAGGCGAACAGGGCGATCACACCCGCCGCGAGGACCATCGCGGCGCGTCCATGCGGACTCAACCGGCGCCGGGAACGCAGCTGCCTCGACTTTCCCGCTGGCGGGGGCGGCGCCGCGGCGCTGATTGCCGGACCGCAAAGCGCGGCACCGCGGGCCAGCGCGAGCTGAACGTCGTCGGACGAGACGACCGGGATACCTAGGGCCTCCCCGAGGGGCGCCGATATCAGCTCGAGGTCCCGGCGCGCGCCGATCAGGTGGAGACGGTCCGGGCGCACCCCCTCGTCGTCGAAGAAACCCGCGAGCCACCTGGCGAGGCCGTCGGCGCTCTCGCGCATGTGCGTCATCGCGGTCCGGACGTTCTCACCCAACACCGTCACCACCGTGACGGCCGAGGACTCCACCACGCACACCGCGCACCCGTCGAATTCGTCGGCGGACCCGATCGCCCGGGCCCAGGCTCGCGCGGCATACGCCATCCGTACCGTGGACACCTTTGCAATTCCCATGTCGGACAACGACTTCCGGAGCAGTTCGGCCTTCGCGCCGACATCGGCGCTCCACGTCATGCGAACCTTGTCCACCCGATGGCCGCTGGCCGACGCGATCGCCCGCGCGCCCCGCACCGCTGCTTGATGGGTCGAGATGTCCCCGTCGGTCGCTACGTCGGCGACGACGGTGAAGTGGTCGTGGTCCACCGTCTTCGCATCGACGTCCTCGCCTTCGAGCAGGACCCACGCGATACCGGTCGATGTCATCGACAGCCCGAGCACCGTGTCCACGCCGCCTCCTTTCCCGCCTGAACCCCAGCCGCAGCTGCGCTGTTCGGCTGAGATCGGCGAAGCGAGCATAAGTTGCTTCGCGGTGCGCGGCATCTCGAAAGATCTGCGGGCTCCAGCGTTCCGAGATCGGACTGTTGTTGCCCGCCGCTGGCTCCGTTAACGGGTCGTCAACCGTGTCCGGCGTGATGTCACGTCTGGGCCCTGCGTAGCGAAATACCCGTATGAGCGAAATCGCCGGCTGCGCGGCCCTCCTGTCCGTCGCGATCACAGTGTCCGCATTGGTCGGTGTCCCGCCGCCGAGGCGGCCCCGTGCCCGGAGGTCGAGATCGTCTTCGCGCGCGGTACAACCGAGCCGCCGGGAGTCGGGGGCATCGGGCAGGCCTTCGTCGACTCGGTGCGGTCCCGGCTCGGCGACCGGTCCGTGGGTGTCTACGCCGTCGACTACCCCGCCAGCCGCGACTTTGCGGTGAGCACCCGCGCCGGCGCCCAGGACACCCGCGACCACGTGCAGTCGATGGCCGCCGACTGCCCCGCAACCAGGATGGTGCTCGGTGGCTACTCCCAGGGTGCCGCGGTAATGGACGTCGCCACCGCCGGGATGCCCCCGACGGTCGCTCCGCACGTCGCCGCGGTCGCACTGTTCGGTGGCCCGCGCAGCAGCTTTGCCGATCGGTTGTCGCCAGGCCCGCTGCCGTCTGTGGGGCCCGACTACGCCGCCAAGACGATCGATCTGTGTGTCCCGAACGACCCGATCTGCTTCGAAGGGGGACGCGACATGGGCGCACATGTCGCCTATGTGCAGGCCGGATTGGTTAACCAAGCTGCGGAGTTCGCTGCAGGGCGGATCTGACTACCCGTTGAGGGGTTTCATCTGGTAGGAACTAAGGCGGTCCTAACACCATAGGGAGGAGCTCCGCCGAGGTGAATTCCTGGTGAGCGCTCCCACCGCGCCTTCAACCGAACACGCCGCGCACTCCGAACGGTCTCAACTGGCCAAGTGGATCCGGCGGCTCGCCCTGCCCATCATCGTCGGGTGGATCGCGTTGATCGCGCTCCTCAACGTGACCGTGCCGCAGCTCGAGGTCGTCGGCCAGATGCGCTCGGTGTCGATGAGCCCGTCGGAGGCTCCGTCGGTGATCGCGATGCAGCGCGTCGGCCACGTCTTCGAAGAGTTCAAGTCTGACAGCTCGGCGATGATCGTCCTCGAGGGCGAGCAGCCGTTGGGCGACGACGCGCGCCGGTACTACGACGAACTCGTCGACAGGCTCGAAGCCGACGACAAGCACGTCGAACACATCCAGGACTTCTGGGGCGACCCGCTGACCGAGGCCGCGGCCGTGAGCGGCGACGGCAAGGCCGTCTACGTGCAGGCCTATCTGGCGGGCAACATGGGCGAGGCCCTGTCCAACGAGTCCGTGGAAGCCGTCAAGAGCATCGTCGACAGCATCCCGCCTCCCCCGGGGGTGAAGGTCTTCGTCACCGGCGGGTCGGCCCTGGTCGCCGACCAGCAGATCGCCAGCGACCGCAGCATCCGCATCATCGAGTACGCGACATTCGCGGTCATCATCACGATGCTGCTGCTGGTGTACCGATCGATCGGGACCATGCTCATCACGCTGGTGATGGTCTTTTTGGCGCTGGCGGCCACGCGCGGAGTGGTGGCCTTCCTCGGGTACCACGACCTGATCGGCCTCTCGACGTTTGCGACGAACCTGCTTGTGACGCTCGCGATCGCGGCGTCCACCGACTACGCGATCTTCCTCATCGGGCGCTATCAGGAGGCCCGAACTCTGGGTGAAGACCGAGAGACGGCGTTCCACACCATGTTCCGCGGAACGGCCCATGTGGTTTTGGGCTCGGGTATGACGATCGCCGGCGCCACCTTCTGCCTGTCGTTCACCCGCCTGCCGTACTTCCAGTCCCTCGGTGTTCCGCTGGCGGTCGGAATGACGACCGCGGTATTGGTGGCACTGACGCTCGGCCCGGCGATCATCACGATCGCGACGCGATTCGGTCGCTTGGAACCCAAGCGCGCCATGCGCATCCGTGGTTGGCGCAAGATCGGCGCCGTGATTGTCCGCTGGCCCGGGCCGGTGTTGCTCGCGACCGTCGCGCTGTCGCTGGTGGGGTTGCTGACGTTGCCCGGGTACCAGCCCAACTACAACGACCGTCTGTATCTACCCGCCGATCTGCCTGCGAACCAGGGCTTCGCCGCTGCCGAACGGCACTTCTCCCCCGCCACCATGAACCCCGAGTTGCTGCTCATCGAGACCGATCACGACCTGCGCAACTCGGCGGACTTCCTGGTGATCGACAAAATCGCCAAGGCGGTCTTCCGGGTGCCGGGCATCTCGCGGGTCCAGACCATCACCCGCCCCAACGGCAAACCGATCGAATTCAGCACCATCCCAGCGCAAATGAGCCTCGGCGGCGTCGGGCAGGATCTGAACCGCAAGTACACCCAGGACCGCATGGCCGACATGCTCGTGCAGGCCGACGGGATGCAGGAGAACATCGACACCATGACGCGGATGATGGCGTTGATGGGCGAGATGAACGCCACCACCCACAGCATGGTGGAGAAGACCAAGACCATGGCGGCCGACACCGCCGAATTGCGGGACCACATCGCCGATCTCGACGACTTCATGCGGCCGATCCGGAACTACTTCTACTGGGAACCGCACTGTTTCAACATCCCGGTCTGCTCGACGATACGGTCGATCTTCGACACCATCGACGGCACGAACAAGCTGACCGACAATGTCCAGGACCTGGTTCCGGACCTGGAGCGTCTCGATGCGCTGATGCCGCAACTGCTGGCGCTGATGCCCGAGCAGATCGAGTCGATGCGCACGATGCGGACCATGATGCTGACGATGCACGCCTCGCAGGGGGGCCTGCAGGATCAGCAGGCCGCTATGAGCGAGAACCAGTCGGCGATGGGCGACGCCTTCAACGACTCGTGGAACGACGACACGTTCTACCTGCCGCCGGAGATCTTCGACAACGAGGACTTCAGACGCGGCATGGAGAACTTCATCTCGCCCAACGGGCAGGCCGTTCGGATGATCGTTCAGCACGAGGGCGACCCGCTCAGTGCCGACGGCATCGAACGCATCGACGCCATCAAGCAGGCCGCGAAGGAAGCCATCAAAGGCACGCCACTGGAAGGGTCGACGATCTACGTCGGCGGAACCGCCGCGGCCTTCAAGGACATGCAAGAGGGAAACAACTACGACCTGATGATCGCGGGCATCCTCGCGCTGGCGCTGATCTTCACGATCATGCTGATCATCACGCGCAGCGTCATCGCGGCCGCGGTGATCGTGGGCACCGTCGTGCTGTCCCTCGGTGCGTCCTTCGGCCTGTCGATCCTGGTGTGGCAGCACATTCTCGGCATCGAACTGCAGTTCATGGTCATGGCCATGGCGGTGATCATCCTGTTGGCCGTGGGCGCGGACTACAACCTGCTGCTGGTCGCGCGGTTGAAGGAGGAGCTGCCCGCAGGTATCAACACCGGGATCATCCGGGCCATGGGCGGCAGCGGGTCGGTGGTGACCGCGGCGGGTCTTGTCTTCGCGTTCACGATGATCTCGATGGTGGTCAGCGAATTGACCGTGGTGGCGCAGATGGGCACGACGATCGGCATGGGTCTGCTCTTCGACACGCTGGTGATTCGCGCGTTCATGACGCCGTCGATCGCCGCGCTGCTCGGCCGCTGGTTCTGGTGGCCGCAGCAGGTGAGGGCCAAGCCGAAGCCCGTGCCGTGGCCCGCGCCGTCGCAGCCGACGCCGTAAAGCAACCCAGCGTCGTCCACCCCAAGGCTCCGGTCAGCCCGTTCTTGGCCAGCAGCACCAGTGCCACGCCGGCCAGCACGATCATCACACCGGCGGCCACCGATCGCGGCCCTGTCGCACCGACAGGTGCGTCCCACCACGGCAGGCGGCGATGCTCGAGCGGCGAGAGCAGTCGGAACAAGGCGAACATCACGATGGCGAACACGGCGGCGCGAAGCGCGAGCATTGCCCAAAAGTACGGTGCGTCAACGTCATACGCGTCGAGTCCGATCGCGTGCAGTGAGAACGCGGCGATGGCAATGGCCACGATGTGCCAGAGGTACAGCGTCATGGCTCCCCCGTTGCCGACCGCGACGACGTACCAGACCCGTGGCCGCTGCGCCCACCGCTGGATTGCCCCCGCACACGCGATGAACGCGGCGGACACCCACGTGCAATGCAATGCGAGAAGCAGGGTGGGCGGCGAGACGTTCGACAGCTGCTCGGTTCCGGTGACGACGAGCGAGACCTCGTAGGGCCCGAACATCGCCAACGCCGTCTGTGCGAGTAGCGCACCGGCCGCCACCGCGAGCGCGACACGCGGACCGATCAACCGTCGCGCATATCCGACGCCCAGAACGACCGGGATGAGCCAGACGATGACGAAGTTCGCGACTCCGGCCATCGGAGCACCGACGGAGAGCCGGATCGTGTCAACGACCGCGGCGGCAACCAGCAGGCCGGCCACGACCACCGCGACGTCGCGGCCCGTCGTCAGCCGGGTCAGGGCGGGCACGAACGCGAGCACGACCAGGTACACGCCCAAGAACCACAACAGCGCGACGGACTCGCGGCCCAGGTCCGCGGCGGAGTCCGGGCCCAGGGTCAGCCGCACCGCGAGAAGTCCGACCGTCCAGGCCGCCAGATACCAGAAGACCGGCCGACACAATCGCTGCGCACGTGCGACCAGCCAGGTCCCCCACGACTGGCCTGCGTGCCAGCCGTATGCGCCCGCGGCGCCTCCGGCGAGGAAGAACAGGGGCATGACCTGCACGATCCACGTCACCGGGGCGAGCGCGGGAATCTCTCCGAGGATGTTGCCGATCCGGACGCCACCGGAGTCGATGGTGGCCAGCAGCAGCGCGCAGTGGCCGAACATGACCACGATGAGTGCGGCCAGGCGGGCGACGTCGACGGCGCGGTCACGGGTCGGCGGTGTGTCGGCGGCCAGTTCGTCGGCGCCGGAGAGGGCCTTGGTGAGCGGCATGAGTTCAGGATGCCCCGGCCCGCCGCGGCTCGGCTTGAGTAGTACTACGTGACGGTCCCTCGGATTATTTGATCGCGACCACCATTGAGTCCGGCCCCACCAGCGGTTCGACGTAGCTGTCGCGAAAGCCGGCGTCGGCCATCCACCGGCGGCAGTCCGCGCCGGTGAAATCGAAGCCGCCGACATCTTCGATCAGCATGTTGAGACTCATCAGCAGCCCGAATGCGTTTTCCCGCCGATCGTCGTCGATGATCGCTTCGTAGACGATCAGCGCTCCTCCTTCGCGAAGCGCGGCGTGGGCATTGCGCAGCAGCAGGCACTTCTTCTCGAGATCCCAGTCGTGAAGTATGTGCCCCATGATGATCACGTCGGCGGTGGGTAAGGCGTCGACGAAGAAATCCCCGGGTACGAACTGGAGTCGGTCTCTGAGGCCGTGTTCGGTGACGTAATCATTGAAGACCGGTTCGACTGGGGCCAGATCGAACCCACTGCCGGTCAGTTGAGCATGGGCTTCGACGATCTCGACCGCGACCGCACCCTGCGCGCACCCGACGTCGACGAAGTTCTTGTAGTCACGCCAGGGGAACTTCTGGGCCAACGCCTCTCCGGCCGCGCGGCTGAGTCCGCTCATCGCCGCGGCGAACTGCGCGAGCTTGTCGGGATCGGAGTACACGGCTTCGAAGAATCCCCCGCCACTCTTTACTTCGCTTTGAGGCTGGCCGGTGCGCAAGGCCTCGGTGAGCGATCCCCAGAAGGTGTAGAGGCGCGCGTTCTCCATCTCGAGCACTCCGCCCATGTAGGTGGGCTTCGCGGGGTCAAGGAACAGGTCGGTCGCCGCGGTGTTGGAGTACCGACCATCGACGCGTTCGAGCATCTTCAACGCGACGAGGGCGTCGAAGAAATCCCGTGCGCTGCGCGGATGGATACCGACGCGGTCGCGCAATTCGTCGACGGTCAGCGGACCCGCATGGCTGAGAAGACCGAAAACTCCCAATTCGACCGCGCTCAGGAGCGTCTTGGAGCCCCAGAACGCCGTGCCCAACTGCATGATCGCGTCGGGTGTGACGGTGCCGTCGCGGCCGGTATCGCTGCTCATTGTCGACATAGCAGACCTCAATCCAGTTGAGCCGAAGGACTACGTCCGTGCTGCCGCTTGATTGTCGTCTCTACGGTGCAAAGCTTCTACGGCGAGCGCTACTCGATCTTCCCGAGGGAACTTTCTATTCGTCAAAGGTGCGGTGGCTCAACGCCATCTAGCAAATTGCGGTACGCATTCTCACGCTCGGTGAGAGCAGGCGAGGTGATCGCAGCGAAAGCGGCGGCGTCACGGGCGAACCGAGCCGGCGCACCATCCAGCGCGTCGGGACCCTCGAGGCGGAAGCAGCTCGGGGCGAGCGGGCCGAACAACAGGGCGCGGTGAAACTCGGGCCAGTTCTCGATCACCGGATCGACGCCTGCGGCCCGGGCGAAGGTCAACGCCACGAGATTCATCCGCGTCTTCTGCGGCAGGCCACGGCGCAAGCGGTACGCCTCGATTGCACAGCGTTGCTCGGAGGCACTCGGAACCGGGATCGTGCCGCCCCACGTGTAGGCGATCCAGCGGGCCTGCAACTCCAGCGGCACGAAGTATCCGCCGGACTGATCCCACATCCCCATGAACGCCAAGCCGGGCAGGTCGGGATGGAAGGTGTGGCGATCGGTGTCGAGGTGAACGTCGTCTGCATCGAGGGTTGCTTGGACCTCGTTGTGCAGGAACGGCATCGAAAGACGGAAACCGGTGCCGAGCAGGATGCCGTCGAACTGCTCGGCACGCCCGTCGGCGAACGTCACCGTCGCACCCGCCACCGATGTCATCCACGGGCGCACCGCGATTCGGCCCTCCCCCACCAGCGGCAAGTAGTGCTGGCTCAGCGTGACGCCTGCGGCCAACAGCGAGGCATCGGGTGCCGGTGCGCCATACTGCTGCGGCATTCCCCCGGCTTCGACGACGATCTCCTTGAGTTGACGGTCGATCTCGGCGGAGGGCAGTGTCTCGTCGGCCAGCGCCAGGTACCGGGTGAAGATTCGGTGGTCGGATGGAACACCGGCGGCGAACTTCGGCAGCACGTAGCGCTGACGGCGCTGGGTGACCACCACGCGTGCGGCCCCGCGCTGAGCCAATTCGGCGGCGATCTCCAACGCGCTGACAGCACATCCCGCCACCAGGACACGCTTGTCGCAGTAGGGCGCCGGATCCCGATAGTCGAACGTCGGTATGGCACCAAGTGGACCGGTGAAGCCGTCCAACCCATACACAGCCGGAACGAGGGGCGACTGGAACCGCCCGGTGGCTACGACGACGCGCTCGTAGCGTTCCTCACCGCCCGCGCTGCTGACCAGCCACCGACCGTCGTCGTGGCGGATGCTGGTCACCGGAGTGAGGAACCGGATTCGTCGGGAGAGATCGAACATCTCTGCGTACCGGTGGAGGTAACGGACGATATCGACCGCCGGCGGAAAGACGGGGCCTTCCCCCGGGTCGAGATCACTGAACGCGGTGAGGACGCGACTTGTGTTGGTGTGCATGGCAGGCCACACGCCGCTGCGGCCCCGCTCCCCGGTCCACTGACCTCCTAGGGTCTCGGCGCGCTCGTAGATCGTCGGCTCGAATCCCTGAGCGATGAGCCAGCGTGCCGCGACGAGCCCGCCGGGGCCCGCACCGATGACCGCTACGTCACCGGCCACTTGGCTTTCCGGGACGCAGCGTGCCGCCACACTTCGGCATGAGAGTCGAATCTACTGCGGATTTTTCTCGGGCCATGCCGATCGCGTGCTGAATCGGCCCGCCACCGTGAGGTGACGGGCCGATTGTGGGGAGGTTTTCAGGGCAGCCGGGTGAGCACCGGCAGCTTGCCGGCGGGCAACGCCGGGCGCACGTTGACCGGATTGCGCTGAGGCGCAGTGGTGATCACGATCTTGCCGCCGCGGCAGGAGACGATCTTGCCGTCGACAAAGACGTCTTGACCGTCGTCGATCGGGATGTCATAACCGTCCGCGTCGGTGTAGGTGCATCCGCCGCTGCCGGGCGTGGGTTCGTTGTCGACAGCGAAAGCGGTCGCCGGGGCGAACACGAAGACGGCCAGGGCGCCGGCGAGCGTGGCGGCGTACTGGAGTCGGGTCCGTCGAGCTTGTGTGGTGGTCATGCCGGGGTCCTCTCGGGGGTGGTGCGGGGTGTTGAAAGAAAATGATTGCGAGTCGACCGGGGCTCCGTAATCGCCGCAAAGCCAGAATCCGTTCGTGTGTGGGGAGGTTTTTCTGTCTCCGCGGTAAGGGCGGAGGATCAACTTATTGCGACAGAAACTATCTGTGGCATTGACGACCGCGTCGTGGGTTGCGTGACAGCGAATATGGATGGGTATACGAGGCCAAAATATCCACCTGCGAAAGGCGACAACGATGGCAGAGCCCGAGTCCGGCGAGTGGAACGTTGCGGCCAAGGAGAACAGGGTCTACATCGAACGCGCCAATGATGATGGCGAAGTGTTGTTCGGTGATTCTCTCGAGCCGCATGAGGCGCGCCAGCTGGCACGGGCGCTGACGAAATTTGCGGACAAGCTGGACGACTCCCCCCGATCCAGCGATGAGGACGCCGACGACGACTCCGACGACAAGGATTCCGACGACGAATCCGAGCACGACGACGAGGACGCCGACGACAAGGACTCCGACGAGGACGACGAGGACGACAAAGACGAGGACTCCGACGAGGACGACAAAGACGACAAGAAGTCCGACTGAGGTTGCCCAGCGGTTGGTGAATCCCGCTCTCGCACAACGGGTGCGGCGCATTCCCACAGCCTGGTTTGCGTTATGGTCGCGCTCCGGCGCTGGACGCGACGCATCAATCGTTATCAGAAGCAGCGCCCATCGTTATCAGAAACACCGCACGACCTCTGCCCCTCGACGGCCGAACTGCTGGACCATAGCCGCACGCGGTGCGATGCTGGGGACATCGCCCGCGAGTGATCGGTTGGACACGGCTGGCATGGGGAGGGTTACATGCGCCAACCAGCGACGGCATTCGGTGCTGCGATGGTCTGTTTGTTGGTCGCCGGGTGCGCCAGCTCGGTCGGCAATGCGGTGGCGCCGACGCCCACCCGGACATTGATTCCGCGTCCCCTTGTGGAGCGCGAGCTGGACGAACTGCTCCTGCATCCCGCGCAGTTGAACGCCGAGATGGGCTCGCAGACCCTGGAGGTCACGAGCGCTCAGAGTTCGATGTCGGACAACAGCGCCACGATGGAACCGCGGGAGTGCCTCGGTATCGACGGGGCGGCGGAGGCGCCGGTCTACGCCGACAGCGGGTACCAAGCCTCGCGGGATCAGAGCCTGAACGACGGTGACAAGTTCGCGCACTACGTGAAGCAGGCCGTCGTGTTGTATCCGCTCGTAAAGAAGGCACAGGGCTTTCTCGATGCATCCGCGCAGCAGTGGCCGGCCTGCCACGAGTACACCCACCTGCAGAGCGGCACGAAGTGGACGGTCGGGCCGATCACCAACGCCGACAACGTGCTGAGCACCGTCGCGACTCTCCAGGAAGCCGCTGCGCCGGGGTGGGCCTGCGGACACGCGATCGCGCTGGAGAACAACGTCATCATCGACGTGAACACGTGCAGTGCCAACCCGGGTGATTCGGCCGTGCGGATCGCCAAGCAGGTCGCGGAGAAGGTGGCCGATCGCTGGTAAGGAGCAGCTGGTTGACGACCGGCGGCGAAACCATTAATAGGTCGAAAAGAATGGTTGGGTGGTTCGGCAACGTCGCCTAACGGATAGCTGGCTATCGTTATTAATGTGCAGCACCCGGACTGCGAACGACTTAAATTGTTGATCAAGCAAATTGTTTTTTGATTTTACAACGATAACGTCCGTTTCACTGGGTTAGGCGAACTGGGGTGAATCCTGGAGGGATCGTTCATAGGTGCCTCGCCCACCGGACGATGGAAGTGGCAGCATCGAAGCACCTTCGTGCAGTTCACACCGCTCCCGCGCAGGACTTACGCGAACACCCCGCTCCGCCGGGCGTAGCCTACGATGAACACGCGCCTCACAAGTAACATTCACTCCCACAGATAACGCGGCTCGATAGTTCTCCGTGGGCAAATTTTTCGAAAACGACAGTTTGGCTGATTGCTGAGTTAAGGTGAGCGCGTCCGTTGGAATGCTATAAACGACGATCGCCAACGGGTCTTAGTTGGGGGCATGGGGGTCTGCATGTTTCGCAATACACCCGTTGCTCGATCTCTCACCGAGGCCGTCAGGCCCACTTTTTCAACACACCGCATCGGAATTCCGGGGGTTTCTCATGAGTAATGCATCGTGTATCGGCCGTGTGGGGGCGTTGGCTGTCGCGTTGGGCATCGGCGTTGGGCTGATGGCGACGCCGGTTGAGGCGTTCGCCAAACCGGACAAGGACTCGAGCGCCTCGAGCGATTCGTCGACGTCGAAGGCAAACAAGACAGAGAAGGCGCCCAAGGCGGAGAAGGCGGCAGCGGCGAAGGCGCCCAAGCCGGAAAAGAACATCGCCGTGTCGAAAAACGGTGTGGTGAAGAAACAAAGCGGCACCGCGCAAGCCAGCACCCCAGCGGGCAGTACCGGCACCAAGGCCAGAGCTAATGGCGATGGCGCCACAGCGACGGTTACTAGCGGCAGCAAGAGCAGGGCTACCGCGGTGGGCGATGGTGCTTCGGCGACTGCGGGCGGTGGGGTCAAGAACAGCGCCAAGGCCAACGGTGATGGCAGCACCGCCGCCGCTGGCGATGACGGTACCGGTGGCACCAACAACAACAACAACACCGCTCGGGCGAGCGGCGATAACAGCGAGGCTTACGCAGGCAGCGGCGGCAGCGGCAACAACAAGAACAAGGCCACCGTCGACGGCGACAACAGCACCGCCTACGCGGGCGCCAACGGCAACGGCAATAACAACAACACAGCCACCGTCAGCGGTGATACCACCACCGGAGTCCCCGGCGACAACAGCATTGCGTCCGCGGGGTCCTTCGGCGACAACAACACCAACAACCGCGCCAGCGCCATCGGCCAGAATGCCCAAGCCTGGGCCGGCGGCGGCACTTTCGACGTTTTGAACGGCGGGCCCGGCAGCGACAGCGATGGCAACGTCGCCACCGCCACCAATACTGGGAGCAGTGACAGCCAAACAGTCGCATATGCTGGCGTCGTCGGCAACAACAACGACAACAACACCGGTACCGCTACTAATAGCGGCACCAGCAGCACCACGGCCGTCGAGGTCGGCTCCCAGGGTGACAACAACAGTGGCAACACTGCCTCCGCGACCAATACTGCAGACACCGCCTTCACAACGGCTCTTTCCGGATCGATCGGCAACGACAACACCGACAACGCCGCGACTGCCTCGAACAGCGGCGCCGGCAGCCTAACCGTGGCCGAGGCAGGCTCCGAAGGCAGTAATAACAGTGGCAACACTGCCTCGGCAGTCAACACCGCAGACAACGCACGCACTAGTGTGGCTTCCGGCTCAGGTGGCAATAACAACACCGACAACGCCGCTACCGGCTCGAACACCGGCAATGACGCCATTAGTCAAATCTTCGCGGGAGTCATCGGGGACAACAACGCCGGTAACACCGCGACAGCGACAAACAGCGGCGCAAACGCAAACACTACGGCGAACGCCGGATACAACGGGAGTAACAACACCGGTAACAGCGCCGTCGCTACGAACGTTGGCGATGACAACATCACTGAGGCCGGGGCCGGCGTCAGCAGCGATGGCAACACCGGCCTCGACGTCACTGCATCGGACGGCGAGATCGTTATCCTGCCTACGCCCTAAGTAACGTCTGGGACGCCCCGGCGGCGTATGTCCGGCTAGGGACTTGCCCGCCGACTCGGACAATCGACCGGGGTTCGGTTGGATCACCAGTCCTCCGGCGTCGGGTGGTCGCCGTGCTGCCCGCGCTGGAGCCTGGGGCCGGCCCCGAATCGGGGCGCGAGGGCGCGGACGACAGCGCGGGATAAACATCGGTGTCCTAATTTCCCGGGTCGGCGTCGGGCTGTTCTAACGCCGGAGGAGGCTTCACCAAACGGGCAAATACTCAAGTGCCGCGAGCGGCCATTCATGACGGTGAAGGCCGCCTTTTTGGAGTAAGCGAGTCGTGGGAGCGATCTGAACGCGCGTGTGTTCACTGACTAGCCGAATCGTTCGCACGTTGCCGCAGACCGCACTTGCCACGATTCAACAGTTTCTTGACGGCATTGAGTGGTTGCGCGTGTGATCCCCGGGCCCGGTAATAGCACCGAAAGCGCCTGGGCAACGACTTCGAAGTGACTCAGGTCGGTCCCCCGAACAGCGGCGCGCTGACCTGTAGTCTTTTTTCACGCAAGGGATTACGTTGCACGATCGTCGGCGGCCGAACCTGTCTGTCCCTCAGAGGCGGTATGACAACACAGTCCTTTCATCGGGGACGCTGGTGGATTTCTCGTTTCGCGAGGCGGTTCTCAATGTCTGGTCGGATGGACATCTTCAAGAAGCGAATTGACGAAAAGGGCTAATTCAGCCCCTTTGATGAGTTAAATTTTCGGTGGCCGTTGAACGACCTACCAGATCGGTCGTGCGACAACGGAGCCGCTTCTCGGCACGGGGGTATTGGGACATGTTCACCGACATTTCGTGCCGTAGCAACCGTCGTTCTGTTTTCACCTCACTTCTCGCTACATCGCATCTCTGGGGGTTTCATCATGGGTAATGCAACGTATATCGGCCGCGTCGGGGCGTTAGCGGTCGCGCTCGGGATCGGAGTCGGGCTGATGGCGACGCCGGTTGAGGCGTTCGCCAAACCGGACAAGGACTCGAGCGCCTCGAGCGATTCGTCGACGTCGAAGGCAAACAAGACGGAGAAGGCGCCCAAGGCGGAGAAGACGTCCAAGGCGGCGAGCGATGCGTCAGCGGCGAAGGCGCCCAAGCCGGAAAAGAACATTTCGATCTCGAAAAACGGTGTGGTGGTAAGACAAAGTGGCACCGCGCAGGCCGAGACCCCGGTGGGCAGTACCGGCACCAAGGCCAAGGCCAAAGGCGATGGCGCCACAGCGACGGTGACCAGCGGCAGCAAGAGCAGGGCTACCGCGGTGGGCGATGGTGCTTCGGCGACTGCGGGCGGCGGGGTCAAGAACAGCGCCAAGGCCAACGGTGATGGCAGCACCGCCGCCGCTGGCGATGACGGTACCGGTGGCACCAACAACAACAACAACACCGCCCGGGCCACCGGCGATAACAGCCAGGCCTACGCAGGCAGCGGCGGCGACGACAACAACAAGAACAAGGCCACCGTCGACGGCGACAACAGCACCGCCTATGCCGGCGCCAACGGCAACGGCAACAGCAACAACACAGCCACCGTCAGCGGTGATACCACCACCGGGGTTCCGGGCGACAACAGTGTGGCCGGCGCAGGGTCCTTCGGCAACAACAACACCAACAACCGCGCCACCGCCATCGGCCAGAATGCCCAAGCATGGGCCGGCGGCGGCACCGGACCCGAAGTGCCTGAGGGCGGGGGCCCTGGCAATGACAGCTCCGGCAACGTCGCCACCGCCACAAACACCGGTAGCGATAGCTTGATCGTTGTCGGCGCCGGCGTGATCGGCGAAAACAACGACAACAACACCGCTACGGGAACGAACACCGGTAGCGAGGCCCTCCTGCAGGTAATTGCCGGCTCGGTAGGTAGCGACAATTCCGGCAACACCGCCACGGGAACGAACAGCGGCAGCAACACGATCTTGCAGGCTTTCGCCGGGTCTCTTGGCGATGGCAATACCGACAACACGGCCACCGCCACCAATAGCGTTGACGGCGGCATCACCGCCGCCGGGGCAGGTATTTTCAGCGATAGCAACGACGGGTATGACGTCACGGCAACTGACGGTGAGACGGTCGTCGAACCGCCTGAGGAGTAGGCGGCTGCCACCGTGCGTTCAGGGCCAGCACGAACCGTCGATGGGATCTGCTGTGCGGCCGTCGACGATCCATGTAATGGCGAGCGGCTCGTCGCTCTTGCTATGTCTGCCGCCGTGAGTAGGACCGATGCATCCACTGCAGCCTCCTGTAGAAGCCGGAGCAGTCGACGACGAATGGCAGCCTCGTGGCCACCGCCGCGCAGCCTGTTTCGCTGAGACCGTGGACCTACCGCAGGATCGCCGATCGGGATGACGGGGTTGAGCCTGCGACCACTTGACCCCAGTGTCGTCAGAGGGGTCCGGCGATAACCTATCCGAGCACTTTCGACAGATTTGAGAATGCTCGCGGACGGCGGCGGACGCCCTCGAATCGGATTGCGATGCTATCTGAGCGTTCCAGCAATCTGGCTCGCACAGCAGGGTGATTAATCAAAGCCCGACCGAGGCGTGCGGTCAGGCGCCTCCAACAATGGCCACTGTCAATGCCCAAAGTGCGCTTGCCAAATCACGGCCATCACCGGTTTCGGTTCCCGAGGCCCGCAGACGATTGACTCGTTGCTCAGGCAAATTTTCCGATTAGTAAACGAGTAGACGGCGTCGAGCGTTAAGGCGGCAGAGTTGGGTGTGTGCAACACGGACACGGATGGCAACCTGTGGATCCGCCAAAGAAAGATTTGCTCCTTAGCAGCTGGTCAGATCTGTGGGAGTAAGAATGAGGGTTCGCGTGCCGGCGCGGTGCGGGGGAGGAAACCACCTTCATAGTTGTTTTGTTTCCCCAAGTAACAACATATGTCGACGCCACGGCGGCAAACTTCAAAATTGTGACAGTTTGCGTGATCTGTCGGTTACATTGAGCGAGTCCGTTGGAAGGCGTTATCAATTGATCGACAACGGGCCGTCACCGGGGGCAGGGGGGTCTGCATGTACTGCATTACACCCGTCGCTCGACCTCTAAAGGCCGTCAGGCCAGCTTTCCCACTCACACATCACATCGCACCTCTGGGGGATTCATCATGAGTAATGCAAACTACATCGGCCGCGTTGGAGCGTTAGCTGTCGCGCTTGGCATCGGAGTCGGGCTGTTCGCGACGCCGGTAGAAGCTTTCGCCAAACCGGACAAGGACTCGAGCGCCTCGAGCGATTCGTCGTCAGCGAAGACGAACAAGTCCGACAAGCCTGACAAGGCGGGGAAAGCGTCCAAGGCCACGAGCGATTCGTCGGCGGCGAAGGCGCCCAACGCGCAGAAGGCGCCGAAGCCACCAAAGGACGTATTTGTCTCCAAGAACGGTGTGGTGAAGAAGAACGGCGGCGGAACGGCATACGCGGAAACCCCAATCGGCAGCACTAAGACCAAGGCGAGGGCCACCGGTGCTGGCGCCTCGGCAATCGTGACCAGCGGCGACAACAGCAGTGCCACCGCGAAGGGCACCAATGCCACCGCGACGGCCGGCGGTGGGGTCAAGAACAAGGCCAAAGCCCAGGGAGATTCCAGCATCGCCGCCGCCGGCGATGACGATAGCGGTATCGGTGGCAACAACAACAACGGCAACACCGCTCGGGCGAGCGGCGACAACAGTCAGGCTTTCGCAGGTAGCGGCGGCGAAGGCAACAACAACAACAGGGCGACCGTCGACGGCGACGACGGCAGAGCCTATGCGGGCGCCAACGGCAATAGCAACAATAACAACACAGCCACCGTCACCGGCGACAACAGCACCGCCTATGCGGGCGCCAACGGTAACGGCAACACCAACAACATTGCCACCGTCGCCGGCGATACCGAAACCGGTACTCCCGGTGACAACAGCGTGGCGAGCGCGGGTTCCTTCGGCAACGACAACACCGACAACCGTGCCAGCGCTATCGGCCAGAATGCCACTGCCCTCGCCGGCGGCGGCCAGGTGGGGGCAGGGGGCAACGCGAACTCCGGCAACACCGCTACCGCCACCAACACCGGCAGCGATAGCCAAGTAATCGCCGCCGCTGGCGCCATCGGCGAAGGCAACAACGACAACACTGCCACCGCCACCAACAGCGGAAGCATGGCCACCCTGCAGGTTGTCGCCGGCGTTTTCGGCTTGAACAGCTCCGGCAACACCGCAACTGGGACCAATAGCGGAAGCAACACCTTCCTTGACGCTTGGGCTAGCTTCTTCGGCAACGACAACATCAACAACACCGCCACCGCCACCAACATCGAAAACGGCGTCACAACCAGGGCCCTAGCCGCCGTCGGCAGCCATGGCAATGAGGATCTTGACGCCGTTGCGGCCGACGGCGACGAGGACATTCAGCCGGAGCCGTAGTCGCGCATTCTTGTCCCGCCCCGGCGGCGTGGTGTCCACCAAGGACTCTCGCCGCCGGGACGCGGGAAGTGGACAATAACGATCCGCCGAAAAGGTATAAGCGGCTCTTAATCCGTTGACACTTTGCCGCCCTCGTTGCGAGTCAGTTTCGGTGCGGTTGGATTGTGTCGAACAATTCGGGGTTTACTCCTGCGGAGATCCGTGAGCTCGTTGTCGAGTATCAGTTGTCGCCCTTATGGCAAGGGGGCCTGGCTTGTCGCCCAGAGCAGTTCCGAGGTGGGAGGCCGTGGTGTTCGGCGGTGATCTAGACCGAGGGAGCTCAGGGGTCTTGAGACCACGTCCAGAAGGGGCAGTATTTGTTTCCACAATCATTTCTGCTATCAGACTTGCTTGGGCAAATTTTTACAAATGTGACAGTTTTGCTTTGATCGCTGGGATACCGTGAGCAAGTCCGTTGGTGGTTTTATAAATCGATCGTCACGGGCAAATCTCGGGGGCATGGGGGGATGCGTGTACTGCACTAAGCCCAACAGCAGAACTTTCGAGTTCCTGCGCCCTTTCCACACCACCACACATCACATCGCATTTCTGGCAGGACAGGGGATTCATCATGGGTAATGCAAACTACATCGGCCGCGTTGGGGCGTTAGCTGTCGCGCTTGGCATCGGAGTCGGGCTGTTCGCGACGCCGGTAGAAGCTTTCGCCAAACCGGACAAGGACTCGAGCGCCTCGAGCGATTCGTCGTCAGCGAAGACGAACAAATCGGAGAAGGCTGATAAGAACACCAAGGCCGCTAGCGATGCGTCCGCGGCGAAGGCGCCCAGCGCGCAGAAGGCGCCGAAGCCGCCGAAGCCGCCGAAGGACGTGATGGTTTCCAAGAATGGCGTGGTTGTGAAGAATGGCGGCGGCAGCGCGGTCGCTTACACCCCTGAGGGGAGCACCAAGACCAAGGCGCGGGCGACTGGAGCCGGCGCTACCGCACGAGTGGAGAGCGGCAACAACAGCAGTGCCACCGCGAAGGGCACTGACGCAAAGGCCACCGCGGCCGGAAGCGTCAAGAACACGGCCAAGGCCAACGGCGAGAGCAGTGAGGCCTACGCAGGCTCGGCCGGTGACAACAGCAACAACAACGCCCGTGCGACAGGTGACAACAGTGAGGCCTACGCCGGCTATGGCGGCACCGGCAACCACAACAACACCGCCACCGTCGACGGCGACAACAGCCTCGCCGTTGCGGGCTCGTACGGAAACGACAACACCAACAACCGCGCCACAGTCAGCGGCGATTCCGACACCGGTGTTCCGGGCGACAACAGCGCTGCTATCGCCGGCTCCTATGGCGACGGCAACGACAAGAACACCGCCTCTGCGGTCGGCGAGAATGCCGTCGCCGCGGCCGGCAGCGGCATCGAGACCTTAATCACGGGGAACAACAACAGTGGCAACGTCGCCACCGCCACCAATAACGGTGGTGGCAATGCACCAACCACTGCTTTTGCCGGCGTGGGCGGCGATAACAACACCAACAATCGCGCCTCCGCTTCCGGCACGGACAGCGCCGCCATTGCCGGTTCCCTCGGAAGCGACAACGGCGGCAACACCGCCACGGCCACTGGAGCGAACAGCGCCGCAGATGCGGGTATGGGCGGAAACGACAACGACAACAACAAAGCCACCGCCAACACCAGTGGCGGCGCCACTCTCGGCCAGGCACGAGCGGGAAGCGACGGCGATAACAACGACAACAACACCGCCACGGCCTCGGCCAATGGCGCCGGCAGCGTGAGCGTCGCCGGGGCTGGTTCCACGGGTGATGACAACAGTGGCAACACGGCCTCCGCGAGCACCACGGGAAGCGGCTCCGCAGCCGTGGCCGGGGCAGGAGGCGGCGGCAACGACAACACCGGCAACACAGCCACCGCAACGAACGTTGGAAGCGACGCTCTGATGCAAGTCATCGCCGGCATCGGCAACAACAACAGTGACAACACGGCCAGGGCGGACAACACCGCAAACAACGCCCAGACGGCGGCCGTAGCCGGAGCAGTCGGCAACAACAACACGAATAACCAAGCCCTCGCCACTAACAGCGGCGAGGGCAACATCACCGGAGCGGCGGCGGCAGCCAATCTCAATAACGAGAGCGGGAACAAGGCTGAAGCGACCAGCGGGCAGGTCGTGGAGGAACCCGCGCCGTAACAATCGCCCGGCCCGGCGGCGGGGTTTCCACATGGACACGCCGCCGGGCCGCGGGCGGTCAACTGCGCCGAGGCCAACGGTGACCAAAGCATTCGCGACTTGTTCCACCAGCCCCTGTAACAACACAACAGCGCCCGAGGCAATCGAATCCGTGAGTGATTCACCCAAAGCTGTAGCTGCAAACTCGCCGCCGGGCGCGGCGCCGGTTCGACGTCGAAAAGCTGCCGTCCAATAGTCGATCTGACGTCCAGGTCCGGCTTCACCGGAGCATGCTTGTGAACTCCCCGCATGCCCAGCCAAACATCGTTCGCAAACTGCGATCGGGGTGCACTGCGGACAGCGGCATCGCGATGGACCGCAGGAACGCCTCACGATCATTATGCGACGGGAGTGCCGGTCTAGCGCCCGTCGTCCCCAACAGTCGGCGTGTTCTGGGACAACGGCTGAATGAGGCTCGCGGCGCAGGGATCGCTTCGTGCGGTGATGGACCGCTAAGGTATCGTTCCCTCGTCCCTCGAGATGTCTCGGCGGACCAGCGGGCTGTGGCGCAGCTTGGTAGCGCACTACACTGGGGGTGTAGGGGTCGCAGGTTCAAATCCTGTCAGCCCGACCGCGAAGTGACGACGCAACATGGGACGCAACTAGTATTGTTTGCGTCATGCGGCGGTACGCAGATCCGCAGTTGGCAGCAGCTATCCGCACATCTCGATCGTGGCGCGGCGTACTGCGCGCGCTCGGGCTGTCGGCCACTTCCTCCGCTGCTATGCGTTCGGTCCGCCTGCATGCCGACCGCCTGGGCCTTGACTACAGTCACTTCACCGGCCAGCGGCGCTGGACGGATGTGCAACTAGTCGCGGCAGTCACCTCCGCTTCGAATTGGACACAGGTTGCCGAAAAGCTCGGGCTGGCGGGCGGTTCGAGCACAGCCACCATTCGCGGCCACGCAGCGCGGCTCGGTCTCGACACCACGCACCTTCGCCCGTCGAAGAGGGTAGGCATTGCAACTGCGGGAATGTATCCGCGGCAACGTCACCTAGCCCGAGCCGGTTCCCTGATGGCTGCTGCGTGGTTCGAGTTATGTGGATATTGCGTCTCGTGGCCCTTGGAACCGTGCCGCTACGACCTTCTCGTTTCGATGGACGACACGATCAAACGCGTACAGGTCAAGACGACGACGGTGAAGCAAGGATCTTCGTGGACGGTCTGGATTTCGAGTACTGGCAAGACGCGCACGGCGTACGACCCCGAGGAGGTCGATTACTTCTTCATCATCGACGGGGACTTGGATTACTACCTGATTCCGGTGGCGGTCGTGGGAGGCTTGACCGCTATCCAGCTATCGGCATATCAGAACTACCGGATCGACCGAGACGTCCGCCGCGGCCAATACGAAGCTGCTGATGGATGACTCCGGCGCCGAACGCTTATCGAGTGGCGCTGGGCACAACCTCGGCCTCGTCGGCCGCCGGCACCGACTCCGCGGGCCGCCGGTAGCGCCAAGCCACGTAAAGCGCTGCGGCCCAGCCGATCACAATCAACGTGTAAACGCCCGACGACCACGGCCATTCAATACCGAAGTAGTGCACCAGCTTCTGGCTGTTGGTCAACACGATGACGCCGCCGACCGCGGTTCCCAGTAGAGCGGGGCGGATGCGGCTGACCAGCCACGCCGCGAACGGGGCGGCGACCACGCCACCCACGGCCAGCCCCAGCACCACCGGCAGGTTCTCGACGAATTCCTCGCGTAGCCCGACCCCGAAGCCGACCGAAGCCGACGCCGCCACCAGGAACTCCGAGGCACTGACCGAGCCGATCACCGTGCGCGGCGCCGTCTTACCGCGGGACAGCAGCGTGCTCGTGGTCACCGGACCCCAGCCGCCGCCTCCAGACGCGTCGATGAATCCGCCGAACAATCCGAGCGGGCTCAGAAACCTCGCCGTATGCGGTGTCTCACGGTGCCTCATCACCGGCGGGTTGCGCAGCGAGAACCGCAGCAGCACGTAGACCCCGATCGCCACCAGGATCGCAGCCATCAGCGGCGCGGCATGTTCGGTCGACAGCGACGACAGCACGGTCGCACCCGCGAATGCCCCGATCGCACCGGGCACGCCCAGCTTCAACACGATCGACCAGTCGAGGTTCTTGAATCGCCAGTGCGACAGACCCGAAGCCAGCGTCGTGCCGACCTCGGCGAGATGCACTGCGGCGCTCGCTTGGGCGGCTCCGAGGCCGCTGAGCACCAGCAGCGTCGAGGCGGTCACGCCGAACGCCATGCCCAGCGCGCCGTCCACCAGCTGCGCTCCGACGCCGACGAGCGCGAAGATCAGAAGCGAACGCACAGGTTCGACTGCTTTCGGAAATGGTCAGCGCGGCGGGGCGGCCGACCGGACGGACAGGTGGGCGCGGATCAGATGCGCGCGCGACACCACTCGTCGAAGGCGATGACCCGGCGCGACGGCCAGAACGGCTCCAACGCGCAAAGGGCAGACGGCGCGGTGTGGAACTGCCGTTCGGCCACCCGTCTCCCCTTTCCTGGTCAGCGGTTTCCGTCACCATACCCAAGCCGTCTAGACGCTCAGCAATCGATACACCCCGATCATTCCCACGATCACGATCACCGCGCGCAACGCGTTCGGCGACAGCCGTCGTCCATAGTGGGCGCCCAGGAAGCCGCCGACCAACGAACCGGCCGCGATCAGGCCCGCCGCCGCCCAGCTGATCCGGTCGAACGCGACCACTGTGTATGCCACCGCCGCGACCACGTTGACCACCAACGACAGGAGGTTCTTGGCGGCGTTCATCCGCTGCATGTCCTCGGGCAGCAGCGCACCCATCGCGGCGATCAGCATGATCCCCTGGGCCGCGGTGAAGTACCCGCCGTAGACGCCGACCGCGAAGGTTGCGAACACGACCGCGGCCATCCGCGCACGTGACACGTGCTCGGCGGACTGCCCGGCGGCCTCGGCCCGCGCCCGCGCGTAGGACTGAATCCGCGGACCGACCACCACCAACACCAGCGCGGCGATCAGCAACACGGGCACGACCCGCTCGAACACCGTCTCCGGCAGACGCAACAGCAGCCACGCACCCAGCCCCGCTCCTACGAACGAGGCGGGGAGCTGCCACCGGAGTCGATCCCACTGTCCGCGCAGTTCGCGGCGATAACCCCAGGTACCTGAGACACCACCGGCGACCAGCCCGATCGCATTCGACATCGTTGCCGTCACCGGCGGAAACCCGAGCGTCACCAGCGTCGGGAACGTGATCAGCGTGCCGGAGCCGACGAGCGTGTTGATCGCGCCCGCTCCCAGGCCCGCCAATGCGATGAGGACCATGTCGACGACGGGCACTTGGGCAAGGCTAATCGTCGATTTGTGGAGCGGCGGCGGCGCCTACCGCCGGTGCGACTCCACTGATCACCGGGAGCGGGGGCCGCGCTTCTCGCGCATCCGGACGTTGATCCGGATCGGGCTGCCCTCGAAGCCGAACGTCTCGCGCAGCCGCCGCTCCAGGAACCGCCGATAGCCGGCCTCCAGGAACCCCGAGGTGAACAGCACGAACGTCGGCGGGCGGGCGGTCGCCTGGGTGGCGAACAAGATCCGGGGTTGCTTGCCGCCGCGCACCGGCGGCGGATGTGCCGCCACCACTTCCTTGAGGAACGTGTTCAACCGGCCCGTCGGGACGCGGGTGTCCCACGACTCGAGCGACTTCTCCAGCGCGGGAACCAATTTCTGCACCGCGCGGCCCGTCTTGGCGGAGATGTTCACCCGCGGCGCCCACTGCAACTGCACGAGCTCACGATCGATCTCACGGTCCAGCAGGTAGCGCCGGTCCTCGTCGACCAGGTCCCACTTGTTGAACGCCAGCACCAGCGCGCGGCCCGCTTCGACGACCATCGACAGCACGCGTTGGTCCTGCTCGGTCAGCGGTTGAGACGCGTCGATCAGCACGATCGCCACCTCGGCCGCGTCGATCGCGCCGTGCGTGCGCACCGACGCGTAGAACTCGTGCCCGCTCGCCTGTCCCACCTTGCGGCGCAGACCCGCGGTGTCGACGAACCGCCACATCTTGCCGTCCATCTCGATCAACGAGTCGACCGGATCGACCGTGGTGCCCGCAACGTCGTGGACCACGGAACGCTGATCACCTGCCAGCCGGTTCAGCAGCGAACTCTTGCCCACGTTCGGCTTGCCCACCAACGCGACGCGGCGCGGTCCTCCCCCGCCGCCGGCCATCTCCGACACCGCAGGCAGAGCATCGATCACCGTGTCGAGCAGATCGGCCACACCCCGACCGTGAATCGCGCTGATCGGATGCGGCTCCCCCAGGCCCAACGACCACAGCATGGCGGCGTCGGCTTCTCCGCGCTCGCTGTCGACCTTGTTGGCAGCCAGGAACACCGGCTTGCCGGAGCGCTGCAGCAGTTTCGCTGCCGCCTCGTCCGCGGTGGTGGCGCCCACGACCGCGTCGACGACGAAGATGATCGCGTCGGCGGTTCGCATCGCCACCGACGCCTGCTCGGCCACCAGCTGTTGCAGACCCTTGGCGTCGGGTTCCCAGCCGCCGGTGTCCTGCAGAATGAACCTGCGGCCCGACCACAACGCGTCGTAGGACACCCGGTCGCGGGTCACCCCGGGCACGTCCTGCACGACGGCTTCGCGCCGGCCCAGGATCCGGTTCACCAGCGTCGACTTGCCGACGTTCGGTCGTCCGACGACGGCAACGACGGGTGGCGCTGCCGCGGCCTCCTCGATGGCTTCGGCGACATCTTCTGCGATCTCCCAATCGCTTTCGTCGACCCAGGTGCCGTCCTCGCTCATCGCTGCGCTCCCGCCCGCTCCCGCACGAGGCGCGTCAGATGCTCGATCACCTCGGGCTGCGTCATCGCACTGGTGTCGACGACGACGGCGTCGTCGGCCGGCCGCAGCGGCGACACCGCCCGCGTGGAGTCGAGGTGGTCGCGTCGCTTGACATCGGCCAGCACCGCTTCGTAGTCGTCGTCCAGACCGGTCGCCTTGTTCTGGTCGTTGCGGCGTCGCGCACGCTCTTCGGCCGATGCGGTCAAGAAGATCTTGAGGTCGGCGTCGGGCAGCACCACCGTTCCGATGTCGCGGCCCTCGACGACGACGCAGTCCTGTCCGGAGGCCAGCTTGCGCTGTAGGTCGACGAGCCGGGTGCGCACGGCGGGCACCGCCGAGACCGCGGACACCGCCGTGGTCACCGCAGCGCCGCGAATCTCGGTCGAAACGTCTTCTCCGCCAAGATAAGAGCGGTCTTCATCGGGGTCGTACCCGACCGCCAGCTCGGCGTCCGCGGCCGTTGCCGCGACGGCTTCGGTGTCGGTCAGGTCGACACCTGCACGCAGCACGGCCAGCGTGACGATCCGGTACATCGCCCCGGTATCCAGGTAGCGCGCGTTCAGCTCGCGCGCCAAACCCCTTGATACCGTCGACTTTCCGGTACCCGCTGGACCGTCGACGGCGATGACCAGTGATGTCACAAGCCGACCGCCTTGTACAACTCTCCGAGCTCCTTCTGCGTGAGCACCCGAATGCTGCCCGGACGCTGATCGCCGAGCGTGACGGTGCCGATGTCGGTTCGCACGAGCTCCTGCACCGGATGGCCGACGGCCGCGAGCATCCGGCGCACGATCCGCTTACGGCCCTCGTGCAGGGTGACCCGCACCAGCGTCTTGCCGGGGACCTTGTCGACGACGGCGAAATCGTCGACCCGCGCCGGTCCGTCGTCGAGTTCGACGCCGTTGCGCAGTTCGCGGCCCACTCCGCGCGGCACCGCGCCCAGCACGGTCGCCAGGTAGGTCTTGGGCACCTCGAACGACGGGTGCATCAGCCGGTGAGCCAGCTCCCCGTCGTTGGTGAGCAGCATCAGCCCCTCGGTGTCGGCGTCGAGGCGGCCGACGTGAAACAGCTTCTTGTTACCCCGAACCCGGTGCTCGACGAGGTCACCGATGCACGGACGGCCGCGGTCGTCGGACATCGTCGAATGCATGCCCCTGGGTTTGTTGATCGCCAGGTGCACCAGGGTGTCGTCGAGCGTCACCCGGGCTCCGTCGACCCGGATCACCGAAACATCGGGGTCGACGCGGGTGCCCAGCTCGGTGACGACCCGGTCGTCGACCTCGACACGACCATCCGTGATCATCTTCTCGGCCACCCGGCGCGAGGCAATTCCCGCCTGCGACAACACTTTCTGAAGTCGCACGCCTTCGGGTTCAGCCATGTGCATCGGTGTCCACGTCGAACGACAGCGGTTGTTCGGGCGCCGGAACGCCGCTGAGTTTTATGAAACGCGGGTCCTCGTCGAGGGTTTCGCTGAGGTCGTCGATGACGTCGACGTCGGGTAGCAGCGGCGCGATGTCGGGGAGGTCGGCCAGCGACGTCAGCCCCAACCGTTCCAGGAAGAGTTCGGTGGTGGCGAACGTCACTGCGCCGGTGTCGGGATCGGTGCCCGCCTCGGTGATCAGACCGCGGGCCACCAGGGTGCGTATCACCGCGTCGACGTTGACACCGCGCACCGCGCTCACCCGTGCTCGAGTCACCGGTTGCCGGTAGGCCACCACGGCCAGCGTCTCCAGCGCCGCGCGCGTCAGTTTGGAGCGGGCCCCGTCGAGTAACAGCCGTTCCACATACGGGGCGTAGCGCGACCGCGTGTACATCCGCCAGCCGCCGCCGGCCTCGCGCAGGTCGATACCGCTAGCGCGGGCGGTGTACTCCTGCGCCATCGTCTGCAGCTTGGCCGCGACCCGGTACGGCGGCTGCTCGATCGCCAGCGCGAGTTGCTCGACGGTCGCCGGGGTGTCGACCACCAGCAGCAGCGCCTCGAGCACGGCGCCCAGTTCACCGTCCTCCAACTCGGGCGGTTCGGCGACGTCGATTCCGAGATCGGTGGCGTCGGCCGCGACGCCCTCGTGGTCGAGGTCAGTCGCGACCCCGTCGAGGTTGTCGCGGTCTTCGCTATCCATATTGATCTTCTTCCACCGCCAGGTGTTGGTGTGTCGGCCGCTCCCCGGTCCACGAAATCTGCAGCACACCAAGCGCTTCAGGTTGCTCGAATGCTACCGCCCGGGCGCGGTAGAGCTCGAGCAGCGCCAGGAACCGCCCGACGATCTCGATCGGTGCTTCACAGTCGGCGACCAGATCTCGGAAGGACGCCCACTGGCCGATCCCGCGGCTCTCCAGCAGTGCCATCAGGTTACCGATCTGCTCGGGCACCGACACCGCCGCGTGGTGCAGATGCTCGGTGCTCACCGTCGGGACCGGCCGCGGCGTGAAGGCCGCCGCGGCGATCTGTGCGAAAGCCTCGGCGTCCACGCCGATCATCACTTCGGGCAGCAGCTCGGAGTAGCGGTCCTCCAGCGCGACCGCGCGCGGATAGCTGCGCAGCGCCGCGGCCTCGAGTTCGGCGAACATCTCGGCGACGTGCTTGAATGCGCGGTACTGCAGCAGGCGGGCGAACAGCAGGTCACGCACCTCGAGCAGGGCGAGATCCTCTTCGTCGTGCACCTCTCCGGCGGGCAACAGCCGCGCCGCCTTCAGATCGAGCAGGGTCGCGGCGATGACCAGGAACGCCGTGGTCTCGTCGAGTTCGAGCTGCGGGCCGATGGCCTTGGTGTAGGCGATGAACTCGTCGGTCACCTGGTGCAACGCCACCTCCGTGACGTCGAGGCGGTGCGCGAAGATCAGCTGCAACAGCAGGTCGAACGGGCCCTCGAAATTGCTCAGCCGAACCTGGAAGCCCGACTGCGGAGCGTCGTCCGAATCCGGGGTCGTCGCGGCTTCCGTCTCCGTCACCGGGTCATTCACGCGCCGAACCGGTGGATGACCTCGCGAGCCAACGATCGATACGATTGAGCCCCACCGGATTTCGGCGCCCATGTGGTGATCGGTTCCCCGGCGACACTGGTTTCGGGGAAGCGCACCGTGCGGGTGATGACGGTGTCGAACACGAGGTCACCGAAACGCTCCACTACCCGGGCCATGACTTCGCGAGAGTTTACGGTGCGCGGGTCGTAGCGGGTGATCAGGATGCCGCTGATTGACAGTTTCGGGTTCAGCCGGTCGTGGACCTTGTCGACGGTGTCGGTCAGCAGCGCCAGGCCGCGCAGCGAGAAGAACTCGCACTCGGTGGGGATGATCACACCGTCGCTGCACGCCAAGCCGTTCACGGTGAGCAAGCCGAGCGAGGGCTGGCAGTCGATCAAGACGTAGTCGTAGCGGTCCAGCACGGGGTACAGCGCACGTGCCAGCGACTGCTCCCGGCCCACCTCGTTGACCAGCTGGATCTCTGCGGCCGACAGGTCGATGTTGCTGGGCACGAGGTCCAGATTCTTGACCCGCGTGTGGATCAGCACATCGTCGATGGACACCCGTGGTTCCACCAGCAGGTTGTGCACCGTGTGCTCGAGTTCGTAGTGCGGCACCCCCAGGCCCGCCGACAGCGCACCCTGCGGGTCGAGGTCGACGAGCAGCACCCTGCGGCCGTACTCGGCGAGGCTGGCGCCGAGATTGATCGTCGACGTGGTCTTGCCGACCCCGCCCTTCTGGTTGCACATCGCGATGACCTTGGCCGGGCCGTGCGTCGTCCTCGGCTGCGGTTCGGGGATGTCCCGCGGTGGCCGGCCGGTCAGGCCCACTTCCACCGCTGCCCCGTCGTCGCTCATACCAGACCGTCGCTGGTCAGGCACTTCACGGGCATGGCGGACATCCGGGCAAGTTTAACGGCAGGAACGTGCCAGGTCAGCCAGACCCGCGGGCAAGTTGTGGGCCGATTGAGCCGCACCGCGTCATAGGCTGGCGAGATGAGCTTGAGGCAACGGATCCCGCTGCTGAGGTGGTCATTCCTGCGGTTGGCCCTCGGTGTGCGCAACATCTCCACCACCGGTCAGGTCGGCGACGGCCGCGAGGCCGCGCTTCGCGACTATGTGGTCGCCAACGCGCGGCGCGGTGACAGCGACGACGTCCTCGCCACCATCGACCGGTTCGCGTATGAGAAGTCCTTCCTGATCAATATCGGCGACGAGAAGGGCGAGATTCTCGACGCCGGGGTGCGCCGCAGCAACCCGAGCCTGGTGCTCGAACTCGGGACCTACTGCGGATACGGCGCCCTGCGACTGGCCAGGGCGGCGCCGTCGGCGCGGATCTACTCGGTCGAACTCGCCAAGGCCAACGCCGAGATCGCCCGGGATGTCTGGGCGCACGCCGGCGTCGCGGACCGCATCACGTGCGTGGTCGGCACACTCGGCGACGGCGGACGGACCCTCGACGCGCTGGCCTCCGAGCACGGGTTTGGCCCGGGCTCACTCGACATGGTGTTCATCGACCACGATAAGGCCGCCTACCTGTCTGATCTGCAGAGCATCCTCGACCGTGGCTGGCTGCACCGCGGCTCCGTCGTCGTCGCCGACAACGTGAAGATTCCCGGCGCGCCGAAGTACCGCGAGTACATGCGCCGACAGCAGGGCACGTTGTTCGACACCGTCGAGCACAAGACCCACGCGGAGTACCAGTCGCTGCTGGCCGACCTGGTCCTCGAGTCCGAGTATCTGGGCGGCCAGTGACTGTATTCGTGCCTTAACCGGTGGATCGCCCGCAGCCGGTGCATGCGATCCACCCGTTAACGCGCCATCCGGCGGCTACCGCGCCCGCGGATGGGCGCCGGCCCAGACCTCGCGCAAAGCGTTGACGGTGACCATGGTGTAGATCTGCGTGGTCGTCACCGAGGCGTGGCCGAGCAACTCCTGCACGACACGGACGTCGGCGCCGCCGTCGAGCAGATGCGTGGCGAACGAGTGCCGCAGCACGTGGGGCGACACCGCAGAGGTGACCCCGGCGCGTTCGGCGGCGTCCTGCAGCACCTGCCATGCGCTCTGCCGCGACAGCCGCCCGCCGCGGGCGTTGAGGAAGATCGCCGGCGTGCCGCGACCGCGGCGCGCCAAATCCGGACGTCCGCGCACGAAGTAGACGTCGAGCGCGGTCACCGCCGGCCTGCCGATCGGGACCAGCCGGTGCTTGCCGCCCTTGCCGCGCAGCAGCACCGAACGCGCATGGGTGTCGACGTCGTCGATGTCGAGCCCCACCGCCTCTGAGATCCGCGCCCCGGTCGAGTACAGCAATTCCAGCAGCGCCCGGTTGCGCAGTGTGAGGGGGCTGTCGGCGTCGCTGTCGCCGCCGGCCGCCTCGAGCAGGGCCAACACCTCGTCGATCGACAGGCTCTTGGGCAGCCGCCTGCTCGGCGTCGGCGGCTTGACCTCCGCGGCCACGTCCAGCTCGGTGAGGCCCTCGGCGGCGGCGAACCGGTGCAGGCCGCGCACCGCGATCAGTGCTCGCGCCGCCGAAACCGCCGACAGCGGGGCGATTCCGGCCTCGGCATCCCCCCGGCGCAACGCGACCAGGAACTCACTGACGTCGGATTCGCTCACCTTGATCAGGTCGTCGACGTCGCGCGCGGTCAGGTATTCGGTGTAGCGACGCAGATCGCGGCGATAGGAACTCAGGGTGTTGGCGGCCGCCCCGCGTTCGATGGTCAGGTGGTCGAGATAGCCCTGGACCTGACCGTCGAGCGCGGACGTGAAAGTGGTCACGGGTGCCCCTGACGGCGGCCGAAGGCGGTGGGCCGATCGGTCCACGGTGCGTCGACGTCCCTCAGCGCACCAGGGTCCGTGACGGCATGAGCGGCCAGAACCCCGCTCACGGCAATGGAATTCACGATGTCGCCGGCCAATACCATGCGCACCGCCTCGTCGAGCGAATACCACCGCAGCGTCAGGTCGGCTTCCTCGTCGTGGGCGTCGGGGCGTCCGACGTCGGTGAGTCCGGTGGCCAGATAGACCCGAACGCTCTCGTCGCTGAAACCCGGCGCCGAATCGAGGTCCACGAGCACACGCCAATCGGTGGCCGACAGCCCGGCCTCCTCCTCGAGTTCGCGCGCGGCGGTGACGTGCGGCGGTTCGCCACCGAGATCGAGCAGCCCGGCGGGCAACTCCCAGAGGCGCCGGCCCAGCGGGTGCCGGTACTGATAGACCATCGCGATGTTGCGGTCCTCGTCCATCGCCAGCACCGCGACGGCGCCGTAGTGCTCGACGACCTCACGGCGGGCGGTGTGGCCGCCGGGCATGCGTACCTCGTCGGCGCGTAACGCGAATATGTTTCCGACGTAGAGGGTTTCAGAGGAGACCGTCTCGAAGTCGTGGTCAGCCACGGGTCGCGGGCTCTTGCAGCAGGGCCCCTACCTCGGCACCGTGCTCGACGCCGTTGGACCGCTGCTCGGGAATGTCCATACCGGGCAAGCGCTCCTCGGCCTTGTAGTCAAGGGCCGCTCCCACGAACGCGACGAACAGCGGATGCGGCCGGGTCGGCCTGCTCTTGAGCTCGGGATGCGCCTGGGTCCCGACGATGAAGCGGTGCGTCTCACGGGGATACTCGACGAACTCGACGAGGTGACCGTCGGGCGACGTTCCCGAGAACCGCAGTCCGCTCTCGGCGATACGGTCACGGTACTGGTTGTTCACCTCATAGCGGTGACGGTGCCGCTCCGAGACCTCCGTGGCGTCGTAGGCCCGCGCCACGATCGAATCCGGTTCCAGCACAGCCGGATACGCGCCCAGACGCATGGTGCCGCCGAGATCGGCGTCCCCTGCAACGGCGTCGCGCTGATCGGCCATGGTGGAGATCACCGGATGCGGGGTCGCCGGGTCGAACTCCGCGGAGTTGGCCTCGGTGATTCCGACCGAACGGGCCGCCTCGATCACGATGCACTGCAGTCCCAGGCACAGCCCCAACACGGGCAGACCACGCTTGCGGGCGTACTGGATCGCGCCGATCTTGCCCTCGATGCCGCGGATGCCGAAGCCGCCGGGTATCAACACGGCATGCACGTCGGCCAGCGCCGCGGCGGCATCGCCGTCGACCTCGCAGTCGTCGGAGGCCACCCAGCGCATCTCCACCTTCGCCCGGTGCGCGAACCCACCCGCTCTCAGTGCCTCGGCCACCGACAGATACGCATCCGACAAGTCGATGTACTTGCCCACCAACGCGATTCGCACCGTCTCATGCGGTTCGTGGACCCGCTGAAGCAGATCGTTCCACTGCGTCCAGTCGACGTCGCGGAACGGCAGGTTCAGTCTGCGCACGACGTACGCGTCGAGTTCCTCGCGGTGCAACACCTTCGGGATGTCGTAGATCGACGGTGCGTCCGGGGTGGAGATGACGCCGTCGATGTCGACGTCGCACATCAACGCGATCTTGTTCTTCAACGGTTCGGGCACATCCCGGTCGCAGCGCAAGATCAGCGCGTCCGGGGTGATGCCGATGCTGCGCAGAGCGGCCACCGAATGCTGAGTCGGCTTGGTCTTGAGTTCGCCCGACGGCGCCATGTAGGGCACCAGCGAGCAGTGCAGGAAGAAGCAGTTCTCCCGGCCCACTTCGTGGCGAACCTGGCGCGCCGCCTCCAGGAACGGCAGCGATTCGATATCGCCGACCGTGCCGCCGATCTCAGTGATCACCACATCGGGACGCCGGCCGTCGACGTCCGGCGCGGCCATCTCGAGGATTCGCGCCTTGATCTCGTCGGTGATGTGCGGGATCACCTGCACGGTGTCGCCGAGGTACTCGCCGCGGCGTTCCTTGGCGATGACGGTCGAATACACCTGTCCGGTGGTCACGTTCGCCGATCCCGACAGGTTGCGGTCGAGGAAGCGCTCGTAGTGGCCCACGTCGAGGTCGGTCTCGGCACCGTCCTCGGTGACGAACACCTCACCGTGCTGGAACGGGTTCATGGTGCCCGGGTCGACGTTGAGGTAGGGGTCGAGCTTCTGCATCGTCACCCGTAGGCCGCGCGCCGTCAGCAGCTGCCCGAGGCTCGAAGCAGTCAGCCCCTTGCCGAGTGAAGAAACGACGCCACCCGTGACGAAGAGGTGCTTGGTGGCCGTTTGCGGGTGTTTGCGTAACGCTGGCAAGAACGACCTCCGTGACGACGGGCAGGGCTTGCGTCTCTAGGCTGATTCCTAGTTTGGGGCCTGCCGACCCACGGAACCCCACCTTAACACCGAGGGCGACACCGCGTCGGTGACGCGCCGAGGGCTGGAGCGTCGGTGACGCGCCGAGGGCGACACCGCGTCGGTGACGCGCCGAGGACTGGAGCGTCGGTCGGGGCGCCCGGCTCGCGGGGAGCTTACTGCGGCACGGTGACCAACGTCGCACCCTGACCGATGCCGTACTGGCCGGGCCTGCCGCCGTCCACCAGATCGCCCAGCGCCAGCACCGAGGTGATGCGGCCCGATTCGGTGCCCACATCGTCGACCGTGCTCACCGCCGACGTCAGCGCGGGATCTGAGCGCGTCACGGCGACCGCCGCGGTCCCCGATGCCGAGCCGTCGCGTCCCACCAAGACGGTGCCCGAACCGTGCGGGGCCAACCCGCCGGCGAATCGGGCGACGGTGGCGCCTCGGTTACCGGCGTCGTCGCCCAGCGGTCCGCCGGTCACGATCACCGCAGTGTTCGCCGCACCCACCCGGTCGGTGTAGGTGATGAACCCGGTGTCGCGCAGCGTGGCGAGCACCGTCTCACGTTGGGCGTCATCGACGGTCTGCACCTTGGGGTCGCGATTGATCAACAGCGCAATGCCCAGCAGGTCGCCGGCTTGGGAGCCTTGGTCCACCGACGTGGTACTGAGCTGTTTGCCCGCGGGCACGATCGGCGAGTTGACCACCGACAGCAGCTTCTCGGCGGCGTTGGCCTCGACGAACTGGGGTGTCAGCCCGACCGTTCCGCTGACCGTTCCCCCAGCCTGACCGACGAGCCGTGTTACCGCGTCGACGTCGTCGTCGGCAGCATCGGGAGTGCGAAACAGCACCACCGACTTGTCGACAAGCGTCTCCCGCAGAATGCGCGGTGACATCTGCGCATCGAATTCCCCTGCCGCGCTGAGTTTTTCATTGAGCGCATTGCGCTCGTCGGTCAGGGTGTTGATCCGCTCCTGCAATTCATTCTTGTCGTCGCGCAGTCCCGACAGCACGGTGTTGGACAGCATCCCTGACCCGAGCGCAACGCCGATGGCAAGGGCAAGGAACACCGCCGCAAGCGAAATCGCATGTGTACGTAGCGATATCATCGTGCGCTCCTAGGTGACCCAGCCCTGGACCCACAGCGCGAAGCGGTTCCAGTAGTCGGCGATCCAGTCCAGCAGCGCGGCGTCGACGCGGGCCACCCACAGGGCGACGATCACCGCGACCAGCACCGCGAGCACCAGCAGCGCGATCGCGCCGCCCGACACGCGGCTGCGGTACAACGTGGCTACGGCTTTGGCGTCGACGAGTTTCTCCCCGACCTTGAGCCGGGTCAGAAACGTCGATGGGTTGCTCTGCTGGCGGGCCCGGTCGAAGAACTCCTCGATGCTGGCGGTGTGGCCGGCGGTGACGATCAGCGACGCGCCGTGGTGGTCACACAGCAGCAACGCCAGATCGGCCGCCGATCCCGCGGCCGGGAACGTCATCGCCCCTACCCCGAGGTCCTGGATTCGTTCGAGACCCGCGGCGTGTCCGTCGGCGTCGGCCGGCAACACCACCTGCGCCCCGGACCGCAGCACCTCGGCGCTCATCTTGTCGGGGTCGCCGACGATGAGCTGCGGCCGGTAGCCCGCCTTACGTAGTACATCGGCGCCGGTGCCGACACCCACCAGCACCGGTTGGTATTCCTTGATGAAGGGTTTGAGTGCCTTGAGATCGATGGCGGCGTCGACGTCTTCGGCGACGATGACGACGTGGCGCCGGTTGAGGTCGACGTCGATGTCGGGGATGCCGATGCCGTCGATCAGCAGCGGGCTCTCGCTGCGGATGAACTCGATGGTGTTGCCCGCAAAGGCTTCGAGATGGGCCACCAACCCGCTCTTGGCCTCGTGCATCAGCTCGTGGATCTCGTGGTCGGTGCGCTCGACACCCAGCACGAGCCGACGATCACCGGTGTAGACGCCGCCCTCGTGCAGTCGCACGCGCGCGCCGTCTTTGACCTTCTTGAAGACGTCGTCGCCGGTGTTGTCGATCAGGGTGATTCCGTTGGCGACCAGAACCTCGGGCCCGAGGTTGGGATACCTCCCAGAAATGGAGGGTGAGGCGTTGACCACGCCGGTGACGCCGGCCTCGACGAGCGCATCGGCGGTGATGCGGTCGAGGTCGAGGGCGTCGATGACGACGATGTCGCCGGGCGTGACACGCCGCAGCAGTCGATCGATGTCGCGGTCGACTCTGGCGGTGCCGGTGATGCCCGGACGTGAGCTGGCATTACGAGATAGCAGCGCTGACATCTTCATGCGCCGATTCTGTCGAGACTAGCGCGCCATCTGTCGGAGGCGCGCCGTATCATCTGTCCCTTTTGTCACACAGGTAACACCTTAGCGGTATGGCTCGAACAACTCGACGAGGTTGCCGGACGGATCCGAGACCAAGGCCTGACGCCCGCCGCGCCCGGTGATGACGTCTCCGCGCAGGGGCACGCCGGCGTCGGCGAGTCGGGTGACGGTCTCGTCAAGGTCGTTGACCTCCAACTGGATTCGATTCCAGCCGCCGGGGGCTGGCCGGCTTCCGTCGCTGAGCGACTCCCCCGCCCCGCCTCCACCGCCGGGCGAGTTCAGCAGCAGCCGCAACTCGTCGCGACGGAGCATGGCGAACCCGGGTCCGGGCCGCATGGCCACGTCGAAGCGCAGGTGGCTGGTGTAGAACTGGACGGCGGCATCGACGTCGTCCACGATGTAGCGAACACTGACGCCCTTCATAATCGCACCTCCTGACAGTTATGATACAGAAGTGTCCCAGAGAAGTCAGCATGATCCGCGCGCCCAGCACTCCCGTCGAGCGATCCTGCGCGCAGCCCTCGACGAATTCGCCGACGCCGGCTACCCGGGGTTCCGGATGGACTCCGTCGCCGCCCGCGCGCGCGTGGGCCGCAGCACGCTGTATCGGCACTGGCCGGACAAGGCCGCGCTGATCGCCGATGCACTCGAGACCCTCAATGTCCAACCGGACCCCGACCGCGAAGCGCCCACGGGAACGGCACGCGAGCAGGTCGAAATCCTTCTGAAGCACCTCGCGCGCGCCCTGAGCGATTCCGCGGTGTCCGCGTGCATCCCCGCGCTCGTACACGCTGCGGAGACCGAACCGGACATCCGCCGGTTCTTCTACGCGTATTCGGCACAACGACGGCAACGGCTCACCGCCACGATCGCCTCCGGTGTCGGTGATGGACAGTTCCCGGCGCGCATCGATCCCGAGGCCGCATCGGTGGCGCTGTCGGGCGCGCTGTTCTACCGGCGCCTCGCGACGACCGAGCCGCCCGACTCCGAATTTCTCACAACGCTGATCGACACGGTGCTGGGCGCCTAATCGCCTTCGGCACGCTCTTTCTGCGCCGCCTCGAGCAGCTCGCGGGCGTGGGCCCGGCCGCTGTCGGATTCACCGAGCCCCGCCAGCATGCGCGCCAGCTCGGCCACCCGCTCCTCGTCGTCGAGGCGGCGAACGCCGCTGGCTTTCTTCCCATTTCCCCCGACGACCAGGTGGACGTCGGCGTAAGCGGCGACCTGCGGCAGGTGGGTGACGACGATGACCTGATGTGTGCGGGCCAGCCGCCCCAGGCGACGGCCGATCTGCACCGCGGCCCGGCCTCCGACTCCGGCGTCGACCTCGTCGAACACCATCGTGGTTCCCTCGGCCGACGCGGACAGGACGACCTCGAGTGCCAGCATGACCCGAGAGAGTTCACCGCCCGATGCGCTCTTGTGCAGCGGCAGCACATCGGTACCGCTGGCGGCGAAGCCGAATTCGACGTTGTCGACGCCGTCGCGACCGGCATGCACCGTCTCACCCGACGGCAACACGACCGGCGCGGAGTCGTCCGCGCGCGCGAGCAGCGGGCCCACCGACACCGTGAACACGGCACCCGCCATGGCCAGACCCGACAGTTCGGCGGTCACCGCCTTGGCGAGACCTTTGGCCGCCTTGGTTCTGGCCTTGGTCAGGTCGGCAGCCGCCGCGACGGTCTTCGCCTCGAGTTCGTCGACCCGGCTCTGCAGACCGGCGAGCGCTTCCTCGGACACGTCGAGTTGCTCGAGCCGCTCCCGGGACTCCCGGGCCCACTCGAGCACACCATCGATGTCGGCGGCGTACTTGCGGGTGAGGGAACGCAGTTCGGCCTGCCGAGCCAGCTTGATTTCCAGGGCACTGGTGTCGGTCGGCAACCCGGACAGATAGCTGCCAAGTTCCCCGCTGACATTGGTGATCACCGCGATGGCTTCGCTGAGCTGCTCGGCCAGCGCGGTCAACGTGGTGTCGCCGGTGGCCTCCAGTGCCGATTTGGCCTGTGCTACACCGTGGGTCGCGGACACCACGTCGGGCGTGGGGTCGTCGGGCCCTGCGAGCGCGGCCCGAGCGATCTGGGCGGCTTCGCGTAAGGCGTCGAGTTCGGAGAGCCGCCGGATGTCGTCGACGAGCGCGGCATCCTCGCCCGGTTGCGGTGCCGAAGCGTCGATTTCATTGAGCCCGAACTTCAGCCGGTCGGCTTCGAGTGCCAGTTCCCGCGCCCGCTGTGTGCGGTCCAACAGATCGCGCCTGGCCGACAGCCACTCCTCGCGCACGCGGCGGTACTTCTTCAGCTGCGTCTCGACGTCTGCGAACCGGTCGAGCGCGGCACGTTGTTCATCGGGACGCATCAGCCGCAGCTGGTCGTTCTGCCCGTGCAGCGTGAGCAGTTCGGTGGTGAAGCGGCTCAGCGATTTGGCCGGCACGCTGCGGCCGCCGAGATAGGCGCGAGACGGGCCGTCGCGGCTGACCGAGCGGGCAGCGATCACGCTGCCGTCGTCGTCGCGTTCGGCGCCCGAGCTGTCGAGGATATCTTCCACCAGCGAGGCCACGCCGTCACCGAGTTCGGTTGTCGTGAAACGCCCTTCGACAACCGCCCGATTGTCCCCGGAGCGCACCCGGGTGGCGTCGGCGCGTGCGCCACCGAGCAGGTGCAGACCGGTGACCACCATCGTCTTGCCGGTACCGGTCTCGCCGGTCAGCACGGTGAAACCGCGATCGAATTCAGCGGTCGCAGCACTGATCGCACCCAGTGACTCGATACGGATCTCGGATAGCACTACTGTCCGCGCCACCCCGTGACCGGCAACCGGAACTTGCGCACCAGGCGGTCGGTGAACGGTGCGCTGTCCAGGCGCACCCACTTCACCGGAGTTCCGCACCGGGTCACCTCCAGGCGTCCCCCGGCGGGCACCACCATCTCGCGGCGTCCATCGCAGAACACCAGCGCGTCGTGGCCTCCCGCCTCGACCTCGATCGCGATGGCCGCCTCCGGGCTGGTGACCATCGGTCGGGCAAACAAAGCGTGAGCGTTGTTCGGTACCACCAGGATTGCCTCGAGTTCGGGCCACACGATCGGCCCGCCGGCGGAGAAGGCCCACGCCGTCGACCCGGTTGGAGTCGCCACCAGCACGCCGTCGCAGCCGAACGACGACACCGGTCGGCCGTCGACTTCCAGGACGGCTCCGAGGACTCCGAGCCGGGGCCCCTTTTCAAGGCTGGCTTCGTTGAGCGCCCAACCCCGGTCGACGATCCTGCCGTCGACCCGCACCACGACGTCGAGTGTCATCCGCTCCTCGACGCGGTAGTCGCGCTTGACGATCCGGTCGAGCACTGTGTCGATGGAGTCGGCCTCCGCCTCGGCCAGAAAGCCGATGCGGCCGAGATTCACCCCGAGAACCGGGATTTCGACGTTGCGAGCGAGTTCGGCAGCGCGCAGGAAGGTTCCGTCGCCGCCGAGGACGAGCACGAGTTCGCAACCCTCGGCGGCGCGCTCGTCGGCGTCAACCACTTCGATCTCGGCGCCGAGCGCGCGCATGTCGTCGGGCGAGAGCGGAACGGGCCCGCGGTCGACCGCTTCGGCCGACAGGACCTTGAGTCCAATCCCGTTGTCGCCGAGAACCTTCTGTACGCGTCGGGCGACCTCGGCGACTTCGCCGCGGCCGGTGTGCACCACCATCAGAATCGCGCGGTCGGTGTTCACTGCGGACCCTCCGCGACGGCGGTGCGAACGGCGCCCTCGAGGTCGTGCCCTTCCAGTCCCCCGTCGGTGCGCAAGTGCAGGAAGTACTCGACGTTGCCGGAGGGCCCGGGAAGCGGACTGGCCGTCACGGCAACCGGATGCCAGTACAGTTCGGCCGCGCGGCGGGCCACCGAGAGGACCGCCTCGGCGCGCAACGCCGGATCCGTGACCACGCCGCCGGCACCGACTCGGTCCTTGCCGACCTCGAATTGCGGTTTCACCATGGGAACGATATCGGCGCCCGGTGACGCGCACGACGTCAGCGCGGGCAGAACTGTGGACAGTGAGATGAACGACAGGTCGGCGACGATCAGGTCGACGGGTCCACCGATCGCGTCGGCGGTCAGCTCGCGCACATTGGTGCGTTCCAGCACGCTCACCCGCGGATCGTTCCGCAGCGACCAGGCCAACTGTCCATAGCCGACGTCGGCGGCTATCACCTGGCGGGCGCCGCGGTCGAGGAGCACTTCGGTGAAGCCGCCCGTCGATGCGCCGGCATCCAGGCATCGTTTACCGTCCACCGGGAGATCGAAGGCGTCCAGCGCGCCCATCAGCTTGTGCGCGCCCCGCGACACCCAGGTGCGCTCGTCGGCACCGTCGATGGTGAGGTGGGCCGTGACCGAGACGGCGGTGGCGGGTTTGGCGGCCGGCATACCATCGATGCTCACCCGTCCCGCGCCGATGAGCTCGGCGGCCTGTTGGCGGGACCGGGCCAACCCCCGTCGCACCAACTCGGCGTCCACTCGCGCGCGCCGTGCCACGGCGCTCAGCCCTTCTCGACCGACTCGAGCGCCTGCACGAGCACGTCGTGCGCCTCTTCCAGCCGTGCCGCGAGCAGTTCCACGTCGGCATCGGCCAGGTCCGCGAAACCCGAGCCCTCCTGCGCGGGGTCGGGCAGGTCGGCCAGCAACTCCGCGATCCGGGCGCGGATCTGTTCGGGATCGGTACTCATATCGAGGTTCACGCTAGCTGATTCGACTCGGGAAGCAGGGACCAGCGTTGCAGCGCCTGTCGGGCGGTGTCGTCTCCGGCGGTGATCGTGACCGAGCGGCCGTCGAGGCCGGCGTTCCACACCGCGTCGGCGAGGGCGCGCACCACCGACAAAGTCTCACCGGGATCGTGCCCCGTGGAGTGAACCGTCACCGTCGATGCAGCAGCGTCGATGCGCCAGGCCGGATGGGCCCCGATGCGCAGCGTGTGCGCAGGCTCGCTGAGCGACCGCAGATCGGCGGCCAGATATGTCGGCCGCTCCGAGGTCTGTGCCCGGACGAGGTCGACGGCAGTGCTGACGCCGGTGAACACGAGCAGGCTGGGCAGTCCGGCGGCGTTGGCCCCGGCGATGTCGGTGTCGAGGCGATCGCCGACCACCAGCGGGGTCTGGAAGCTGCCCCGAGCCAAGGCATCGGTGAGTAGAGTCGGCTGCGGCTTGCCCGCCACCTGGGGTTCGCGGTCGGTCGCCGCGCGCAGCGCCGCCACCATGGATCCGTTGCCGGGCAACAGTCCTCGTTCCGAGGGAAGGGTCCGGTCGACATTGGCCGCCACCCACAGTGCGCCGGCCCGGATGGCCAGCGCCGCTTCGGCCAGATCGGGCCAACCGGTCTGCGGTGAGTGTCCCTGCACGACGGCGATCGGCCCATCCGACCACTGTCGGACGGGTTTGAGCCCAACGCGAACGACCTCGTTGGCCAGCGCATCGGTTCCGACGACGAGAACGACTGCCCTAGAAGGCAGTTGGGCGGCCAGCAGCCGAGCGGCGCTCTGCGCGCTGGTGACGACGTCCTCCGGGGCGGCGCGAAAGCCCAAAGCGTGAAGATGCGCCGCGACGTCGGCGGGCTCACGCGAGGCGTTGTTGGTGACGTAGAGGGTGCGCGCACTGATCGTGGCCAGCGTGTCGACCGCTCCGACGGTGGCTTCGTGTCCGCGAAAAACGGTGCCGTCGAGATCGAGTAAAAGGCAGTCGTGCTCGTGGGCGAGGGTGTTCACCTCAGGAGAGCTCCGTGATGCGCTCTTCGGCGTCGGTCACGCCCTCGAGGTCGGCGGCGGCGGCGTTGATGAACCACTGCAACGCGTCCTCGTTGCGGCCAAGGGCCAGAAGCGTTTCGGCGTACACGTAGAACAGGCGCGCCGCGGTCTGTCCCTTGCGGGTCGGATCCAGTTGCGGCGTCGACAGAAGCGCCAATGCCTGCTCGTGCTGCCCGAGATCGGAGCGGGCGCCGGCCACAACGATTTTGAGCTCGTCGGCATCGTCGCCGGTGAGCTGGGCGGCTTCCGGGCTGCGGGCCAGTTCGATCGCGCGTTCCGGACGTCCGACACCGCGTTCGCAGTCGGCGATCAACGCCAGCAGCGATGATCTGCTGCCCATCCGCCGGGCGGCGCGCAGTTCGGCGAGTGCCTGCGCCCAGTCGCCGCAGTGGTACGCGGCGATGCCGACCGCTTCGCGTACCGCGGGGATGCGGGCGGCGCGGTTGCGCGCGGCGCGGGCGTGTTCGAGCGCCGTCTGTGGGTCCTCGTCGATGAGTTGGCCGGCGGCCACCAGATGGCGGGCGACGAAGTCGGCGGTCGAGCGGTCGAGCGTTGTGAGCTCGCCGCGCACGTCGGGCGCCAGTTGGCGGGGCTCGATGTCCTCTGGTATCGGCGGGCCTGACGGGTGACGAGCCTCCCCGTCGGGCTTGGGCTGCGCCCTGCGGGCTCGGTTCGGGCCGGAGCTGCGCGGAGCTGACCGCTGCGGGCGGCCCCCGGTGCCGTCGCCCCTTCTTTCCTCAGCCACGTATGCCTTTCTACCCGATGGAGGAGCCTCGCGATAATACGAAATGAATTGCCGCGAAATAGAATTACCCCCCACGCAATTGTGGGGGGTAATCCTAATGTGTGTTCGGCGGTGTCCTACTTTTCCGCCCGGGTTGGGCAGTATCATTGGCGCTGGCAGGCTTAGCTTCCGGGTTCG
>NZ_LQIX01000020.1 GCF_001500045.1 Mycobacterium sp. GA-1199
CCCGAGTAGGTCTGGCTGACCTCTGACCCCGCCGCCTGCTTGAGGACGGCGGGGTCAGAGGTCAGCCAGACCTACTCGGGCGTGAGTTGTTCGGAGTCGGCGAACAGCAGTGTGCCCTCGTCGAGCATCACCGCCCACCGACGGGCGGGATCGGCGATGTGATTGGACCCGATATCGACGGGCACGGCGGTCATTTCACCGAAATCTTCGACGATGACGCCACGAGCCTCGGCGTCCGTGTCCGGGTTGACGCGGACACGGACGTCCACGGCCAACTCCGAGTCGTGGCCTTGCTCCCGATCGTCGACGCTTGGATCAGCCACCGTTGCCCCCTGACGCCCGTCAAGAATTTGCGTGGAGGTCAGTGAACCACGATCGCTCGCGAGCGGAGCACGGATTTCGGAAAGTTCTCAGTTTGCGAACGCCCGCGTTCGCATGGTGACTGAGGCGCTGCGTCAGGCGCGTTTCGATCCACTCAGTGAGTAAGCGCAGCGTCTCCGGCGTCTGATCGCTGATCTGACAACCGAGGAATAGACGCCATCGTCTCGGGATTCGACGTGGGGCTAGTCAACGAAGACCGCATCACCGATCTGTTCACCGTCATCACCCCGGCGCCGTCGTGATCCGGCGAGTAGGTGTCGGCGATCGCTGCTCTGCGACGATCGGGATCCCGATCGTTGAAGACACGCAGCAGGTTGCGCACTCGGACCACACACGTCGTCGTTTACACGGCTTCGCATCGTCCGCTCTCGGGGAGTGACAGGCCGCGAGATATGGAGGACGCTTACTCGATGAGAACAGTCGGCTCCGGACTATTCCTGCCCCCGTTCGAGGAGCTCGCCGATCCGCTCACGGTGGCGCACTTGGCCGCCGAGGCCGAAGAAGCGGGTTGGACTGGCGTATTCGTCTGGGACCACCTGCGATGGTGCGAACCGATATCGGCGATCGCAGACCCGTGGATCACGCTGGCGGCGATGGCGACCGTCACCTCCCGCATTCGGCTCGGGCCGATGGTGACGCCGCTTGCTCGGCGCCGACCGGCAAAGGTCGCAAAGGAAACCGCGTCTCTTGACCGCCTCAGTTCAGGTCGCCTGACACTCGGTGTGGGGCTGGGCAGTGACGCATACGGTGTCGAATACACCAAGACCGGTGAAGAGATCGACGACCGTGAGCGCGCCGCCATGCTCGATGAATCCCTCGAGGTGATCACCCGCGCCTGGACAGGCGAAGAGGTCGTTCACCGGGGCAAGCACTACACCGTCGACGGAGTGCGCTTCCTACCGCGACCGGTCCAACCGCGGATCCCAATATGGGTGGCAGGACTGATCCACAACCGTCGGCCGCGGCGCCGCGCCGCTCGCCACGACGGGTATTTTCCGGTATTCCTGGAAACTCCCGACCAGGTGGCCGATGCGGTCGCCGATATCAATGCGCTCAAACCGAGAGACGACTTCGATTTCGTAGTTCCCTTATCGCCTGGGACGGATCCGGCCCCCTACATTGCGGCGGGGGCGACATGGTGGGTCGTGGAATTCCCCTGGGCGTCGACAACTGTGGATTTGGTCCGGGGAGTGATCCGCGAGGGACCTTTGAGGTGAGCGGCCGGCCACCCACGGCTCAACTGACCTTCGAGCCTTCCAAGTAGTCGGCAAGCCGCCAGAAGAGCCGATTGTCCAAGCACTTGCGAAGGTACGGAACACCTTCGGTGTAACCGGAGCCGTGAGCCTCCCCGAGCATCCGCGCGGCAAGTGAGTGATGGGTGGCCTTCCAGCGCTGATGTCCGCCCTCGAGCTTGTTCAGCGCGGAGTCGAGGACGCTCCACTCGTCAGCCGTGAATGCGCCGTCGCGACGGGCATCCAGATAGGCCTGCGAAAAATCGTCGTGGCCTGCCACGGCATCGGCCTGCACCGCGGGCACGTTGGTGAAGGCGTCTGACTGAAGGCGTTCGGCCGACGGTGCGCCGCAGGCGATTTCGAAGCGCTTGTACTGTTCGGACTGGATCGCACTGGCACCCTGCGTGAACTCGCGGAAGGCGTGGAAATGCTCCGGGCGCATCGTGGCGACCAGTCGGAAGAGCATCGCCGCCCGCGGGTAGACCTTGTTCGCGTGCTCCAGGCTGGACACCGCGTCCTCGAAGCGACCATCGCGAAGCGCCGTCGTCGCCGCGCGCAGATTCGCGGCCAGCGTGGTGAAAACCATTTCGTGGGCCTGCAAGGACCGCATGAAAAAGTACTCGTCGTGGGCGACGTACACCGGCGCAATGGTCATATCGAACCATTTACCGGCCTGCGTTTCGGGAACGGCCGGCAAGGTTTCGAGCACCTCGGCGGGGCTCGGGTCGCGGCCGCCGTCATTGCTGACTGTGTCCCGGAAGCTCGCCAGGAAGCGCAGAGCGTGGGTGATGCGTTTACGCGACGTCGACGGGTCCGGACTGTCACCGTTGGGTTCTTCCGCGGCCGCGGTTTCGAATCTGACGACGTCTGCCATCAGGAGGGCCGACATGAGCTCAGGGTCGAGACCCGACGGCGCATCGGCGATGATCTTCTCCAGCAGCGGTAGTGCGAGGTATGTGCGGTTGTAGTAACGGCCTTCGAACTTGTCGAGCATGCTGTAGAGGAACCCGTCGAGAAAAGCATCGTACGTGCCATACTGACGCCGGATTTCGGTCAGCCGCAACAGGATTGGAACAGAAAGGAAGTGTTTCCCAACGGCACGAACATGATCGGAGATGAGCTTCGCCAAGGTCAAGCCGTCGGACGTGTCGCTCGCCGACCAACGATCGATCGCGTCGATCACAGGCTGATCGCGCCACAGGTCGGCAGGCGATCTCACCGTGGCGATCGAGCCGTCCGACTCTACGGGGACTTGTACCGCGAACGGGCACTTGACCGCCCTCGGCTGCGACAAGGCTGCGCCGGTGACCCGCTTGAGTGAGGGTCGCGTGGCGGTGGGTGCTTGTTCGTGGGTGACCATCTCTGCTCCTTGTCGTTGTTCCTGCGGCCTTCGACCGAACAAGGGGTTCAAGGAGAATCTTCGAATTTCCGCGGGCGTACCGTAATCGCCGCGAGGCTGTACTTCGGTCACGAATGGGAAGGGTTTCCTGTCCGATCGGTAAGCAGCGGACCGCGTACCCCCGGCCGTCGACCACCGCTGGACCCTTTCCGACCTCCGGCTGGGTCAGAGCTCGTAGCCCCAGAAATCTCCCTGTCGGTAGCCTCTATGAATTCCAAATTTGGTGGGGGAAGGGATCAGCCTCGGGTAGCGCTGCTGTTAGAGCGATGGCGCAGCCCGCAAACGTCGTCACCGCTGCTTGCTGCCAATCCGTGGTCTCGTTCGACATCTTCGGCGTTGCAGCGAGGCTCACCGCGGACCACCGGGTGCGGGACGGCGGACTTCAGCTCGTGCAGAGGGCGCCAGCCGACGCTGCCCGGTGTACCGATCGCAACCCGCACACCCACCGGTTGCACGTCCCGGTGGCTGAGCCGACGCAGCACCCATACCCACGCAACACCCAGGCCTTGCCTTCTGTCGTTGAGGGAGCCGCGCGGTGACGGATTCGGAGACACTTACTGACATTCGGCATCGGTGGCACTCAGATGGCGTCGTAGAAGTCGGCAATCAACGCGGTGATCTCCTCGGCCTGTTCGATCTGCGGGAAGTGGCCAGCACCGGGCAACACCACCGCGGTGGCCCGTGGCACATGCGCGAGGACCAGATCAATCCAGGCTGAAGTCTGTCCCGTATCGAGCGAGACACGCTCGCGTGCCGCGTCGAGTGTGGTGCATTGAATCGCCAGCAGCGGAACCCGCACAGAGTCCAGTGCACTCTCCACTTCCCCGGCGTCCCAACCGGCCAGGCTTGTCAGCAGCTTCCTGCCGAACGGCGCGGGAAAGCCGAGCCCTCGATCGACGATCCGGTTCGCCAGAACGGGATCGCTGGACGGGACGAACATCGATTCGAAAAACCACTTCATGAATCGCCCGTAGCCATCCCCCGTGAGTTCATCGGACATGGCCCGCTCGGCGACTGCAGGGTCACCGTCGGCGATCCGGCTGCCGTCGACGAGTACGAGCCCGGCCACGGCGCCGGGCTGTGCCCGGTACGCCTCGAGAGCCACGCGACACCCCATGCTGTGGCCCACGACGATCGCCGGCGGCATCGACGACTCCGTCATGGCTCGGGCCACCGCAGCGCCGTACGCCTCGATGGTGCAGTCCTTGGCTGTGCCCGGGCTTGAGCCGTGCCCGGGCAGCTCGCACACGACGACGGTGGTCCTTGTCTTGAACCAGTCGACCTGGGCCTGCCAGTCCGTGGCATCGCAGGCAAGCCCGTGCACGAAGACCAAGGGTGGGCCGCCAGAGCCGGTTCGTGTCACGTTCATCCTCGGATCTCCTTTGCTCGAGCGGAACCCCTTCTCTATCGATGTGCGGGGGCGGGGGGTCGACCACTATTGCGCTAGGTAGCCCCCGTCGACGGGTAGCACGGCACCGGTGATGAACGAGGCGTCGTCGGAGGCGAGAAAGGCGATTGCGCTCGCGACTTCGGCCGGCTCGCCGATACGGCCGATCGGGTGCATGCGCTCGATCGCCGCCAGGTACTCCGAGCCACCCGGCTCATTCGGAAGCTGCTTGACTCGCTCGGTTCGAATCGTCCCGGGCGCAACGGCATTGACTCTGATCCCGCGATCGGCCCACTCGACCGCCAGATGCTTGGTCATGCCGGTGGCGATGAACTTGGCGGGCCCGTACGCCGCCTGCCGCTTCTGCCCTGCCAGTCCGGAGATCGAGGAGAGGCAGACGATGGCGCCGCCCCCGGTGGTCAACATCGACTCGATCGCGAACTTGCAGGTCAAGAACATCCCGCGCCCGTCGATGGCCATGACCTCGTCCCAGTCGGCGGCTGACACCTCCAGCGCATCGCCGAGCGGGATGATTCCGGCGTTGGCGACAAGCACGTCGAGCCGTCCGTAGCGGCCGACGGCAGCCGTGACCATCCGCTTCGCGTCGTCGGCGACCGAGACGTCACCGACGACCGTCTCGACTTCCGTTCCGGTCTCTCGCAGTTCGTCGGCGAGCGCAAGCAGCGGTTCACTTTGAATGTCGGTCACTGTCAACCGGGCTCCCTCGCCCGCGAAGCGCACCGCCGTCGCCCAGCCGATGCCGAACGCCGCCCCGGTGATCACGGTGGACTTTCCTTCGAGACGTCCGAGTTCCTGGGTCACAGCTCACCCATCGCCTTCGTCAACATCGCTGAAAGCCTCCCTAGTGCGCCGACGTCGCCGATCCGATAGCTGTCAAGCTCGACCTCGCGGTCACGCGATCTGAAACGGAAATCCCTGGGCGACACCGTGATCGGGGCAGTCGTCTCGGGTTGGACGCGCAAAGCCTATGTCCACACGCCGGAGGTGCCGGTCGAAATGGCCAAATTGGTAGGCAGCACCGCGCTCGGCGGCAACCACTCGCCAGCGCGTACCTCACCTCTCAGGTCAGGACTGCTGGGCGTCCTGACGGTAGGGCGGACCGAGGAATCGCTGCAGCATCCGGTACTCGGCGTCGGGATCCTTCATGGGCCAACTCCAGAGCGCCAAAAAGACCCGAATCAGCCACTGCTCCGCAAGGGGGTCGGGATCCTCGAGTCCAAGCATCTCGGCGGCAAACTGCGCGATGACCTCAGACGTCGTCAGCCAGTCGGTTTCGGTGGGCGGATGGGCGGAGCGGAGCGCGTTGGTCAACGGGTCGGACCGGGCCCGCTCCAACGCCAACGCCGTCGCCTCCACCACCCGCTCCGCACCGGAGAGGCCGCGGATGGCTTCGCGCACGGTCTCGACCGTGCGGGCCGCGTGGATGGCGACAACGGCGTCGCGGATCGCGGTCTTGCCGCCGGCGTGCCGGTAGATCGTGGCAGGCGAGCAGTGCACTTGCGCAGCCAGCGCGTCGATGGTGAACGCCTCCCATCCACGACGGGCGATCAGATCGGCGGCAGCGGCGTGTATGCGTCTGGTCGCTTCGGAGGCTCGATCTCGACCGACCAGCCAATCAGTACCAGCCACCGCACGCGTCTCCTGTCGCCGACAGCCTTAGGGCTCTATCTCTCAGGATGAGAAAGACAGCGCCGATTCTCTCATGGAATGCGCAGTTCAGGGGTCGTCCGTGAGAAGGTCTTGCCCGACCGCGCCACGGGGAGCATGTCAACTTCCTTCGGCGCCGTTGACGGCCTCGGCCACAAGACGAACGCTAGGACCGTGGCGATCTTGGATGACCCTGCTCAGTTCTTCGGAAATGCCGCCATCCAGGACCCGTATCCGCTCTACGAGCAGATGCGGTCAGAAGCACCGGTGCACCGCATCGGCGAGTCCGATTTCTACGCGGTCTGCGGCTGGGACGCGCTCGTCGAGGCGACCAACCGGGTGCAGGATTTCTCCTCGAATCTCACCGCAACCGTGGTCTACGACCACAGCGGCGCGGTGAACCCGTTCCCGATGATGCCGCTCGGCGACCCGGCGCACGCGCTCGCCACCGCAGACGATCCCGCACACGCCGTGCATCGCAAGATTCTGCTGCCGCACCTGTCGGCTAGACGAGTCCAGGTGATCGAGGAGTTCGCGGAAGAGACTGCGCACCAGCTGTGGACGGAGTCGGTGGACGACGGACGAATCGAATGGATGAGCGCCATCGCCAACCGGCTCCCGATGAAGGTGGTCGCTCAACTGCTCGGCCTGCCCCACGACGATGTGGACAAACTCATCAGGCTGGGATACGCCACCACCACGTTGCTCGACGGGATCGTCACCCCTGAGCAACTCGAAGCCGCCGGTCTGGCGGCAATGGAACTGGGCGGCTATGTGCTGGAACACTTCGAAGCGGCGGGCAGGGATCCACAACCGGGACTGATCAGCGATCTCGCTGCACGTTGCGCCTCCGGCGAGGTGGAACAGCCCGTCGCGTTGAGCATCATGCTCACGCTCTTCAGCGCCGCCGGGGAATCCACGGCCTCGCTGCTCGGCAGCGCCGCATGGATTCTCGTCAGCCAACCCGACATACAGAAACAGGTCCGCGAAGATCGTGACCTCCTCGTGCCCTTCATCGAGGAGACGCTGCGATACGAGCCTCCATTCCGTGGCCACTACCGCCACGTTCTGCACAACACCACGCTGGGCGGGGTCGACCTCCCCGCCAACTCACATCTGCTGCTGTTGTGGGGCGCCGCCAATCGCGATGCCGCACAATTCGATTCACCGCACGAGTTCCGGCTCGACCGCGGCAGCGGCAAGGGCCACGTCACGTTCGGCAAGGGTGCTCATTTCTGCGTAGGCGCAGCGCTTGCCCGGCTCGAGGCGCGGATCGTCCTGCGCATGCTGCTCGAACGGACCGAATGGATCGAGGCTGTCGACGTGGGTGACTGGCTGACCAGCATCCTGGTCCGCAGATTGGAACGTCTGGAACTGGCAGTCCGATGATCACAGTTCAACTCCCGCCGAATCCCGCGCAGGATGCAGGGCGTTGATCAAGATCCACCGCAAGAGAGCGCTGCGGATAGCGGCGCTCATCATGGCCGCGGTGTTCGCAGTGATCTCATCGCTGACTTACCTTGCGTACTCGGGGGCGTTCATTGCCGTCGACACCGTCACAGTGACCTCGGCGCGGGCCGGTCTCGTGATGGACCGCGATGCCAAGGTCAAGTACCTGGGAGTCGAAGTCGGCAAAGTGTCCTCGATCGAATACGACGGCGCACAGGCGGAACTGACATTGGAGATCCGCCGCGATCAGATGGACTACATCCCTTCCAACGTCACCGTCCGTATCGCCAGCAACACCGTGTTCGGCGCGAAATCCGTTGACTTCCTCAGCCCGACGATTCCCGACAAGAGCGCACTCGCGGCCAACTCACACCTGCACGCCGCCGAGGTCGCCGTCGAAGCCAACACGCTCTTCGAAACGCTTGTCAACACTCTGAAGAAGATCGATCCGGTGGAGCTGAACGCCACCATGACCGCAATCGGCGAAGGGTTGCGCGGAAACGGGAGGGACATCGGGACCACGATCTCGACGTTCACCGACTACATGGGAACGTTCAACCCGCACCTGCCCACCCTCCAGTCGGGTGTTCAAAAGGTCGGCGAAGTCGCCGATATCTACGCAGAAGCGACGCCGGACCTACTGACCTTGTTCGACAACACCGAATCGATCAGCAACACCATTGTCGACCAGCAGGAGAACCTGGCTACGACGTTGATGGCGGCGGTCGGGCTGGGGAACACCGCATCGGACGTGCTCGAGCCCTCGCAGAGCGACTTGATCGCCGCGGTTCAGCGGTTGCGGGCCCCATTGAAGGTCCTGGGCGACTACTCCCCTCAATTGGGTTGCCTGCTCGACGGTTTGGCGACCACGCTCAAGGAATTCGCTCCCGCTTGGGGCGGCACTGTGCCCGGGGTCTTCATGAACGCCTTCTTCATACCCGGCGTCGCGCCGTACACCTACCCCGAGAGCCTGCCCATCGTCAACGCGTCCGGCGGCCCCAATTGTCGGGGGTTGCCGAATCTGCCCGGAAAGATGAAGAACGGATCGTGGTTTCGGCCGCAGTTCCTGGTGACGGACAACGCCTACATTCCCTACCAGCCCAACACCGAGCTGCAATTCGATCCGTTGACGACGTTCCAGTTTCTGTTCAACGGCGCCTATGCCGAGCGAGACGATTACTGATGCCGAGGGACCGACTCGGCATGAAGGTTGCAGCCTTCACCGTTGTGATGCTGCTCGTCCTCGGCCTTCTCGTCATGACCTTCGGAAAGTTCCGGCTGGGCTCGACAGTGTCCTATCGTGCGGAGTTCGACTCGGTATCACGCCTGAAGCCCGGCCAAGACGTACGTGTCGCAGGCATCCCCGTCGGGTCCGTCACCGACATCGCCATCAACGGCGACCATGTCGACGTCGAATTCGCGATCGACAAGACATACCGGATATACAGCTCGACCCGTGCCGCGATTCGATACGAAGACCTGGTCGGCAACCGCTACCTCGAAATCACCACTGGCTCAGGGGAACTGCGGCCGCTGACACCCGGCGATACCATTCCGCGCTCGAACACCGTGCCGGCAGTGGACCTCGACGCTCTGCTTGGGGGTTTGCGCCCGGTCCTCAAAGGCCTCGACGCGAACAAGGTCAACGAGGTCAGCAACGCGATCATCGAACTACTCCAAGGCAACGGCGGCACCCTGGCCAAAGTCCTGTCCGATACCGACTCCTTCACCCGAACACTGGCGGGACGCGACCAGTTGATCGGCGAAGTCATCGACAATCTCAACACCGTACTCACGTCGATCGATGACAAAGGGGCACAGCTGGACACGAGTATCGATCAACTGCAGCAACTGACCACAACCCTATCGGAGGGTCGCGGCCCGATTGCGGGGGCGATCCAGCCGCTCGCCTCCGCGCAGGCCGACCTCACCGATCTGTTGACCTCGTCGCGGCGTCCTCTGCAGGGGGTGATCGAAAATGCGCGCCCCCTGGCGACCGTTCTCGATGACCGGAAGGACGAGGTCAACGCCGTGATCGAACCCCTCGCCGAAAACTACCTGCGACTCAGCGCGCTCGGTCAATACGGCGCCTTCTTCAACATCTTCTTCTGCGCGGTGAAACTCAAGATAAACGGTCCCGCGGGGAGCGACATCTTGATTCCGCTACTCGGGCCGACGGATTCGTCAAAGGGACGGTGCTCCGATGACGGTTGAGGAGCGGGGTCGCCGAAACCCCCTACGCACAGGCATTTTCGGAATCATTCTCGTCATCCTGCTGGTGCTCGTTTCATTCGGTTACTCAACACTGCCCTTCATGCCGCAGGGAAAGGTCTACACCGCTTACTTCGCCAACGCCGCCGGAGTCACCAGTGGCAGCGATGTGCAGATCTACGGTTACAACGTCGGCAAAGTGAGCTCCGTCGACCTCGACGTGAGCGCCCGCGCCGCAAAGGTGCTTTTCACCGTCGACCGCGATCTGCGTCTCGGCGACCAGACGCTGGTGGCGATCAAGACCGACACCGTTCTCGGCCAACGGATCCTGGCGGTCACCCCGGGTGGTGCAGGGTCGGTCGACACCGTGCCGCTCGGACGCACGACAACCCCGTACACCTTGCCCGACGCGTTACAGGATCTGGGAAACTCCGCAGCCGAGTTGGACACCGACACCTTCGAAACCGCGCTGCAAACTCTGACCGCCACGATGCGCGACGCCACCCCCCAACTGCGTAGCGCACTCGACGGCGTGGCCGCGCTTTCCCGCAGCATCAACGCCCGCGACGAGGATCTCGCCGATTTACTGGCTCACGCGAAGTCGCTGTCGGCCATCCTGGCCACTCGTTCCCGTCAACTGAATCAGCTGATCACCGACGGTAACGCGCTGTTCGCCGAGCTGAGTGCACAGCGCACCGCGCTCGCCTCACTCGTCGCGGGAATCGGCGATGTGTCGCGGCAAATATCGGGGTTCGTCGCCGACAACCGTCGTGAATTCGGTCCCGCGCTGGCCAAGCTCAACCTCGTGCTCGAAAATCTGAACTCCCGCCGCGCCCATCTCGACGAGGCGCTCAAGCGGCTTCCTGCCTTCTCCACGACACTGGGTGAAGTTGTGGGGTCCGGCCCGGGCTTTTCCGTCAACGTCTGGGGTGTGCCGACTCCTGCCGTCGCCGGCGTGCTGTTGGACACCTACTTCCAGCCGGGCAAGCTGCCCGACAGTCTGGCCGACATGCTCCGCGGATTCATTCGGGAGCGACTCGTGATCAGGCCGAAAACGCCATGACTGCGCTCGGACTCGCCCACCCCCGACGATGGCCCCGGGCTGTGCTCGCCGCAGTGCTGACCGTGACACTCATCGCAGGGGTGTACACAGTATGGCCGCGCGCGCAGCAGCGGAGCATCACGGGTTTGTTCTCCTCGGCGGTGGGACTGTACGTCGGCGACGAAGTGAAGGTTGCCGGAGTCACCATCGGTCGGATCACCGGAATCGAACCAGGCCCAGAGCACACCAGGGTGGCGATGAGTGTCGAGGCGGGAGTCCCCATTCCGGCCGATGCCACCGCACTGATTGTTTCGCCGAATCTGGTCTCCGCTCGGTTCGTGGAATTCGCGCCGATCTACGACGGCGGCCCGACGCTGTCCGACAACGCAGTCGTTGGGCTCGATCGGACCGCGGTACCGATCGAATGGGATCAGGTCAAAGACGAACTGACCAAGTTGTCCGCGCAGCTTGGACCCAGACCAGGCTCGGCGCAGGGGCCACTGAGCGAGTTGATCAACCAAGCCGCAGACACTTTCGACGGTTCCGGTGAGTCATTCAGAAGTGCAGTCCGTGAACTATCGCAAGTGGCAGGGCGTCTCGGCGATTCGCGTGCCGACATCTTCGACACCGTGAAGAACCTGCACATCGTGGTGAACGCCCTGGCGGAGAGCAACGAACAGATCGTGGCGTTCACATCTCACGTCGCGTCGGTGTCTCAAGTGCTCGCGGACAGTTCCCTCGACATCGATCAGGCGCTGGCCTCTCTGAACAATGCACTCTCCGACGTCCGGGGCCTGCTCAGTGACAACAACGACGCATTGATCGGCCAGATCGACCGACTCGCCGACTTCACCAGCCTGCTGAACGAACGCAGCGACGATATCGAACAAGTTCTGCACCTGGCGCCGACGGCGCTGGCCAACTTCTACAACATCTACAATCCGGCCCAGGCGTCGTTGGCGGGAATCGTGACGTTGCCCAATTTCGGAAACCCGGTACAACTGATGTGCGCGGGAATGTTCGAGACCGCCGAGACACCAGAGAATTACAAGCGCGCGGAGATCTGCCGTCAGCGGATGGCGCCGGTGGTCAAGCGGCTCCAGATGAACTATCCGCCGTTCCTGTTTCGCCCGATAACCAGCATCACGGCGTACAAGGGGCAGATCATCTATGACACACCGCAGACGGAAGCCAAAGCGCAGACGCCGATTGCACAACTGCAATGGCACCCGCTGCCCGGGGTGACTCCACCCTCGATACCGCCCGACGCCGATCTGAGTTCGCTCATGGTGCCGGACGCACCAACCGCGCCCCACCAGCCCGACGGACAGGCGGGAGCCGGCAGATGACCAACCGACACCTCCACAGATGGGCGCGGCGAGCGACGGCGATCGGGTCACTCGCGGTGGTGGTCTCGGCATGCCAATTCAATGGGTTGAACTCATTGAACATGCCCGGCACCGCGGGCCATGGCGACGGTTCGTTCACCGTATCGGTCGAGCTACCCGATATTTCGTCGCTGCCACAGAATTCCCCCGTCAAGGTGGACGACGTGACCGTCGGCAGTGTGTCAGGTATCAAGCCCGTGCAGCGTGACGACGGCACGTTCTATGCGCTGGTGCAGCTGTCCCTCGACGGCTCGGTGCATCTGCCCGCCAACGCCACTGCGACCGTCGGTCAAACATCTCTGCTGGGTTCGCGGCATTTGGAACTGGCCGAACCCGTCGCCGAACGACCCATCGGCTCCCTGGGCCCGAATTCCCGGATCGGCATTGAAAACACCGGCAATTATCCGAGCACCGAGGATGTGCTGTCGTCCCTGGCCATCGTCGTCAACAACGGTAACCTCGGTGTGCTGCAGGATATTACGGATGAGACGTACGCTGCCATTGCCGGGCGCGCCGGTCGGTTCGCCGCGTTCCTGCCCAGACTCGCCGAATTGGCCGCAGGTTTGAATGCTCAGGCACGCGACATCGCAACGGCGATGGAGAAGGTCGATCGCCTAGCAGGTCGACTCGCCGCTGGTAGGGACAGGATCGAGCGCGCACTGGCGACGCTCCCGTCGGCCGCGCGCGTACTCAACGACAACGGCCACCGCATCGTTGATGCCTTTGCGGCTCTGAAGCGGCTCGCTGACGTCTCCGCCCCCCTCTTGGCCCAGACGAAAGCGGACTTCGCCGCTGATCTCGTCCACGCTTATGCCTTGGTCAAGGCTCTCAGCGACAACGCCGAAACGCTCGTCGACGCGTTGCCGATCCTGCCTGCGTTTCCGATACCGCTCAACGAGGGACTGCCGCGGGCAGTCAGGGGCGACTTCCTCAACGTCTTCGCCACGTTTGACCTCACGGTGCGGCGGATGGGTGAGAATTTCTTCACGACAAGCACTCTCGATCCCAACATGAAACGTCTTTCTGAAGTCGTCTCCGTCCCCGATTACCTCGTCGGAGCGACATCGTCGTTGTCCGGGCAGGCTGCCGATCCGTTCAAGATCCCGCCCCTCAATCCACCCGATCCCCAGTCTGCAGGCCAACCCTGATGCTCACTCCCCTCGTCCGCCTGCAACTGACCATCTTCTCTCTGGTCGCGCTCGTCAGTGTGTTCGTGATCGCGGTGTTCTACGTGCAGTTGCCGAAGGCTTTCGGCCTCGGAACCTACACCGTGACGGCCAATTTCGTGGCCAGTGGCGGTCTGTATACGAATGCGAACGTCGCCTACCGCGGGACGACCATCGGCAAGGTCACATCGGTCTCGCTGACCCACGACAACGATGTCCTGGTCGAGATGCGGATCGACGACGCCATGAAGGTTCCCGACGACGTCGACGCCTACGTCAAGAGTGTCTCGGCCATCGGCGAGCTGTACGTCGATCTGGTGCCGCCGCCGAATGCGTCGACGGATTTCCTGGGTGACGATGGGCACATCGACCGCGACCGCACGCACATCAGCGGCGACATCGCCGGCCTGCTGCGCGAGGCGCAAAGCCTGGTCGATTCGCTTGATCGAAGCCGGTTGCGGGACGTATTGAGGGAGGCATTCACAGCTTTCGACGGGTCGGGTCCGGAGCTCGCGCGGCTCATCGAATCGTCACGGTCGCTGATCGAAGAAGCCGACAACACGTCCAGTGAGACAATTGAGCTCCTCGAACAATCTCAACCGCTGCTCGACGCCCAACGTGCGTCCGGGCAGAACATCAGATCGGTGGCAGATGGCTTGGCACGCCTCACGACTCATCTTCGCGAAGCCGACCCAGAGATACGCGCCGTTCTGCAGTCGGCTCCCGGCGCCACCGACGAAGCAACTGCCCTCTTCGAAGGTATCCGTCCCACGTTTCCGGTGCTGGCCGCGAACCTCGCCAACGCCGGCCGTGTCGGCGTCATCTATCACAAGTCGATCGAACAGGTTCTGGTGATCATGCCTGCCCTTGCCGCGGCAGTCATCACGATCGCCAATCAGTACCCGGCGGACGAAGGCGCCAAGGCGGACTTCAAGCTGAATTTCGGTGATCCGCCGCCGTGTATCACCGGGTTCGTGCCTCCGGCCGAAATACGCTCACCCGCCGACACCACGCTTCGCGACGTCCCCAAAGACATGTACTGCAAGGTCCCGCACAACGATCCGACAGTCGTTCGCGGCGCACGCAACTATCCCTGCCAGGAATTCCCCGGCAAACGGGCGCCGACGGTGCAGCTCTGCCGCGATCCGCGGGGGTATTTGCCGGTCGGAAGCAACCCATGGCGTGGACCGCCGGTGCCGGTGGGAACACCGGTGACCGATCCGCGAATGACTCTGCCGCAGAACAAGTATCCGTACATCCCGCCGCAAGCGGACTACGATCCCGGGCCACCTGCCGTGCAGCTTCCGCCAGGTGTGCCGCCCGGCCCGGGGCCGGCACTGACCGCGCCGTATCCGACGCAGGTCCCGCCGGTGACCCCCGGACCACCTCCACCGCCTCTACCATTTCAGCCGCCGCCCGACCAGGTGATCCCGCCATACGTCCGGCCGTCGGCGCCACCCGCTCCTGTAGCTCCAAACCCCACAGCGCCGCCTGCTCCCAGCAACGACCCGTTACCGGCTGAAGCCGGATCGGCGGGAGCAACCCAACCACAGGCGGGCGCCGCCGTGACGACCTACGATCCGACGACCGGTAAGTTTCTCGACCCGTACGCCGGAATCAGCCTCTACGCCAGTGGCTTAGCTAAGAGGGCCATAGCCGAGAATTGGGTGGACCTCATGACCTATCCCCGCCTCACTTGACGTCAGCGAGACCCCATCAGTCGACGTCGATGAGAAGGTGGGTGAGCCGAAGCTCCGCGATACGCCACACTCCGTCGCGTCGCACCTATCGGTCATGGTAGTGACCGTAGGCAGTCGACCCCGTCCCGTTGTTCCACTTCACTGGCTCTTGAGCCGCCCAGATCACGCGGGCCCCATCCCCGTCGAGGTGAAACTCCGGGCTGTGCACCTGATGGACCGTGACCGCATCTTTCACAGACGTCTGCACTGCTTCGAGCGTGGCGCCGCGTCCGACGATCGGCGGCACGTCATCGCCGCCGCCCAAATCGAACACGATGTCGTCGATCATCAGCTCAGCCAATCCGGCCCAGTCCTTGGTGTCCATCAGCCGGCAGTATCTCGATCTGGCCTGCTCCAGCTCGAAACACGTCTATAGGTCGATGTGCAAAGTGGCACCTCTACGTTGACGAGAACATGCCTGAGGGCAGTCGAAGCACGCGTGGGATCTTCTGCTCTCCTACAGCGTCCGTCGCAGCAGCATGGTTGTCGTTCCACTGTTGGCAGCCCCGACCCCCACCGCTGCCAGTGATACGTCGTCAACCTGCCGGCCGCTTGCCTCGGCCCGGATCTGCAAACACGCCTCGTGCAGGTGACCGAACCCGTGCAGCCGTCCTCCGGACAATTGGCCGCCCGCAGTGTTGATCGGCAGGTCACCGCCGAGCGAGATGCGTGCCGGGTCGGCAATGAAGTCGCCGGATTCGCCCACCTTGCAGAAGCCGAAATCTTCCAACCAGCACAGCACGAATACGCTGAACCCGTCGTACAGCGAGGCGTAATCAACGTCGAACACGGTGAAATCCGTTCGGTCCCAGATGGTCGACCAACGCGAGCTGATCCGGGTGATGTCCTCGCCGCCCTCCCAGGTGAAGCGGTCGTGATGAGCGCAGTCCAGCGACTCGACCGTGACCGCGGGGTGGTCCAGTGCTCGAGCGTGCTCGGCCCGCGAGATGACGAAGGCGGTCGCTCCGTCGCAGGCGATGTCGCAGTCGTACATGCACAGCGGCTCCGACACCATCCGCGCATTCAGGTAGGTATCGAGATCGAGCTGATCGGTGTATATCGCCGACGGGTTTCGTTGCGCATTGGCGCGCTGGACAATCGCAATCGATGCGAGCTGTTCGCGCGTGAGGCCGTATCGAATCATCCTGGCGCGCATTTGCATTGCAGCCAGATTGGCCGCGGTGGCGCCGTAGGGCAGCTGCCAGGCCATCATCCCGCTCGGCCGACCACCCCGCGCCCCGTAGCCCTGCCGTCGGCCCGCACCCTGGGCGGTGCCCTCCCAGATGCTGCGCCAGCACAGCACATGGTTGGCCATGCCACCGGCGACGGCGAGCATCGCATCGACCACGGCGCCCAGCTGACCGGGAGACTCCACCCCTCCGGCTACCCAATTCGGCTTGACGCCGAGCGCGTCGTGAATGTCGCGCAGCGACGCCCCCGAGAACCCCGGACCGGCCTGGGACGCACCCGGATACGTCGTCAACCCGTCGATGTCGGCGAGGGTGAGTCCTGCATCTGCGACGGCGGCCAGGCACGCGTCGGCGGTGAGTTGCAGGGCGTCTCGGCCCAGCCGCCGACCGATCTCGGATTGGCCGACCCCACTGATGACGACCTTGTCGGCAAGCGGTGAACCCATCAGAGGTCCGGTTCGAACATCGGGATGAACACCTCGTCGTCGCCGTCGGTGTGCCGTTGGAACGTGACGTGCACCGGCAGTCCGACAGTGACGTCTTCCGGCCGCACGTTCACGATGTTCGTCAGCACCCGAACGCGACTGTCCTCAACCGGATTCACGAACGCCACCAGGTAGGGCGGCGCGAAACCCGGGAAGAACGGATGCTCGTTGACCGTCCACGTTTCGACGCTTCCCCGGCCGCTGAGCGTCGCGTACTCGAGAACGCCGTGATCGTGCGGGCAACGCAGGGCCGGCGGATGGACCAGACGCTCGCAGTCGAGGCAGCGTTGCAGCCGCCACGTGCCGTCGGCGCCGCCCGTCCAATACGGCCGGTTCAGCTCGGTGAGCAGCGGCACCGGCCGCTGCTGTATCGCGTCATTCATCACCGTCGCCCCGGCACTCACCGCTCGTCGGCGCCGAAGAGGAACCGATCGGCGATTGCATGCTCGTTGCGGATCGTCATCTCCTGGGCGGTGTTCAGCCAGAGCCCCTCGAAGCCGTTCGAGTGCATGCCCGCGTGAATCGCGGCGATGTTCTGCAGGTCCTGCGTCGGCAGTTCACCCCAGCCGTCATGATCTTGCCAGCGCTCGAACTCCTGCCAGTCGGTGTCGGGGACCTCACCGGGAGCGAAGTGTTCGAGCGTGAACATCTCGAAGGTGCACTTGTTCGGATCCGTCGCGTCGGGCAGCATCCGGTACCCGAGCAGACACGACTTCTCGACGAGGATGACCAACGTGGGAAAGATGTGCCAGTCGCCGTTGCCCGCGAAATACTCCTCCATCGACATCCGCGGGAAGTCCACACCTTCGGCCAGCGCCAGTTCCTCGCACATTTGGTGGTAAAGGACGAACGGCGGAATCTCGCTGGGCTCCATCGTCGCCAACCGCTGCGCGGCTCGGTAATCGCGCTCGGTGACAAGCGCGTTCACGCCGAGGTAGTTGTACTGCATCGCGTTCGCGAACACCTCCGGGCGGGAGGACTGCTGCTGACGGCCCTTGTCGCGTTCGGTGGTCTCGGGACGCTGCGTGTAGATGAACCGGGAGTGGTTCTTGTACGCGATTGTCGGCGTGTAGGGCGCGTAGACGTACTCCTGGGGTTGTGCGGGCTCGGTGGTCGGGTGAGGAGTCTTGGCGGTGCGCAACGTCTGCGGATGCGTGCCGGGCGTGTGGTAGCCCTCGATGAACGCATCGATGACGGTCTTGTAGTTGGCCGGCAGTGTCGTCCGCTTACGCCACCCATATCGCATGTCCTGCAGGCGAAACGGGGCCAGTGCGGTGGGCAGCGGATCAAGCCAGTCGAGCAGGTCCGGCGGATCGGACGCCATGCTGATGAAAACCCAACCGCCCCAGCTCCCGACATGGACCGGCGTCAGCCCCCACTGTTCGCGCGGCCGAGGGGCGAACTCCTCACGGCACGGCACAAAGGAGGACCGGCCGTCCAACGAGTAGCGCCAGCCGTGAAATCCGCACCGCAGGTCGCCCTCGGTCGCGGTGCCGGTACCGCAGACGAGCTTCATCCCGCGGTGTACGCATGAGTTGTAGAACGCCTTGATGCTGCGATCCTTCTGGCGCACCACCACGATCGACTGCCTGCCGATGCGGTACTCGTAGTAGCAGCCGGGGTCGGGTATCTCCTCCTCGCGGCAGGCGGGCTGCCAGACCGAAGAGAAGAGCCGGTCGAGTTCGAGTTGCAGGAACTCCGGGTCGATGTAGCGGCTCTTGGGGACGAAAGTCTCGCCGCAGGCGTATTTCTGCGGTACGCGGTGGGTCGTCAGCTCAGTCATTCGTCACCTCCCCCGTCGGGTCACTTGGCAGGGGGCTTGTCGAAGATGTTGGGCCATAGGACGGCTTCCTTGAACGACGTCTCGATCTCGGCGAAGGCGGTGGGGATGTCCCAGGTGCCGGTGGCCGAGACGATCTCTCGCTCGACGACGGGGTTCGACATCAGGCTGATGCGGCCGTTTCCGGCAAAGATGACGCGCCGATTGAGCCAGTCGGACTGTGCACTCGCCAGGTACACCACCGGGGGCACGCAATTCTTCGGCGACAGCCGCACGTTGGAATCGGAATAGTCCATACTTCCACCGCCCTTGATGCCCTGCGTCATTCGGGTTCCGGCGATCGGCGCGATCGCATTCGACGTGACGCCGTAGTTGCGCAGGGCGTTGGCGCAGGAGAACGTCAGACCGACGACGCCCATCTTCGCGGCCGCATAGTTCGGTTGGCTGGGTGCGCCCTGTAGTCCGGACATCGAGGTGAAGTTGATCAGCCGGTACTGGCCGCCACGGTTCTCCCGCCACCATGCGGCGGCATGCCGGGTGATGTTGAACGTGCCCTTGAGATGGACGGCGACAACGGAATCCCAGTCCCGCTCGCTCATCTTGAAGACCATGCCGTCGCGCAGTATGCCCGCGGCGTTGACCACCACGTCCAGCCCGCCGAGCGTATCGGCGGCGCGGCCGATCAAGTCCTCGCAGGAGGCGAAGTCAGTGATGTCGGTGGCGTCCGCGAACGCCTTGCCACCCTGCTGATTGATGGCAGCTGCCACCGCCTCCGCCGGCCCCGCGTCGTGCCCCGTGCCGTCCACCGCAACGCCGGCGTCGGAGACCAGGACGGTCGCCCCCTCGGCCGCCAAACCCTCGGCTACGGCGGCACCGATCCCTCGACCTGCGCCGGTGACCAAGGCCGTCCGTCCGTCCAGCACACCCATTCATCTCTCCTCACCGCACGTTCATCATACAAAACACAAACACAGTCGCTGTTTAATTGTCTTGTCTAGTCGAAGTCCCACTCCCGGTACCGGCGCTCGAGTTCGGCGAGCGCCTCACGGCCGCCCCTTGCCGACCGCTCCTTCATGAAGTTGAACTCGTCGTCCCGCCAGGACAGGTTGCTGAAAACGCTGTGCGCCATGGGAACCCAGTCCCCGAACTGCGCCATGCCCACCGCGTGCCAGAACGTGATCAACCCATGCTTGCCGACCATCAGCCCGTCGGCCGAGTGGTGGGCGATCGCACGCGCGTAGCGCAGCGCCTCGTCACGGAGACCGTCGGCCGGCACGACCGACGCGGCCACCCCCCAGTCGCGCAGCTCCGCGGCGCGCACCTTCCGTCCGGTGATCATCGCCTCGTAGCCGCGGTTCGGACCCAGCTTGAGCAGGATCAACGGCATCGCGGTGGAGAACCCGGCGAACCCGATCCGCGCCTGCGGCCGCGCAAGATACATGTCCTCGGAGACGACCAGGATGTCGGCGGCCAGCGCCAGGTTCATCCCGGCCCCCAGCGTCGCACCCTGACACGCGGCGATGACCGTCTTCGGAAACTCCAGCCAGTTGGTCAGGTGGCGGTGCAACCGGCGGGCATTGCCCATCCGCGCGGTCTGCGGCAGTTTTCCGCCCTTCTTCAGGCCGGCCTGTTCGACGGGCAGCCGCCGGACATCGTCGCCGCTGCAGAAGTCCTTGCCGTCGGCCGCGAGGATGACGACCTTCACCTCGTCGTCGGCCTCGGCGCGATCGAGGTGGGCCTTGAACAGGGCGTGCATGTCGGGCGACAGGATCGCGTTGCGGCGGTCGGGCCTGCTGATCGCGATCTGCGCGATGTGTGGTTCGACAAGTTCGTAGCGCACCCAGTTCTCGTCGACCTCGAAATCGCCCGCGGACCCATCGTCAGCGCTCACGACACCCCGATTCCACCCGGCAGCACACTGCACATCTGAACATATTCCGCTCTATTGTTACATAGATGGTAGGGTCGCCACATGGCGTCGATCAGGGTCAGCAAGGACGTCGCCGCGAGCGCCGAGGCGGTCTGGCGCCTACTCGCCGACTTCGCCGACGTCCGGTGGATTCCGGTGATCAACGACGTCGAGGTCGAAGGGGACGGGCCCGGCATGAGCCGCAGGATCCGCGGCACCGCAGACGGCGACCCGACGGTCGAGACGCTGTTGTGGGCACGGCCGGAGCAGAGAAGGATCTCCTACCGGATCACCAACAACCCGCTGCCGGTAAGCCGCTTCGAGACCGTCGTCTCGGTCTTCGGGTCCGGTGCCGACGGTTGCCGGGTCGAGTGGGACGTGGACTACGAACCATCCGGCGACGACGCCAGCGCGCGAGAGAGCATCGAGTCGGTCTACGGGATGATGGCCGACTGGCTGGCGGCGGCGGCGGTGAACTCCACCGCATAGCTGGAACAGATATACATACTTTGTTCAATAGCCTAGACTGTTCCCGGTGATCGACCCTCTGGACCTCGTGCTGATCAGCGTCGACGACCACACTGTCGAACCACCCGACATGTTCAAGGACAGGGTGCCGTCGCGTTACGCAGACCAGGCACCAAAGATCGTGCAGGACAACAACGGCGTCTGCTTTTGGGAGTACGCGGGTCTGCAGATGCCCAACATCGGGCTCAACGCCGTGGCGGGCCGACCCAACGACGAGTGGGGCTTCGAACCGTCGCGCTTCGAGGACATGCGCACCGGCTGCTTTGACGTCGATGCCCGCGTCGATGACATGAACGCGGCCGGGGTGCTGGCCTCGTTGTGCTTCCCGTCTTTTCCGACCATCTCCGGGGCGCTGTTCACCTACCGCGGCGACCGCGACGTGTCCGAAGTGATGGTCCGCGCCTACAACGACTGGCATCTGGAGGATTGGTGCGGCCGCCATCCGGACCGCTTCATCCCGCTGGGCATCCTTCCGCTGTGGGACCCCGTTCTCGCGGCCGGCGAGGTGGCGCGGCTCGCTTCGAGCGGCTGTCACGCGGTGACGGTGCCCCAACACATCGGAAACTACGGGCAGCCGCCGTGGCAGGATCCGCAATGGGATCCGCTGTGGGAAGCGGTCTGTGAGCACGAGACTATCGTCAACATTCACATCGGCACCGGCGGCGGCGTTCCCGTCCCCTCCGACCAGACGACCTACCTCGCGTACAACTCGATGCTGGCCATCGACACCATGCGGTTCACCGCAGACCTGTTGTTCTCCCCCGTCGTCGTCAAGTTCCCCACGATAAAGTTCGCCCTCTCCGAAGGCGGCATCGGCTGGATTCCGTTCATGCTCGAACGGTTCGAAGACCTCTACGCCCGCCAGCGCGCGTGGACGGGTGACGACCTCGGTGACGGCCTGACCCCGACCGATGTCTTCCGCCGCAATTTCATGTCGTGCTTCATCCGCGACCGGGTCGGTGTCGAGATGCGCGACCGCATCGGCGTGAAGACCCTCTGCTGGGAAATGGACTACCCGCATTCCGACAGCAGCTGGCCGGACGCACCCGAGCAGCTCGCCGCCCAGTTGGAGGGTTGTTCGCCCGATGAGGTCGAAGACATCACCTGGCGAAATGCCGCGCGCGCCTTTGGCTATGACGCCGTCGAGCGTCTCGGGCGGCAGAACTGCACCGTGAAGGCGTTGCGCGAGAAGATCGCCGAACTCGATCTGTCCGCGCCGAAGGTCGATGCGGGCCGCGCCCCCAAGGCCGGCACCACCGCGATCACCTACGGTGACATGAAACAGCGCATGGCGTCGATCATCCGCGGCGGCACGTGACCGATCGTGATTACGGCGTCGTGCTCACCGACGCCGACCGGGCCTTCCGCGACGAGGTGCGCGCCTTCCTGTCGTCGTCGCTGACCTCCGACCTGCTCGGCCGCGACGGAGACGAAACGGCTCGCCTCGACCGACTGCGGGAATGGCAGAATCGCCTGCACGTCGCCGGGCTGGCGGCCATCTCGTGGCCGACCGAATTCGGCGGGCGCGCCGCGACTCCCACCCAACAGCTCATCTTCAACACCGAGATGGCTGCCGTGCACGCCCCGGAACCGATCAACCGCAGCGCGATCAACCAACTGGGTCCGACCATCATCCAGTGGGGCACAGACGAGCAGCGTGCGCGTTACCTCCCCCGCATCCTGTCGGCGGAAGATGTCTGGTGTCAGGGCTTCTCGGAGCCGGAGGCCGGCAGCGACCTCGCGGCGCTCAAGACCACGGCAGTCATCGACGGCGACGAACTCGTCATCACCGGACAGAAGATCTGGACGTCGAAGGCCTCCTACGCGAACCGGATCTACCTGTTGGCCCGGACCGACCCTACCGCGCCGAAGCGGGAGGGAATCAGCTACATCCTGGCCGAGCTGTCCACGCCGGGCATCGAGGTACGGCCGATTCGGCAGATCACCGGCGCCGCCGAGTTCAGCGAGGTGTTCTTCGACGCAGTGCGCGTGCCGCTGGCCAATGTGCTCGGACCGCTGCACGGCGGCTGGAAGGTGGCGAAGTCGACGCTGGGCTACGAGCGGGTGGGCCAAAGCCGCACGCACCGGATCGAGCGTCGCCTCGACATCCTGGTGAAGATGGCGCAGGAGCCGAATGCGCTGACCGACAGCGGTTTCGATGACAGCTATGTCGCCGACCGGATCGCCAGGTATGCGGCCCAGGTCGAGGCGTTACGTCAGATCGCCGCCCAGGCCACCGCCGCCGGCGTGCGGGGCGTCGCCCCTGGCCCGGAGGCCTCCGTCGCCAAGCTTCTCAGCTCGGAGGTGGACCAGTCGATGGCCAACTTCGGTGTCGAACTGTCCGGAGCGTCAGGGGTTTTGGAGCGCGGATCGCCCGGCGCCGCCAAGCGGGGCAACGTCGCCGCGAGCTACCTGCTGATGCGGGCGGCCACCTTTGGTGCAGGCACGTCGGAGATCCAACGCAACGTCATCGCCGAACGACTGCTGGGGCTGCCCCGTGACCCCTGATACCACCGTCTCCCTCGCCGAGATAGCCGACACGGCAGCCGAACTGGCCGAGCTGCGTCGCTCCGCACTCGACATCGTGGCCCGGGCGTGGTCGGTCGACCGCAGCCGCGCGCTTCTGGAAGGGCCGACCCCGGCGTTCGACGACGCGCTATGGGCGACCATCCGCGGGCTGGGCTGGCCCGACGTGCTGGTGCCCGAAAGCGGTGGCGGCGCCGGTGGCACCCTGCGCGAGCTGGCGGTGTTGACCGAGGTGACCGGATCCGTCGCGGCACCGCTGCCACTGGCCGCGACCGGAGCCGCGGCCTGGTCCGAGGGCCGAAGGGTCGACGGCGTCGCGCTCGTGGTTGCGGAGCCGGCCACGCTCGTCGGGCAGACGGTGTCGGGCACATTCGACTGCGTCCCGTACGGCGCCGTCGCCACCCGCCTCGTCGTGCTTGCCCAGGGGGATGGCCGGCAGGTGCTGGGTGTCGTCGACCTCGCGGGCGCGGGAGTGCAGCGCACACCGGTCACCCCCCTCGATCACGGCCCCGCAGCGCGCATCGGTCTCGACCGGGCGCCGCTCGAGACGATCGCCCGTGGCGAGGAAGCGGTCCGCCGCCACCGCGAAGCCGTCATGCGCATGCGCGTGGCGGGGGTGGCCGAGGTCGTTGGCGTCGCCTCCGCCGCCAACGAGGCTGCGACCGAGTACGCAAAAGTGCGCATTGCATTCGACCGGCCGATCGGCGCGTTTCAGGCGATCAAGCATCGGCTCGTCGACCAGCGCGGGGCGATCGAAGTCGGTCGGGCGCTGGTCAATCGGGCCGCCGATGCCTGTGACCACGATCAGCCCGACGCGGAACCGCTGGTGTCGCTGGCGGCTTTTTGGGCCATCGATTCGCTACGCGGCGTCCCGGAGGGGGCGATGCAGGTCTTCGGCGGCATCGCCTACACATGGGAACACGACGCGCATGTGTACCTGCGGCGGGCCACCACGCTCATCGCGGCGCTGGGTTCGCGTGCGCAGCATCGCCGAGTCGTCACCGACTGGCTGGCCGGCCGCAGCTGATCCCGTTGTCGCGAAGCAGTACTCGTCAGCGGTAGTCGAGCGTGACGCCCAGCCGGTCGAAGGTGTTGACCAAGGACGACTCCCGCTTCACCCGCTGCCCTGTGACGCGAACTCGCTTCGCCCGCTTGATCACCTCGGCGAGCACGAACCGCGCCTCGCGGCGGGCAAGCGCCGCCCCCATGCAGAAGTGTTCCCCGACACCGAAACCGAGATGGCCGGACGCATCGGGGCGGGTGATGTCGAACTCGTCGGCCGTGGGTCCCCAATGGTCGACGTCGCGATTGGCCGAGGCGTACGCCATCAGGAGGCCGTCGCCCGCGCGGACCGTCGTACCCCGCAGCTCGACGTCGGCGGCGGCCTGCCGGGCCATGCTCATCACCGGGGTCCACCACCGCATCGTCTCCTCGACGGTGTTCTCCGCCAGCGAAGGATCGGCGAACAGCGCCTCGGCCTGCCCGGGGTGCACATCGAGACAGTGAATGAGGCCGGCCAGCAGGCTCTGGGTGGTTTCGCTACCCGCAGCCAGCAGCGTCATCGCGTAGACCATGATCTGGACCTCGTTGAACGGTTCCCCGTCGATACTCACCTGCGTGAGCATCGTCAACAGGTCGTCACGCGGATCCTTGGCGCGCTCGGCGGCCAGGCCCAACAGATACGGCCCGACCTGATCGAAGATGAGCTGGAAATCCTCGTCGCTGGCCAGCCCGCTGCCGGCCTTGGCGATCGTTGTTGCCCACGACGCGACCTTCGACCAGTCCTCCTCCGGCACACCGAGGAAGTGGGAGAAGACGTATACCGGAATCGGTTCGGCGATGTGCTCGACCCAGTCGAACTCACCGTCGGGCAGCCCGTCGAACGCCTCTGCGACGACCTGCTGCACGCGATCCTCCATCTTGGCGACCGCCGCCGGGGTGAACCTGACCCCGATCGCCTTGCGATGCGCACGGTGTTCGGGCGGGTCCATGAACATGATTCCGCGACTGCCGTATCCCTGCGGGTCGACTCCCTGGCGGTGCGCGATCAGATCCATCATGATTCCGATGCGCTCCGACTTGAACTTCTCCGGCCGCGCCGAGATCGCCTTGATGTCGTCGTACTTGGTGACGACCCAGAACTGACCTTCGTCGTACCAGTGCAGCGGATCCGTCTCGCGCAACCGCCGGAACGTCGCGTTGGGGTCGCCCTGGTAGAACGCGGGGTTATCGAAACGGGCTTCCGACAGGCCGGCGATCGTCGACATATCATGAACAATAGAACACTTCATGTGAATCTGTGAACCCATGGCACAGGACGAGCGCGTCGGGTCGCGGTGGACTCAACAGAACGAATATTGTTCAATTGTTCAGCAGCCTCGGGAAGGAGCGCGCACGGTGAGCCAGGAACGTCCCGCGATGACGGATTTCCTGGCCGGCGTGGCTGTGCTGCAGCTCGGCGACGGCGTCGCCGGCTCGGCCGCCGCAGCGCTCCTGGCGAGCCTGGGCGCCGACGTCACCAGGATTCCCGGCGAGAACGCGCATCGGGTGGGTCCGCAGCTGGCGGGGCCCGACGGGCCGGCCGCGGCCGTCGATTTCGTGCTCGACCACCGCAAGCGGATACTCGACTCCACCGCCGACCCGGCTCGGCACGCCCGCGGCGTAGACATCGTCATCGTCGACGACGCCGCGGCCCCAACCGTCGACGGGTCCACGGTCGTGGTGACACTCACCCCGTTCGGCGCCGACGGACCACAGCATCCCGGAGGTGAACTGGTCGCCCAGGCCAGCGGTGGACTGCTCGCAACGATCGAAGACGGCGACGGGCGACCAATCCCCGCGCCGGGCTACGTCGCTCTCAAGTCCGCGGGGGCCGTCGCGGCACTGGCCGCGCTCCACGGACTGGACCGGCGCGACTCGTCGACGCCGGTACGCGTCGACGTGTCGATCCAGGAAGCGGTCATCTACACCTCGGCGCTGCCGGAGTGCGCGCATGTCGTGTACCGATGCCCGGGTCGCGCGGGCAGCGGTCGGTACCTTGCGCCGTCGGGGGTGTTTCCGTGCCGGGACGGGCTGGTGCGGATCACGGCGGTGGAGAACCATCAGTGGAAGGGCCTGTTGGCGGCGTTCGGACAGCCCGAATGGGCGGCCGGTCTCGACGACCGTCCCGCCCGAATCGAAAACGCGGGCCTGATCAACGCCAAGGTCACCGAGTGGACCCGCGACCGAGACAAGGCCGAATGCGCAGCCATCCTGCAGGCCAACGGCGTCCCCTCGACTCCGGTGAATTTGCCCGGTGAGTTGCTGACTTCGCCGCAGCTGGCCCACCGGAAGTCGTTGACCACGGCGCGATTCGGTGACCGCGACGTCACCGTGCTGGGTCCGCCGTGGCGTACCGATCTCGGCGACCGCGGTCAACACCGGACCGATGGCCTGCGTGGGCTGCGCATTGCCGAGCTCACCCATGTCCTGGCGGGCCCGATCGTCGGCTCGCTGCTCGGTGCGATGGGTGCGACCGTGGTACGCCTGGAGGATCCCGACCGGCTCGACATCTACCGGCGCAGCGGCCCCTTCGCCGATGGGATCGCGGGGCTGGAACGCGGCGCCTACTATGCGGTGGCCAACCACTCCAAACGGAGCGTGCTGATCGACGCGAATCACGCGATCGAGGACGTCGCCGCGGCAGTGTCGCAAGCCGACGTCGTCATCGAGAACGTCGGGTCGTCCCGGCTGAATCGGCTGAACGTGTCACCGGAGCAACTGGCTGCGTCGGGGCGACTCGTGATGCGGGTGTCGGGCTTCGGATCGGACGGGCCGTTGGCCGGATATCGCGTGTACGCGAACAATGTTCAGTCCTACGGTGGCCTGGCGGGCCTGACGACGGGAGACGACGGGAAACCCGCGCGGCTGGGCACCGTGCTGGCCGATCCGTTGTCGTCCGTGGTGGCCGCGGTCGTCATCGCCGCGTGGGCGGTCGGACCGCGCGCCGACACCGGTGCGGTCATCGACCTGTCGATGTCGGAGGTGGTCGCCTACACCGTCGCCGAATATCTCGCCGCGGCATCGGCGGAACTGGTGGACTCGGATTCGGCCGTGCGCCGCGCGGTGTACCGCAGCGCCGACGAGCGGTGGGTGGCGGTCGAGTCGGCCGACGACGAGCCCATCGACACGGCCGAGCTCACCGCACAGATCGGGTCGTCCCGCGCCGAGGTCATCGCGACGAAACTAGCCGCCACTGGTGTCCGCGCCGCCGTCGTACGCAGCGCCGACGAACTGGTCGGCGACCCGCACCTGGCCGCACGCGGCTTCTTCCCCGAAATCGCTCACCCCGACCCGGATTTGCGCACCGGACGGCTGGTGGGTCTGCCGTGGCGGTTCGCCGGCGCGGGACCGCTGCCGCTGACACCACCTCCGGCACTGGGCAGTACATCCTCCAGTGCGATCTTCGAGAGGACGGCTGTCTGACGATGTCCGAGATCGCGACCGTGTGGTCATCGACTTTTGTGCCGTCGAAATCGCCTTTCCCCGACTACGGTCGGGACGGCTACAGCGTCGCGTGGGTCGACACCGACGCCGGCCGGTTCCAGGTTGTGGTCGACGGTGCCCGGCCCGCGCCGGGCACCCCGGGTCGATTGATTCGCGCCACGCTCGGCGAGGACACCGTCGAGATGTTCGTGGCGGATCCGTCGTGACCGGCGTACACATCACCGGGGTCGGTGTCACCGAATTCGGTAAGCACGGCCAGACCCCGCTGGCCGACCTCGGCGTCGCCGCGGCCGAGAAGGCGCTGGAGGACGCGGGCGTCGGGTACGACGCCGTCGGCGAGGTGTTCACCTCCTCGGCGTTGGCAGGACCGCAGACCGGCATCGGTGTGGCACACCGGTTGGGCCGCACAGGAATACCGGTGACCGCGACCGAGAGTGCGTCCGCCGGCGGAATGGTCGCCCTGCGGCATGCGGTCTGGGCGGTCGCGTCGGGTCGCTGTCGCACCGCGCTGGCCATCGGGTACGAGAAGACCACCGCACTGGAACCGGGCGGAGTGGTCCCGGCCGCGGTCGGCTTCTGGGACCGCTTCCCACCGCAACTGCACTACGCCATCGAGGCCGCCCGTTTCCTGCACGACACGGGCTGCGGGCCAGACGTCATCGCCGCCGTCGCCGCCAAGTCCTACAACCAGGCCCGTCTCAATCCTCTTGCCGCACGCCGTAACCCGGACGAGGTGACGGTCGACGACGTGCTCGGCTCGCGGATGGTCGCCGAACCGCTGACCAAGATGATGTGCCACGCCTCGGTCGACGGCGGCGCGGCCATCGTCGTCTCGACAGATCCGGTACCGCGTTCGGTGCCGGTGCTGTCGATCGAGCAGACCAGCTGGCCGGCCGACCGCGACTGGCCCCTGGTCGGACCGGTCGTGGGCCCACCCTCCCAGATCACCCTGACCGCCAAACGCGCGTACGCCAACGCGGGCGTAGATCCACAGGACATCGGGGTGGTGTCGCTGCACGACATGTGCGCCAGCGAGGAGATCACCGCATTGATCGCCATGGGCCTGACCGACGCGGCCGGGGCGGTGAACCTTGCCGAGTCCGGGGGTCTGGCGTCGGACGGCTCCCTACCCACCAATACGGACGGCGGCTGCATCGCCCGCGGCCATCCGATCGGTGCGACCGGGCTGGCGCAGGCCGCCGAAATCGTCAGCCAGCTTCGCGGAGAGGCGGGTCCACGCCAGGTACCGCAACCGCGAATCGGCCTCGCACAGGCCGTCGGCGGTGGTGGCTCGTGCGTGGTGGCCCTACTGGGTGGGTGATCTCACGCGATCGCACCGCTTTCCTTCAGCGCCGTGATGCGGTCCCAGTCACCGCCGAGTTCGAGAATCAGTTGTTCGGTGTCGGCGGCGAACTCCGGCATCGGGCGCAGCCGCAGCGGCGTCTCGTCGAACAGCACCGGGCTGGCGACGAGTTCGGCTCGCTCGCCGCCGGTTTCGACGTCGACGATGCCGCCGTTGGCGCGCAGCTGCGGGTCCGCGGCAACCTCGACGGTGTTCTGCACCACCGCCCATTGGCCGTCGAAGCCCTCCAGCGCCGCCCGCCAGTGCGAGAGTGGCCGCGCGGCGATCGCGGACCGTAGGATCTGGGCGGCCGCCGCGGTGTTCTCGGTCAACGCCTCATGGCCGGCGAAGCGCTCGTCGTCGGCCAACTCACCCACTCCGACGCGACGGCAGAACTCGCCGAAGTAGCGGAAACCCTGCATCATCGACAGGCCGAGGAAGCGGCCGTCCGCGGTCCGGTAGAAGCCGACCAGCGGATTGTTCGGCGCCACGTTCGCGCCGGCGGGGTTGGCCACCCAGGGTTCGCCGCTGACGAGGGCCGCGTTTATCGCCACCCCCGACGCCCACACACCCACGCCGAGTAGCGAGATGTCGACCACACGGGCATGCCCGGTGCGCTCACGCTCGAACAGCGCCGCCGCGATCCCGCCGGCGATGGTCATGCCGCCGATCGAGTCACCGTAGGCCGGGCCCGGTTGCGGGACAACACCTTCCAGGTCGGACGGGGTCGACCCCATGGCCCCCGCGGCGCGGCTCCAGAATCCGGTCATGTCGTAACCGCCGGTGTCGGCCTCAGCGCCGAGTGGCCCGTACGCACTGCCGCGGGCATAGATGAGGCGGGGATTGACCGCGCGCATGTCATCGACGTCGATCTTGAGCTTCTTGCGGGCCTCGGGCAGGAAGTTGGTCAGGAACACATCGGCCGTGCGCGCGATGTCCATCAGCAGCGCGTGGCCGTCCGGCGTCGACATGTCGATGGCCATCGACCGTTTGCCGCGGTTGGCGTGTTCCATCACCGGGTTTCGGTCGCCCTCGATGGTGATGTGGCCCAGGCTGCGCAGCCCGCGTTGGGAGTCGCCCGTGCGCGGGTGTTCGACCTTGATGACGTCGGCCCCCCAGTCGGCCAGCACCGCCCCCGCAGCGGGGACGAACGTCCACTGCGCGACTTCCAGCACGCGCACACCCTTCATCGGCGCAGGGACACCTGCTGTCATCTGCACAGCCTCCGTCGTGGTCAACACCGTCGAATTGAACAATAGAACACTTTATGTCCAGCTGCTATTGTCGCTTCTGTGACGGGCGCGTTGTCCCACGTACGAGTGTGCGACTTGAGTGGTCAGCTGGCGGGTGCCGGAGCCACCAAGATCCTTGCTGCGTTCGGAGCGGAGGTCCTCAGGGTCGAAGACCCTGCCACGCAGGGACTGTGGGACGCCTTGCGCGGCGTCGGCCCGTACGTCGACGAGCGCCGCGGGGTGAACTTCGGCGCCGGGTTCAACAACCACAATGTCGGCAAGTACGGCGTCACGATCAACATGCGCACGCCGGAAGGCAAAGACCTGCTGCGCGAGCTGATCTCGATCAGCGACGTCGTCTGTGAGAACTTCGCGGCAGGCGTCCTGGACAAGCGCGGCTTCGGCTATGCGGAACTGCAGAAGATCAAAGCCGACATCATCTACGTGTCCAACTGCGGGTTCGGCCACACCGGCCCGAATCGGGATTTCAAGACATGGGGGCCGATCGTCCAGGCGATGAGCGGCTTGACGTTCACCGCCGGCCTCCCCGATGCCGAACCCGCCGGGTGGGGCTTCTCCTACATGGATCACATGTCGGCGCTGTACATGACCACGGCCATCCTCGCGGCGTTGCACCACCGCGACAGGACCGGGGAGGGCCAGCACGTCGACCTGGCGACCGTGCCCGCGGGCATCGCGATGCTGCCGACGGAGGTGCTCGACTGGACGGTCAACGGCCGCGCCGCGACCGCCGGCGGTAATCGGGCCGATTTCGCAGAGATGGCGCCTCACGGCATCTACCCGTGTGCGGGCGCGGACCGCTGGATCGCGATCGCCTGCCGCGACGAGCGTGAACTCGGCGTGCTCGCGAAGGTCCTCAACGAACCGGAGTTGTCGTCGGATCGGTTTGCCACCCTCGAGCAGCGTGTGCGCGCCGCTGATGAACTGGACGCGCTGATCGGCAACGTCACCGCCACCCGGGACGCGGCGACGCTCGCCGACGACCTCGTGGCCGCCGGATTACCGGCGAGCATGGTCAAAAGCCCGTCGGAACGTATCGATGACGACCCCGATCTTTCTGCAATGGGGCTCTTCCCCTCGGTGACTCATCCCGATATGGGCGAGGTGCGTGTCGAGGGCATCCCGATGCGATTTTCTGCCACTCCGTGGCAGATCACCTCGGCCGCACCCCGCCTTGGCCAACACAATCGCGAGGTGCTCGTGGATCTGCTCGGCCACTCCGAGGCAGAACTCGACGACTGGGCACAGCGAGGTGTGATCTGACCGCGCTGAGCGACCTGCGGGTCATCGAGATCTCCGACCAGTTCACTCCGGTCGGCGGTCGGGTGCTGGCCGAGTTGGGCGCCGACGTGATCGTGGTCGAGCCGCCGACCGGATCGACTCACCGGGCCCGGCCGCCATTCGTCGAAGATCAGCCGGGTGCGGATCGGAGTCTGCGCTGGTGGGCGGGAAACGTCGGGAAGCGCTCGGTGACAATCGATCTGCGCACCGATGCCGGACAGCGGGATCTTGCGTCGCTGATCGCCACTGCCGACGTGGTCATCGCGGGCAGCGACCGGTGTGAGGACGTCGACTATGCCGCATGCGCGTCCCGTGACGCCCGGTTGATCTGGGTGTCGGTGAGCCCGTTCGGGCTGGGCAGCGTCCGCAGCGGCCAACCGACGACCGACCTGACGATGCTCGCGGGTGGCGGCCCGGTGTGGAACTGCGGATACGACGACCGCACCCTGCCGCCGATCCGGGGAGGCGGCGATCAGTCGGCCAACATCGCCGGAATGTACTGCGCGATCGGTGCTCTCGTGGCCCTCGCACACCGCGATCGAACCGGGCAGGGCCAACTGGTCGATGTCAACGTCAATGCGGCGTGCAACGTCACGAGCGAGCAGACGACGTATCACTGGCTGGTGAACCAGGACATCTGTCTGCGGCAGACGGGCAGGCACGCCTACCCGACACGCAGCTCTCCGGTGCAAGTACGGTGCGCCGACGGGCATTACGCCACCACCGGGGTGCTCCCCCGCAAGCAGGAGGACTTCGCCCGGCTCCTGGCGTGGCTCGACGAACTGGGCCTCTCCGAGGAACTGCCGGAAGCCGTGTTCCTCGAACTGGCGGCCGGCCGGGAGGAACCAGTCGACCTGGCCATGATCGGTGTCGACGACGAAACCACGGCGATCCTCAGCGCCGCGCGCGACGCGATCCGCCTCATCGCGTCAAGACTGCCCGCCAAGGAGTTCTTCGTGACCAGTCAGCGCCGCGGCTTTCCCTGCGGCGCAGTGCTTCCCCCCCACGAGGCGTTCGACGACGAGCACACCGTCGCGCGGGGCTTTCACGTTCCGGTGCCACACCCGGACCTGGACAGGACCATCACCTACCCGGGCACGCCGTACCTGTTCAGCGCGACCCCGCCGGCCGCACCGACGCGGCCGCCGCTGCTGGGCGAGCACAACGCACTGCTCGACGACCTCGCCGAACGACCGCGATGAGCGACGGGCACCGCCTCACCCACATCGGGCTGTGCGTGCGCGACATCGGTCGTGCCGAGCAGTTCTACTGCTCGGCACTGGGTTTCGAAGCCGTCGGCCGGATGACAGTCGACGACGACGCCACCGCCCAGCTGCTCGACGTGCCCGGCCTGCTGCTCGAACTCGTCTACCTGCAGCGCGACGGGTTTCGCCTCGAACTGCTCGGCTACGTCCGGCCGGGAACCGTCGAGGCACCGGGCCCGCGCCCGATGAACACCCTCGGCTTCACCCACCTGTCGTTTCGGGTCGACGACGCCGATCGGGTGGTGGACGCGATCGTGGCGCACGGGGGCCGAGCGCTTCCAGACCGCACCGTCGCGTTCGGCGCCGGCAACCGCGGCCTGATGGCGACCGACCCGGACGGCAACCTGCTCGAGCTCATCGAACGAACTCCCCCGGTGGACAGGTGACGAAATCATGGTGCCAGCGATCAACGAGCTGACGTATTCGCCGTTCTCCAAGGCGATCTTCGATGATCCCTATCCCGTGTACCGCCGGTTGCGCGACGAGGCGCCGGTGTACCGGGATCCTGAAGACCGATGGTGGGTGCTATCCCGATTCGACGACGTCTCCGGCGCGCTGCGCGATTGGTCGACGTACTCCTCCAAGCAGGGCCCCGCGCCGGAGAACCCGGACAACGACGGGCGCAAGTACTCGATCATCTCCATGGATCCGCCACGGCACGACCGGGTCCGTGGAGTGCTCAAGGGATTCTTCACCCCGAAGGCGGTCGCGGCCTTGGAGAATGCGCTGCGCGCGGTCGTGGCACACCACCTCGACAAGCTGCGACCGGACACCACCGTCGACGCCATGGAGGCGTTCGCCTTCTCCATTCCCACCGATGTGATCGGCGACCTGCTCGGCGTTCCGCAGGCCGACCGCGAGCAGCTCCGAGTGTGGTGGGAGGCGTTCCTGACCCGGCACGAAGGCGAGGTCGCGATGCCGGCCAGCGCCATCGAGGCCAACCGCAAGATCAGCGCGTACATCGGCGAGCTCATCGACCATCGCCGCCGGCATCCCGGCGACGATCTCATCAGCACCGTGCTGAACGCGACCTTCGACGACCCCGAGGCCGGCGGCGAGCGCTCGCTCAGCCCCCACGAGGTGCTGATGTTCGCGAACCTGTTGTCGGCGGCGGGCTCGGAGACCACCCAGAAGCTGATCTCCAACGGACTGGTGGCGTTGTACGAGCATCCCGACCAGTGGCGCCGAATCGTCGACGACCCGACATTGATCCCGGCCGCCGTCAACGAGGCACTCAGATACGACACCCCCAGCCACTGGGTCGCGCGCACCCTGACCCGACCCGTCGAAAAACACGGTGTGACAATGGCCGCCGGTGACTGGGTACTCCTGCTGCTCGGCAGCGCCAACCGCGACGAACGCCGCTACCCCGACCCCGACCGGTTCATCATCGACCGCCCACGCGGCACGGACGTGTACTTCGGTTGGGGCATCCACATCTGCCTCGGCCAGTGGTTGGCCCGCCGGGAGGCTCAACTCGTCTTGGAGTACATCGCCAAGAAGTTCCCGAACTACTCGATCGGGGCGCACGAGCGCGTGCTGACCGCCACCGTGCGGGGATACACCAGCGTGGAGATGACGCTCAGGTAGCGCTGAACACACCTGGCGACTGCGAATAGTCCACGGTCGACAACTCGGTCATGCCGCCGTCGACGTGCAGCACGGTTCCGGTGACGAACGCCGCGTCGTCACTGGCGAGGAAGGTCACAGCCGGTGCGATCTCGGTGTCCGGATCGGCGCCGCGCTTCATCGGCGATGCGTCCGCGGTGCGGGTGTAGTTGTCCCATTCGGTGCCGATCATCTTGCGCTGCACGTCCGTCAGCGCGAAGGGGCACACCGCGTTCACCCGGATGCCATGGCGCGCCCACTCGTTGGCGGCGACCTTCGTCAACGCCTGAATCGCCCCCTTGGCCGCGGAATACGGTGCGGTGTAGGCCATCCCGCCGAGCGCAGAACCCGAGACGAAGTTGACCACCGACGCCTTACCGGATTCCTTCAGCACGCCGAACGCCGACTGCATGAACCGGAACGTCGCCTTTGGGCCCGTGGCTTCCGACAATTCCCAGTCCTTGTCCGAGACCAGTTCCAGCGCCTTGGGCATCGCGAAATACTGGGCGGCGTTGACCAGGACGTCGAGGCGCCCGTCGACGGCGGCCGCCTGCACGGCGGCCTCGATGTCCTCCCGCTTGGCCACATTCGCCCGGACGAATGCCGCCCTACCCCCTGCCGATTCGATGATCCCGACGCACTCGCGGCCCTTCTCCTCGTTCAGGTCGACGATCGTCACCCGCGCGCCTTCGGCCGCAAGTCGACGAGCGACCGCGCGCCCGAGCCCCTGAGCACCACCCGTGACGAGGGCGTTTCGATTCTCCAGCCGGGACAAGACGAGCCTCCTCGAGTGAACAGTTGAACAATATTCGTTCTATCATTCATGATGGTATCCGAACGCACAGGAAGGAAGCCGGATGCGTGTCGAAGTGGATCGCGAGCGCTGCGAATCCAATGCGGTGTGTGGGCTGGCACAGCCTCTGACAGACGGCTGATCGGTCGATGGACATCGGCCTGACCGACGAGCAAAAGCTCCTGCAGGACACCGTATCCGCGCTGGCGGATCAGTTGGCGACCACGGATCCGAGCGACATCGGTAGCGGTGACACCCTGGCGCGGCAGTGGAGCCAGGTGGTCGAGATCGGCATTCCCACCCTGCGCTCCCCCGCCCTGTGCGGGCTGGAGGCCAGTGGGGTCGAGACGATCCTGGCGATCGAGCAGCTGGCCCGCACGCTGTGTGCGGTGCCGGTCGCCGGTCAAGCGGTGCTCGCCGCCGAGTTGTTGGAAGCCGCGCGCGCGGAGAAGGAATTGGATCTTCTGGCCGAGGGACAACTGCGCATCGCCCCGGCGCTGACCGTCGACCTGCGCCGGTTCGGCGCCTCAGACGGCGGCGCGGTGGCGTTCGACGCCGCAGGCGCGACCCACGTTCTGGTGGCCAACCAGGCCGACGGGCTGCGCCACCTCGGCACGGCCCCACTGGGCGGCGGAGCGGCCGCCGACGGCCTCGATCTCACCCGGACGCTGCGCCGACTGCCCTCCGACAGCGCGGTGCCGATCGCCACCGTCGGCGAGCCGATCTCCGAGGAGCGCTGGCGTCGCGTCGAAGCACTCGCACTGACCGTCGTCGCCGCCGACCTGCTCGGGGTCATGCAGGGCGCCCTCGATGACGCGGTCCGCTACGCCGGGGAGCGAGTCCAATTCGGGGTCCCGATCGGCTCGTTCCAGGCGGTGCAGCACATGCTCGCCGATGCGCTGATCGGCGTCGAGGGCGCGCGAAGCTGCGTGTGGCACGCGGCGTGGGCCGTCGACCACCTGCCCACCGAGGAGGCCTTGCTGGCGGCCATGACGGCCAAGGCGTACGCCGCCGCGGCCGGCCGTGACGTCGTGGAGACCGCGGTTCAGGTGTTCGGCGGGATCGCCATCACCTGGGAGCACGTCTCGCATCTACGTGTGCGCCGAACTCTGCTGAACCGCCGTCTGTTCGGCGACGAGACGGCCCAGTACGAGGCAATCGCACACCTGCGGTTGGCCAACGAGGGGTTGGCATAGGCGATGGACTTCAACGACACCCCTGAGGAAGCGCAATTCCGGGCACACCTGCGTCAGTGGCTGCGCGACCACAGCGCCGACGCCGCGATCCCCGACGACCCCGCGGCACGCGCGGACGCCCAGAACGCCTGGCATCAGACCCTGTATGAAGCCGGATACATCGGGTTGTCGTTTCCCGTCGAGTACGGCGGCCACGGCCTGCCCCCCATCTACGAAGCCATCCTCAACGACGAGTTGGGCCGCGCCGGCGCGGCGCCGATCGAAGGGGTCGGCCACCTCAGTAACGCACTGCGGCTGTTCGGCTCCGACACCCAGCGCGCCGAACTGCTGCCCGGCCTGCTCTCGGGCCGGGTGCGGTGGTGTCAGGGGTTCAGCGAACCCGAGGCCGGATCGGACCTGGCCGGGCTCAAGACCCGGGCCGACCTCGTCGAAACCGGTGCTCGGAGCGTGTTTCGGGTCAACGGGCGCAAGATCTGGACAAGCTTCGCCGCCGTCGCCGACTGGTGTTTTCTGTTGTGCCGCACCGAACCCGACGTCCCCAAGCATCAGGGCATCTCGGTGTTGCTGGTGCCGATGTCGACAGCCGGTATCACCGTCACGCCGATCGTCAACTCCGCACGCAACCGCGAATTCACCGAGGTGACGTTCGACGACGTCGAGGTGCCCGAGGAGAACCTGCTCGGCGAGCGCGGGCAGGGCTGGACGATCGCCAACCAGTTGCTCGCCTACGAGCGCGGCCCCAGCGACATCAACTGGATCAGCAGGCTGTCAAGGCAATTGCGCGACTTAGAACAGCAGGTGCGCCGCGGGCAGTTGGAGAACTCCCCGATGACCCGGGTTCGGCTCGGTCGCGTGTACGCGGAATTGCGTGCCCTGCAGGTCAAGGTGTTGCGGTCGTTGAGTGAGCGGCAGCGTGGCGCCCTCCCGGGTCCGGAAGGGTCCGTCGACAAGCTGCTGATGGCCCGCGCCGACCAGGTGTTCGGCCACACGATGATGGATCTCACCGACAGCGAACCGCTGCTGCGCGAGGGGCTGGAGTGGGACATCTACGTATGGTCGAGGGCCGCGGGGATCTACGGCGGGACCGCGCAGATTCAGCGCAACATCGTCGCGCAACGGGTGCTCGGCCTCCCGCGATCGAAGTGACTCAGTTCGGCGCCCGTCCATCAACGAGTTGGGCATGCGCCTCTTGAAGCGCCGCGAGCCGACGCAGCGTGACCTCGTCGGACGCGCCGGCGTCCACCCTGGCCCTGACGTCGGCGATCTCGGCGGCCAACCGTTCGGCAGCCTCGGCGCGGGTCAGCAGATCCTGATCGGCCCAGTCGTCGTGCGGAATGCGATCACTGGGATCCATCGGCGCCTCCTTGCCACGGTTGAGTTCCCACACCACCGGGCGCTATAGTCAACTAAGCATAATATGTTCAATTGTTCTATTGAGCCTATCAGCCGGAAGGACGGGGAACCAGCGATGCCACTGCAACCGTCGATGAAGCTGCTCTCGGTCGACGACCACCTCATCGAACCTCCGCACGTCTGGTCCGACCGCCTGCCCGAGAAGTATCTGCACGACGGCCCCCGCATCGTAGAGTTCCCGCGGGACGGCAAGCCGCCGATGCACCAGTGGGTCTACGAGGGGCGGGCGTATCCCAACATCGGGCTCAACGCCGTCGCCGGCAAGCGTCCCGAGGAGTTCGGCGTGGACCCGGTGCGTTACGACGACATGATCCCCGGGTGCTACGACCCCAAGGCGCGCCTGCTGGACATGGACATCGACGGAGTCCACGCGATGCTGTGCTTCCCGTCCTTTCCGCGGTTCTGCGGCACGGTTTTCCTCGAGGGCACCGACAAGGACCTGGCACTGCTGTGCGTGCAGGCATGGAACGACTTCTCGATCGACGAGTGGTGTGCCACCGATCCGGCGCGGTTCATCCCGATGATGATCACCCCGCTGTGGGACACCCAGCTCATGGTCAAGGAGATCGAGCGCATGGCGGCCAAGGGTTGTCGCGCCGTCGGCCTGCCCGATAACCCTTTGAATCTCGGCCTACCGAGCTTCCACACCCCGCATTGGGATCCGGTGTGGTCCGCTTTGGAGGAGACCAACTTGACCGCGGTCATGCACTTCGGCTCCGGCGGCATGCCACCGGCCACCGCGCCCGAAGCGCCGTTCGCGGTGATGGTGACGCTCATGGGCACGACGTCGATGTCGGCGGCGGTCGAGCTGATGTTCTCCCCGGTCTTTCACAAGCACCCGAACTTGAAGGTCGCGTTCTCCGAAGGCGGCATCGGATGGATGCCGTACATCATCGAGCGCGCCGACTACGTGTGGCGTAAACACAAGTATTACCAGAACATCCATCCGACGATCGCGCCGTCAGAGTTGTTCCGCCGCAACATCACCGGTTGCTTCATCGAGGATGAGGTCGGGGTTGGACTGCGCCATCTGATCGGCATCGACAACATCACCTGGGAGTGCGACTATCCGCACTCCGACTCGTTCTGGCCGAAGAGCCGGGCTCGCGCCGAGGAGATGCTGGCCGGTGTTCCCGACGAAGAAGCGCACAAGATCGTCGAACTCAACACCCGCCGCTGGTACGCGTTCCCAGAGGAGGGGTTCGCCTCCTGCACGGCCGACTCCGGCTGGCGGCCCAACGGTGGCAATCCGCCGGAGTACGACTACGACGCCGTGATGTCCGACCACGGCGGCGTCGGGTACGGCGCCTTCATCCAGAATCTCGCCGACCAGATGACCAACAAGGAATAGCCGCGACTCACCGAATTCCCGCGGCGGCCAACCAGTCCTCGACGACCAGGATCCGCCCGGACGAGGCGAGGGTCATGTAGAGCGTCGACTCGTCCGCGCTGAGCGTCACGTTGGTGGTCATTGGATCGTCCGCGGGAACGGCGCCGAGCAGTGTCCCGTCCGCCGAGAAGATCGTCAGCCCGCCGGTGCCGAGCGTCGCCACCAGAATCCGCCCCGCGGTGTCGACGCACAGGCCGTCGGCGCCACCGACATTCAGCGGTCCTCCGCTCGGCACCGTCGCCAACCCACGCGCAGCCTTGATGACGCCGGGTGCGGCGAGGTCGAATTCCCAGATCCGGCGCGTTCTGGTCTCGGCGACATACAGTTTCGATTCGTCGGGCGAGAGCGCAACCCCGTTCGGCATCTCCAGCGGGTAGACCACCTCTCGCAATTCGCCGTCGAGGGTGCCGTACAGGAGCCCGGTGACATCGCGAGTGCGACCCCTCAACGTTCCGCCGTCGGTGACGTAGAAGCCACCAGACGAGTCCACGCACACGTCGCTCGGACGGACCAGCGGTGACCGTTGCCCATCGCGGGCGATGAATTCGGTGGTCAGCGAGTCAACCCGACCGTCTGTGTCGACGATCTGGATCGCAGGTGTCAGCGGTGCGGCCGCGGCTCCGATCGGACGGAACAGCATGGCGCAGCCGTCGAAATCGTACGGCCACGGTCCGATTCCGAACGTGGCGCCGCCGTTCTGACAGACGACGAGCCGACCATCTGGCAGCCGGGCGATCCCGTTCGGCCCGCCGCCGGTGTCGGCGACCTTCTCCTTGGTGCCGTCGGGCCGCACCCGCGCGATGCACCCGGCGGCGATCTCCGAGACCAGAATCGACCCGTCCGCCTCCGCAATCGGGCTCTCCGGAAATGCCAGACCGTCGGTGAGGTAGTAGTGGGTGCCGCGCGTCACGATCGACCCGCCCACCAGCTGTGGAACACACTGTCGGACAACGGGATATCGCCGACACCGATTTGGCCGGCGGGCCAGTTGGCTGCCGGTTGGCGCAGCGGCGACTGGGCGTGCCCGATGCCGTACCACAGGCGGTGCCTGCGGTGGGAGAACAGCCACCGGCCGTCGCGCAGTTCGTAGCGATCCTCGTATTTGATGAGCTGCTCGACGAAGCCGTCGGCCTCGGTCTGGGCGAAACAGTGTGCCCACACCTGGCCGCGGGCCTGCGCGTCGTCATCGAAGTCGATCAAATGGTTGGCCACGAGGATCACCACGAACAGGCATCCGTCGAGGCTGTGTGCCATCAGCCGCCGCAGTCCGTCTGGACCGTCGCCGTATTCGCCGAAGCGGGCGTCCGGCGAGTACAGGTCGACCATCGCGTCGACGTCTCGTGACTCGAGCGCGGCCGCGTACCGGAATGCGAGCTGACGAATTTCGTCGCGTGCCACCAACATTGCGACCTGGTCGCGGTGAGCCATCCGCATCAGCCTCCTGTCACGTTGATGTCCTGGCCGGTGATCGCCGACGCGGCGTCGGAGGCCAGCCAGATGGAGACGTCCGCGACCTCGTCCGGGCGGATCAGTCGGCCCATTTTGGTCGACGCGACCAGTGTGCGTCGCACCTCGTCCGGACTCACTCCATCGGCGGCCGCCCGCCGGGCCAGGTAGTTGTCGACCAACTGACCCTCCACCGTGCCGACCACCAGGGTGTTGACCCGGATCCCGGCGGTCCCCACTTCCAGTGCCAGCGTCTGCCCCAGTGCGCTCAATGCCAGCTTGGCCGCGGCGTAGTGCGCCTTCTGCGGTTGAACCGTGCGCGCCGCAGCCGAGGACAGGAACTGGATATTGCCGCTCCTGGCCGGAATCATTGCCTGCCGCAGCGCCTCTCGCGACAACACCATCGGGGCGACGAGATTCGTTGCAAGCACCTCGTTCCAGTTGTCGACGGTGGCCTCCACGACCGGCTGATCGGTGCCCGGTATCGCGGCGTTGTTGACCAGGACATCGAGACGCCCCCAGCGGGACATGACCGCGGAAACGACGTCCCTGCACTGACTCTCGTCCCGGATGTCGGCGACGTGCACCGAGGCATGGCCACCGTCCTCGGCGATCGCGTCCGCGGTCACCGCCAGTTGGTCTGGCCGCCGCGCGACCAACGCGACCGTGGCGCCGCTGCGCGCGTACCGCCGCGCGATCACACGGCCGATTCCACCGCTCGCGCCGGTGACGACGACGACGCTGTTCGCGAGGTCCGCACTCATGGCCACTACCCGTCCAACAGCATCTTCGCCATCGGCGTGCCTGCGGGGAACACCTCGGTGATGCCGGCGCTGAGATATCCCGAGTCGGTCACCATTGTGATGCCGTTGACGACGCGCGCCGCATCACTGCACAGGAACAGCAGCGGGTAGGCCTGTTCCATCGGCGTGGCGGCGGCCACGCCGACCTTCGCGCGGTAGTCGGCACCGAAGTCGAGCCAGAGTTCCGCATTGGCCCGCGCCAGTGGCGTGTCGGTGGGACCGGGGCAGATGGCGTTGATGCGGATGCCGTCGGAGATGAGATCCATGGCCTCGCGCGCCACGTACGCGCATACCGCCTGTTTGGTGAACATGTAGTGCGCACAACCGTTGTCGACCGCCCACGCGGCGGCGGTGTCGAAGTCCAGGATGTCGAGGAACTCGGTGAGCTGCGGCAGGTTCGACCGCCAGGCGAGGCCGGCCGCCGACGAGATGAACCCGATCGCGCTGCCCCGGGGGAGCATGTCCTCGGCGCGCATTCGCTCGATGAGGTGGCGGTGACCGATGAAGTTGATGCGCTCGATACCGGGACCGTCCGCCACGCCCGCGCACGCGAAGACGGCGTTGACGGTGCCCCCGCATTCGGCCACCGCAGTGTCGATGCTGTTCCGGTCCGCCAGATTCACTCGGATCGCGGTGACGCCGGGCAGGTCGCAGTCGGCGTAGTCCATGACCACGACGTCGGCACCCGCGTCCTGAGCGAGCCGAGCTGTGGCATTGCCCATCCCGGTGGCGCCACCGACGACGACGACACGCTTGTCTCGATAGGAGAAGGCGTCGAACAGGCTCATGATGCCTCCAGTGTGGTCGCTGCCGTTCGGCGGCGGAGTCTTTCAGATATTACGAGAGCACACTATCTGTACTATTGTCCAGTGACTGAACACGGCGTGGACTCCGTCGTCGAGGACTGGATCTCAGCGAATATCGGACCGGTGCGCACCATCGAACGCCACCACCGTTGGCGGCCTGCGTGGTTCGTCACCGCAGACCGCGGCGGTCGGGAGGTCGGCCTCTATGTCCGAGGCGATCGCGAGGGGTTCGGCTTCGCCGGCGTCGCGGCGGAGGCAGCGATCCTGCGGGTGATGGAGGCGCACCAGATCCCCGTCCCCCACGTACACGGGGAGATCCCCGAAGCATCGGCGGTCGTGATGGACCTGTTGCCGGGAGTGCCGAATCCGTGTCACACCGAGGATGCTCACGACGTCGACGCGATCATGGACTCCTACGTCGACGCACTCGTGCGTACCCACTCCATCGACCCGGCGGCGTTCGCGGTTGCGAACCTGCGCATCCCCGACGGTGCACGTGCGCTCGCCCTCGACCATTTCGAGACGTTCGTGACCCGCTATCGGAGCAACAAGCGGCGTCCGGAACCGTTACTGGAGTTCGCAATCGGATGGCTGCGGCGCAACGCCCCGGCCCACCGGTCGACCCCGTCGTTCGTTCTCGGTGACACCGGGCAGTACATGGCAGCCGACGGTCGTGTCACCGGCCTGATCGACGTCGAACTCGCTCACATCGGTGACGTCTGCCACGATCTCGCGGGCCTGCGATTGCGCAACGTGACGGAGCCGATGGGCGACCTCGGTAGGGTGTTGCGGCGTTACGAAGCGGCCTCCGGAACACCGTTGGACCGGGCCGCGATCGAGTTCCACACCGCCAAGTTCGCGCTCTGCACGCCGCTCGGTGTCGCGATCGTTCTGCACCTGGACTTACCGCTGACTGACATCGTCCAGTACATCGAGTGGTTCCATCTCCTCTCGCTGCACGCGATCGAATCGATCGCCCGGCAGGCCGACGTCCAGCTATCGGCTGTGTCGTTACCCGATCCGATGCTCACGGCCTATCCCGGCGCGATCGCCGGCCTGGCGTCGATGGTGGAGTCGCTCGCAGTGCCAGCCGGTATCGCCGAGTACCAGCGGTCCGCCGTGGCGAAGGTTGCGCGATTGTGTCACCGCGTGAGCGAGTACGCGCACGCCATCGACGCCGCCGACCTCGATGACATCCAGGATCTGCTCGGGAGTCGACCCGCCGACCGCGCGGAGGGCGACGAGACCCTCGAGAAGTTCGTCCGCACAGCGGCGCCGCATCACGACCCCGCATTGATTGCGCTGCTCCACCGTCGGGTGATGCGCCAACTCCTGCTCATGGAACCGCTCCTGACCGGCGGTCGGATCGGGCACGTGACACCACTGACCGAGCTGCTCGGCTGAGCGGTCAGCATGACCGGAATCCGCACGGCGAATGTCGCATTGTCAATCGCAGACCCGATCTATCTGACGCTCAACGTATTACGTGCCGTGCTGCGCTGAGTTCACCGCACCGGGGTGAGCCGGACCGCAAGCCGCGTGGGCCCACGCAACGAGCTGTGCCGCGACCACGTCGTGTCGCCAACCGCGTCGATCCGCGACACCCGGGAAACGAGTTCACGTAGAACCGCTTGAGCCTCCATCCTCGCCAGCGGAGCACCCACGCACATGTGCGCACCGTAACCGAAGGCGATGTGCGTCCGGGGATTTCGGTCCGCACGGTACTGATCGGGGTCCTCAAACGCGATGGGGTCGCGGTTGGCCGCGCCGAACAACAGAAGGATTCGAGATCCGCGGGGTATCGTGACGCCGGCGATCTCGTAGTCGGCACAGGTGTACCGGTAGAGGTTCTGGATCGGTGTCGTCACGCGCAACTGCTCCTCGACCGCCATGGGGATGAGGTCGGGGTCGGCTCGGATCGTGTCGTACTGGTCGGGGTTGTGCGCCAAGGTGTCGAACATGCCGCCCAGCAGGTTGGTGGTTGTCTCGTTGCCCGCGATCAGCAGGTGGATCGCGATGAGGAACAGCTGCTCATCAGTGAGGCTGCCGTCGCTGTTGTGTTCGAGCAGGCGGCCCACCACGGTGCCGGAGCCTTTCAAACCACCGTGGGCGAACTGGTTCAGGAAGTAGCGGCGCAAGGTGGCCATCGCCGCCATCGACTTCACCGCACCGACGACACCGCGCGGCGTGGGTGAGAAGTCCATGATGCCGACACCGGCTTCCGACCAGTGCCGAAAGTCGTCGGCGTCGCACTCCGGTATGCCGAGGATCTGCGCGATCATCCGGATGGGCATCGGAATCGCCAATCGCTGCACCACATCACAGCCGGGGTCGTCGATGACCTCGGTGACGAGTTCGGTCGCCAGCTTCTCCGTCATCCCCTTCCAGCTGTCCATTGCGCCCTTACTGAAGCCCGGCTGGACCTGCTTGCGCAGCCGAGCATGCTCGTTTCCGTCGGTCAGTACAGCGAGCGGCGCCGAGAACTTGAGCCGGGTGACCCCTTCGGCGCTCGTCACGTATTCGGTATCGCGCAGAGCGGTCCTGACATCGGAGAGTCGGCTCAGAATGAAATTGGACCGCCGGGGGTTGTAGTGGACCCGACCGCTGCGATGGAGTTTCCGGTAGGCCTCAAACGGCGTAGACGCCGTCGCAGGATCCATCGGATCGAAGTCGGTGTTGACCGCGCCCGTCCACCCCCGATACCCACGCGCCCGGTTCTGCACGGCGGCAACGACATTCATCCGGACCGCGTTGGCGAAGGGCCCGATCACCCCGGGAGTGCTGCGCGCCATCTTCGGCCTCCTTGGTTGTCGCTACATCGGCCGGCGGCGTGGGCGCCGCTACCGTCCGCGGAACGTCGGGTCGCGTTTCTCGATGAAGGCCGTCATCCCCTCGGCGACGTCATCGGTGGCTGCCACCTGCTCGACGAGAAGTGCCTCGGTATCGAATGCCGCGGCGCGGTCCACGTCGAGGGCTTGGTTGAGCATCGCCTTGGCGGCGGCGATTCCGCGTGTCGCGCCGCGCGCGAGGCGCTGGGCCCACGCCGTCACTTCCGCGGTGAGCTGATCGTCGGCGACGACCTTGTTCACCAACCCGATGCGATGCGCCTCCTGAGCGGTGATCTCCTCGCCGAACATCAGCAGTTCCTTGGCGATGTTGAACGGCACCTTCCGCGCGAGCAGGTAGGCGGCACCGCCGTCGGGCGCCAGGCCGCGTCGCACGAACAGCTCGATCAGCCGCGCACTTTCGGCGGCGACGATCAGGTCGCACGCCAGGACCATGCTCGCGCCGACACCGGCCGCGACGCCGTTCAGTGCGCAGACGACCGGCTTTTCACAGTCCAATATCGCCGAGACAACGGCCTGTGATCCGGTGCGAAGCCTGCGCGCGGCGTCGCCGGCGACCCGGTCCTGGCTCGGCCGCATCTCGGGGTCGCGCAGGTTGGGGCCGGTGCAGAAGTGCCTGGTGCCCGCGCCGGTCAACACGACGGCACGAATGCCGGGATCACTCGATGCGCGCTCCAAGTTGTCGATGAGGTCCCGCTGCATCGCCCGGGTCACGGAGTTGCCGACGTCCGGGCGGTCCAGTACCAACCACCGCACCCCGTCCTCGGTGCGCGCGGTCAGTCCGGTGGCGCTCACAGCAGGATCGGCACGCTCGCCGGACCGCGCACCGAGTTGGTGTGGACGTATTCGACGGCGTCCTCGTCCACCTCCCACGTCGGGAAACGGGCCAGGGTTTCCTCGATGGCCACCCTGGCCTCCAGTCGGGCGAGCGCGGCGCCCAGGCAGAAGTGCGCGCCGTGGCCGAAACTGAGGTGCCGGATGCCGGTGCGGTTGACGTCGAAGACGTCGGGGTTCGGGTACTGGCGTTCGTCACGCCCGGCCGAGCCCGTCAACAGCGCGACCTTGGAGTCGGCTGGTATCACGGTGTCGTGAAAGGTGGTGTCGTGCAGAGTGAAGCGGCCCTGCACGGGCGACGGTGCCTCATATCGCAGTAGTTCCTCGACCGCGCCGCCGATGAGGCCGGGGTTCTCGACGAGCTTTGCGCGTTCGCCAGGAAAGCGCGCGAGCGTCAACGCCGTCCAGCCGAGCAGTCGCGCGACGGTCTCGTTGCCCGCGACGTTGATGAGCGCGATGAAGAACAGGACTTCGCCGTCGTCGAGACGACGAGTTTCTCGGCCGGGCTGCACCAGGTCGGAGTCCATCAGGTTGCCGACGATATCGCTGGTGCTGTTCACCCGGCGCTTCTGAATCTGTTCTTTGTAATACCCGAAGAGCTTCTCGTTGGCCTGTTGGCCCAACTCGCTGAGCTCCGCAGTGCCCTCCTCGCGGTGAAGCTGCAGATCCGTCCACTCACGCAGATTGTCATGGTCTTCTTCCGGGAAGCCCAACAGCGAACTGATCACCATGACCGGTAGCTTCATGGAGAAGTCACGAACGTAGTCGAATCCCCCGCTGCCGACATGGGGATCCAGATATCCGCGGCATAGCATGCGTACCCGGTCCTCGAGCTCGGCGATCTTGCTGCGAAAGAATGTGCGGTTGACCATTTTTCGCATAGCCGTGTGGTCGGGCGGATCCATCATGATCATCGCCTTCGGCGGCGGCCACGGTTCGGGCGTGATCGCATCCAGCGTGATGCCGTGCTCGGAAGAGAACGTCTCGGTGTCGAGGGAGGCCGACAGCACGTCGTCGAACCGGCTCAACGCGTAAAAGTCGTACTGCTCGTTGTAGTAGACAGGCGCCTCATCGCGCAGTCGTCGCCACACCTCGTACGGATTCTTGTGTAGGGCACGGTCGAACGGATCCCAGCGCAACTCCGCTGTCACCATCGGCTGGTCCTTTCCTGGGTGGACAGGCGTTAAACAATGGTACACTCCGCGTAATTCTGTACAACACTGAAGTCGAGGAGGGACGGGCAGGTTGGAAACGCGGACCCTGGACCATGTCATCTATGAGAAGGACGGTCCGATCGCCCGGATCATTCTCAACAATCCCGAACGTGCCAACGCCCAGACCTCCCAGATGGTGCACAGCGTCAACGAGGCGCTCGACGACGCGCAGTACGACTATGACATCAAGGTCGTCATCATCAAGGCCAACGGAAAGGGTTTCTGCTCGGGTCACGTACCCGACGGGAGCTACCCGGAGTTCAAGGCGGAGTTGGACGCCTCGGGCAAGGTGTGGCGTTCGGCTGCACAACTGTTCCTGTGGCCGGTTTTGAAGCTGTGGGAGTTTCCGAAACCGGTCATCGCTCAGGTGCACGGATACGCGATCGGCGGCGGTACGACCTGGGCTTTGCTGCCCGAGATCACGGTCTGTTCCGACGACGCCTGGTTCCAGATGCCGCTTGTGCCCGGGTTTGGGCTGCCGGGGGCCGAGACGATGTTCGAGCCCTGGGTGTTCATGAACTACAAGCGTGCCGCGGAGTACCTCTATACCGCGCAGAGGATCTCGGCCGAGCAGGCCCTGGAGTTCGGGTTGGTCAACCGCGTCGTACCGGCCGATGAACTCGAGAGCACCGTCGAGGAACTGGCCGCCAAGATCGCCAAGGCGCCGCTGATCACGCTGCAGGCCACGAAGGCGGGCATCATGCGGGCCTGGGAGACCATGGGCTTTCGCACCCACCAGCAGGCCACCAACGACCTGCAGGCGGTCGTCACCGGGTCGAAGGAGTTCCAGGAGTACATGCGGGAGCTGATGAAGAGGGCAGCCAAACCCGCCGACCGGGTCTGAGCATGCCGCTGAGGCCGATCGTCCGGTTCGGCGGCGGGGAACACGTCGAGCGGTTGCGCGAGTCGGTCCGCAACTGGCTGGCCGACAACTTGCCTGACGAGTTCCGCCGCACCGCCGCCAATCCCGACTACCTGCCCCGGGACGGCCACGAACGGGCGGTGGCATTCTGTCGCATGCTGCACGCCCAGGGCTGGTTCGTTCCGCACTGGCCCGCGGAGTACGAAGGCGGCGGCCTCGGCGTCGTCGAACAGGTGGTCATCAGGGAGGAACTCGCCTACGCGGGGGCGCCGCTGGTCAACACCAACGGGGTGAACATGCTGGCGCCGGTGCTCTTTCGCTTCGGCACCCCCGAACAACAGCAGGAGCACCTGCCGCTGATCGCGCGCTCGGAGCGGATGTGGGCGCAGGGGTACTCCGAACCCGAGGCCGGATCCGATCTGGCAGCGTTGCGGATGACCGCGCGTCGCCACGGCGATCACTACGTGCTCAACGGGCAGAAGACGTGGACGAGCAACGGCGTGCTGGCCGACTGGATCTTCGTGCTCGCCAGGACCTCGCCCGTGGGCGAGAAGCGGCAGGCGGGGATCTCGTTCTTCCTCGTCGACCTCTCCAGCCCGGGCATCACCCGCCGGCCCATCAGGTCGATGACGGGTTACCCGACATTCGCCGAGGAGTTCTTCGACGATGTGCGGGTGCCCGCGGCGAACCTGGTCGGCGCGGAGGGTGACGGCTGGAAGGTCGCCAAGGCTCTGCTGAACGCCGAACGATCGAACGTGACCCGTGCCGCGCAGGCGCAGCGCTATCTCGACGAGCTCGTCGACTGGTGCCATGCGCAGCGCGGGAAACCCCATGACCCGTTGACGGATCCGACCAACCGGCTGGCGCTGGCACGGGCGGTCGAGCGGGTGGAGGTGGGACGGATCCTGTCCTACCGGATCGCACACCTACAGGCGGCGGGATCGTTGGATCCGGCGCTGCCGTCGCTGTCCAAGCTGTACCACTCGGAACTGACTGCCGAGCTTCGCGCACTGGGCGCCCGGATCCTGGGCCCTGCGGGCGCGCTGATGCCGGACGACCCCGAGGCCGTGCTGGACGGTCACTTCTCGGAAGGCCTGCTGCTGTCGCTGCTGCACACCATCGGCGGCGGTACCAGCGATATTCAGCGGGACCTGATCTCTACCACCGGTCTCGGCTTGCCGCGCTAGCCGAGCGCTGCTGGGCGACGGTCGCCATCGCCAGCTCCAGCGGGTGGAAGGCCGCCAGCTGGGCGGTCTCCACCGAGTTGATCAGACGCTTGGTCATCTCCATCGCCGCGGAATCGGCCTGTGCCAGTTCGTCGAGAACGGCGAGCGCACGGTCGACCGCGGTGCCGGGCTCGGCGAGGTCGGTGACCAGGCCGACGTCTGCAGCGTCGGACGCCGCAAGTCGCTTCCCGCGCAACAGCAGTGCGGCGGCGCGCTGCCTGCCCAGCTGGTGGGTCAGCCGCCAGGCCAAGCCGCCGTCCGGGACGACGGCGCGAGCGACGAACGGAGCACTGAAGAAGGCGTCGGTTGCGGCAACGACGAGATCACACGACAGCGCGAGGCTCCACCCGAGGCCCACCGCGGCGCCCTCCACCGCGGCGACGGTCGGCACCGGGACCGCCTTGAGCTGCTCCATGACTCGCTGCGCATGCTCGACCCGGCCCGCCGGCCCGAGCGGGCCCGCACCGTGCGCCGGACCGCTCTTCAAATCCCCGCCCGCACAGAAGAATCCGCCCGCACCGGCCAGGACGACGCCGCGCACATCGGGGTCGGCAGCCACCGCCGTCAACTGATCGGACAACTCGGTCCACGACCCGTAACGCAACGCATTACGCTGCGCCGGGCGGTTCAGCAGCAGCAACGCGACGGCGCCCCTGTCCTCACGTACCACCAGCGGTGTCGTGCCATCGGACATCACGTCACCGATTCAGAAACTTGTCGATCGCGGCCCGGTGCTCTTCAGTGGTGAAACACTCTGTCTCCGCGGATATCCCGTAGTCCAGGATGGCCGTCACCGCGCGTTCGGCGTGCAGGTTCAACGTCCGCTTGGTGTCTTGGACGGCACGCGGGGGAAGGGCCGCCAGCCGGTGCGCCAGCGCGAGTCCTTCCTGTTTGATCGCGTCGTGCGGTACCACTCGATTCGCCAAACCGAGTTCGACCGCCTTGGCAGCGGGGATACGCTCGCCGAGAAGCAGGTACTCCTTCGCCTTCATCAGGCTCATCATCAGCGGCCACAGCACCGAGCCACCGTCACCGGCGACCAGGCCGCTGGCGACGTGGGTGTCGGCGAGGAACGCCCGATCGGACATCAAGGTGATGTCACACAGAACGGCGATGCTGCAACCGAATCCGACCGCGGGACCGTTCACGGCGGCGACGATCGGCAGCGGGAAATCGATCATGTCGCGCACGATGCGGCGGGCGTCGCGCATCCCCTCGCGCCGGGTGACCGGGTTGTTGACGTGCGTCTCCAGCCACTCCACCAGGTTGCCGCCCGCCGAGAAGTAGTCGCCGGTCCCGGTGATGAGCACCGCGCGGGCCTCGGAGTCCTCGCCCAACGTGGTCCACAGCCGGGCGAACGCGCCATGCATCGCATTGTTGACCGCATTGGCATCACCGGGGTTGTTCAGGGTCACGATTCGGACGGGACCGTCGCTGGCCACGAGGATCTCGTCGCATCCGGTGAGCTCCGAGGAGCCGGTCGGCAGTTCTGTCAACGGCAGCTAATCCTTTCCGGGGTCAGACGGCATCCACGCCGCCCGACGGGTCTGCACGAACGCGTCGCGGTCGGAATCGATCGACCATCGCGGCGAACGCTTTTCGAGGAAGGCGGAGAACGCCTCGATCTGCTCGGAGGTTCCGATCGACGACCAGTAGCCGCTGACGTCGACCGCGGGCAGGGCACGTGCCATCTCGCGCTTCATCGCCGCGCGTGCTGCGGGGCCGGTATTGCGGACCCGGTCCAGTAGCGCCTGCGTCTCCGCAGCCAGCGTGTCGTGGGGCACGACCTTGCCAACCAGCCCGTAACGCTCGGCGTCGGCGGCGTCGAGCCAGTCGTTTCCGTAGATCATGTGATTGGCACGCAATGTTCCGATCCGCTGCGGAAGGCGCGCGGCGACGTACGCCTCGTAGACGCCCCGGGTCAGATCGGGAACCCGAAGGCGGGCCCGGTCCGACGCGATCACGAGGTCGGCGAACAGAGTCATCACCAGGCCGCCGCCCATCGCGATGCCGTTGACCGCGCACACGACGATCTTGGGGATCTTGCCGAGCACTTCGAAAGGTGTCGCGTCGTACGCCTCGGTGAACGCATCCCAGGATCGGTCGGGGTTGCCCACCGCGTTCATGTCACCGCCGGCGCAGAACACGTCATCGGTTCCGGTGATCACCAGGAACTGCAGCGCTCGTTCGTCCGCGACGATCATCGCGGCACGCTTGATCCCGTGGTAGCCGTCGGCGGTGACGGCGTTGCGTTTCTTCGGACGGTTGATGGTGACGGTCAGTGTGTCGCCGACGATTTCGCCGATCAGCTCGGGCGCACCCAGATCGACGCTCAGCGACTCGGGCAGCCCGGTCATGCGATCACGGCAACGAGTTCGCCGACGCTGTAGGTGCCACCGACCTCGACCTTCCAGGTCACGACACCGGACGTCGGGGCCTCGATATCCATTTCCACCTTGTCGGTGGCGATTGCGTACAGCGGCTCGCCTTCGCTGACCGTTCCGCCGTCGGGGACGTGAATCTCGGTCAGTTCGGCTTCGGTGATCGCGTCGCCCGGCTTGGGAATTCGTATCTCGGTCATGTGATCCTCCTGACGGCCTCGCTGAGCTTCCCGGCGTCAGGGCGGCAGGCCGCCTCCAGCGTCGCGGCCCGCGGCACCGGGGTGTAGGTGCCCGCCACGCGCTGGATCGGCGCCGCGAGCTCGCCGAAGAGCTCGGTGCCGACGGCGGCGGCGATCTCGGCGCCCGGCCCGCAGAAGCCGACCGATTCATGGGCGACGACAAGGTGTTTGGTCCTTCCGACCGAATCCAGAACGGCTTGGAGGTCCAGCGGGACGAGCGTCCGCAGATCGAGGACCTCGACCGAGACGCCCTCGTCCTGGAGTGTGTTCGCCGCCTCCAAGGCTGCGTGCACCATGACGCCGTAGGTGCAGATGGTGACGTCGCTACCGGCCCGCTTGATATCGGCCTGCCCGAGCGGAATGACGTAGTCGGCCACCGGAACCGGCCCCTTGCCGCCGCCGTAGTACAGCTTCATCGATTCGATGAACAGGCATGGGTCGTCCTCCCGCAGGCACGCATTGAGCAGACCCGCGGCATCCGCCGCGGTGCTGGGCCAGACGACCTTGAGCCCCGGTGAGTGCATCGCCCAGGCCTCGACGGCTTGCGAATGCTGGGGGCCGGCACCGGTTCCCACCATTGTCCGGATCACCAACGGTGCGCCTCGACGGCCGTCGGACATGTAGCGGACCTTCGCAGCGTGGTTGGTGATCTGGTCCATCGCCACACCGAGGAAGTCCATGAACATCAATTCCGCGACCGGGCGCAGACCGGCGAGCGAAGCACCGAGGGCCGCCCCGATGATCGACGACTCCGCGATCGGGGTGTCACGCACCCGCTGCTCGCCGTACTTGGCCGAGAGCCCCGCGGTGATCTTGAACATGCCGCCGCCGGAGCGATCGCCGATGTCCTCGCCCAGCAGGATGATCGAGTCGTCGGCGGCCATCGCTCGGTCGAGGGTGCGATGAATCGCCTGCACCAGCCCGAGGTCCTCGGTCTCACCTTCGGGCAGCGACACACGCGCCGCCGTGCCCGGGGCCAACTCAGACCCGTTGTCCGCGAACACATCGTTCGTGAGTTCCTCGGCCTCGAGTGACTCGGCGTCGCGGGCGGCGGCGAAGGCGGATTCGACCTTTTCCGACACTTCGGCGTCGATCCGATCGAGGTCGTCGGCGGTGGCGGTCCCCTCCTCGACCAGTCGGCGCCGGTAGCGATCGAACGGCGGGTCGGCGCGTCTGGCCGCCAGCTCGTCGGGATCGGCGTAGGCCATGCCGTCACCGAAGTAGTGGCCCTGCAACCGGTAGGCGACCGCCTCGACGAACGTGGGACCGTCGCCCGATCGTGCGCGTGCGACGGCCTCTGACACGGCGTGGTGGACGGCCTGGGGGTCGGTGCCGTCGACCGTCGCGCCTGGCATGTCGTATCCGGCGGCCCGGTCCGACAGCCGGGCGGTCCGGGTGTATCGCGACATCGCCGTGCACTCCGCCCACGCGTTGTTCTGGCAGAAGAACACCACCGGAAGGGACCACAGCGCCGCCATGTTCATCGCCTCGTGCATATAGCCGATGCTGGTGGCACCGTCGCCGAAGCTGACGAGCACCACCTGCCCGGTGCCGCGGATCGACGCGGCCAGTGCGATGCCGTTCGCGATCAGCGGACCCGCCCCCACGATGCCCGTCGTCCACGCGATGCCATGGTCGGGATCGGAGATTCCCATGGCACCGGCCTTACCTCGAGACAGCCCGGTGTTTCGACCGAGGATCTCGCCGAAATAGCCGGCCAGGTCGATGCCCTTGGCGACGACATCGCCCAGACCGCGGTACGTGCTGACGAGTTGATCGGTGTCGGACAGCGCCAGCGCGGCACCTGCCGACATCGCCTCCTGACCGTCGACGGGCCAATAGCTCATCGCGATCTCACCCGAAGACAAGCCTTTTCGGATCCGTTGATCGGCGTGCTGCACCTTGCTCATCAGGCGGTACAACTCGATCGCGCGATCGTTGGTCGATGACTGTGCCTCGGTGTCCAACTGGGTGGCCATTGAATCTCCTTGCCCGCGCACTTCGGCTGCGGCGATTCTACAACATGACGAAATTTGTTCAGTCGTTCTGTTTGGTGACGCCTTTCAGCTGTTCAGCGAACAGCATCCGGTCGAAATAACATCTCTCCAAGATCAACCCGGCGCCGTCGAAACCGAAGACATTCATGCTGAGCGTGTCGAACTCGGTACCGGGGCAGGTCGTTCTCGTCTCCACCGCCAGGCCGTCGGGGCCGTGGTAGATGGCCTCCGCCGAGTAGTGCAGCCACGGCAGTTCCTCCCACTGCCGCAGGATCATCTGCCGGACGGCGGTGTCACCCTCGTAAACGGTTGCACTGGGCACGATTTCGTACCGGGGGTGGGCGAAGGTGGCCATGACCGCCTCGAGATCGCGAGCGTTCTCGCCTGCGACGTGGCGAAGCACGATCTCCTCGCGGATTTGCCGCAAGTCGGCGCTGCTCATCAGGGCTCGAACACCGGGAGGTTGCGCCCGTCGTCGAGCGGCATCCAGCCGACGAATACCTCGTCGCCCACCGACGGCGGTGGTCCGAAGACGTTCGACATGATCCGAGCACCTTCGTCCAGGTCGACCAGCACGACCGAGTACGGCACCCGGTCGGCAAACCCCGGATGGGCGGCGCGGTGGTGCACGCTGACCGCGTGGACGACGCCCTGCCCGCTCAGTTGCTCCCACTGCAGCGAGAACTCTCCACAGTGCGGGCACACGTGCCGGGGATACCAGACCAGGTGACGGCATCCCGTACAGCGCTGCATGACCAGTCGGTGCTTACGGGTCGCATCCCAGAACGGCGCCGAAACCGCACTGGGCTCGGGCACCGGCAATCCGTTGCTCTTGGCTTCGTTGGTCATAGCACCGCCTCCGTTCCGAGGATGACCGTCGAGGTCGCAGACAACACGCCCCCGGTGCCGTGCGCAAGGGCGGTCTGGGCGCCGGGAACCTGTCGCTCACCGCATTCTCCCCGCACCTGGCGGACGGCTTCGACAAGCAGGAAGGCGCCGAACGCGCCCGGATGCGTGTAGGCGAGCCCTCCCCCGCTGGTCTGGCCGGGCAGCGCGCCGCCGGGTGCGAGCACCCCCTCCGCGACGAACGGCCCGCCCTCGCCCTTCTTGCAGAACCCGAGGTCCTCGAGCGCGAGCAGCACGGTGATGGTGAACGAGTCGTACAACTGCACAACGTCGATGTCGTCGGGACTCAGGCCCGCGGTGGCGAACGCCGCGGGCCCCGACACCGCACCCGGGGTGACGGTCAGGTCGGGCATCTGCGTGATCATGGCGTGCGATGCCGCCGACGTCGCGCCGAGTACGTAGGCCGGCCTGCCGAGATCGCGGGCCCGTTCCGCACTGGTGAGCACGATCGCGGCGGCGCCGTCGGTGACCAGGCAACACTCCAGCTTGTGAATGGGTTCGGTGAGGTAGCCGGAATTCAGGACGTCGTCGACGGTGATCGGATCCCGTTGATTGGCGCGGGGATTGCGGACCGCCCATGCCCGGGTGTCTACCGCAATCTGCGCGAGCTGTTCGGCGGTGGTGCCGTAGACCGCCATGTGCCGGTTGGCGGCAAGCGCGTACGCACTGAGCGGAAGCATGACGCCGAACGGGGTCTCCCACTCGAGCCGTTCAGGTGTGGCGAACACCCCGAGGCCCTTCTCGCCGCGCTTGCGGGCCGCACGTGGGGTCGACGCGTAAACGATGACGACGGTTTCGGCGAGGCCGGCGGCGATCGCGGCGGCGGCGTGTTCGACGTACAGCCCGTAGCTCGCGCCCCCGGTCTGCGTGACATCGGTGAATTTCGGTGTGATTCCGAGGTATTCGGCCAGTTCGACCGAGTGCATCAGGGTACCGCCGGTGCACGTGCACAGGCCGTCCACGTCGCTGAGCGACAGGCCGGCGTCCGCGAGCGCCGCGCTGATCACGCGGGCCTCGAGTTCTCGTAGCGGTATGTCGATGACGCCGGACGGCGACACCTCGTCGGCGACACCGACGATGGCGGCGGCGCCGCGAATGTTGTTGTTCACGTCGGCTCCTGTCCGAACAGTTCCCGCAGTGCGGGCTGGCTCACCTTCAGAGACGGGGTGCGCGGCAGTTCGTCGACCACCAACAACCGTGCGGGGACTTGATATCGGGTGAGCCGCTGACGAAGGAAATCCATCAGCTCGTCGGGTCCGACATGGGCGCCGTCGACGAGCTCCACCGCGGCGACCGGTACCGCGCCCAACCGCGCATCCGGGAGCCCGGCAACGCCGGCGTCGCGCACCGCGGGGTGGCTGCGCAATGCGTCGACGACGTCGGCCGGGGAGATCTTGAAGCCTCCGCGGATGATGGCGTCGTCGGTGCGCCCGTCGACGTAAAGGAAGCCGTCTTCGTCGAGGCGACCGAGGTCCGTGGTGCGCACCCACTCGCCGCCGCGGGTGCGCACCTCGATCTGCCCCTGCGTCCCAGTCGGCATCTCGGTGCCGTCATCCGGGGAGACGATACGAACCTCGCGGCCACGCTGCGGGCGGCCGACGCTGCCCCGCTTGGTCTTTGCCCACTCACGGTGCAGCGCCAGATTCCAGCCTGCGACGCCCCCGGCAAACTCGGTGGCCCCGTAGGACGGCAACACCGCGACGTTGTAACGGGCCTCGAAGGCTTCCTGCAGGTCGACCGGCAGTGGTGCCGTGCCGGAGGTGACGACCTGCACGCTGGAGAAGACGTCCGGCGGCACCGCGGCGTCGAGCACCATAGCCAGCGCCGACGGCACAAGGCTGACCGCCTTCGGACGGTGCCGCACGACAAGGTCGACGAAATCGTCCACCCGAAAGCGCTCCAGCAGCGCGATCCTGCGGCCCTCACAGATGTTCAGCAGCGTGCGGAACAGCCCGGACATGTGGACTAGCGGTGAGCTGATGATCGCTATACCGGATCGCAGTCGAACACGGCCGGCATCGCCGGTGCCGTAGTGGGCTCCCGCAGCATCGACGGTGTGCTCAAACGATCTGTAGGACAACGGGACCCGTTTCGGCGGGCCGGTGGTGCCGCTGGTGAGCATCTCGACCGCCACACCATCCTGCACCGGACGGAACGGGCCCGGGCCACGGCGCTCGAGCCCGTCGACCGTCCGCAACGCAACCGGGTCGGTGCCGACTTCCAGACCGAGCGCGCCCGAGGCCGCCGCCGTAATCGCGGGTCGACGCCAGTCCGCACCGAGTGCGATCACCGCGGGCAACCGGAGCTGCTCGATGTCGGCGGCGAGCCGGGTGTCCCCACTCCCGGCATTGATCGTGACGACGCAGCCATTGACGAGTAGGACCCCGAGCAGCGCCGCCACCATGGCCGGATGGTTGCGCAGGATCAGACCGACTGGCGAGCCGGTGCCCAATCCGGCGGCGCTCAACCGGCTCTCGACCGCAGTCGCAATGTGGCCGATCGTTTCCCAGTCGGTCCAGACGCCCCGGTACTCGATGGCTTCTGCCGCCGGATCCAGTGCCAGCACGGCACGGATCCGGGTCGGAAGCTGTTGACTCAAGCTGACGCTGCCGCGAGTTCGGTCGCCGCAGGAATCACCTCTTCGGCGAACAGCTTCATGGAGTCACGGACTTTCGCGCGATCCATCGCCCCACCCCGCGACATCCGCAATATGATGTTGCGCCATCCCATGTCGATGACGGTGCGCATCTTCTCGATGATCCGGTCGGGATTGCCCATCAAGGTGAGATGAGAGTTGAGCACCTGCTCGTAGCTCTGCTTGTCGTGCTTCTCGAACCAGTCGGCGTACGCCTTGTAATCTGCTGGGATCTCCCCGCCGCGCTCGAAGGGACTCGAATACTTGCGATGCGTCACGATGGACAACTCGACGCTCTCGCGAGGATACGTCCGGGCGAACCCGTCGTCTTCATGGCAGAACGCGTTCAGCAGCGCCCAGACGTTGCCGGTGGCCGCGGTGAGCCCCTTCTTCTCCTGTGTCTGGAGATAGATGTCCAACGCACCCTGCAGGTCTGGGTCTACCTGGTACGGGTTGCCGATGATGGCGCCGAAGCCCTTGTCCGCCAACCATTCGAAGCTCGACGGCGTCTTCATCACCGTCCCCCATACCGGAATCGGATGCTGCACCGGACGGGGATGGATGGTGACATCCTGCAGCTGCCAATACTCTCCGTGGTAAGTGACGTTCTCCTCGGTGAGCAACCGGTTGACGATCTCGACGCACTCCTGGTATCGAGCGGTGGCCTCATCCATCGGGATGCTGAACCCCTTGAACTCGTGGGCCTGGTAGCCCCGCCCGAAGCCGGCATCGAATCGACCCCCGCTGAGGTTGTCCGCCATGGCGATTCGTTCCGCGAGATGGATGGGGTCGTGGAAGGGCGCGACCATGCAGGCGGTGCCGATGCGGATCCGATCGGTCTGGGCGGCGATCGCCGCCGCAACCAGCGGAAGGTCCGCCAGCGCGCCATACGGCGAGAAGTGATGTTCGGCCAACCAGACCTCGTCGTAACCGAATTCCTCGGCCCAGCGCGCCTCCTCGAGCACGTTGGCGAACACCTCCGCATGGGTGAGGTGGTTGGGTTTGTCACCGAGGATGAATACGCCGAACCGCACGCCGCTACCTCCGCCGAGAATATAGTTGCAGTTACTGCGACTATATTGCACGATTGAACAAATATCGTCAATCCGTTCTATTGTTGGAGGACGCGTGACCGCACGTGTGACGGTCTCCCCCGCGGCGGTCGGCACCGCACTGCCCCCTACGACACATCGTTGGACGCCCACCGATGTCATCCTCTACGCCCTCGGCGTCGGAGCACGTCCGCCGGCAGAGCGCCATCTGCTCGACGAACATGTCGGGCCCGCCGTGTTGCCGACCTACGCGTTGGTCGCCAACTGGTGGGCGGTCAAGGATCTGCGCACCATACTCGACCTCGGCACTTCCCCCATCGTGCATGCGGCGCAGTCCTTGAGCCTGGAGCGCCCAGTCGTCGCCGGCGGCGAGATTTCCGTTGCTGCAGAGGTGACCGCGCTGTGGGACACCGGAAAGCATGCGGTCATCGAGGTGACATCGACGGGCACCGACGCCGAAGGCCTCCTCTTTCAGGCCTCCTCACAGACGATGGTCCTCGGCGCCGGTGACTTCGGCGGGACGCGTCCGGCCTCGGCCGACCCGGCGCCCCACCGCGCGCCCGACGGGCTTTATACCGACGAGGTTCGCCCCGAGCAGGCGGCGATCTACCGGCTGAGCGGAGACCGCAACCCGTTGCACATCGACCCCGCCGCTGCCCGCAGATTCGGCTTCGACGATGTGTTCCTGCACGGTTTGTGCACGCTGGGCTTCGCGGCCAGGGCGCTGATCAACGTTGCCGGCGATGGCGATCCGTCGGCGCTCACCTCGATCAGCTGCCGCTTCGCCAAACCGGTGAGGCTCGCGTCCGAACTGCGCACGGAGATCTGGCGCGATGGCGCCGGACAGGTTCGGTTCCAGACCCTGCAGGGCGATGTCATTTCCCTCAGTTCGGGGACCGCAACGTTGGCAGGATGCTGAGCATGGACCAACGTCGCGCGCGGGGTCAGCGAAACCGCGATGCGCTCATCACAGCCGCCATCGAATTGTTCACCACCAACGGTTACGAGCAGACCACTGTCGAACAGATCGCCGAGCTGGCAGCCGTATCGCCGAGAACGTTCTTTCACCATTTCGCCGCGAAGGAAGACATCCTCTTTCACGGCTACGCCGAACGCCTCGCGGAAGCCACCCGTCGTTTTCGTTCCGTTGACAGCGGTTCGTTGGCGGACGCACTCGCCGAGGCCTCCGAAGCGGTCGCCACGGCGATCACCGAGAACCCCGGCATCTTCTTGGTCCGGGCCAAGATGTACAGCGATCTTCCCGCGCTACGCGCCACGATGCTGCGCATCAACGACGACTGGATCGACCAGATGACGTCAGAGGTCGCGCGGTGGCTGAGGGCCGATCCGACGGTCGACGTGCGGCCGCGTCTGGCGGCCACGGTGATCAACGGCGCAAACCGGGCCGCGATCGACCTCTGGGTATCCGGCGGAGGGGTGGGCGATCTGGTCGCGATGATGGCGGAGGCCGTAGCCCTGGTGCGACCGACCGTCGACCGGATCGAGCGTGAGGCAAGAAACATTCGGAGCCGCCGTGTCGGATGAGACGCGACCGGTCGCGGTGGTCACCGGAGGAGCGCGCGGCATCGGGGCAGCAATCGCGGAGACGCTGCTCGACGCCGGCTACCGCACGGCCGTCGTCGACGTGAATGAGAAGGCGATCGCGCGCGCACAAGCCTCAGACGCCGCGCGGGACGGCCGACTGATCCCGCTGCACCTGTCGATCACCGACCGACGGGCGGTCGAGCGGGCGATGGGCGAGCTGGCCGACGCACATGGGCCGATCCGGGTCCTGGTCAACAACGCCGGAATGACTCTGCCCGGCAGCTTCCTGGACCAAACCGACGAGGACTGGGACCGCATCGTCGCCGTCAACCTCAAGGGCACGTTCGTGATGGGGCAGGTGGTCGCGCGCCAGATGGTCCAGGAGAAGTCCGGGACGATCGTCAACATCAGCTCGGTGTCGGCGCACGGTGTCCGGACCGGCCCGCCGGCGTACGCGGCCGCGAAAGCGGGTGTGGAAGGTCTCAGCCGCCTGATGGCGGTGCAGTTGGGCCCGTTCGGCGTCAGGGTGAACACGGTGGTGGTGGGAACCACGGAAACGCCGTGGCTGCTGTCGCGAAAGACCGACGACGAGCTCGACGATATGCGCGGATCGACACTGATGGGACGCCTCGGCGAACCGCAGGACGTCGCGCACACGGTTGCGTTTCTGTGCTCACCGGCGGCCAAACACCTCACCGGCCAGCTCATCTCGGTCTCGGGTGGCCAGTGGATGCCGTAGCAACGAACAGAACGATAGAACACAGACTGATAGCCTGTTCATTACCGCATGCGGTTCGAGCCCAGGGGATTCGATGGATCTGAAGAGGATTCTGTTCGACGTCAGCGACCACGTCGCGACGATCACCATCAACCGTCCCGAACGGCTCAACGCCACTGACGATCTGGCACGCACGGAACTGGGTTGGGCTTGGGGTCGGGTACGCGATGACTCCGACATCCGGGTGGCGATCATCACCGGCGCAGGCGACCGGGCGTTCTGCGCCGGCCAAGACATCCGCGCCACCGCCGAAGGCGGAATTCGCAACAAGGTCCCTGGATCCCGGCTGCACCACAACGTTTGGAAGCCCGTCATCTGCGCGCTCAACGGTATGGCCGTCGGTGGGGCGTTGCATCAGGTAGCCGATGCCGACCTCATCATCGCCGCCGAGCATGCCGAACTGATCGACACCCATCTACAGGTCGGCAACGTGTTCGCGCTCGAGCCGGCCGTGCTGCTGCGGCGCATGCCGTTGTCGATGGTGATGCAACTGGGACTGATGAGCAGAGACGGCCGCATCACCGCGCAGCGGGGGCATGAGATCGGCCTGATCAACGAGGTGGTGCCGGCGCAGCGACTCCAGGAACGTGCCCGCGAGATCGCCTTGTCGATCGCCAAGCTGTCGCCGGCGACCGTACAGGCGTCGGTCAAGGCGATGTGGGCCAGCCTGGACGTCGGCCTGCACGCCGCTAACGACGTGGCGTACCGCTACGTCCTGCAGCACCAGATGACTCACCCCGACTATCACGAGGGGATGGCAGCGTTCGCCGAGAAGCGGGAACCCCGCTGGGTGGTCGAATGACGTCGATGCCAATGACGACACCGGTGTTCCGATACGAACCGCTCCCCTACGGCGCGGTCCTACCGGCCATGCTGTCGGCCGTCGTCGGTGCCCACGGCTCCAACGATCTCGTGGTGACCGCCACCGCCGACGGCGCCGTGGAACGGATCACCTACGCCGAGGCGCAGACCCGTTCCGCCGACATGGCGGCCCGACTGCTCGCCAGCGGCGTCACCAAAAGCGTCCGCGTCGGCGTACTGGCCCCCAACGGCGCCGATTTCGTCACGGCTTTCCTGGCGATCACCCGCATCGGGGCCGTCGCGGTACCGATCAACACCTTCTTCCAGGCCGCCGAGTTGCACTGGGTGCTACGCGACGCCGACATCCACACCCTGCTCGCGGTGGAGACGCTGCTCGGACGAGACGTGCTCGACCGGATCGAGACCGCTACCGGCGAGTGGCAGGTGGTCAACGGACAACTGCGCACCGAGCGACTCCCCCAGTTGCGCAACGTCTTTCCGCTCGGTGAGACAACTCGCGGCTGGCCGGCCGCATGGCCCGACCCCGTCGCACCGAGCTTCCGCGAAACATGCGAGGCGACGGTGCGGGCCGCCGACGACCTGCTCGTCATCTACACGTCGGGCAGCACGTCGAATCCGAAGGGCATAATCCACACCCACGGCACGGCGATCACCCATTCCCGATTCATCGCCACCGCCCACGACTGGGACGCCAGCGACCGCATCTACGTGCCCATGGTGTTCTTCTGGGTTGCCGGACTGGTATTCGGATTTCTCGGCCCCATGCAGGTGGGCGCCACGATTCTCACGGAGCACAAGTTCGACGCGGGGATGGTATTGCGTCTTTTGGAAAGTGAAAAAGCAACCTATACAACGGGATTCCCGCATATCGGTCCGGCGCTGACCAATCATCCCGACTTCGCGTCGACCGACCTGTCAAGCGTGCGTGAGGGCTACCAACAGGTGCTGCTGGCACCCGAACGACGCACCCCAGACCCGTCACTGCGTGTGGCACAACTCGGGATGACCGAGACCTGCAGTTCTCACACCTGGTGGCCGCCGCACGAGCAACTGCCTGAATCCAAACGGGGCTCGTTGGGCGTCGCCGCGCCGGGCTTTGAGCACAAGATCGTCGACGATGCCGGTAACGAGGTACCCAACGGCGTCACCGGCGAAATCTGTGTGCGTGGTACGGCGATGATGCGCGGAATGGTGGGCAAGCAGTGGCACGAGGTGGTGGACCGCGACGGCTGGCTGCACACCAAGGACGCCGGCTACCGTGACGACGACGGTCACTTGTATTTCGCGGGCCGCCTCGACGAGATGATCAAGACCTCGGGCACCAACGTCGCGCCCATGGAGGTCGAGGCCGCACTGGGACGAATCGATGCGGTGCGCATCGCCTACGTCATCGGAGTTCCCGACGCCGACAAGGGCGCGATCGTCGGTGCCGCGGTCGTGCTCAACGAGGGGTACACGGCGTCGGCGGCCGATCTGGTGACCGAATGTCGAAAACGGCTTGCGGCATACAAGGTGCCGAAGAACTGGGTGATCCTCGCCGATCCGAGCCTCCTCCCCTACACCACCACGAACAAGATCGACAAGGCGCGCTTGACGGCGTTGATGGCGGCGGGAGAACTCTCGTGACGTCCCTGACCGATCTCGAAGCGCGAATCGAACGCCTCGAAGCTCTCGATGAAATCCGCCAGCTCGCAGCGAAATACGCGGTCGCCTTGGACATGCGGGACCTCGACGCGCTGGTCAATCTCTTCGTCGATGACGTGAAAGTGCCCGGAAAACTGCACGGCCGTGCTGCATTGCGCGACTGGTATGACACCGAACTCCGCCACAACCTGCTGGGCAGTGCGCACGGGGTGCTCGGACACGTCATCGACATCCACGACACCCTCACCGCCTCCGGACTCGTCTACTCCCGCAACGACCTCGAGACGGAGTCGGCGTGGGTGATCGAGATGCTCGCCTACTTGGACAGCTACGAGTGCCGGGAAGGTCACTGGTACTTCCGCAGGCGCACACCCCTGTTCTGGTACGAGTCCGATATCACCGACCCACCGGTGGGCACGCAGAAGATGCGGTGGCCTGGCCGGCCACGGCACGACGGAAACCTGCACGACGCGTTCCCGTCGTGGCGGGACTTCTGGGATGCCGATCCCGGTCGCCGCGGTGCGCCGGTTCGCGCACCCGCACCTGTCGGCGCGTGGCTGCGCACCCTTCGCCGGGACAGCCCCGATCCTCGTGTCGACCCGACCGGACGCGATGCAGGGAGCCGTTGAGTTGTCCGGCACCACAGACGGGTTCGCGGCGACCGACGAGCAGGAAGAGTTGCGCCGGACGGTCCGCGGATTCTTCGAGCTGAAGTCACCCGAGCACGAAGTTCGCCGCGTCATGGAGACTCCCGAAGGCTATGACCGCGAGGTGTGGCGCCAGATGGCCGACCAACTCGGGCTCCAGGGGTTGGCCATTGGTGAGCAATTCGGTGGAAGCGGTTATGGCTACGCCGAATTGGGCGTGGTCGTCGAGGAGTCGGGGCGCGCCTTGTTGCCCGGCCCGTTCTTCGGCTCCGTCGTGATGGCGGGCAGCGCCCTGATGTGCTGCGACGACGAGGGCGCCCAGTCTCGATACCTTCCACGCATCGCGACGGGCGAGACCATCGCCGCGCTGGCGCTGACCGAGCAGTCTGGCCGGTGGAGTGCGGAGACGATCCACACCAGCGCGCGTCGCCGCGGAACACAGTGGTTCATCAATGGCAGCAAGACATTCGTCTTGGACGGTCACATTGCCGACCTGCTGCTGGTGGTAGCCCGGACGGACACCGGCGTTTCACTGTTCGCGGTGGATGACACCGAGGGACTGTCGCGCCGGATGCTGTCGACGCTTGACGCGACGCGGCGCCAGGCCCGTATCGACTTCGACGACACCCCGGCCGAGTTGATCGGCACGGAGGGGCAGGCCTGGCCTGCGTTGTCGCACGCGCTCGACATCGCGGCCGCCTGTCTCGCGGTCGAACAGGTCGGGGGCGCGCAGCGGTGCCTGGAAATCGCCGTCGACTACGCGAAGACGCGCCGCCAATTCGGCAGGCCGATCGGGTCTTTCCAAGCGGTCCGGCACAAGTGTGCCGATTTGATGCTCGAGATCGAGTGCGCTCGAGGCGCGGCGCAATACGCGGTGCACACCACTGCGCAGCGACTGGACGAACTTCCCGCCGCCGCCTCGCTCGCCAAGGCCTATTGCTCGGACGTCTACACCAAAGCGGCCGCGGCGAACATCCAGATCCACGGCGGAATCGGCTTCACCTGGGAGCATCCCGCGCACATGTACTTCAAGCGAGCGAAATCGTCGGAGCATCTTCTGGGTGATGCCGCCTACCACCGCAGCCTGCTCGCCGACCGGGTCGGGATCTAGAAGTCGGTGCCGCCGTCGATGTTGATCGCTGCGCCGGTCATGTACGCCGCCCGATCGCTCAATAGGAAAGCGATCAACTCCCCCGCCTCATTCGGGCGGCCTCCGCGGTCGAGCGCCACCCGCATGTTCCAGGCGGGATTGCTGGACAGGTGGGTGTAGATCGCGTCTTCCTCCGGCACGTTGTATTCCGCTGCCCGCCGGGCGCGGATGAAGTCGTTCACCTCGGTGTCGAACAATCCAGGACAAACGGTGTTCACCCGGATGTTATCGGGCCCATGCGTTTTCGCGAGAATCTTCGACATTGTGAGGACGGCGGCCTTGAGCGCGTTGTACGGCGGTATCAGGACTTTCGGTGCGCGCACCGAGTACGCGGCCGTCGTCACCACCGTGCCGCCGCCGGTGCGTTGCAGATGCGGAATGATCGCGCGGCAGGAGCGCACAGTCGCCATCAGGATCATCTGGTAGTACCAGTCCCACGTTTCGTCGGTGTGCTCGAGGAACGGCCCCTGCTGCTTCATCGGGCCCGCCGTCACTGCCAATCCCCGCAGATCGCCGAGCCTGTCGGCGGCTTCATCGACGGCGCGCGCAACACCGTCGCCGGGGGCCGCGGCGTCGACGCTGATCCCCACGGCACGGACGCCGTGTCGGCCGGACAACAGAGACGCCTTGTCGACGGCACGCTCACCGTCGCGCGCCAGTAGCGCCACGTTGGCACCGTCGTGGGCAAGCTGTTCGGCAGCGGCAAACCCCATGCCGGTCGTTCCTCCGACGATGACGAAGTTGCGGCCCCTCAACCCGAGGTCCACGACAAACCTCCCTCGTCATCTCGCGACACCCGCGCCCACGGAGTGTAACAATTGAACGTGATGTGTCACTATGATCAGTATCCGCCGAGCGTCTCCGCCTGTCGTCGGGGCGGTGCGCCGGAACGCCTGAACACGAGCTGTCACGTAGCATAGAAGGGTTCAAAACTGCTTGATCCCAGCGACGAGGGAGCGACATGGCGACTGAGCGGGCCACGGCCGAGCTCGACGAGCAGCAGGAGTCCGACCGCCGAGACCAGATCCTCGAGGCGGCGAACTTGTGCTTCTCGCAACTGGGGATCCAACGCACGAGCGTGCAGGATGTCGCCCGGGTTGCGAACGTGTCGCGGGGCACGGTGTACCGCTACTTCGAGGACCGCACGATTCTCATCGAGGCGGCCATCGAGTACGGCGCCCAGAAGTTCTACCAGGAAGTCGCGGCGGCGATGGCGAAGAAGTCCACACTGGCCGAGAAGCTTGGCGCCATGGCCGAAACCCACGCCAGAATCCTGCTCGATCATCGGACGCGGAACCGCCTGATGGCTGACGACGCCGAATTGATGCGGCACATGATCGCCGACGGCGATTCGGCTGTACGGCGCACGACCGAGTTTCTCGTACCCTACGTGCGGGAGGCCCAGGAGCGTGGCGAGGTCGGGACGAACATCGACGTCAAGGCCGCCAGTGAATGGCTTGCCAGGATCATCTACTCATTCTCGACGGTGAACAAAGCTCAGACCTTCGACATGTCCAAGCCCACCACTGTGCGTCGTTACGTCGAGAAGTTCGCCGTCAACGGCCTGCGCTGATCCTTCAATCGCGAACAGTGATACATATTCTGTAATAATGTTCTATTTCTGGCCGTAGGCTTCGGGAGCATGAAAGCAGAGGTGGCATGGGTGAGCTGTCGCTAGCCGGCAAGAAGGTGGTCGTGGTGGGCGCATCCGCCGGCATCGGGCGCTCCTTCGCCGTACGGGCGGGCAAAGACGGCGCCGAGGTGGTCCTCGCCGCACGCCGCGTCGACAAGCTCGATGAGGTGGTTGCGGAGGCGGGCCGTGGAGTGACGGTGGCGGTCGACGTGCGCAAGCCTGCCGATTGCGCACGACTCGCCGAGGTGGCCGGCGAGGTGCTCGGCGAAGTCGACATCCTGCTGATCTCGTCGGGATACGCACCTCTGAAGATGTTCTCCGACACCGACGCAGAGGACTGGCGAGATGTGTTCGAAACCAACGTGATCGGCGTACACGAACTCATCCGAGCCCATCTTCCGATACTCGACCCGACGGCGATCGTCGCTGCGCTGTCGTCGGATTCGGTGCGCCATCCGCACACGGCGCTCGGCGCCTACTCCTCGAGCAAGGCGGCGATGGAGCGCTGCCTGGTCTCGTGGCGTCTGGAGAAGCCGGGATACCGGTTCAGCTGCGTGGAGATCAGCGGCACCGTCCCGACGGACTTCACCTCACAGTTCGACCCCGACCTGCTCGGCACAGCGCTCACCGAATGGCTCGCGCGCGGACTCGTCCAAGAGAGCCGAATGACGCCCGACGCTGTCGCAGACGTTCTCGCAGGCACTTTCGCCAGCGCCATCGACAATCCCGATGTCGGCCTGGAGTCCCTCGTTCTCAAATCACCGACGGGGCCGATGCGCTCATGACCGGACAAGTCGAGTCGGCTTGGCCGGCGCACCCCGACTACCGGATCGGCATCGAGCGCAGCCCCTTCACCGGGCAGGTGTGGCTCGGGAACCTGCTCGTCGCCGAGAGCGAAAAGTGCCTTGTGGTCACCGAAAGCGATCACGTCGACCGGCTGTACTTCCCGAAGGCGGACGTGCGCTGGGAGCTGCTCGAGCCCAGCGAGCACACGACCGTTTGTCCATTCAAGGGCCGCGCCTCCTACTGGAGCCTGTCGGCCGCGGGCCAATCGATCGACAACGTCGCGTGGGCCTACCCGACGCCGCTGCCCGAAGTTGCGGGAATCGCCGACCACGTCGCGTTTTACGACGACCGGTTGCGCATCGTCGTCCTGGAGCATTGGCCCGACGGGGCGTTGGTGTCCACGAGATTCCCGCTGTGGGGCGATGCCGCCGAGCTGGTGCGGCTCATCGACGTGGAACCGCGCGGCGCCAACCACTTCGTCGGCCCCGCGCACGGCCCGACGCAGCGCGACGTCGTCGAAGGCGGACAGCTGCTCGCCGAAGCCATCGTCGCGGTGTCCAAAACCCTTCCCGAGCAACGGGTCACATCAGCATCGATGGTCTTCCTCAAGGCAGCTTCCTTCACCGCGCCGGTCGAGCTGTCCGTTGACCTGCTGCGTAAGGGCCGCACGTTCTCGACCGCCGAAGTTCGTGCCACGCAGCACGACACCCTTCGCGGCGCCGCCATCCTGCTTAGCGATTCGGGGTCCGGCGACGTCATCGGTCACGCGATGGCGATGCCGGACGTCCCGAAGCCGTCGGATGCTGAGCCGTTCGAAGGCTTCGGTATGCCCGGTCGCGAGATCCGGGTGGTAGACGGCGCGTACGACTCGAACCCCGATCGGGTGGGACCGCCGGAGATCAACGCGTGGGTTCGGTTCCGGGACGCACCCGACCGGCCCTACCTTCATTCCGCCTTGTTGGCTCAGTCCAGTACTCATTGGACGATCGCCGCGGGCATGTTGCCGCACAGAGGGTTTGGCGAGGCCCTTGCACATCGCACCTTGTCCACCGGGATCATGAAGGCCACAATCGCATTCCACGAAGATGCGGACGTCACAGACTGGCTGCTGTATACCAACCGCGCGTTCTGGGCCGGACGCGGACTGGTCCAAGGTGACGGTTACGTGTTCACGGAGGGCGGGCGGTTGGTGGCGTCCTACACGATCCAGGCGATGGTCCGCGAGTTCCATACCCGGCCGGAAGCCATGGGCCGCGACGAACGCACAGTCATGTGACGCACCGCCGCTGGTCGCGAAAAAAACTGTTGTCACACCAATCTCATCGAAGCCCTCCCCGCGGTAGCGAGACCTTTCGACTGTGTACGGATTTACACGATGTGTTCTATCATCCAGCCTGATGGTCGACGCCCAAGCGTATGGGAGAGCTGAATGAACCGTCTCACAGGCAAGGTGGCAGTGATCACCGGCGCAGCGCGTGGTCAGGGTCGCAGCCATGCCATACACATGGCCGATGAGGGCGCCGACATCATCGCCTTGGACATCTGCGCGGACATTCCCTCCAACGAGTATCCGTTGGCCACCCCGGCCGACCTCGACGAGACTGCGACGCTGGTCGAAAAGGCGGGGCGACGCGTCGTCACGGCCGCGGTGGATGTCCGCGACCGACCTACCCTGAAGAAGGTGCTCGACGACGCCGTCGCCGAACTCGGTGGCTTGCACATCGTCGTCGCCAATGCAGGAATCTGCCCGCAGGGCAACCACATTCCGTACCGCGGCTTCATCGACGCGTTCGACGTGGACTTCGTGGGCGTGGTCAATACGGTTCACCTCGGGCTCGAGCATCTCGGGCCGGGCGGGTCCGTGATCGTCACCGGATCGATCGCGGGCCTGGTCGAGCAGAAGGATCTCGCCACCGGCGGTGGACCGCAGGGACCCGGCGGTGCGGGGTACGGCATGGCCAAGAAAATGATCCGCGAATACACGAAGGCGCTCGCACTCACGATGGCGCCACACGGGGTTCGGATCAACACGGTCCACCCGACCAACGTGAACACCGACATGCTGCACAACCTGCCGATGTACCGGACGTTCCGACCGGATCTGACGGACCCGTCGCGCGAGGATGCCGAACTCGTCTTTCCCGTTCTGCAGGCGATGCCCATCCCCTATGTCGAGCCCGAAGACATCTCGCATGCCGTGGTCTACCTCGCCTCGGACGAATCGCGTTATGTGACGGGGCAGCAATTGTTCGTCGATGCCGGCGCCAGCCTCAAGATGGGAATCTAAGCGGGCCGCTCAGCGGGCGTTACGCGGGGAATCGAACTGTTCGCCGACAAACCCGCCGTCGCGGCGCGGCTCGATCTTCTGTACCGCGTGATCTGACCTCCGAGATCGGGCATGTCGGCTACTGCACCGCGGCCGAACGCGCGATATTGCATCGGCTTTATCCCGACGTGAGGCGACTCTTCGCCCACCAGATCGTGGAGATCAGTCGACTCGTCGATCGCGAGCAACGGCACGCCCTGCTGGACCGGCCGTTCGACGTCGAGGCGCTGGCGGCCAGCCTGCACACAGAACATTTTGGCTTGGCTGCGCATGCCTCCTCAACGAGAAGGGCCAGAGCGAACATGCGCTCTGGCCATCCTCGTTCAAAGTGGAGCTGCCGGGAATCGACCAGGCGCAAGGGCGCTTTCCTGTCTTCAGTCCCAATTGCCGTGTCGATAACACGCGAATACCATCCAAGCAAGATCACTTCCCGACTAACTGGACGACACCGACCCGTAGTTCGAGCTGAGGAGTGATGGTGAGCATCTGGCGGAAGATCCGGGCTGCGGTTGGCATAAAGGACTACCGCACGGATGACAACGACGTGGAACCTGCAGCGCCTACGCTCCTCTCGCGCACACACTTTCATAAGAGACGAGTCGGCGTTGAGGCCCCAGAATGGTACTGGATTACGGAGACTCCCGAAGGGACCGTGACTGAGAGTGCGGAACAGGGGTTCCACAGTCTCGATAAAGCGTTGAGGAGATTTCTGATCCAACACGGATATTCCGATTGGGTCCACAGCGAAGGCATGTTCTCCATGCCGCCGGGACATGTGTTGCAGAAAGTGAGTCGCGATCACTGGGTACTCCAGAGACATTAAGAAGCCTGGCGGCCCAAAATCGTTCGGCTGCCGAACATCCCACCGCGCCCGAACGCCTAGCTAGCGGGCGGGCATGTGGCCTATTACGCCGTCAGACTTGCAGTTGGTCGTTACGCTAGACGGATGAGTGAACGGCGGCGTCGCACTATGGGCGAGCGAGGCGCGCTTCCCGACCCGATAATGAATATCCGTTACGGGCAGCATTGCAACTGCGGCAAGTACTGCGACTGCCCCACACCCGGCTACTCGTTTAAGCGGTATTACCTACCGAGTGAACCGAGGCCGGAGCCGCAATCGAAGCCGCGTAATTGGTGGGCCAGATTCTTCGGTGGTTCTCGTACCTCTACACGAAGAGTCGCTGCCTGGACCCGGCGGTCTCGCTAGACGGAGTCGACCGCGCCGCCAGAGAGCAGCTCGGCCTGCTCAATTACCAGTCCGACCGCTCTCCCTAACGGTCAGATGGGTAGTTGTACTTAAGGAGCTGTCGGAGGACCTTCGGGCGCATGGCGGCCTTGACGCTGTTCTTCAGGTTTCAGGCGATACTCGCTCTCGAGCGGACCGCCTCCACCAACTCGTGGGTCAGCTCTAGGTCGCCAAGCAGGCTCTTCAGCGGGATTGTTTCCATTCCGGGGGACTATTAACGAGAATTTAGGTCAGCCGCGCTCAGTCGTCCTGCGCATGGTCTGTCGGCATCTGCCGAAGTTCATCGTCATGCTGTGTCGGTGTCGCCTGAAAACTGACCCCGTGTCGACGCCCGAATTTTGACCCCCTTCGACCAATTCTCGGCTTACGAG
>NZ_LQIX01000021.1 GCF_001500045.1 Mycobacterium sp. GA-1199
GGGGCCCCCCCCCCCCCCCCCCCCCCCCCCCACAACCTGCCCCCCCCCCCCCCCCGCCCCACCGTGCCCCCCCCCTCGTGTGTGGTCCCCGCGACACCGGTCCATAAACCAGGGGCGCGACGGCCGGCAGCCCCACGAGCACCACGACAAGAGTCGCGACGGCCACCAGCGCGCCCAGAGCACCGTAGAACACCCACCGGCCCAGCAGCACCGGCCAAGCCTGCGGTATGGCCAGGCGCACGTGTTCGCCCGCGTCATAACGGCTTTCGGCGGCCTGGCCGTCGGCTCCGGCAACGGAGACCAGCGCGACGGTGATCGTGATGACCCAGTAGGCGGCGTTCGACGTCGTCACCTGCAGTACCGAGATCTGGCCCGGGATACGCGCGAACGACTCCGCGACCAGCGCGATGCCGAACGTGATCACCACCGGAACGATCACCGCCGCGGGCGCCACCACCGTCCACAGCCGACTGCGCCCGCCGGTGCGGATGATCTCGGCGCGCGCGCTGCGCACCACCGCGGCGGTACTCACGCGCACTCCAACAGCGTCGCCTCGAGCCACTCCCGGGTGTCGGCGCCGGTGGGCGTCAACTGCGCCAGTTCGCCGGCGGCCTGCATCCGTCCGTGGCTGAGCACCGCGACGTGATCGGCGGTCAGCGCCACTTCGCCGAGCAGATGGGTGGCGACGACGACCGTGCGGCCCTGGTCGGCGAGTCGACGAAGCAGGGATCGGAACCAGACGATGCCGGGAACGTCGAGTCCGTTGAGGGGTTCGTCGAACAGCAGCGTCTGCGGGTCGGCCAGCAGTGTGGCCGCGATCGCCACGCGCTGGCGCAGGCCGAGGGACAGCCGGTCGATGTGCGTCGACCGGTAGTCGCACAATTCGGCCTCGCCGAGCACCTCGTCGAGGCGGGCGCCGTCGATACCGGAAAGCGCTGCGAGCCACGACAAATGGCGTCGCACGGTGTGACGGGGGTCCATGGCGGTCGGACCCAGATGAAATCCCAGCAGGCGCGGGTCGCGGCCGGGGCGCCGCCCGCAGACCGAGATCGTTCCGCTGTCGGGACGGGTCAGCCCGGCCAGCACGCGCAGCAGAGTGGTCTTGCCCGCGCCGTTGAGCCCGAGGAGCGCGGTGACCGAGCCGGCGGGAAAGGTGACGGTGACGTCGTCGATGGCGCGGTGAGGGCCGAACGACTTGGTCAATCCAACGACTTCGATCACGCGGACATCATTCGAAATTGCACGGGATGGGCAGACCGAGGGTCTTGATGCCGTTGCACAGCGACTTGCTGGCCAGCTTCCAGCGACCGTCGATTCGGCGCCATTCGGCTTCCACGCGCACGGTCGGCGCCCCCTGCCTGCTGGCGTTGATGACCGCGGTGTGGCGGTCACCGTCGTGGGTTTCGGGACCGGTCACCTGGCTCGATCCGCGAGGCGGGCGGAAGAAGCCGATCCGGTAGACCATCTTCGGCACCACCACCGCCCGGCTGCCGCCCTCGAGTTGAGCGGCTTTCACCGCGTCCGGCGCCGGAGTGCCGACCAGCAGCCGGATCTGGGCGTCGAGTTCCTCGAGCGTCGGCACCTCCGAGGTGATGGCGAACCCGTGGTCTAGCGCGGGCGGTTCTTGGTCCGGGGCAGGCTGCGCGTGGGCCCCCGGAGCGAACAAAGCGGCGGCGGCCAACGTCGCCGCGAGAACGCACAGGCGCCTGAGCATCAACCGGACTCCTATTTAGAGGAAATCTTTGCGGTTAATGTAAACGCCAGTTTGAGCTGAGGCAAGCCTTACCTCGCCCCCAGATCCCCTACTCGCTCGTGGCGCCATCCCCTGATCGGGACCTGGCGGGTTGCGGCGCGCACCCCGTTTCCCGACGGACCCCGACGCAGCAGGCTCATACGCATGACCCTCACACGACTTCTGAGCACGCTCGCGGCGACAGCCGCCGCGGCCGTCGGACTGGCCGCGACGGCCGGCGCGGCTCCCGTCAGCGACGACTTCTGGGAATGCGCGGCCGAGCACCAGGACACCGACGGTCTCGGCGTGTGCTGCGTGTTCTACGGCGGCGACTACGACGAGAGCACCGGCGAATGCTGGATAGACCACGAAGCGAAGCCAGAGGAGGCCCAGACCGGCCCCGGCGTTCCGCCGAAGCACCCGGTGCTGACGCGGGTGGACCGCCTGCCCATTTACGTCATGGGTCAGTGACGTTCGCCGAGTGTCGGATCAATGCACGGTCGATCCGCACACAGCGTGTCTCAACCCGACACTCGGCGGGGCGGTCTACAGCATGCAGCTGACGCAGCCCTCCACCTCAGTGCCCTCCAAGGCCATCTGGCGCAGCCGGATGTAGTACAGCGTCTTGATGCCCTTGCGCCAGGCGTAGATCTGCGCCTTGTTGACGTCGCGCGTGGTGGCGGTGTCCTTGAAGAACAACGTCAGGCTCAAGCCCTGGTCCACATGCTGGGTGGCCGCGGCGTAGGTGTCGATGACCTTCTCGTACCCGATCTCGTACGCGTCCTGGAAGTACTCCAGGTTCTCGTTGGTCATGTAGGGCGCCGGGTAGTAGACGCGGCCGATCTTGCCTTCCTTACGGATCTCGACCTTGGACGCGATCGGGTGGATCGAGGAAGTCGAGTGGTTGATGTAGCTGATCGACCCTGTCGGCGGCACCGCCTGCAGGTTCTGGTTGTAGATGCCGTGCTGTTGCACCGACTCCTTGAGCCGCTTCCAGTCCTCCTGATCGGGGATTCGGATGCCGGCATCGACGAACAGCTGACGGACCTTGTCGGTCTTGGGCTCCCAGACCTGCTCGGTGTACTTGTCGAAGAACTCCCCCGACGCGTACTTGGACTTCTCGAAGCCCTTGAACGCCGTACCGCGTTCGATCGCAATGCGATTCGACGCCCGCAGCGCGTGATAGAGCACGGTGTAGAAGTAGATGTTGGTGAAGTCCACACCCTCTTCGGAGCCGTAGAAGATCCGCTCACGCGCCAGGTACCCGTGCAGGTTCATCTGCCCGAGACCGATCGCGTGAGAGTCGTTGTTGCCCTGCTCGATCGACGGCACCGAAGTGATGTGCGTCTGATCGCTCACCGCGGTCAGCGCACGGATGGCCACCTCGATCGTCTGCGCGAAGTCCGGCGAGTCCATCGCCTTGGCGATGTTCAACGAACCCAGGTTGCACGAGATGTCCTTGCCGATCTTCTTGTAGGACAAGTCCTCGTTGAACTCCGACGGCGTCGACACCTGCAGGATCTCCGAGCACAGGTTCGAATGGGTGATCTTGCCGTCGATCGGGTTCGACCGGTTCACCGTGTCCTCGAACATGATGTACGGGTAGCCCGACTCGAACTGCAGCTCGGCCAGCGTCTGGAAGAACTCGCGCGCTTTGATCTTCGTCTTGCGGATTCGGCTGTCGTCGACCATCTCGTAGTACTTCTCGGTGACCGAGATGTCGGCGAACGGCAGACCGTAGACCCGTTCGACGTCGTAGGGCGAGAACAGGTACATGTCCTCGTTCTTCTTGGCCAGCTCGAACGTGATGTCGGGGATCACCACCCCCAGGCTCAGCGTCTTGATCCGGATTTTCTCGTCGGCGTTCTCGCGCTTGGTGTCGAGGAACCGGTAGATGTCGGGATGGTGGGCGTGCAGGTACACCGCGCCGGCACCCTGACGGGCACCGAGCTGGTTGGCGTAGGAGAACGAGTCTTCGAGCAGCTTCATGATCGGGATGACGCCCGAGCTCTGGTTCTCGATGTTCTTGATCGGGGCGCCGTGCTCACGAATGTTGGTCAGCAGCAACGCGACTCCGCCACCACGCTTGGACAGCTGCAGTGCCGAGTTGATCGAGCGGCCGATCGACTCCATGTTGTCTTCGATGCGAAGGAGGAAGCACGAAACCGGCTCACCGCGCTGCTTCTTCCCTGAATTCAGGAAAGTCGGTGTGGCAGGCTGGAAGCGGCCGTCGATGATTTCGTCGACCAACTTCTCGGCCAGCGTGGTATCGCCGACCGCCAGGGTGAGCGCCACCATCACCACGCGGTCCTCGAAGCGTTCCAGGTAGCGCTTTCCATCGAAGGTCTTGAGCGTGTAGGAGGTGTAGTACTTGAACGCGCCGAGGAACGTCGGGAACCGAAACTTCTTGGCGTACGCCCGATCCAGCAGCGTCTTGACGAAGTTACGCGAGTACTGGTCGAGCACCTCACGCTCGTAGTACTCCTTCTGGATCAGGTAGTCGAGCTTCTCGTCCTGATTGTGGAAGAAGACCGTGTTCTGGTTGACGTGCTGCAGAAAGTACTCGCGCGCGGCAAGCACATCCTTGTCGAACTGAATCTTGCCGTCAGCGTCGTACAGATTCAGCATCGCGTTGAGCGCGTGATAATCCGTCTCGCCGGGCAGCGTTGCCGGCGCGGAGGTTACAGGCTCTGCAGCTGTGACGGTTGGTGACACGTCTGGTCCTTCCAAAAGTCTTCCAAACCCGAACGGACGGCGTCGACGTCGTCCGGGGTTCCCATCAGTTCGAAGCGGTACAGGTACGGGACGCCGCACTTGCGGGACACGACATTGCCCGCGTAGGCGAACTCGGCGCCGAAGTTGTTGTTGCCCGCCGCGATCACGCCACGGATCAACGACCGGTTGTGTTCGTTGTTGAGGAATGCGATGACCTGCTTGGGTACATAGCCACCGTCGTTGATGTCCGGTGTGGCCCGCCCACCGCCGTAGGTGGGCAGGACCAACACGTAGGGCTGGTCGACCTCGATGCGCCCGTGCAGCGGAATCCGGATGGCGGGCAGGCCCAGCTTCTGGACGAAGCGATGGGTGTTCTCCGAGACGCTGGAGAAGTACACGAGGTTGCTCACGCGTCCCCCTTTCTGCCCGTCGAGTACCCCTGAGTCGTCTAAGCCGTCGCGGCGACCGCTCCGAGCGCCTTGATGCGGTCGGGGCGGAAGCCCGACCAGTGCTCGTTGCCGGCCACGACGACGGGGGCCTGCAGGTAACCCAGCGCCATCACGTAGTCGCGGGCTTCGCTGTCGAGGCTGATGTCGACGGTCTCGTAGGCGATGCCCTGCTTGTCCAACGCCTTGTAGGTGGCGTTGCACTGCACGCATGCGGGCTTGGTGTACACGGTGATCGAGTGCTGAGTCATCTGCGGTACGGCTCCTCTACAACTGGCCCTGCACGCTGGCTGGCAACTGGTCGGACACTTCTTGTTGCCGAGATTCATTGAATTTCAGCAGCCCGGAGGCCCGGAAAATTCCTGCCGTCCGAGGCCACCGTCGGTGTGTCTGGGAAGACCCATACAACCGGGTTCGGGGGCTCCGGCCGACGCTCGGAAGGCTTGGGAATCGTGGGGCCTGTCGGTGCTCGAAACACTACACCTAGTGTCCGACATTGCGAAGGAATACCAAATGTTCTGAATAACAATTCTGGAATTCCCAGGTCGTAAGCTCTTCTGGCCACCGCGCCCCGGCGTGTCGCACGTCACACTGCGGGCGCGTCACGCGCGCCTCGCTCGATGCGGTGCGCCATGCGGTAGATATAGCAGCCGGGACCGACAACCAAGCCGAGCGCCGAACCTCACCAGCAAAGCCGTCGGCCGGTCGATTCAACCCCGCCGACGGCTCTGTGCGCGCCCGACGGTCAGCCGGTTTCGGCGACCAATTTGCCGATGACATCGCGCAGGTTCGCGGCCACCTCGGCGTTCTCGCGCGGATGCCTCCCGTCGAACGCCTTGCTCGGCACCGACAGCTTGAGATCCTCGACGACCCGCGGTCCGGCGATGGCGAAGCTCTTACGCGTCTCGTCATGCGCCCACTGGCCGCCATACCGCCCGAGTGCCGCGCCGACGACCGCGAGCGGCTTGTCTTTGAGCGCGCTGCTGCCGTAGGGCCGCGACAACCAGTCGATCGCGTTCTTGAGCACGCCCGGAATGCTGCCGTTGTATTCAGGGGTCACGACCAGCGCGGCATCCGCATCGGCGGCCGCTTGACGCAGCGCCGCCACGGGTTCGGCGACGTCATCGTTGTCGATGTCCTCGTTGTAGAACGGCAGCTCACCCAGCCTGTCGAAGAACTGCAGACGGACACCGTCTGGAGCGGTTTCCAGCGCGAGGTCGACCAACTGCCGGTTGATCGACGCCGCACGCAGGCTACCCAGCAGAACCAGCACATTCACGTTCTCGGTGTCCGACATCTTTGCCATCCCTTCGGTCGCCGGTGGAAATCCTCGCACAAGATAACCGGACTGCGGTCCGATTGATTCCGCCTGAACTAAACTGCTGACATGGCCGCTCCTCGTCCGCTCAACGAGCTGCCGGTCACCGACCAAACTCCCCATGAACGTGGGGACGCCGCCCGCAACCGCACCCTACTTCTGGACGCCGCACGCCGGCTCATCGCCGAGCGGGGTGCCGACTCGGTCACCACCGACGACATCGCCACCGCGGCAGGCGTTGGCAAGGGCACCTTGTTCCGCCGGTTCGGCAGCCGCGCGGGATTGATGATCGTGCTGCTCGACGAGGACGAGAAAGCACATCAGGAAGCGTTCCTGTTCGGACCGCCGCCTCTTGGTCCGGGCGCGCCGCCGCTCGAACGACTGCTGGCCTACGGGCGAGATCGGCTGACATTCGTGCACAGACATCACGCACTGCTGTCCGACGCCAACCGGGATCCCCAGACGCGGTTCAACGCCCCCGCGACACTGCATCACCGGCATGTGCGGGTTTTGTTGGAGTCCGCGGGCACGACCGGTGATCTCGATGCGCAGGCCGCCGCGCTGGTGGCATTGCTCGACGCGGACTACGTGCAGCATCAGCTCCATGAGCGCGGCGCGACGATCGAGTCGCTCGGTGATGCGTGGGAGTCGGTGGCGCGCAAGCTGTGTGGCCGATGAGCGCTTGCGCGAAGAGCAGACGACCCCGATGAGCGCCCGATGAGACGCTGGGTCCTGCATGTCGATCTCGACCAGTTCCAAGCCGCGGTCGAGATCCGGCGCAACCCGCAACTGGCCGGGCAGCCGATCATCGTCGGCGGCAATGGAGACCCGAACGAGCCCCGCAAGGTCGTCACGTGCGCGTCCTATCCGGCCCGGACGTACGGCGTGCGGGCGGGCATGCCGCTGCGCACCGCCGCCCGAAAGTGCCCGGATGCGACGTTCCTTCCGTTGGACACCGACGCCTACGACGAGGCCTCCGAGGAGGTCATGGGCGTGCTGCGCGACTTCGGATATCCGGTGGAGGTATGGGGTTGGGACGAGGCCTATGTCGGCGCCGACCTGGACGACACGCACAGCCCGTACGAACTCGCCGAGCGGATCCGCGAGGTGATCGCCGCTGAGACCGGTCTGACTTGCTCGGTGGGCATCAGCGACAACAAACAACGCGCCAAGGTCGCGACCGGCTTCGGCAAGCCGGGACCCGAACCCGGCGAGTCGGCGGGCGTGTACCAACTCACCGACGAGAACTGGATGGCCGTCATGGGCGACCGGGAGGTCGAGGCCCTCTGGGGGATCGGCCCGAAGACAGCGAAAAGGCTTGCCGGGATGGGCATCGGCACCGTCGCCGATCTGGCCGGCACCGACGCGACGGTGCTCACCGAGGCGTTCGGCCCGACCACCGGTCTGTGGATTCTGCTGCTCGCCAAGGGCGGCGGCGACAAAGACGTCAGCGCCGCACCGTGGGTGCCGCGCTCTCGCAGTCACGTCATCACCTTCCCCCGCGACCTCACCGAGCGCGACGAGATGGGTTCCGCCGTCATCGATTTGGCGCGACAGACACTGACCGAGGTCGTCGAGCAGCATCGGGTCGTCACCCGGGTGGCGGTGACGGTCCGAACCAAGACCTTCTACACCAGGACCAAGATCCGCAAACTGCCCCAACCCACGGTGGACGAGAACCTCATCACGCGAACGGCACTGGAGATACTCGGCCAGTTCGAACTCGACCGCCCCGTCCGGCTGTTGGGTGTGCGACTCGAACTGGCGCCACCGGAAGGCGGGTACTGAGGTGCTCACCACGGTCGCGATCCGCGGATATCGCTCACTGCGCGAGATCGTGCTACCGCTCGCGGGGCTCACCGTCATCACCGGCGCCAACGGAACGGGTAAGTCGTCGCTGTATCGCGCGTTGCGCCTGCTCGCCGACTGCGGCCGCGGTGAGGTGATCGGATCGCTGGCCCGCGAGGGCGGGCTGCAGTCGGTCCTGTGGGCGGGCCCCGAACAACTGGGCGGGGCGCGCCGCACCGGACAGGTTCAAGGCACGACCCGCACAGGTCCGGCGTCCCTCGAGATGGGGTTCGCAGCCGACGATTTCGGCTATCTCGTCGACCTCGGCCTTCCCCAGATGGCGGGACATCAGTCGCTGTTCTCGCTCGACCCGGAGATCAAACGTGAGGCGGTGTTCGCCGGGCCCGTCATGCGCAACAGCTCGACGCTGGTGCGCCGCACCCGCGACTACGTCGAGGCGCGCGCCGAATCCGGCAGCGGATTCGACAAGGTGACGCAAGCCCTTCCGGCCCACCGCAGCGTGCTGGCCGAGTATGCCCATCCCGGTGCGCACCCGGAGCTTGCGGCGGTGCGGGACCGGTTGCGTAACTGGCGGTTCTACGACGGCTTCCGCGTCGACGCCGCAGCACCCTCGCGGCAGCGCACCGTCGGGACCCGCACGCCCGTGCTCTCCGACGACGGCAGTGACCTGGCCGCCGCGATCCAGACCATCATCGAGGCCGGCCACGACGAGCTGCACCGGGCGATCGCCGAGGCCTTCGACGGGGCGACGGTGTCGATTGCCGTGCACGACGGGCTGTTCGACCTGCAGCTGCATCAGCCGGGTATGCTGCGCCCGCTGCGGGCCACCGAATTATCCGACGGCACACTGCGATTCCTTCTGTGGGCCGCGGCGCTGCTGAGCCCGCGGCCGCCGTCGCTGATGGTGCTCAACGAACCGGAGACGTCTCTGCACCCGGACCTGGTGGGCCCGCTGGCGTCGTTGATCCGCGCCGCGGCGGACACCACCCAGGTCGTCGTCGTCACTCATTCCAAGGCGCTGCTCGGACACCTCAACGCCGTTGCTGTGGGCGATGCCGCCGAGACCGAAGCGTCCGCGGTGGAGATCCCGTTGTACAAGGACCTCGGCGAGACACGGGTCGATGGCCTCGGCATGCTCACCATGCCGCCGTGGGACTGGGGTACGCGCTAACCGCGGTGCGCCGAGGGCCGCAGCGCCTTGGTGAACAACACGTTCGCCTGGCGCATCGCGACGCTGTAAGGCCACCACATGGTGCGCTTGAACAAATAGAGCGCCCGGATGTCGGCTGAGGTGTAGATCAGGAACCGGTTACGACGCACACCCTTGAGGATGCACTCGGCGGCGCGCTCGGGCGAGACCGCGTGCCCGCTGAAGCGGTCGGTCCACTTCTTGACCCGCGGGTCTTCGCGGTCGACGCCGGCGATCTGAACCGTCTGCACCAGAGGCGTTTTCACCGCGCCTGGAACCACCACCGAAACCCCGATCCGGTGTCGCGCCAGATCGAAACGCAGCACCTCGGACATCCCGCGCAGTCCGAACTTGCTCGCGCTGTAGGCCGCATGCCAGGGCAGCGCGACCAGCCCCGCCGCCGAGGACACGTTGACGATGTGACCGCCCGTGCCGGCCGCGACCATCGGCGGCACGAACGCCTCGATGACGTGGATCGGTCCCATCAGGTTGATGTCGACCATGGACCTCCAGTGCTGGTGCGTCAGCGTCGAGACGGTCCCCCACGCCGACACCCCCGCGATGTTCATCACGATGTCCATCGCGGGATGACGCGAGTGGATGTCGTCGGCGAACGCGATCACCGCGTCGTAGTCGGAGATATCGAGAGCGCGGTATTCGGCCACCTCGGCGCCCAAGGCGCGCGCGTCGGCGACGGTCTTCTCCAGACCTTCGGCGTCGCGGTCGGTCAGATAGAGCTCGGCGCCCTCGGTGGCCAGCTTCAACGCGGTCGCACGGCCGATGCCGCTGGCGGCCCCGGTCAGAAAGCAACGCTTGTTCGCATACCCGGTGTGCGCCATGGCGGTGAGGATACTGATTCCCGCCCTAGCGATCGTCAGATGGCTGGATGTGTCCCCAGAACGCCGCCACCCACAGCCGCTCGAGGGTGTCGACGGCCCGGCGGGGGTCGATGCCGCGGCCGACGAAGGTGCTGTCGTGCGTCAGCGTCATCGTCGTCGTCGCGGCCAGTGTCCGCACGAGCGCGGGCAGGTCCTCGGAGATCGGGCGGGCGTCGGCGTCGTTCTCGAGCAGCGCGATCAGCTTGTCGATGATGCCGTCGTAGAAGTCGTCCATCATCTCGCGGATCTTGGCGTCGGTGTTGCGGGCCACCGCACACGCGGTCAGTACCGGATCGTCGTTGGCGTACACCGCCGCCGCGCTGCCCACCATCCGCTTCGCGAAGGCCTCCGGCGTCTCCCCCGGCTCCCGGGGTGCGAAGTGGTGGGTCAGGCTGTCGAGCATCTCGCCGGCGCCTGCCAGGATCTCGGCGAGCACCGCGTACTTGGAGTCGAAGTAGAAGTAGAACCCGGAGCGGGCGACGCCGGCGTGTTCGCTGATGGCGCTGACGGACAGGTTCGCGAACGGCTGTTCCTGCACCAGCTCGCGCACGGCGTTGAGGATCGCGTCGCGCTGCCGGTCACCGCGGCTCCGACGCGTTTGCGATGCTGGTTGGGCGCTCATCGCCCTAGACCTTCGCACCGCAGCGCGTCAGAACAAAACTTGACATGCGTCAAGTCTGCCATCCAGGATGGTGATGAGAGTGACAACGGCCACATTCTTTTTCATCAGGAGCTTGTGAATGACCGCGACGATCAGCACGACGGACTATCTGCTCGACCAGGCCAAGCGCCGGCTCACCCCGTCGTTCAACAACTTCCCCGGCATGGGACTCGTGGAGCGCAAGCTGCTCAACACGGATTTCCCGCAGAAACCGATGGCCACCCCACCCGCTGGCAGCGATCTCAAGCCGGTGATCGGCGACGCCGGTCTGCCGATCATCGGACACATGATCGAGATGTTCCGCGGCGGACCCGACTACCTGCTGCACGTCTACCGCAAGTACGGCCCCCTGTACTACGCCGACTCGCCCGCGCTGCCCGCCGTCGCGGCCCTCGGGCCCGACGCCGCGCAGGCCGTCTACTCCAACCGCAACAAGGACTTCTCGCAGCAGGGCTGGGTTCCGGTGATCGGCCCGTTCTTCCATCGCGGCTTGATGCTGCTCGACTTCGAGGAGCACATGTTCCACCGGCGCATCATGCAGGAGGCGTTCGTGCGCACCCGCCTGGTCGGTTACCAGGAGCAGGTGGACAAGGTGGTCTCCCAGGTGATCGCCAACGACTGGGTCGTCAACGACGGGCGTTTCCTGATGTACCCGGCGATGAAGGAGCTGACCCTCGACATCGCCTCGATGGTCTTCATGGGCCATGAGCCCGGCTCCGACAAGGAACTGGTGACCAAGGTCAACCAGGCATTTACCACCACGACCCGCGCCGGCAACGCCATCATCCGCAAACCCGTGCGCCCGTTCACCTGGTGGCGCGGCATGCAGGCCCGCAAGCTGCTCGAGGACTACTTCGAGGAGCGGGTCAAGGAACGCCGCGGCAAGGACGGCTCGGATCTGTTGACGGTGCTGTGCCATACCGAGGACGAGGACGGCAACAAGTTCTCCGACGAGGACATCGTCAACCACATGATCTTCCTGATGATGGCCGCGCATGACACGTCGACATCGACCGCGACGACGATGATCTACCACTTGGCCAAGCACCCCGAGTGGCAGGAACGCTGCCGCGAGGAGTCCGATCGCCTCGGTGACGGGCCGGCCGATATCGAGTCCCTCGAAAAGCTCGAGTCGCTGGATCTGGTGATGAACGAGTCGATCCGTCTGGTCACCCCGGTGCAGTGGGCCATGCGGCAAACCGTGCGCGACACCGAATTGCTCGGCTACTACCTGCCCAAGGGCACCAACGTCATCGCGTACCCGGGGATGAACCACCGTCTCGAGGAGTTCTACCCCGACCCGATGAAGTTCGACCCGTTGCGGTTCACCGAGCCGCGCAACGAGCACAAGCAGCACCGCTACGCGTTCAGCCCCTTCGGCGGCGGGGCGCACAAGTGCATCGGCATGACGTTCGGGCAGCTGGAGGTCAAGACGATCCTGCACCGGCTGCTGCGTAAGTACCGGCTCGAACTGCCCCGCCCGGACTACACGACGGAATGGGATTACGGCGGCATGCCGGTGCCCAAGGACGGCATGCACATCGTGCTGCGCCCGCTGCACTGAGCCTCGTTGCCGCGAAATTGCGTTCCGGCAGCGAAAGGTCGAGTGACGGCCTGCGGGAACGCAATTTCGCGGACCAGGGCGCGATCAGTCAGCGATCAGGACGCCGCCAGGAGACGGTTCGCACACGCGATGACGGCGCTCAACGCCGATTGCGTCGCGTCCTCGGACAGCCCCATCGCCCACTCCGACTTCAGTCCGTCGGAGCCGCGGATGAAGGTGGCGGTGCGCTCACCGGCGTTCACCTGGTGAAACGCGGTCATCTCCACCGAGATGCCGCGGTCGTAGAGCATCGAGGTCAGCGCGGCGACGGGACCCGGCGCCGCCGCTGACGTCGTACAGATCCGGTCTCCGATGGCGAGCGTCGCCTGATAGTTGCGGGCCTGGGGCCCCAGCCGGGTGGCGGGACGATCGCCGTCGGCGCAGCTCCAGTTGCCCAGCCTCAGGGGCCCCGAAGCAGGTGCGTACTCGGCGAGAAACGTCTCGAAGGACATCGCGTCGGCCTCCTTGCGCAGACCACGGGGCGGCGGGGCGTCCAGATATGCCGCAAACGTCGACGGTGCGCTGGTAGCGGATTCTGTTGCAGAGATCATGTGCCGGTCTTTTCTTCGAAGAGATGACCGACTACGTAGCGACGACCCACAGCGAGGGGTCGGTCAGGATCAGACCCCGCTGCGGGTTGCTACTACGAGTCGCCTCGGCACGCGTTCGATCGTAGACAACCACCGACTGGGCCGCAAAGGAGAAACCTTTCGCAAACTGACTCCGCAACCTTCGCATTCCGACTGTTCTTCTGCCGGGTGTTCTGAAAAGGTGTCTTCCTACTTCTGGAGTCCGGATGACCTGGGGGGACGCATGCGAAACGAGGGTGCAGGCAGCCGCGTGGCGTCGATGCGGGCCGACACAGAGGTGTCCGCCGGCGAACGCGTGGGCTCGTTCCGTTACTTCCGCGCCGAGGACCGCTGGGAGTGGTCCGACGCGGTCGCCCGGATGCACGGCTATCCGTCCGGGGAGGCGGCGCCCAGCACCTCGCTGGTGCTGTCGCACAAGCACCCCGACGATGCGGCCAGTGTCGCGTTGCTGATCGAGACGGTGACCGGCCAGGGCCGGCCGTTCAGCAGCCGCCACCGCATCATCGACACCCACGGCAACGTCCACCCCGTTCTCGTCATCGGGGAACGCTTGCGTGATGACGACGGCGAGGTCATCGGCACCCAGGGCCTGTACGTCGATCTGAGCAACGTCGACGACACGGCGACGGTCGACGCCGCCATCGCCGACTTCACCGAGCACCGGGCGATCATCGAACAGGCCAAAGGCGTGCTGATGATGACGTACGCCATCACCGCCGAGCGGGCCTTCGACATTCTCGTGTGGCGCTCCCAGGAGACCAACACCAAACTGCGCGTGCTGGCCGCGCAGCTCGTCGACGACTTCACCGCCGAGCTGAAAGTGCCCCATGAGGTGCGCCAGCGGGCCGACCATTTGCTGCTCACGTCGCATCGGCGGATCGGGCGCCACGGCGACGAGCGCAGCAACGCCTGCTGACCGGCCGAGCTGAGCGAGGCACATCACAGCGCCACGAATCTTCGATTGGCGCGCCCTGGCCGTAGCGTGACCTCCGATGACGTGGGCCCTGCTGTTCGCCGCCGGCGTTCTCGGCGGGCTCACCGGCAGCATCGCCGGGCTCGCCTCGGTGGCCACCTATCCCGCGCTGCTGCTCTTCGGGTTGCCCCCGGTGACCGCCAACGTGACGAACACCGTGGCGCTGGTGTTCAACGGCATCGGCTCGGTGTTGGGTTCGCGCCCCGAACTCGAGGGGCAAGGCCGGTGGATTCTGCGCACCGCGCCGATCGCGGTGTTCGGCGGCGTGGCCGGCGCCGCGCTGTTGCTCACCACACCCGCCGAGGGCTTCGAGAGATCCGTGCCGATTCTGCTCGGTATCGCCTCGGTCGCGATCCTGTTGCCCCGCCGGGCTCCCCGTGACGAACCGAGCGCGGGGCGTCGCCGTGCGGTGGTGTTCATCGAGGCCACCGCCGTGTTCTTGATCTGTATCTACGGCGGCTATTTTGGCGCGGCCGCGGGTGTGCTGCTGTTGGCGCTCCTCCTGCGCACCGGCCACGCCTCGCTCGCGGAGGCCAACGCGGGCAAGAACGTGATCCTCGGTGTGGCCAACCTCGTGGCGGCCGTGGTCTTCGCGGTGCTGGCGCCGGTGCAGTGGGGGGCGATGTTGGTGCTGGGCCTGGGCTGTCTGATCGGGTCCCGGCTCGGGCCGGTGGTCGTGCGGCACGCACCCGCGGGGCCGCTGCGCGTGATGATCGGCGCGGCCGGCGTGGCGCTGGCTGTCCAGCTGGCCCTCGATACCTACGCCTAGAGCTGGAAGGGGCTGTCGCCCTTGATCACCCGTTTGCCGAGGTCGATGAGGTTCTGGGCGTTGGCGTGCAACCGCTCCCCCGCGTCCCGGCTGGCCTGACCGACCAGGAACCGCGACCATGTGCCCTCGATGACGATCCCGAGTTTGAAGCAGGCCATCGCGATATACCAATCGAGACTTGGTGTTTCGCGTCCCCCCGCTTCGAGATAGGCCTCGAGGAGCTCGCGACGGGTGGCGAGCCCGCCGAGCGCGGCCAGTTCTGCGCCCGCGGTGATCGTGTTGGTCTCCAGCGGCCAGCAGATCAACATCCAGCCCAGGTCGAGCAGCGGGTCACCGATCGTGCACATCTCCCAGTCGACGAACGCCGCCACCTCGGGCTTGTCGCGACGCAGCAACACATTGCTCAGATGCGGGTCGCCGTGCAGCACGCCCGGTCGGCCCTCCGGCGGCAGGTTCGACGCCAACCACTCGGCGAGTTCGGTGACAGCCAGCGACTCGGGGTCGTATCGGTCGTGTCGATAGCTCTCGAGCAGCCGCAGGAACTGCGGAACCTGGCGTTCCAGAAAGGATCCGGGCCGTTTGAGTTCGGCGAGCGGGCTACCCTCCCATTCGACCTGCCCGAGCGCGGCCAGGCTCGCCGCGTACGACAACCCCACCTGATGGCGCATCGCCGGATCGCGCACATACGCCTCGGACATGTCGTCGCCGGGGTTGAAGCCGTCGACCACTTCCATCAAATAGAAGACCACGCCGAGGACGCTGAGATCCTCACAAGCGGCGATGAATCCGGGGTGCGGCACGGGCGTGCCCGCCAACGTTCGCAACGCCGCGATCTCGCGCAGCATCGTCTTGTCGCTCGTCGGCCGCGGGTGCGCCGGCGGCCGACGGAGCACCATGGGCCGGTCGTCGATCCGCAACCGCACCACGATGTTCTGCGTCCCACCGGTCAGCGGTTCGACGTCGCTGACGGTCGTCCCCAGACCCTGCGCGCGCACCCACTGCTGCAGCGCGGCCTGGTCATCGTGGCTCAGTGTCGGGAGTTGATGCGCGTCGTCGGGCATGTAGACATCGTGTCAGGTCGACCGCGCGAGCGGCACGGGAGTCAGCCTTCGTAGGCCAGGCAGGCTTGCGCGATCAGTCCAGGATTCGGCGTGCCACGTTCGTCGTCACAAGATCCAGCAACTCGTCCGCCCGACCCGCGAGGATGGTCCTGATCGCATACAGCGAAAAGCCTTTGGCCTGCTCGGCGGTGATCGTCGGTGGTATCGACAGTTCCTGACGCGCGGTCACGACATCCACGACCGCCGGGCCGTCGTGGGCGAACGCGTCGGCCAAGGCCGATTCGAGATCCGCAGGCTGCTCCACCCGTCGGCCGAAGATGCCCATCGCCGTTGCGACAGCAGCGAAGTCGGGATTGACGAGGTCGGTGCCGAAGTTGACGATGCCGGCCGCCTTCATCTCCAACTCGACGAAGTTCAGCGACGAGTTGTTGAAGACGACCACTTTGACGGGGAGCCCGTTCTGGATCAGCGTGACGAGTTCACCGAAGAGCATCGTCAACCCGCCGTCGCCGGCCAGGGCCACGATCTGGCGGTCGCGATCGACGGACTGCGCCCCGATGCCCAGCGGCAACGCGCACGCCATCGTGCCGTGGTTGAACGACCCGATCAACCGGCGGCGACCGTTCATGCTCAAATAGCGCGCCGCCCACACCACCGGTGAACCGACGTCGACGGTGAACACCGCATCGTCGGCAGCGAGCCGATTGACAAGTCCCGCAACGAATTCCGGCCGGATGGGCTGGCGGTCGCGGTCATTGACGGCCAGGTCGTCCAGCCTCCGGCGGGTTTTGCGGTAATGCTTCAGCGACCGGTCGAGGTGTTCGCGGTCGGTCTTGTCCTGCAGCAACGGTTGCAGCGCGTCGAGGGTATCGACGACGGTACCGACGAGACCAAGGTCGATCGGCACCCGGCGACCGAGGTGGCGCCCGCGGATGTCGACCTGGATGACCTTCGCATGGTCGGGATAGAACTGCTGGTACGGAAAGTCGGTACCCAGCATCAGCAGAACGTCGGACTCCTTGATGGCCTTGTAGCCGGACGCGAATCCGAGCAGTCCGGTCATACCGACGTCGAACGGGTTGTCGTATTCGATGAACTCCTTGCCGCGCAGCGCATGTACCACCGGCGCGTTGAGTGTGCCCGCCGCGCGGATGAGCGCATCGTGGGCCCCCGCGACGCCGGCCCCTCCCAGGATGGTGACGGCGCGCCCGTCGTTGAGGATCGTCGCCGCCTGACGCAGCGACTCGTCGTCGGGGCGCACAACGGACCGGGTCGGCCGCACGGCACGAGTGTTCCAGCTCGACGCGTCGGAACGGTCGCCGAAGATCTCGCCCGGGATCACGACCACCGCGACGCCGTTCTCTTCGACCGCGGCGCGCATCGCCATCTCGACGATGCGCGGGGCCATCTCCGGTGTACTGACGAGCTCGCAGTAGACACTGCACTCGCGGAACAGGTCTTGCGGGTGCGTCTCCTGGAAGTAGTCCGATCCGATCTCGGTACGCGGGATGTGCGCGGCGATCGCGAGGACGGGCACGCGGCTGCGGTGGGCATCGAACAGGCCGTTGATCAGGTGCAGGTTGCCCGGCCCGCAGCTACCCGCGCAGACCGAGAGCATGCCGGTGATGGCCGCGTCGGCGGCCGCGGCGAATGCGGCGGTCTCCTCGTGGCGGACGTGCTCCCAACTCATTTCACCCGAGCGGCGGATCGCATCGGTGAAGCCGTTGAGGCTGTCGCCCGGCAGGCCGTAGACGCGCCGCACACCGCTGAGCCTCAAGGTGTCGATGAGGTGATCGGCGAAGGTCGCCACCCCGACAGGCTAGCGATTTGTGCACGTCTAGGAGCGGTGAGCGCTCCTAAACGTGCACAAGTCGCGTCGTATTACTTGGGGGCGAAGCGCTGGCCGGCGTCCAGACGCAGGCACTGGCCGTTGAGCATCGGGTTCTCGACGATCGCGGCCACCAGCTTGGCGTACTCCTCGGGCTTGCCGAGCCGCTTCGGGAACGCCGCGTCCTTGGTCAGCGCCTTGGCGAACTCGTCGGGGATGCCCTCGGTCAGGCCGGTGGCGAACAGGCTCGGCGCGATCGCCAGCGCCCGGATGCCCAGGCTGCCCATGTCGCGGGCCATCGTCAGGCACATCCCGGCGATCGCGGCCTTCGACGCGGTGTAGGCGACCTGACCGATCTGGCCCTCGAACGCCGCGATCGAGGCGGTGTTGATGATGACGCCGCGCTCTTCCTGCTCGTCATCGACGAGGTCCTGCTGGCTCATCTGCCAACCGGCCAACCGGCTGATGTTGAACGTGCCGATGAGGTTGAGGTCGACGCACTTGCGGAAGGTGTCGAGGCTGTGCGGTCCGTCCTTCTTGACCGTGCGCTCGGCGGCGCCGCCGCCGGCCGTCGTCACGATGATGTGCAGCCCGCCGAGGTTGTCGATCGCCTGCTGCAGCACCTTCTCGGTGCCCTCGAAGTCGGTGACGTCCACCTCGAAGAAGGAGCCGCCGATCGCGTCGGCCACCTCCTTGCCCTTCGACTGCGGACGGTCCAGAACCGCCACGTCCGCGCCTCGCTGAGCCAGCAACTCGGCCGTCGCCTTGCCGAAGCCCGACGCTCCGCCGACGACGATGGCCTTCTTGCCAGAAATCTCCACCTGGGTCTCCCCTTTCCAAAAAGAGCTCGATTCGTAAAGCAACCTAGCTGACGTCATCGTTCGGTAAGCCCGTCGGGTCGCCAACGTGGGTACTTTGAGCGGCATGACGTCGCGCAGCACCAAGGCGATGGGCGGCATCGCGGCGGCCGCCGTCGCGCTGGGCGTGACCCAACTGCTCGCTGTCTTCGTGGGGCCGCGGGCCGACTCTCGTACCGCGGTCGGGTCGGCGGTCATCGACCTGACGCCCGGGCCGGTCAAGGAGTGGGCGATCCAGACCTTCGGCATGGCCGACAAACTCGTCCTGTCGATGCTCGTGCTCGCGGTGATCGCCGTCGTGGCCGCCGCCACCGCGGCGCTGGAGACGCGGCGCTTCCCGATCGGCAGTATCACGATCGTCGCGGCCGGCGTCGCCGGGTGCGCAGCGGTGCTCTCGCGCGCGGGGGCGACCCTGTTGGACACCCTGCCGACGGTGGTCGGCGCCGCGTGCGGCGTCGCCGTGCTGCGACTGCTGACATCGGGGCGGTTCACCGACCCCGCGCAGGCCGCCGCCACCGACGACGGACCCGATCCCGGCCGACGGCTGTCGTTGATCACGCTGGGCTTCCTGGGGGCAGGCGCGCTGACCGGAGTGGCCGGCGTAGTGCTGTCCCGCCTGACGACCTCGGTCTCCGGTGAGCGCACGGCTTTCGCGCTGCCACCGGTCGACGTCGCCGCTCCCCCGGTCCCAGCGGCGGTGCAGCCCAAAGGCGTTGGCCTGCCGTCGTTCGTCACCAGCAACGCAGACTTCTACCGGATCGACACCGCGTTGAGCGTGCCGCAGTTGAGCCGCGAGAACTGGCAGCTGCGGATCCACGGCATGGTGGATCGCGAAATCACCTTGCGCTTCGATGATCTCGACCGGTTCGACGTCGTCGAGAAGCTGGTGACGCTCACGTGTGTGTCCAATCCCGTCGGCGGTGATCTGATCGGCAACGCCACGTGGACGGGATATCGAGTGTCAGACCTGTTGGCCGAAGTCGGGGTTCACCGTGACGCGGACATGGTGCTGTCGATGTCGATCGACGGGTTCACCGCGGGCACTCCGGTCGAGGCGCTCACCGACGACCGCGGCTCGCTGCTGGCGATCGGCATGAACGGTGAACCGCTGCCGACCGATCACGGCTATCCCGCCCGGTTGGTCGTTCCCGGCTTGTACGGGTATGTCTCGGCGACGAAGTGGGTGGTCGACCTCGAGGTGACGCGATTCGATCGCGCCCAGGCCTACTGGACGCGGCTGGGGTGGTCGCCGCGCGGGCCGATCAAGACCGAGTCGCGGATCGATGTGCCGCGCAGTGGTCAAGACGTGCCCCGCGGGGCGGTGACATTCGGTGGGGTGGCGTGGGCGCAGAACCGCGGGGTGCGCAACGTCGAGGTGCGCATCGACGGGCCCGACGGCCAGGGCGACTGGCAACGGGCCGATCTCGGCGCCGCCTACTCGAACGAGACCTGGCGGCTGTGGAGTTTCCCGTGGCAGGCCGCCCGGCCGGGTCCGTACACCCTCACGGTGCGGGCCACCGACAACACCGGCGCGACGCAGACCGCCGACATCGCCCAGCCGATCCCCGACGGGGCCACCGGCTGGCACAGCGTCGACTTCGCGGTCACGTAACCCTTCCCCCGCCGCGAGCGACCGTGTTTGCGCCCTGACACGCCGCTGAAATGTGTGCAAACGCGGGCGTCCCCTACTGGCGTGTGGGCCCACGCGCCAATCACCTGACCCGAGATGTCCGACCGCCGTGACAGGCTGAATCCGTGCAGTTACTCGACGTGGCCACGGCGTCGGCCGAGGTTGGTGCATCCTCGTCACGGCTGGCCAAGACGGCCCGAATCGCCGACCTGCTGGCCCGCGCCGGCGCCGACGGCGACGGCGACCAGGTCGCGGTCGTGGTGTCATGGCTCTCCGGTGAGCTGCCCCAACGCCAGATCGGTGTCGGGTGGGCCGCTCTGCGCTCGCTGCCGCCCCCGGCGCAGTCCGCGTCGCTGACGGTGCCGGACGTCCACGCGCGGTTCACGGAGATCGGGCAGGTCGCGGGCAAGGGTTCGCAGGCGCGGCGCGCCGAGCTGCTCGCCGGGCTGTTCGGCGCCGCCACCGCCGAAGAGCAGACGTTCCTGCGCCGGCTGCTCGGCGGTGAGCTGCGCCAGGGCGCACTGGTCGGTGTGATGGCCGATGCGGTGGCCAAGGCCGCCGACCTTCCGGCCGCCGCGGTGCGCCGCGCCGCGATGCTCGGCGGCGACCTGCCCGCGGTCGCCGCCGCCGCCCTGACCGTCGGCGAGGCCGCGCTGGAGCGGTTCACGCTGACGGTGGGCCGTCCCGTCGGCCCGATGCTGGCGCAGACCGCCGCCGGCGTGGCCGAGGCGCTTGAACGTCTCGGTGGTACAGCCGTTTTCGAGGCGAAGCTGGACGGCGCCCGCGTGCAGGTGCACCGGCGAGACGATGAGGTGTCGATCTACACCCGAAGCCTCGACGACGTCACCGCACGGCTCCCGGAGGTCGTTGACGCCGCACTGGCGCTGCCGGTCACGACCCTGATCGCCGACGCCGAGGCGATCGCTCTCAGACCCGACGGCCGGCCGCACCGCTTCCAGGTAACGGCGTCGCGGTTCGGTCGCTCCGTCGACATCGCCGCCGCCGCGGCGGCACAACCGCTGTCGGTATTCGTGTTCGATCTGCTGCACGTCGACGGCGTCGACCTACTCGACAAACCGGCGAACGAGCGCATCGAGGTGCTCGACGCGCTCGTTCCGAAGCTGCACCGCGTCGACCGCCTCGTCACCGGCGACGTCGAGCAGGCGCGGAAGTTCCTGGAGGTGACACTGGCCGCGGGCCACGAGGGCGTGATGGCCAAGTCGTTGACCGCGCCGTACGAGGCGGGGCGGCGCGGGGCCGGCTGGCTCAAGGTCAAACCCGTGCACACCCTCGACCTGGTGGTGCTCGCGGTCGAGTGGGGTTCGGGCCGTCGCACCGGCAAGTTGTCGAACATTCACCTCGGCGCACGGGATCCGCAGACGGGTGAATTCGTCATGCTCGGAAAGACTTTCAAAGGCATGACCGACGCCATGCTCGAGTGGCAGACCACCCGGTTCCTCGAGTTGGCCGACGGGCCGACCGACGGTTATGTGGTCCAGCTGAGGCCCGAGCAGGTCGTCGAGATCGCGTTCGACGGCGTGCAGACGTCGTCGCGGTACCCCGGGGGGATGGCCCTGCGGTTCGCCAGGGTGTTGCGGTACCGCGACGACAAGTCCCCCGCAGAAGCCGACACCATCGACACGGTGCGGGCGTTCCACCAGCGCGGAAGCTGAAGCCCGCGGTTTTGACACGTCGCCGGCGCCGCCGATGAAAGGATCGCCACATGGCATCTCCAACCGCTCCCGCAGAGCGCACAGAGGAAACCAGAGGCGACATCACCTATATCCGCACCGACAAGGATCTGCCCCCGGTCGCGATCATCGACCGGTCGCCGATCACCGTGCGGCACCGGATCATCTTCGGCATCATCGCGCTGCTCGGCGCGGTCGCCTGGGCGGTCATCGCGTTCTTCCGCGGAGAGACCGTCAACGCGGTGTGGTTCGTCATCGCCGCGATCTGCACCTACGTGATCGGCTTCCGGTTCTACGCCCGGCTGATCGAGATGAAGATCGTGCGCCCGCGCGACGACAACGCCACTCCCGCCGAGCTATTCGAGAACGGCACGGACTACATGCCCACCGACCGGCGGGTGTTGTTCGGGCACCACTTCGCCGCGATCGCCGGCGCGGGCCCGCTCGTCGGGCCCGTCCTCGCCATGCAGATGGGCTACCTGCCCGGAACCATCTGGATCATCATCGGCGCGGTCGTCGCGGGCTGCGTGCAGGACTATCTCGTGTTGGTGATCTCGACGCGTCGGCGGGGCCGCTCGCTCGGACAGATGGCCCGTGACGAACTCGGGACGATCGGCGGTGTGGCCGCCATCCTCGGCGTGCTCGTCATCATGGTGATACTGCTGGCGGTGCTGGCCCTGGTGGTCGTCGGCGCTCTTGCCGAGAGCCCGTGGGGCGTCTTCTCGATCGCGATGACGATCCCGATCGCGATCTTCATGGGCCTGTACCTGAGGTTCCTGCGGCCGGGTCGGGTGTCGGAGGTGTCGCTGATCGGCGTCGCGCTGCTGCTGTTCGCGGTCGCCGCCGGCGGATGGGTCGCCGAAACCGACTGGGGCACCGAATGGTTCACGCTGTCGAAGGTGAGCCTGTCGTGGGCCCTGATCATCTACGGATTCGCCGCGTCGGTGCTGCCGGTGTGGTTCCTGCTCGCGCCGCGCGACTATCTGTCGACGTTCATGAAGGTGGGCACCATCGCGCTGCTGGCGGTCGGCATCGTGCTCGCGCGCCCCATCATGGAGGCGCCGGCGATCTCGGCGTTCGCCACCGAGGGCACCGGTCCGGTGTTCGCGGGATCGCTGTTCCCCTTCCTGTTCATCACGATCGCGTGCGGTGCGCTGTCGGGTTTTCATGCGCTGATCTCGTCGGGCACCACGCCCAAGCTGCTGGAGAAGGAAGGCCAGATGCGCCTGATCGGCTACGGCGGCATGATCACCGAGTCGTTCGTCGCGATCATGGCGTTGATCACCGCGGCCATCCTCAATCAGCACCTGTACTTCGCGATCAACGCGCCAGCGGCCTCGACGGGTGCCACCGCGGAGACGGCAGCGGCCTACGTCAACAGTCTGCCGATCGACGGTCCGCCGGTCACCGCCGAGCAGATCACTCAGGCCGCCGAGAGCGTCGGCGAAGAGTCGATCGTGTCGAGGACCGGCGGTGCGCCCACCTTGGCGTTCGGCATGTCCGAAGTGCTGAGCAAGGTGTTCGGCGGTGACGCGCTCAAGGCGTTCTGGTACCACTTCGCGATCATGTTCGAGGCGCTGTTCATCCTCACCACCGTGGACGCGGGCACTCGGGTCGCACGGTTCATGCTCTCCGACGGTCTGAGCAACCTCGGCGGCCCCCTGCGCAAGCTGAAGGACCCGAGTTGGCGTGTGGGAGCGTGGATCTGCAGCCTGGTCGTGGTAGCGGGGTGGGGCAGCATCCTGCTGATGGGCGTCACCGACCCGCTCGGCGGCATCAACACGCTGTTCCCGTTGTTCGGCATCGCCAACCAGTTGCTGGCCGCGATCGCGTTGACGGTCGTGACCGTGGTGATCGTGAAGAAGGGCCTGCTGAAATGGGCGTGGATACCAGCGGTCCCGTTGCTGTGGGATCTGACTGTGACGATGACGGCGTCGTGGCAGAAGATCTTCTCCGGCGACCCGAAGGTCGGGTACTGGACTCAGCACTTCCAGTACCGCAACGCCAAGGACGCCGGTGAGACGGCGTTCGGCGCGGCCAAGGACGCCGGCGAACTCGACGCGGTCATCCGCAACACGTTCATCCAGGGCACACTGTCGATCGTGTTCGCACTGCTGGTGCTGATCGTGTTCACCACCGGGGTGATCATGGTGATCCGCACACTTCGCGGCACCGCCACACCGACGACCGAGGACGAGCCGGTCCCCTCACGGATCTTCGCGCCGTCGGGCCTGTTGATGACCAAACCGGAGAAGGAGGTGCAGAAACAATGGGACGCGTTACCGCAGGCGCACGCAGAATCGGTTCGTACTGGCGCACATTCGTAGGCGACCTGATGGGCGACACCCATTACCGGCGGTACGTCGAGCACCGGTTGCGGACCCATCCGGGTGAACCCGTGCTCTCCGAACGGGACTACTGGCGGATGCGGCACGCCGCGGCCGAGACCAACCCCGGTGCGCGCTGCTGCTAGGCCGGCCTTTGGCCGAACCCGCTAGCCCGACGCGATGACCCCTTCGGAAACCCAGGGCGTCGCAGTCGCTTCGGCGCTCCGGAAGGCGCTAGGGACGTCGTCGGTGACGGCCCATGTCGCGGCCAGCCGGCCCATGCCCACCGCGTACGCGCAGTGCACACCGAGTTCGACGAGTTCGTCCTCGGCGAAATGGCGCCGAAGGTCGTCGTAGACGGCATCGTCGATCGCGAGGTGATCGGTGGCGAACAGGACGGCGAACCGCAACGCACTGCGCTCGGCATCCGAGAGGTCATCGGCTTCCTCTGGGCGCTCCAGTGAACAGACCGCGTCCTCGGTGAGCCCGGCATCGACCGCGCTCTGGTAGCGCACCGACATGCAACTGCGGCACTGGTTGTGGAACGCGATGCGCAGCCGCACGAGCTCCACGAGCCTCGGCGACAGGGTGCCGCTGGATTGCAGTGCCGCCCGAAGTGAGCCGAGCGCTCCTGCGACGTCGGGACGATGGCCGAGTATCGAGGCCACGCCCAGGTTGATCCGGTCGCCTTGGCCCAGATCGTCGGTCGGGATCGAAGCAAACGCCGACGACGGTGCTACTCGGGACATGGCCACCTCACATCGCAGCGGTTCTGGCGTGGGGACACGATAACTCGCGCGGTCGGAACCGTTGGGCGAAACGCTCGGGCGGCAACCGGCCGGTGAGGCCAAGCCGAGCCCGGCTAGACCGTCAGTGAGTAGCGGATCGGCAGGTGTTTGAGCCCGCCGACGAATGTCGTCGCCACATACTCGGGACGGCCGGCCGGCTCCACACCCTTCAGGCGGGGCAGCAGCTCGCTGAAGAAGCTGTTGACCTCCATGCGGGCCAACGCCGCCCCCAGGCAGAAGTGCACGCCGTACCCGAACGCGACGTGCTTATTGGGGTCACGGGCGATGTGGAAGCGGAAGGGATCGTCGAACACATCCTCGTCACGATTGCCCGAAACATAGGACAGCAGAACCGATTCGCCCGCCGCGATCGGAACGCCCCGCACGGTGGTGTCCTCGGCCGCCGTACGCATGAAGGCCTTCACCGGCGTGACCCAGCGGATCATCTCCTCGACCGCCAGCGGCATCAGGCCCAGATCGCTGCACAGCTTGTGGCGTTGGTCGGGGTTCTCGATCAGCGCCAGCATCCCGCCGGAGATGGTCGCGCTGGTGGTGTCGTGCCCCGCCGCGGCGATGATCGCGTAGTAGGAGATCGTGTCGATGTCCGACAGCGGTTCACCGTCGATGGTCGCGTTGGCGATCGCCGAGGCCAGGTCGTCCGTCGGATTCTCGCGGCGCGAAGCCGTCAACGCCGTGAAGTACTGGAACATCTCGACCAGCGCCGACATCTGGTCGGCCTGATCCGTGCCGCGCTTGAACTCGTCGTCGTCACTGCCGAACAACTCCTGGGTGAGCTTGAGCATCAGCGGGAAGTCCGACTCCGGGATGCCCAGCAGCGACATGATGACGTAGAGCGGGAAGTTGACCGCGACCTGCTGGACGAAGTCGCACTCGTTGCCGATGTCCATCATCTTGTCGACGTACACCTTCGCGAGTTCGTCGACGCGGATCTTCAACGCGCGCATCGCCTTCGGCCGAAACCAGTCGGCTCCGATGGCGCGCACCACACGATGCTGCGGATCGTCCATGTGGATGAGGGTGCGCACCCCGATGGCCGCCTGCTGCTCGTCGCCCTCCTTGGTGACCAGCACCGGCCGCGGATGATTGGTGAACAGGTTGTTCGCCCGCTCGATGTCCATGATGTCGGAGTGCTTGGTGATCGCCCAGAACGGTTGGTAATTGGGCACCTCTACCCACGAGACGGGTGCGTTGGCACGCAGATGCGTCAGCGACGCATGCAGTTTGGCTTCATCGGTATAGGCCTGCGGGGTGGCGAAGACCTTGGCCGCCTCGTCCATGATCCGTGTGCTCACAAGAACTCCTCTGCCGAACCGTCATGTGCCGCGCACTTCCTCCAGCACGGCAACTATCGTCGCTTCGTCGATCGAGCGCGGGAATCCGATCATCACCCGGTCGATCACGCCGTCGCACCGGTCTCTGATCCTGGCCCCCAGCTTGTCGATCGGGGCGACGACGGCGAACGTCTCGAGAATCTCGTCGTCGATCAGCGTGCCCATCGCGTCCCACTCGCCGGCGAGGCTGAGCCGGTGAAGCTCGTCGTGCAGGTCGCCCCACCCGTGCAGCGCCAGCACTTTGCGGTAGGCCGGGGTGGACCCGTAGAAGGCGATCTGCTTGCGGGTGGCGACGGCGGCGCCAGTGACCTCGCGCTCGTCGGCACCGGTCACCACGAAGATGGGACACGACACCTGAAAGTCGCTGCGCGCTCTGCCCGATCGGGCCATGCCGCGCTCGAGCGCCGGGGTGGTGACCTCTTCGAAGTAGCGTTTGGTCGTGAAGGCGTGGGCGAGAACGCCGTCGGCAACCTCACCGGCCATCTCGGTCATCGCCTCGCCCACCGCGGCGATGAAGACCTTCGGGAACCCGTAGTCGTGCGGTTCAGGAGTGAACATCGGCGTCATCAGCTTGTGCGTGTAGAAGTCGCCTTCGAACTGCAGCCGCGTACCGTCGCGCCAACAGGTCCAGATCTCGCGCATCGCGTGGACGAATTCGCCCATGCGACGCACGGGTTGGCTCCACGGCATGCTGAACCGCTTCTCGATGTGCGGACGGATCTGCGACCCCAGCCCAACGATGAGCCGGCCACGCGAGTAGTCCTGCAGGTCCCAGCCGATGTTGGCCACGGTCATGGGGTTTCGGGCGAACGCCACCGCGATGCTGGTTCCGAGATCGAGGGTTTCGGTGTGCTCGGCGGCCAGCGTCAACGGGAGGAACGGGTCGTGGGCGACCTCGGCGGTCCAGCACCCGTCGTAACCGCGCCGCTGCAGCGTGCCCGCCGTTTCGGCCACGTTGGCGAGCTGGCTGGAAATCGCCCCGTCGACCTTCAGGCCGGCGCCGCTAAGCATGGTCGTAGACGCTACAGTAAGCAATTCAGTATGGTCAACGAGGTCATGCCGGTGCGACGATCGCCTATCCATGGACAGGAGTTGTGATGACCAAGGCCGAGGATTGGCATGCCACGCTCGACGAGCTGTCGCGGCGGCGCCAGACCGCGTACGACATGGGGGGCGCCGAGCGGGTCGCCCAGCACCGCGACAAGGGCAAGCTCGACGCCCGCGCGCGCATCGAGTATCTGCTCGACAAGGGCACGTTCCGCGAGTTCGGCACGCTGGTCGGCGGTGACATCGCCGCCGACGGCATCGTCGCCGGCTCCGGCTATCTCGACGGCAGGCCGGTGATGATCGGCGCCGAGGACTTCACGACGCTGGCGGGCAGCATCGGCCCGGGCGGGAACGCCAAACGGTACCGATTGGCGGAGTTGGCCGTGCGCGACAAGGTGCCGCTGGTGATGCTGCTGGAGGGTGCGGGTTTCCGTCCCAGCGGTGAGCACTACGGCCGCACCCCGACCGATCTTCTCGCCCAGGCTCAGTGTTCGGGCAAGGTGCCGATGGTCGCCGGCCTGCTCGGGCCGTCCGCCGGACATGGCGCGCTGGTCGCTCCGGTCTGCGACTGGACGATAATGAGCCGCCAGGGCGCCATCTTCACCGCGGGCCCGCCCGTGGTGAAAGAGTCGACGGGCGAGGACATCTCGAAAGAGGATCTCGGCGGTCCCACGGTGGCCCTCGCCAGCGGTGTGATTCACAACCTGGGCGAGGACGACGAAGCGGTGCTCGACGACATCCGCCGCTACCTGTCGTACTTCCCGGCCAGCGCGTGGTCCTACCCGGAGTCGCTTCCCGCCGACGAAGCGACCGCCCCGCGGACCACCCCGGAGTTGCTCGAACTGGTCCCCCGCGGCAACCGGCGCGTCTACGACATGCGGCGCGTCCTGGACGTCGTCTTCGACCGCCCCGACTGGTTCGAGGTCCAGCCGAAGTTCGGGCCCGCGATCATCTGCGCGCTGGCCCATCTCGGCGGCCACCCGGTTGCGGTGGTTGCCAACCAACCGCAGGTGATCGCCGGTTCCATCGACGCAGACGCCGCGGACAAGGCGGCGCACTTCATCACGGTCGCCGACTCGTTTCACCTGCCGATCGTGTTCCTCGCCGACAACCCGGGCATGCTGCCGGGCAGCCGGTCGGAGAAGTCGGGCGTGCTGCGCAGCGGTGCGCGGATGTTCGCCGCGCAGACCGCCGCCACGACGATCAAGCTGCACGTCACGCTGCGCAAGGCCTACGGTTTCGGCTCGATGGTGATGTCGCTGTTGGGATTTGACAACCAGAGCGCGACGTTCGCATACCCGGGCGCGACGATGGGCGCGATGAGCGCGGCCGCCCTCAGCAAGGCGTCACACGCCGCCGAGGATGTCGAGGCGCGGCTTCGGCAGATGGAAGTCGAAGCGTCGTTCCGGTCGGCCGGCCACCTCGGCTTCGACGACCTGATCCATCCCGAGGAGACCCGCAACGCGCTGCTGTGGGGGCTGCAGCGGGCGGTCTACAGCCGCCAGGCCGCAGCGGAACCGGTGGCCCGCACGGTCATCACGCCCTGACCTCGGGGGGTTGCGCGAGCGTGCGTGTTTGCACACGACACGCGGCAAATATTCAGCACTACACGCACTTTCGGGTGCGACGACCGTGCGCGTACTGCGCACTTTCCGCGGCGCGTCGTGTGCAAACACGCACGCTCGCCGAGATGGGGCCAGCTCACGCCGCTCGCGTAGATGGGGCCAGCTCACGCCGATGCGCGGTAGGCGGCGACGATCGGCTCGAGTTCGTCGGGCGTCGCGCCGTGCATGATGAGCGCGTCGGCGCCGTAGTCGAACTCCTTGCGGATGCGCTCGACGCACTGCTGGGCCGACCCGGTGGCCGACGGCTCCAACCACTCGTCGGGAATCAACGTCGCGATGTGCTCGATCTGTTCGGCTGAGGCCTTGTGGTCGATACCGCCGGGAATCGACTGTACGACCTTGTCGTCGCGGAAGCGCTGCAGCACAGCGGGATCCCAGCCGTTCGTCTTGACCAGAAGATCGCCGTAGCCTTGCAGATAGGTGGCCAGCCGGGCGACTGTCTTCTTCAGTCGCAGCTCCTCGGGCAGATGATCGCCGACCGTGGCGAAACACGACCACACCCGGACCGCCGACGGATCGCGGCCCGCCTTTTCCGCGGCGTCCTTGACGGTCTTGACCGCGCGCTGCAGCGTCTCCGGAGTGAAGTAGGTGTGCAGGATGACGTCGTCGAACGCCCGACCCCCGAGCGCCAGCGTCTGCGGGCCGAACGCCACGACCGCCAGCCGGATGTCTTCGCGGAAGTCCGGATCCAGGAATAGAACCTGGTACTTGCCGATCGGTCCGTCGTGGTTGAAGATCACTTCGCCCTGCCACAGCCGACGCATGACGTTGGCGAAATCCTCCATCTGCGCGGTCGTGACCGACGGGATCCCGAACGCCGCGTACATCGCCGCGACCCCGCGCCCGATGCCCAGCGTGAAGCGCCCGCCCGAGAGCCGGTGCATCGTCGTCGCCCACGATCCGGTGATCAGCGGGTGCCTGGTGTTGTGATTCGTTGCCGCCGTGGCGATCTGCATGCGCGACGTGACCGCGCACGCCGCGCCGACGAGCGATGACGCCTCCTTGACGTTCCATCGTTCGGAGATGAACGCGGTGCCGAACCCGAGCTCCTCACCGCGACGGGCCTCGTCCATCAGCGTTGCCGGGCCTCCACCACCGGCGCCGGCCAACAAGTAGTAGCCCAGTTCGTCGAGCACAGATACGGTCACGTCCAGACTCCTTGCTTGTAGCCGCAGTTCCACACCTCGACGATCCTGCCGTCGACCACCCGGAAGACTTCCATACTGCCGATCGTGGTCTGCGTCCCGTCCTTCATCTTGATCGGGGATTGGTAGACGATCGCGACGTGCTCCCCGTCATCACCCGCCACCACCAGGTTGAGGTCGAATCGGATGCTCTCCGACACGTTCCACATGTCCACCACCCGAGCCACCGCCTGTTCATGGGTCAAGAAATGCGCCGGCTCACCGACCTCGTGACGAATCACCGTCTCGCCCAACAGCTCGTCGGCCAGTCCAAAGTCCGCCTTGTTCCACGCCACCAGGTTGTACAGCTCCACCACCTCACGCGCGGACCGGCTCATGAGAACACCTCCAGAGCGCCGATGGCGTCGATCGCGGCCACCGCACGGTCGGTCAGCGTCAGGCACAGGCGGCGGGACCGTTCCGGCAGCGCATCCCACCCATTGAGCGTGATGACCGGCAACACCATCAGATAGACGGCCGCAAAACGATAGTGCCGCCACGCCTCGTCGAATCCGTACGAGGCGCCGTGCGCGGCGACGTGCTCGAGATACTCGCGTAGCAGCACCTCGTCGTGACCTTCGCGCACCGCGGTCGGCAGGCCCTGGGTCACGAGGTAGGCCACGTCGGCCGCACCGGCGCCGCGGGCGGCGAACTGGAAGTCCACCACCTTCATCGCGTCACCCGAGAAGAAGAGGTTGTCGGCCCGGATATCCCCGTGCAGCAACATGTCCCGTTCGGCGAGCGCGGGCAGTGCCGCGACCGCGCGTTCGGCGAAACGTTCGGCGAACGCGGCCACCGCCGGCGACACGTTCACGGAGGTGTGCGCGCGGTAGACCTCCCACCCCGGCCCGAACGCCGGCAGCAGCAGTTCCCGCGCGATCGGGGTGTCGATGCTCGGAAACTGCTCCAGCACGGCGGGTTCGCCCGACCACGCATGCAGACCTGCCAGTTGTCGGATGCAGGTGCGGGCGCGATCCATGGACAGCCCGGCCAGATGGTCGGCGTTGTCCCACTCCGAGAGGTCCTCGAGCAGCAGCACGAAATCGACGCCGTCATCGGCGATGCGGGCGGTGTACACCCGCGGTGTGTCCATCGGCGCGCGCCCGGCGACGTCGCGGTAGAAGGACAACTCGCGCCGGTATCCGCCCAGCAACTCCATCGCACCGCGCGCTTCCGACACCGCGGGAAGTTTCGCGATCAGGGTCGAAGGCACCGCGGTGCCGCTCAGGTGCAACCGGTACAGCAGCGACGAGAAGCCGCTGTCCATCGCAATCTGCTCAGTCCGGACATCGTCGACCGTCGCGCCGTCCAGCCCTGCGTCGGCGCGCAGCACCCCGGTCAACCAGGCGGCGTCGAGCTCATCGATGCCGCCCGGTACCGCTGCCATACTCGTCGTCATCAACCGACTCCTTCCCTGACTGCCCCGAGGAAGCGTTCCGACGCTCGCTGCACACCGCCCGCGAACAGGTGGCCGACGTGGCTACCCCGATGCCAGTACAGGTCGCCGCCCCACCGCTCGTGCAGTCGCTCTGCCGGTTCCCGTCGCGCCATCTGGTCGTGCCACGCACCGACGATGAGCCGACGCTCGGGCGGGGCCGTCGGTTCGACCGCCTGATAGTCCACGACCGACATCACGCGCTCGACGGGTTCTGACCGCATCAGTTCCACCGTGTCGCGCACCGACGGACCCCACCGCCCCAGGTGTCCGGCGATCATCGCGTTGAGCCCGAAGATCGGCGTGTAGACCGCGACGGCGTCGACGTCCTCGAGGTGTGACACCAGACCCGCCACCGGGCTGCCCATCGAAACCCCAGACAGCGCAACGGCGCTCGCTTGCGGTCGAAGCCGACGGAGCACCGCCCGCACCTCCGACACCACGCGGATCATGCCCGCCAGGTTGTTCAGCGGGTCCATGTTCGGATAGGTCGGCCACTGCTCACGCCGAACCCCGCAGCCCGGCTGCACCGGCAGCGCGATGTTGTATCCGAGCTGCTCCTGCAGCCGCCGAGCCCTCGAGAACACCAAATCGATCGGCAGCCCCTGGCCGGCCCCGTGCACCCACACCAGCCACGGCCGCGGCTCCTCGCCGCTGCGACACAGATGCACCACCGCGGTGGCCGGCCCGCCGAATCCCTCGGCGGCCAACGACTCGGGCAGGTGGGGATCGTGTTCGAAGGTCAGTTGCTCGTACCGGGATCGGCCGAACCGGCGCCGGCGGATCGTCTTCGGCTGCAGCTCATCCGGTGCGACGTGCACGCCGGCCAGGCCTAATTCGGCCAGCTCGTCGGCCGCGCCGGTACACGACTCGAGCGTGCGCTCAAGTCTGGGCGGGGGCGCGGTCAGCGTCATCCCCGTCAGGGCGAGTTCGTCGAGCACGACCTCGCCGAGTTGCCGGGCACCCTTGCGGGACAACGGCTTCCAATCGTCGTGTCCGGCGACGGCGGCGTGCGCCCGCGGCACCACGCCCGCGAAGTCCCGACCGATACGGTACGCGCGCTCGGCCGTCCTCATGCCAGCTTGAACCCGGTGTAGCCGGCATCGGCGACCTCGTCGCAGCGACGCCGGTACTCCGGAATGCCCCCGGTGTAACCCATGTACATCCGCTTCTTGCCGGGCACGTTACCGCCGTTGTACCAGGAGTTGCAGCTGGGATGGACGAGGACGGTCGGTGCGACGAGCGATGTCGCGTGGTCGATCCACTCGCGTTGGGCCTCGGGTAGCGCCTCGATGCTCCGATACCCGTGAGCGCTCAGGTAGCCGATGCACTCGCCGATCCAGTCGACGTGCTGTTCGAGGGCTGTCACGTAATTGCTTGCCGGAGCGGGGCTTCCGGGCGCCTGGATGATGAACAGGTTCGGGAAGCCCGCCACCGCGATGCCGAGGTAGGCGTATGGCCCCTCGTTCGTCCAGAAGTCTCCGAGTGACATCCCGTCGCGCCCGGTCACCGCGATTCGCGTCATCGCCCCGGTCATCGCGTCGAAGCCGGTGGCGTAGATGATGACGTCGAGATCGTGATCGCCCTGTTCGGTGCGGATTCCGGTCGCGGTGACCTCCACGATCGGTTCGTTGCGCAGGTCCACGAGTGTGACGTTGTCGCGGTTGAACGTCTCGTAATAGCCCTGGTCGATGATGGGGCGTTTACACCCGAACGGGTGTGTCGGGGTCAGCGCCGCTGCGGTCTGTGGATTCTTGACGATGCGCGCCACCGCCTCGCCGTAGAGTTTGGCCGCCATCTGGTTGGCCTCGATGTCGAAGAACACGTCGCCCCAGCTGAGCGCACCGATGATGCCGCCCTCCTCGACGGCGCGCACTTGTTCCTCGCGCGATGCGGACTTCAGCGGCGGTTTGGTCATCATCTCGAACATCACCGAGAACGCGCTCAGCCGGGCCGCACCCACCGCGTGTTCTCGTTGCGCCGCGCGGATCTCGGCGTAATTGGCCTTGAGCTCGTCGAGTTCGCCGTCGTCGAACGGGCGGACCTCCCACGGCAGCGTGTAGGCCGGCGATCGCTGGAACACGGTGAGGTGGCCGGCCTGTTGGGCCACGACCGGGATCAGTTGCACACCGGTGGAACCGGTTCCGATCACGCCCACCCGCTTGCCGGTCAGGTCGACATCCTGCTTCGGCCAGCGACTGGTGGACAGCGAGAGCCCCTCGAAGGCGCCCATACCGGGTATCTCCGGTTCCTTCGGGACCGACAGGATCCCCGTCGCCGCGACGACGAACGGTGCCACGAACACCTCCCCGTCTGCCGTCTGCACCTCCCACTCGGAGGCGGCCTCGTCGAACGTCATCGCGGTGACTTCGGTATGGAACCGGATGTCGCGACGGAGATCGAGTCGGTCGGCGACGAAGTTCAGGTACGCCTCGATCTCGGGCTGGCGAGGCATCGTCTCGGTCCATACCCACTCCTGCTGGATCTCCTCGGAGAAGCTGTAGGAGTACTCGATGCTCTCGATGTCACAGCGCGCGCCGGGATACCGGTTGAACAGCCATGTGCCCCCGACGTTCTCGGCCTTCTCGAGCACAACGGTGCGCAGCCCCTGCTCCCGCAGTCGATGCAGCGCGTACAGACCGGCGAACCCGGCCCCGACGACGATCGCGTCGAAGCGGGCGGAGTCGGATGTCGTCACAAGTAGGCCCTCACGTCCGGGAAGTGGAGATACTGTAACTATTACAGTATTGCGCCGGACGGCTGGTGGGGTTTCGGAAACACCGCTCCGGTATGGCCCTTCCTGAAACCACTACTGTAAGCTCCTCCATTAGTTCGCCGACTCGGGAGGCTGCCCGGCATGAAAGTACCGTTCACCTGGAGGGTCACCGGCTGGTTCATGATCGGCTGGTCCGCGGAATTCCCCCCGGGCGAGACCCGGCCGCTGCGGTATTTCGGCGAGGATCTGGTGGCCTACCGCGACGAGGCAGGCGACCTGCATGTGCTGGCGGCGCACTGCCGGCACCTCGGTGCGCACATCGGCCACGGCGGCAAGGTCGTCGGCGACTGCGTCGAATGCCCCTTCCACGGTTGGCGGTGGGGGCCCGACGGCACCAACCGCTACATTCCCTACCAGCCCGACCGGCCCAACAAGGCGTTGCGGCTGCGCGTGTTTCCGGTGCGCGAACAATACGGCTGCGTGTTCGCCTGGCATCACCCCGAGGGCGAGCCACCGCGGTGGGAGCTGCCCGATCTGTTCCACAAATTCCCGCAATTCCCGACCGACGAGGACGCGTACTACCGCCCGTACCCGGAGTTTTCGAGTCGCGCGGAACGCGAGCCGGTACATCCGCAGATCGTCGCCGAGAACGGGCCGGACAGCGCGCACTTCCACTATGTGCATCACGCGACGGTCACCCCGAAGTGCCTCAACTGGGAGGTCGTCGACGAGGAGTGGCGGTTCCTGACGGGCTGGCCCGACGCCTCCAGCGACGACCCGGACAAGATGGCGCTCTACATCCACAGCCACCTGTCCGGCCTCGGGTTCGCGATCAGCGCCTTCGAGGGCTCGTCGAACCACCGGCTGATCTTCGCGTGCACGCCGGTCGAGGACGGCTACTCGGACATGTTCTATTCGATCTGGTGGCCGCGGCTACCCGGTGACACCTCCGACGTCCCGCCCGAGGAGGTCCGCCAGAAGGTCGAGCGCCAGTTCATGGGAACCGTCTGGGACGACCTGAACATCTGGCGCTACCAGGAGTACATCGAGAACCCGGCGTTGTCTCGCATAGACGCGAAACCGCATATGGCGCTGCGGAAGTGGGCGACGCAGTTCTACGATGTTCCGGCGTCGGTGTGAGACCCGACCTCGCCGAGATCGCCGCCACGGGCCACACCGCCGGGCGCCGAACTGCTGCCCGAGCTGGGGCCTTAGCCCTCCGACGTCGTGCTGCGGAGCTGGCACGGCATCGGCCCGATGGGCGGCACCGACCTCGACGCCGTGCTGCGCAATCTCGGGGTCTCGACGATCGTCGCCGTCGGAGTGTCGGTCAACGTCGCCATCACCAACCTGGTGATGGACGCCGTCAACGCCGCGTACCGGGTCGTGGTCCCGCGGGATGCGGTGGCCGGAATCCCCACCGACTACTCGAATGCAATCATCGACAGCACGTTGTCGCTGCTGGCGACGATCACCACCACCGACGAGTTGATCGACACATGGAAGTAGCCGCGCAGTGACCGACACCGAGAACGACATCCGCGAATTCGCCAGGGTCAAACCGGCTCTGGGATCGCCGGAGATGGGTCGTTTCATCGCGGCGCTGCGCCGGCTGCAGAACATCACGGTGGCCAGCGATCCCGATGCCGCGCTGTGGAACGATTCGGCCGCACTGCTCGAGGAGATGTGCGAACGCCTGGAGGAACACAAGGCTCCCGCCGGTGTGGCCCCTGCCGGCCGGGCGCCCAACCTGCCCGGCAACGGCCACCCGCTGATGCCACCGTGGCAGGTCGTGGCGTCGGGACCGGACGAGGTCACGATGCGCGGGCGCTTCAGCCGCTTCCACGTCGGGGGCAATGACGCGGTGCACGGTGGCGTGATCCCGCTGTTCTACGACTGGCATTTCGGCATGGTGGTGTCGGCCGCGGGCCGACCCGACAGCCGCACCGCCTACCTGCATGTGGACTACCGGCGGGTGACGCCGATCGAGGCGCCGCTCGAGGCGCGGGCGTGGATCGACTCCGTGGACGGACGCAAGCTGTTCGTGAGGGCGGCGATGACGGACGCGGACGGCAACGTACTATCCGAGGCCAACGGTCTGATGATCAAACTGCTTGCCCACCAGCCTTGAAAGGCACGATGTCTGTGACCACACAGTTCACCGTCCCGGCCGCCGCCGACACCGTCGCCGCCGTGATCGGCGACCGCGAGTTCATCGTCCAAGGCGATCGTCGATACACCTATGCCCAGGTCGTCGAACGCGCCAACCGCCTGGCCGCGTTCCTGCACAGCCGCGGGCTCGGTTGTCACGTCGAGCGTTCCGAACTCGCCGGCCATGAGGTGGGCCAGGACCTGCTGGGGATCTACGCCTACAACGGCCCCGAATACGTCGAAGGCATGCTCGGCTCGTGGCGCGCCAGGGTCGCACCGTTCAACGTCAACTACCGGTACGTCAAGAACGAATTGCATTATCTGCTCAACGATTCGGGCGCCAGCGCACTGCTGTACCACGCGGCGTTCGCGCCGCGCGTCGCCGAGGTGCTGGCGGACCTGCCCAATCTGCGGGTGCTCATCCAGATCGCCGACGACTCCGGCAATGATCTGCTGGACGGCGCCGTCGACTACGAGTCGATCGTCGGCTCGGGCACCCCGGTGCTGCCGCCCATCGAGCCCTCGCCCGACGACCTCTACGTGCTCTACACCGGCGGTACGACGGGCATGCCGAAGGGCGTGCTGTGGCGTCAGCACGACATCTTCATGACCTCGTTCGGGGGCCGCAACATGGCCACGGGCGAGCTGATCACCTCGCTCGACGACATCGCCAAGCGGGTGACGGAGGGGCCCGGCAGCAAGATCCTCACCCTGCCGCCGCTCATGCACGGCGCCGCGCAGTGGGCGGCGATGACGGCTCTGACCACGGGGCAGACCATCGTGTTCACGGCGAATCCCGCCAGCCTCGACGTCGACGAGGTCGTGGAGACCATCGAGCGGGAGAAGGTCCTTGTGGTGCAGGTGGTCGGCGATGCGGTCGCACGTCCGCTCGCCGATGCGATCGAGCGCAGTTCGGCCGATCTGTCGTCGCTCGCCGTGATCGCCAACGGCGGGGCGCTGCTCACCCCCACCGCCAAACAGCGGCTCATCGACGTCAAGCCCGGCCTGATCGTCATGGACGGCGTCGGGTCCTCGGAGACCGGCATCCAGATGAACCACATGTCGGCTCCCGGTGCGGTATCGACGGGCCAGTTCAACGCGGGTCCCGACACCTTCGTCGCCGCCGAGGATTTCAGCGCGATCCTGGAACCCGGCCACGACGGTATCGGCTGGCTGGCGCAGCGGGGCTATGTGCCGCTTGGCTACAAGGGCGATGCGGACAAGACCGCCAAGACCTTCCCGGTGATCGACGGTGTGCGCTACTCGATTCCGGGTGACCGCGCCCGCCATCAGGCCGACGGGTCGATCGAACTGTTGGGACGCGATTCGGTCACCATCAACTCCGGCGGCGAGAAGATCTTCGCCGAGGAGGTCGAGACCGCGCTGTTGTCGCACCCGGCGGTGGCAGACGTAGTGGTGGCGGGCCGGCCCAGTGACCGGTGGGGCCAGGAGGTGGTCGCGGTCGTCGCCCTCACGGAGGGGGCCAGCGCCGACGCTCAGGAACTCATCGACCACGCCGCGAATTCGATTGCGCGCTACAAACTTCCGAAGGCTGTTGTGTTCCGCCCGGTGATCGAGCGCAGCCCCGCGGGCAAGGCGGACTACCGCTGGGCCCGCGAGCAGGCGATCAGCGCGAACGCCTGATCCGACGCCTGGTCCGGTTGCGCGCCATCCGCAACCCGAGCGCCGTCGTCGCGCGCAGCGATGGCGTGAACGGTGGGGCCGCACGTCCGGTGATGGTGACCGGGAGGTCGGAGCCGACGATCGTGCGGTGGTGGCTGAACGCGTCGAACCCCGCCTTGCCGTGGTAGGCGCCCATCCCGCTGCGCCCGACTCCCCCGAACGGCGCTGCCGACGGAATCATCTGCGCGGCGAAGTCATTTCGCGCGACGCCGCCGCTGCGGGTGCTCCGCACGAAGCGCCGAAACTCCGTGTCGTCCGGTCCGTACCAGTATGCGACCAGCGGTGAGGGCCGCTGGTTGATGTAGCCGATCGCCTCGTCGAGGTCGCGGTAGGGCCGCACCGAAAGTACGGGGCCGAAGACCTCTTCCGCGGCGATGGCCATCCGGTCGTCGACGTCACGCACGAGGGTCGGGGCGATCTTGCGGGTCGCGCGGTCGGGCAGGACCTCGCCGGCCGGTGCGACAGACTCGATGCGCGCGCCCTTCGCCCGCGCATCGTCGACCAGGCTGACCACCCGATCGAAGTTCGCCTCGTTCACCGACGAGCAGTAGTCGTCGTTGTCGAGGATCGCCGGAAACATCTGCCGCCACGTCTCTTTCACGATGTCGACGAAGGCGGCCTCACGGTCGCCGGACACGAAGACGTAGTCGGGACAGACACAGACCTGACCTCCGTTGATCATCCGCGATCGCGCGATGCGGACCGCCGACCGATGCAGGTCCGCATCGCGGGCAACGACCACCGGGTTCTTACCCCCGAGTTCCAGGGTCACGGGCACCAGGTTCTCGGCGGCCGCCCGCTGCACCAGCGCTCCGACCGACGGCGAGCCGGTGAAGAACAGGTGGTCGAAAGGCAGCGACGAGAACTCGGCCGCGACATCGGGCCCGCCGGTCACCACGTCGAGCTCGGTGACATCGAAGTACCTCGGCGCCAACGACTTCATCAGCTCCGCGGTGCGCGGCGTGATCTCCGACATCTTGATCATCACCCGGTTGCCTGCGGCGAAGGCCGCCGCAGCGGGCAGCACCACCAGGTTCACCGGGAAATTCCACGGCCCGATGATGCCCACCACCCCGAGCGGTGACGGTTCGACGTCGGCCCGAAGACCGAACAGCCGGCCGGCCCGCATCAACCGTGTCGCGCGCATCCACTGCGCCACATGCGATCTGGTGTGCTCGATGACCGAGATCATGCCGAGTATCTCGGTGAACAGTGAGCCGGCCCTGGGCCTGGTTCCGTAATCGGCGGCCATGGCGTCGACGAACTCGTCGGCGTTGTCCAGCACGAGCGACAGCAACCGGTCGATGCGATGGCGCCGCTCGGCCGCGCTGGGCGGGCCGTCGGCCAGGAACGCGCTGCGCTGACGCTCGAGGACGGCTGACATCGCCTCCCGAGGGGTGCTCCGGGCGGCACTGACCTGAATTGTGCTCTCGCTCATCGCACCACCATCTCCGAAAATGATTGTCTGCCGGAACCGAATTGTTTACTGTCGTGCTTACAGTCGGCCATTCGAATGTTACGCCGACGCCACCCGTCCGCGAAGGGAATGCATGAGATGACCGAAAAGCGCAAAGTCGTCGTGGTCGGTGCGGGCTCGGGCATCGGGGCAGCTCTCGCGACGCATTTCCACGACCGCGGTGATCACGTCCTCGCGGTCGACGTCCGCGACCACCGGACCCCCGCCTCCGAATCCGCCCGCTGCGATCTGCGCGATCCGGCAGACATTGGCCGCCTGCTCGACTCGATCGGGTCCGGCTGGGACATCCTGGCGCACGTCGCGGGCGTCCCCGGCACGGCTCCGGCGGCCGACGTGCTGAAGGTGAATTACCTCGGCATGCGACTGGTCGTCGAAGGCATGCTGCCCCGCATGCGCCGTGGCGGGTCGATCGTCGCGGTCGCCTCCACCGCCGCGCTCGGGTGGGACCAGCGCATCGACACCCTGAACGGACTGCTCGAACTCACCGACGCCGACGCCGTCGAGCGCTGGCAGGCCGAGCAGGATCCGGACTACCCGGTGTACAGCACGTCCAAGCAGGCGGCGATCCTGTACGCCAAACGGCTTGCGGGGCCGGCGTGGACGACGTACGGCGTGCGAGTCAACACCGTGAGCCCCGGACCGGTCGAGACACCTATCCTCACCGACTTCGAGCAGACCATGGGCAAAGAGGTCTTGGACATGTGCAAGGCGACTGTCGGGCGTCATGCCTCGGTCGCCGACATCGTGCCGGTCATTTCGTTCCTCGGGTCCCCGGAGGCGCGGTGGATCACCGGCCAGGACCTCCAGGTCGACGCCGGCTTCGTCAATTCGATGCTCGCAGGCGCACCCGTGCAGTTGCCACAGCCTGCACCTATCGTCACGTAGACCGATACTGTAAGCTTTACAGTACCCATGCGGGTTACATGTCCGGACCAGACGAGGGAGATCAGCCCGTGGATAGCCCCGTACAGGATGTCACGGTCGACGAGACCTTCGACCTGCTGCGAGACCCCTACCCCCTGTTCGCGCAGAAGCGGCGGAAAACCAGCGGCGTGTTTCGCGGCAGCGTCATGGACTGGTCCCAGGCGCCGGAGGCGATGCCGGAAAACCTCTATGCGGCCGTGTCTTTCGACGCCGTCAACCGGGTCTTCCGCGACGGCAAGGTCTTCAACTCACACATCTACGACAACACCATCGGCCTGTTCATCGGACCGACCATCCTGGCGATGGAGGGCAAGAAGCACTGGGACCACCGCAACCTGGTGTCCTCGGCGTTCAAGTCGAAGTCGTTGGCGCGCTGGGAACCCGAGGTCGTCCGCCCGGTGGTCACCGCGCTGATCGACGAGTTCATCGACGATGGGCGTGCCGACCTCGTCCGGGATTTCACGTTCGAGTTCCCGACCCGCGTCATCTCCAAGCTGCTGGGCCTGCCCGAGGAAGACCTGCCGTGGTTCCGCAAACGTGCCGTCGAATTGATCAGCTATCACGTCCGGTACAAGCGCGCATTCGAGGCGTCCGCCGCGCTGAAGGACTACTTCCTGGCGCAGATCGACAAGCGCAGGTCCAAGCCGACCGAGGACATCATCGGCGATCTCGTCACCGCCGACATCGACGGTGAGAAGCTCAGCGACGAGTCCATCTACTCGTTCCTGCGACTGCTGCTGCCCGCCGGCCTGGAAACCACCTACCGATCGTCGGGAAACCTGCTGTATCTCTTGCTCACCCACCCCGAGCAGTTCGCCGCGGTGCAGGCCGACCGCGAACTCATCTCCCCGGCCATCGAAGAAGGCCTCCGGTTCGAGACGCCGTTGACCACCGTGCAGCGCTACGCGACCGAGGAGACCGATCTCGAAGGTGTCACACTCCCCCAGGGCTCGGTGATCGACGTATGCATCGGATCGGCCAACCGCGACGAAAAGCGTTGGGAACGCTCCGAGGAGTTCGACATCTTCCGCAAGCGGACTCCGCACATCTCCTTCGCCGCGGGTGAGCACACCTGCATGGGTCTGCACCTGGCACGCATGGAGACCCGGGTGGCGGTGGAATGCCTGCTGGACCGGCTGACCAACATCGAACTCGTCACCGACGACAACCCCCACATCGCCGGCCAGCCCTTCCGCTCACCCACCGCGCTCCCCGTGACGTTCGATCCGGTCGGCTGATCCGTGGCCAAAGCCGCGAGCGGGCGTGCCCGCCAGCGCCGTGACCGCGGCTCGATCAGTGCCGAGGAGATCCTCGAGGGCGCACTGCAGGTCGCGCAGGAGGTCTCGATCGAGAACCTGAGCATGCCGCAGCTCGCCAAACACCTCGGCGTCGGCGTCACCAGCATCTACTGGTACTTCCGCCGCAAGGACGATCTTCTCGACGCGATGACCGACCGGGCCTTGGAGCGGTTCGAGTTCACGGTGCCCACCATCTCCGCCTCGAATTGGCGAGAATCGTTGCGCGATCACGCCTTGACCATGCGCAAGCGCTTCCGCGCGGACCCGATCCTCTGCGACCTGGTGCTGATCCGCGGGCAGTTCGGACACCGCGCGATGCACGGTGCGCTGCAGAAACTGGGGCAGCCGATCGGCGCGCTGGTCGAAGCGGGGCTCACGGTCGACCAGGCCGCCGAGACGTACGGCGCGATCTCCGTGCACATCCGGGGCTCGGTGGTTCTCGAGCGACTCCAGGAGCGCACCGAGGGCTTCCCCGCCCAGCGTCACGACGGCGGCCGCTACATCGGGTTCGCCGACGACATCGACTTCGGCTACATCCTCGACAGCATTCTCGATCACGCCGAATCGATCATCGCGGCGGCGTAGCGCCGTTCTTCGGCGCGCGGTAGGCCACGGTCTTCGTCTCGAGGTATTGCTCGAAACCTTCCACGCCGCACTGCCTTCCGACACCGCTGCTCTTGAAGCCGCCGAACGGGGCGTCCGCCCCGTAGAACATGCCGCCGTTGACGCCGAACGAACCGGTGCGGATGCGACGGGCGATCGCCATCCCCCGCTCCAGTGAGCGAGACGAAACGGCGCCCGCCAATCCGTATGCGCTGTCGTTGGCGATCCGCACCGCCTCGTCGTCGTCATCGAACGGCAGCACCACCAGCACCGGGCCGAACACCTCCTGCTGGGCGATCGCCGCTTCGTTGCCGACGCCGACGATCACCGTCGGCGCGACGTAGTGGCCGCCGGCCAGATGGCCGGGGAGATTCGCGACGGGCCCACCGCCCACGGCGATTTCGGCGCCGTCGGCGCGGGCCTGTTCGATCGCGTCGAGGACCCGCGCCTTCTGCACCGCGCTGATCACCGGCCCCACCAGGGTGTCCGGGCTGACCGGATCGCCCACCGGCACAGCCTGATAGGCGGCGGTGATGGTGGCGACGGCCTCGTCGTAGCGCGACCGGTGCACCAGCATGCGCGTGGTGGCCGCGCACGCCTGTCCCGCGTGTACGCACACCCCCACCGCAGAGCCGACGATCGCCGCGGGCGGGGCGTCGTCGAGCACGATCGAAACCGATTTACCGCCGAGTTCCAGGAACATCCGCTTCATCGTGTCGGCGCCCTGACGCATGAGCAGCTTGCCGACGCCGGTCGAGCCGGTGAACGAGATCATGTCGACGCGCGGGTCTGTGCCGAGCAGTCCGGCCACGTCGTTGGACGGGGTGGGCACCACGTTGACGACGCCGGGCGGGATGTCGGTGTGTTCGGCGATGAGCCGGCCGAGCCTGGTGGCGTTCCACGGCGTGTTCGGGTCGGGCTTGAGCACGACGGTGTTTCCCGTCGCGAGCGCGGGTCCGAGCTTGTTGAGGATCACCTCGATCGGGAAGTTGGACGGGGTGATCGCGGCGACGACGCCGACCGGTTCCTTGACCACGGTGCGCACATTGCGCTCACCGAACAGCCCACCGCCGTCGAGCGCGCGCTCCCATTCGAAGTCGAGCATCAGCCGCGCTGGATAACGCAGGCCGTCCGCCAACGGCCAATCAAGTTGTGCGGACTGCGTCGTCATCACCGGACAGCCGACCTCGGCGATCAGCTCCTCGCGCAGATCTTCCTGCTCGGCTTCGATCGCGGCTTGCATCTGATCGAGGCACCGCGCGCGCAGGTGTCGATTGGTGGCCCAGTCGGTGTCGTCGAAGGCGCGGCGGCCGGCCGCGATCGCGCGATCCATGTCCTCGGTCTCGGCGGCGGCCGTGGTTCCCAGCAGACGGCCGGTGGCCGGGCTCAGGTTGTCGAACTGAGCACCGGAGGCCGATGACACGAGTTGCCCGTCGATGAGCATTCGCGATTCGGCGCGTCTCGCGGCGCGCTCGCCGACGTCGATGCTGGTCTCGGTCCGTTCATCGACGTCACTCACCGGCACCTCGTAGACTCTCTTTGCGGGACGACTAACTGTAATGCTTACGGTAAGTTTATTCAACAGCCGGAGCGCCGGATACGAGGGAGCCGATTTGGTCAAGGTCATGGAGGGCGTGCGCGTCCTCGAAGTCGCACAGTTCACGTTCGTCCCCGCAGCGGGGGCGATCCTCGCCGATTGGGGCGCCGACGTCATCAAGGTGGAGCACCCGGTGCGCGGTGACACCCAACGCGGCTTCATCAACATGGGCGGATTCCAACTCGACCCCAACCGCCATCCGCTGATCGAACACCCCAACCGCGGTAAGCGCAGCGTGGGCATCGACGTGTCGACGCCCGAGGGTCAGGAGGTGCTCTACGAGATCGCCAGGACGTCTGATGTCTTCCTCACCAATTACCTTCCCGCACAGCGGCAGAAGAACAAGTTCGACGTCGAGCACATCCGCGCCGCGAACCCCGACATCATCTACGCGCGCGGAAGCGCATACGGCGACAAGGGATCCGAGCGCGATACCGGAGGTTTCGACGGCACCGCGTTCTGGACGCGCAGCGGGGTCGGGCACGCCTTGACCCCCGAGGAAATCGGCGGTGCACTGTCGCAGGGCATTCCGGCGTTCGGCGACTCGATCGGCGGGATGAACATCGCAGGCGGGATCTCGGCTGCACTGTTTCACCGGATGCGCACCGGCGAGGCGGTCGAGCTCGACGTTTCGCTGCTGAGCACGGCGTGGTGGGCCGGCGGTGCCAGCATGACACAGGGCATGGAGACCGGCGAGACCATGCGCTCGCTGATGCCGGATGCCGCGGGCCCGAGCGTGAACCCGTTCATGGCCAACTACCTGACCTCCGACGGCGGCACGATCAACTTGTGCATCGTCAGCCCGACGGGATACATCCGCGACGCGTTCGAACATCTGGAACTGCCGGAGCTCGCCGACGATCCTCGTTTCTGCGATGTGATGCCGTTGATCGAGAACGCCGCAGCCGCAGTCGAATTGATTCGAGAGAAGATTGGCAGCAAGCCGTTCGAGTACTGGCGCCAACGGCTGAAGACGATGAAAGGGCAGTGGGCGCCGTTCCAGAGCTTCCTCGATCTGGCCACCGACGAGCAGGCGCTGGCCAACGACATGGTCGTCGAGGTCGAGGCGGCCGACGGCGGTGAGCCGTTCAAGGTCGTCCGCGGACCGGTGCAGTTCAATCACGAGCCGCTGGAGACGACGCGCGCACCGCAGGCCAGCGAGCACACCGAGCTGGTGCTCATGGACATCGGCATGGACTGGGACCGCATCGAGGCGCTGAAGGACAAGGGCGCCATCGCCTGAGCCCTGTTCGCCCCGGTTCCGCTGTTGCGCGAGCGTGCGTGTCTGCACACGAAACGCCGTGTGAGAACAGCACTTTGCGCACGCTCAACGGCCGTCGACGTGCGCAAAGTGGCGAAAAAGTCTCGCGTGTCGGCGTCAGACACGCACGCTCGCGGAACTAGGCGACGCGCTCGACCCGGATCGGCACGCCCGTCAGCCAGGCCATGCCCGACAGCGCCTCCACATCGGCGGGGTCGCTGGATGTCAGCTGGTTGACGTTCGCGCCGCCGGCCCGGTTGGCCAACCGCCAACTCCCGGTTCCCTTGTGCCCCCAGCCGTGTGGCACCGCGACGACACCGGGTACGAGGTCCTTCGTCGTCAGCACCGGCACGGTGATGGCGCCGTACGGTGACGCGATCCGCACCTCGTCGCCGTCGACGATATGCAACTCGGCCGCGTCGTCGACATGTATCAGCGCATGCTGGTGACGGTCGCCGCGCATCAACAGCGGCGAGTTGTGCATCCACGAGTTCTCCGAGCGCGGCTCACGCAGCCCGATCATCCGCAGCGGATAGCCGTCGGGCAGCACCCGCCGAGACAGCTTGTCGACTTCGTCGGCGATCCCCGGATGGGCCAGCCGAACCCGGCGCGACAGGTAGCCGACGGCCCCGCGCAGCACACCCGTGCGGATGTGCGGTGCGACCACCACGCCATGCGGATGCTGCTCGGTCAGCCGACGCAGCGACAGCCCGCCGCGCCGCAGCCCGAACCTGTCGCCGCCCTCCGACATCCGCACCAGGGCGTCCATCATCATCCGCGGCGAAGCCTCAATGCCCAACAGCCGCGCCACCCTCCGCACACCGGAGAACACCGTGAAGGCCGGCACGCGACGGGCCAGCCGCCGGGCCAGGTCCTCGACGATGTCCCACTCCCCGCGGGCCTGACCCACCGGCGCCAACACGGCTTCGGTCGCCTGCCGGAACGGCGTGGCCTGAAACCCCTGGAACGTGTACGGGAAGTCGTCGCGCTCGTACATCGTCGTGACCGGGAGGATGTAGTCGCACTGCGCGCCCGTCTCGGTGACGTAGAAGTCGAGCGCGACCGACAGCTCCAGCTCACCGAACGCCGCCTCGAGTTCCTCACCGTTGGGCACCGACAGCACGGGATTGCCTGCCGAGACGAACAACGCCCGGATCTGGCGCTCGCCAGGGGTCGTGATCTCCTTGGCCATCAGCGCGGCAGGCTCCGAGCCGATCGCGCTCGGGATCCCGCTGATCCGCGAGCGCTTCCGCCGGTAGGACCGCCGCATCACGGCGCCCATCGCGACGTTCTGCCACTTCTGGCCGACGGTGTGCATGGAGCTGAACACCGAGCCGCCCGGCACGTCGAGGTTGCCGGCCACCAGGTTCACCGCGTCGATCAGGTACGTGGTCAGCGTGCCGTGCGTGCCGACACAGGTGCCGAGCCTCCCGTAGACCGCCGCCCGCGGCGCGGTCACCAGATCGCGGGCCAATGCGCGGACGCTCTCGGCGTCGATGCCAGTGCGGGCCGCCGTCGACTCCGGAGTGAACGGACGGCACAAGTCCCGCAGCCAGTCCACGCCGTCGGCCTTCCGTTCCACCGCGGCCACGTCGACCAGATCCTCGGCGAACATCACCTGGAGCAGGGACAGCAGGAACAACGAGTCGGTGTCCGGCACGATGCCGAGCCATTCGAACGCCACGGCGGTCTCGCTGCGCCTCGGGTCGACGATCACCACGCGCCCACCGCGCTTGACGATGTCGTGCATGCGGTCCTTGATCCGCGGCGCGGTGAGGAAGCTGCCGTGGGACACAACCGGATTCGCGCCCATCATCACCAGGAGGTCGGTCCGCATGAGGTCCGGAATGGGCACCGAGGTCGGCACACCGTAGAGCAACTGGCTGGCGATGAGCCTGCTGTTGGTGTCCTGAGAGGATGCAGTGAAGTAGTGGCCGTGGCGGCCGAGGCCCTTCATGAACAACAACGCCGCGAAGGTGTGCGCGTAGCTGAAGGCGCCGGGATTGCCCATGTACCAGCCGACCGCACCGGAGCCGTGGCGGCGCAGGATCGCCGACAATCGGGCCGCGATGTCGTCCATCGCCTCGTCCCACGTCACCTCGTGGAAGCCGGACGGCCCGCGGCGCAACGGCCGCGTCACCCGATCCGGATCGTTGACGACCTCGGTGAACGCGATGCCCTTCTGGCACGCGAAGCCGGCCGACAGCGGATGCTCCTTGTCCGGTCGCAGCGCCACCAGGCGGCCGTCCTCGACCGTCGCGATCATCCCGCACAGCGGCTCGCAGATCCGGCAGAAGGTCGGCTTGTTCTCGATGACCGGCACCACGCCGATTACAATACTGTAAGAGTTACAGTTACACGTCGGATCGGCGTTGACCAGAGAGGATCAGGCATGCACGACGTGGCGATCATCGGTGTCGGACTGCATCCCTTCGGACGCTTCGAGGGCAAGTCCGCGATGGAGATGGGCGTCGACGCGATCTTCGCCGCCGTCGCCGACGCCGGTGTCGAGTGGCGCGACGTCCAGTTCGCCACCGGAGGCAGCTGGACCGTCGCCAACCCCGATGCGATCGTCGGCATGGTCGGGCTGTCGGGCATCCCGTTCACCAACGTGTTCAACGCCTGCGCCACAGCGGCCAGCGCCGCGAAGGCCTGCGCCGACGGAATCCGGTTGGGCGACTACGACATCGGCATCGCGATCGGTCTGGACAAACATCCGCGGGGCGCGTTCACCGAAGACCCCGCCCTGGTCGGCATGCCGCGCTGGTACGCCGAGAACGGTCAGTACCTCACCACCCAGTTCTTCGGGATGAAGGCCAACCGCTATCTGCACGAGCACGGCATCTCCCAGCAGACGCTGGCCAAGGTGGCGGCCAAGAACTTCCGCAACGGCGCACTGAACCCCAACGCGTTTCGCCGCAAGCCCATCCCCGAGGACCAGATCCTCAACTCCACGATGCTGAACTATCCCCTCACGCAGTACATGTTCTGCGCACCCGACGAGGGGGCGGCCGCCGTCGTGATGTGTCGCGCCGACATCGCCGAGCGGTACACCACCAAACCCGTGTACCTGCGCGCGGTCGAGGTCCGTACCCGAAAATACGGCGCCTACGAGGTGAACACCACGTTCGCACCCGTCGAGGAGGACGTCGCACCCACCGTCTACGCCGCGAAAGCCGCGTTCGAAAAGGCCGGTGTGGCACCGCAGGACGTCGACGTCATCCAGTTGCAGGACACCGATGCCGGCGCCGAGATCATCCACATGGCCGAGTGCGGTTTCTGCGCCGACGGAGACCAGGAGAAGCTGCTGGCCGACGGGGCCACCGAGATCACCGGATCGCTGCCGATCAACACCGACGGCGGGCTCATCGCCAACGGCGAGCCGATCGGCGCGTCGGGGTTGCGCCAGATCCACGAGTTGGTCCGCCAACTGCGCGGCGAAGCCGGTGATCGCCAGGTGCCCGGCGAGCCGAAGGTCGGCTTCGCGCAGCTCTACGGCGCACCCGGAACCGCCGCCGCGACGATCCTCACGAGGTGACCATGACCCAATTCACCGGGGCGCCGATCTTCGACGCCGACCAGCACATGTACGAGACGGCCGACGCGCTGACTAAGTACCTGCCCGAGAAATTCTCGCGCGCCGTGCAATTCGCGAAGTTCGGCCGGCACACCCGCATCGTCATCAACAACCGCGTCAACGACTTCATCCCGAATCCGACGTTCGAGCGCGTCGCCGCACCCGGCGCCCACGAGAAGTTCTTCGCCGGCGAGAACACCGAAGGCCTGACGCTGCGCGAGATGCAGGGCCCGGCGATCGAAGCGCCCGCCGCGACCCGCAACCCCGACGACCGCATCGTCGAACTCGACCGCCAAGGTGTCGTCGAAGCGCTGAACTACCCGACCTTGGCCAGCCTCATCGAGCACGCAACCGCCGATGATCCCCAACTCAGCCTCGCGATCATCCACGCCCTCAACCAGTGGATGTGCGAACACTGGACCTTCAACTACCAGAACCGGATCTTCTCCACGCCGATCATCAACCTCTCCGAGGGCGACGGTGCGCAACGCGAACTCGAGTACATCCTCGACAACGGCGCCAAGGTCGCGCTCGTGAAGCCGGGACCGGTTCGAGGACTGCACGGTTGGCGCTCACCGGCGCTGCCCGAGTTCGACCCGTTCTGGCGCGACGTCGAAGCTGCCGGGTTGCCCATCGTGCTGCACGCGAGCTATCCCCCGCTCGACGACTACGTCGGGCAGTGGGAGCCACCGCACACCCAGAACTTCATGGCGCAGAGCGCATTCCGGTGGATGGTGCTCGGCCACCGCGAGATCGCCGACATGATCACCAGCCTGATCTGCCACGGCACGCTGACGCGCTTCCCAAAGCTGCGCATCGCCAGCGTCGAGAACGGCAGTTCGTGGATCGGACCGCTGTTCAAGGACTTCGACGACCTCTACCGGAAGATGCCACAGAACTTCGGTGAGCACCCGCACGAGGTGTTCCGGCGCAACATCTGGGTGAGCCCGTTCTGGGAGGGTTGTGTATCCGACGTCGTCGAGACGGTCGGCTGGGACCGGGTGCTGTTCGGCTCGGACTACCCGCATCCGGAGGGTCTCGCCGAGCCGAAGGGCTTCTGGAAGTACGCCGAAGGCATGGACGTGCGTCGCACCTACGACTTCATGGGCGACAACGCGCGCCGGTTCATGGGCCTGCCGATCGCCAACCCGGACCCGGATGCCGTCAGACCGCCCGCGCTGTCAAACGCCTGACGAGCGCGACGAGAAGTCGCGCGTAAGCAGTGCAAGCGTGGCAGAGTGCGCATAGCCGGACGTTCCCCGGGAGGAGCCAGCATGCCCACGATCACCACCAGCGACGGCGTCGAGATCTTCTTCAAGGACTGGGGGTCGGGTCAGCCGATCGTGTTCAGCCACGGTTGGCCGCTGTCGGCCGACGACTGGGACACGCAGATGATGTTCTTCGCCCAGCACGGGTACCGCGTGATCGCCCACGACCGCCGTGGGCATGGCCGCTCGGCGCAGGTCGCCGACGGACATGACATGGACCACTACGCCGACGATCTCGCCGCTGTCGTCGAGCACCTCGACCTTCACGACGCAGTCCACATCGGCCACTCCACCGGCGGCGGCGAGGTGGCGCATTATCTGGCCCGGCACGGGCAGGCGCGAGCGGCCAAGGCGGTGCTGATCAGTTCCGTGCCGCCGCTGATGGTCAAGACCGACGCCAACCCCGGCGGGCTGCCCAAAGACGTGTTCGACGATCTGCAAGCGCAATTGGCCGCCAACCGCTCTGAGTTCTACCGCTCGCTCGCGGCCGGCCCCTTCTACGGGTTCAACCGGCCGGGAGTGGAGCCGTCGGAGGCGATCATCGAAAACTGGTGGCGCCAAGGCATGATGGGCGGCGCCAAAGCGCACTACGACGGCATCGTCGCCTTCTCGCAGACCGACTTCACCGAGGACCTGAAGAAGATCACCATTCCGGTACTGGTCATGCACGGCGACGCCGACCAGATCGTGCCGTACGAGAACTCCGGTCCGCTGTCGGCGAAGCTACTGCCCAACGGCACCTTGAAGACCTACCCCGGCTATCCGCACGGCGCGTTCGTCACCCACCACGACGTCATCAACCCGGATCTCCTGGAGTTCATCCGGTCCTGACCGCCCTCACTTCATCGCGCGACGCGAGGCTTTCACGATGAGTTTGCGCACCCGCTCGGAGATGTGGACGGCAAAGAGTCCGTTGAAGACGTCCTCGCGCAACCGCGTCAACGTCGAACTCGTGAAGCGCCAATGGCCGTCGAACTTCTCGTAGGTCTCGTGGTAGTGACCGTAGCCGCGCAGGTTGACACCGGGGCCGAAACGCACGACATCCTCGAGCGCCCACACCCCGCGCGCGGTGGTCGGCGATGTCAGCTCGATCTCCGGGGCGTGCACCTGATGCACCGTGGCCTGGCCGCGCAAGCTCTTCCGGGTGAACGCGACGAACTCGTCGGCGCCTCGGATCACCTTTCCACCGGCGGGGGACGTGTCACTGAGAAAGTCATCGGCGAACAGGGTGCGCCACGCCGCCCAGTCCTTGGTGTCCAGAAGGCGGCAGTAGCGCGCCTTCAGTTGCTTGATCTCCTCGATCTCGACGAGGTCGACCTCGGTCATCTCGTGGACATCTTCTGTGCCTGCTCGACGTAGAACCGCGCGGCCCGTTCGAGCGACTCGGCGGTGGGCCGCGGGTGCCACCCGAGTTCCCGTGACGCCTTACTGTGGTCGGCAGGCGCCATGATGTGCAGCAGCCGGATCCCGGTGGTGTTCATCGGGATCTCCCGCCGCAGCAGCCGGGCCACCACGCCGGCGACCCGTACGGTCGCGTACACCACCGGAAGCGGGACGCCGAAACGCGGCGGCTTCGCCCCGACCGCCCGTGCGGCTGTGGTGAGCATGTCACGCATCGGCATGTAGCTCTCGGAGATGATGTATCGCTCGCCCACGCCGCCGCGTTCGGCAGCGAGCAGGAAGGCCTCGGCGACATCTTCGATGCCGACGACCTCGGTGGACACGCCCTTGATGTAGGCCGGGATCTTGCCGAACGCGGCGTACTGAACCATCAGCCCCTGGTGCGGTTGCCAGTCGCGGGGCCCGTACGGGTTGGACACGTTCATCACCACGGCGGGCAGGCCGCGGTCGCGGGCGTAGGACAGGACCAGTTCCTCGGCCTGACGGCGCGATTCGATGTATGCCCCGCCCCGGTCGCCCCAGTCGAACGGCATGTCCTCGGTCACGGGACGGCTTCCGTCGCCGAGGGCGATCGTTCCGATGGTGCTGCAGAACACGAACCGGTGCAGGCCCGCCTTCGCCGCGACATCGAGCACCCGGCGCAAACAGTTGACGTTGGTTTCGAACAGCGGTGCGGGGTCGCTCAGATGAAATCGGGTGTCGACGATGCAGTAGTGGACGACGTCGCGGTCGGCCATCGCCGCGCGGAGCGCTTCTTCGTCGTACAGGTCGCCGTAGCAGCGCTCGACGTCGAGGTCGTCGATGGCCACCGTCGAACTCGTCTCACGCAGATACACCCGCACATCGTCGCCGCGCTCGACGAGTTTGCGCGTGACGTGCGAACCGACGAACCCGCTCGGGCCCATCACCAGCGCGCGGCGCGCGGGCTGTTTCGCTGTCGGGGGTGCGTCTGTCATGTTCTGTACCTCGCGAGCGACCGGAAACTGTCAGATTTTCACGGCGTTTCGTGCGCAAACACGGACGCTCGCGAAAAAAGGTTAGGAGGCTTTCTTGGCCGGCGGGGCGTATGCCGGCTTGCCGAGGCCGAGCACGTACTGGGCGATCATGTTGCGGAACACTTCCAGCGTGCCGCCGTAGATGCCGACCAGCGGCGCGAAGCGGTACACGTACTCGGCCGCGCCGTCGTCGATCGCCCCGTCGGTGCCCAGCGGCAGCGAGGACGCCGTGCCGAGCAGATCCATCAGATCCGGTGAGATGTCGCGCATGGTCTGTGCCAGCGCCACCCGGCCGAAGATGCTGGTGGCCGAGAACGACGCCTCCATGCGGGCGACGCTGCGGCCCAACCGGTAAGCCACCGACCCGTCGTCGATCAGCCTGCGCCCGTTGGGATCCGGTTCCGTGACCTTGGCGGCGGCCTTGTCGACCGCGGCGGCCATCGTGTTGGCCTGGTGCATCATGATCGAGACGTCCTGCAGGCCGTCGGCGGCCGCCTCGACCGCGCCGTGCTCGACGTTGAGCGGTTCGCGCACCACCGTCCAGCCGTCGTTCACCTCGCCGAGACGGTACTTGTCGTCGACGCGGACATCGCTGTAGTAGACGATGTTCGTCCGGTCGCCGTCGACCGTGCGGATGCCCTGGATCTCGATCCCGGGTGAGTCGAGCGGGACCAGAAACATGGTGAGGCTCTTGTGTTTCGGCGCGTCGGGATCGGTGTTGGTGATGAGGAAGACGTACTGGCAGTTGTGCGCGCCGGTGGTGAACATCTTCGAGCCATTGATAATCCAGCTCGATCCATCCGCTTCCCGCACGGCCCTGGTCTTGCAGGTCGCGACGTCGGACCCGCCCTCGGGTTCGGTGTAGCCCAGGCAGAGCCGGACCTCACCGGTGTACACCCGCGGCATCACCTCGGCCTTGAGTTCGGGTGAGCCGAACTTGTCGACCGACCGCGCGATCATCGCCGTCGTACCGAACGTCACCCACGGCACATGCGCACGGCGCTTCTCCAGCTCCCAGATGCGCCGCCGGACCCGGTTGAACCCGCCTTCGGATTCTGGCTTCCATTCGCGCGCAAGGTATCCTGCCTTACCGAGCGCCAGATGCACACCCTCGTCGAAGTTGTCGCCGGTCTCGCGGTCCCGCCGGATCACCTCCTCGGTGACGATCTCGGCCAGGAAGGCCCGCGACTCCTCGAGGAACGCCTGATCCTCTTCGGACAGTTCGACCCGTGAGAAATCCATTACTTGCCCTCTCCGCTCTCGCGAGCCGCGACGATGCCGGCGATGTACTTGGCTGCGGCGGCCGGGTCTCCCCCGGCCAGCGCCCACCCGCGGGCGCGCAACAGGTACGCACTGGCGGCGGCCTCCGCCGAAACCCCGAGCCCGCCTTGCACCTGCACCGCCATCGTGGCGGCCTTGGACGCCTCCTCGGCCATGAACACAAATGCCGACGGCGCCAGTTCGGGCCGCTCGTCGGGTTCGTTGTCGAGGAACCACGCGGCGCGGCGCGCCAGGTTACGCCCGCCCTGCACCGTGATCGCGATGTTGGCCAGGGGATGCGAGATCGCCTGCAACGTCGAGATGGGCACCCCGAGGGTGTAGCGGGTCTTGGCGAACTCCGCGGCGATCGTCATCGTCTCCTCGACCAGACCGACGAGCGCCGCACCGGTCAGCACCCGCCATTCGTCCAGTGCCCGTTGGTATTCCGCCAGCACGTCGGCTCCGCTTGCCAGGACGGTCCGGTTGTCGGCGGCGGCCGGGTCAATCCACGCCATCGGCAGCCGGCCGATGTTGTCGACCTTGGTGGGGCGGGTCGCGAACGTCAGCTTGACGATGTCGTCACCGTCGCGCAGGACGATGTGGTCGGCGATCGATCCGCTCGGCAGCAGGCGCACCCCGGATACGCTGTCCTGCTGGGGGTCCAGCCCGACGATCTGCGTGCCGCTCACGATGTCGGGGTCAGCCGCACCGAGCCGGCCGAGCAGCCGCGCCGCGCTGACGTGGTCGATCCACGGCACCGGCGCCAGCGAGCGACCGATCTCCTCGGCCACCAGAGTGAGGTCGACCAGGGTGGCGCCGTCGCCGCCCGCGTCTTCGGGCAGCGCCATCGTGGCCGCGCCCATCGTGCACAACCGCTCCCAGAGGCTCTTGTCGAAACCGGATGCCTCCGCGGCGCGGACGGTTTCGATCGAACAGTGCGTCTTGAAGAAATCCTTGTACGCCGCCTGCAGCGCCTGGTGGTCGTCGGACAGGCTGTAGTCGAGCCTGCGCAGTTCGTAGCGGTCCATCACTGCTCCTCGTCGGCGCCGAAGAAGAACTTCTGCGCGTTGTTGTACAAGTAGTTGTCCAGCACCTCGGCCGGCAGGTCAAGGGCGAGCGCCTCGGGCACGACGCGGCGCATCTTGAGCACCGGCCAATCCGATGCGTAGATCACCTTGTCGGGCCCTCGGGTCCGCATGTAGTGGAGCAGGCTGTCGGGCAGCCGCTTGGGCGACCATGCCGACGTCATCAGGCGCAGGTTCTGATATTTGATCAGCAGGCGGATCGCGACGTCCCACCACGGGTCGGCACCGTGGATCATGCAGAGCTTGAGTTCGGGGAACCGCACGCAGACCCGATCGAGGTGGATCGGGTTCTGCACCTCGCCGGGGATCGGCGGTCCGGGGATCCCGGTGTTGACGCACAGCGGCAGCCCGAGTTCGGCACATTTGGTGTAGAGCGGGTAGTAGACCGCGTCGCTGGGCGGGTACTGCCCGTCGCCCCAAAAGCTCGGTCCCACCGCCGCATACGCCACCGGCAGGTCGTTGACGACGGAAGCCAGCTCCCGCAGCGACGGGATCGGCCGCAGCAGGTTGACCCCGCCGATCGCCAGCGCGAACCTGTCGGGCCTGGCGTCGACGAACTTGCGTGCCGTGGTGGAGGGTTTGGCGATGCTGTCCATCAGGATCGCCTTCTGAACCCCCTGCTCGTCCATCTCCTCGAGCAGCTCGCCGAGATCGACGGGGGCGAACATCGACTGCGGGCCCTTGAAGTAGTCGTCGCGGACCTTGAGCATCCAGGTCGGCTGCTGTTCGGTCTCGCCGAAGTGGACGTTGACCAGGCAGTCAATGGCGCGGGCGCTCATGCGTTCACCTGTTGTGTCGCAGCGGCTTTGGCCCAGCGATAGTCCGGTTTGCCATTTCCGAGGCGACGCACCTGGTCGACGAAGATGAACTGTTTGGGCGCCTTGAACCGCGCCAGGCTCGATGTGCAGTGCGCGTGCAACGGGTCGTGGGCGGCCTCGGCACCGTCGCGCAGCGAAACGAGCGCGACGATCTCCTCACCCCAGCGCTCGCTCGGCCGCCCCACCACCAGGGCGTCGGATATGGCCGGATGAGCGCGCAGCACCTCCTCGACCTCCTCGACGAACACCTTCTCGCCTCCCGTGTTGACGACCAACGAATCACGTCCGAACAACCGCAGCGTGCCGTCGGAGGCCAACGATCCCCGGTCGCCCGAGATCACCACACGCTGGCCGTCGACCACCGGAAAGGTCCGGCGTGTCGCCGCCTCGTCGTCGAAGTAGCCGAGCGGAATTCGGCCGCCGCGCGCAACAAAACCGATCTCGTCCTCGCCGGGTTCGAGGAAGCGTTGGTAGTCCTCGGAGAGCACCAGCGCGCCCTCCCGCAGCTCGAAGGTCTCCTTCTGCTCACCGCGCTGGCTGCGGCCGAACCCCACGTTTCCGGTTTCCGAGGATCCGTACCCGTTGATGAGGGTGATCTGGGGCAGTAACTCCAGAAGCGCGCGTTGGTGTTTCGGGTTGGTGGCCGCCCCGCCGGTCCCGATCGCGAACAACGACGACAGGTCGTAGGAGCCGCGTCGCAGCTCCTCCACCAACGGTGCCGCGTAGGCGTCACCGACCATCGTCATCAGGCCGACCTTCTCCCGCTGGGCGGTTTCCAGCACCGCTCGCGCATCGAATCGGGTTCGGTCGTAGAGGATCACGGGCAGGCCGTTGAGCAAGGCGGCGAACGCCGTCCACATCCCGGCCGCGTGCATCAGCGGAGAGACCGCGAACCAGGGTTGTCCCCCATGCGCAACTTTGGCGTGGATCTCGTCGACCGACTCGTGGTCGGCGCCGTTCATCGAGATGACGTAGGTGTCGCTCTGGCGCCACATCACGCCCTTGGGCCTGCCGGTTGTCCCACCGGTGCACACCATCATGACGTCGTCGGGTGAAGCGGTGATGTCGATGTCGGTATTGCCCTGCGCCAGAACATCATCGAGAGTGAGGGCGCCGGCGAGCTGACGTTCGGACGTCCCGTCATCGATCTCGATCAGCAGGTCCGCCGAGGCGGGCGGCAGCACGTCTGCGAACTTCGGGCCGAACGACCGGTGGTAGATGACCGCGCGCGGGCGCAGGTAGTCGAGGAGTTCGGCGACTTCGCGCGGCGTGTAGTTGTAGTTGACGTTGACAGGGACCGTGCGGGCCTTCAGACATCCGATCACCATGTCCGGGTACAGGTCGTTGTGCATGAGCAGCGCGACACGGTCCTGTCCGCACTCCCAGTTCTGCAGGTCAGCGCGCTCGCGGTGCGCGCCGAGTCCCTGAGCGGCGAGATAGTTGGCCAGGCGGCGGGTGCGATCGGCCGATTCACCGAAGGTGCTGCGGCGGCGGCCGCAAACTGTCATCACCCGATCGGGCACCGCCTCGGCGATCGCGTCGAGAACCGCCCCGATCGTCCACTCTCTCATCGGCCAGCACCCCCGCTGTTCCCGTTGTGCGGTTTCATCCGCGACACGCCGCGATGTGCGGATGAAACCGCACAATGGCGCGTGATTCCGTTCGGCATCACACGGCCGCGACGTTCGCGCCGAGAAGTTCGAGGGCGTTGTCGCGCATGACCTTTCGGGTGTCTTCGTGGCTGAACTCGGGGAACTGCGGGATGTCGGCGGTGAACGAGGTGGGATCTGCCAACCCCTCACCATGCGGCCAGTCGGACCCGAACAGAATCTTGTCCACACCGATGGTGTCGGCCAGCAGCTTCACGTCGTCCTCGTAGTACGGCGCGATCCAGACGTTGTTGCGCAGCTGCTCGACCGGATCCTCCTTGTAGTGGTACGGCGCGTTGTTGGCGGACTTCTTGAGCCGCTTGATCAGTCGGTAGACGAAGTAGGAACCGTTCTCGATGCTGACCACTCTGAGCTTGGGATGCCGGGTGAACACCTGGTGGACGATCATCGCGGCGATGGTGTCGTGGATGGCGCGGTCGTCCATGATCACCATGTCGAGCGGATCGCGCTTACCGAAGCCCTTGAACACACCGCTGCCGCCCCACAGCGCGGGGATCGCCATGTAGCCGGAGTCGGACAGGTGAAAGACCACCGGGACGCCCGCCTCGGCCAGACGCGCCCACACCGGGTCGTGCACCGGATCGCCGAGTGAGCGCGGCCGTACGTCACCCGGCACCGGCGCCGGCCGCACGCACACCAGCTTCGCGCCCCTGTTCAGGACGAATTCAACCTCCTCGATGGCCTTCGCGGGGTCGGCCAGCGAGATGATCGGCGCGGCGATGATGCGGTGATCGGGCCGGTCGAATCCCCAGTCCTCGTCGAGCCACAGGTTGAAAGCATGGACCGTCGCCATGGTGGCCGGGATGTCGTGCTTGAGTCCCTCCTCGACGCCGCACGCGAAAGTCGGCAGCATGAACACGGTTTCGAGGTTCTGCTTGTCGAGGATCTTCACGCGGGCGTCGCGGTTCTGGTACTCGGGATGATCGGCCAGCCGGTCGACCTTCATCAGCGACGCCGGGTCGACACCTTCGGGTATCTCGCCGCGGAACAGCAGGTCCAGGCAGCCGGGTTCGATGATCGGGTCGAACGTCGGGTTCGGGATGAAATGGTTGATCACACCGCCGAACACCGCGTACGTGCGTTTTCCGTCGGTCAGCATCTGCACGCCGCGGCTGCGGAACTCTTTGGGCAGGTGCCGGGTGCACGCGTCGAGCGGTTCGTAGTAGTGGTTGTCGACGTCGATGGCCATGTAGTCCAGGGGCTGTGGTGCGCTCATGTCGCATCCTCCTCACGTGTCAGGGGCGGGAAGTTCGGGGGGCGCTTCTCGAAGAAACTCGTGATGCCCTCGAGGAAGTCGGGTCGTGTCATCGACTCGTGCATCAGCTTCTCGGCGTGCTCGCTGGCGTCGAAGACATCGCGCATGGTGTCTGCGTACACCTGTTGTTTGATCACCGCCAGGGAACTGGGCGCACAGTTGGCGGCGATGTCCTCGGCGTAGCCGATCGCGCGGGCCAGCAATTCGTCGGCTGCCACCACCTCGTTGACCACCCCCAGCCTGGCGGCCTCGTCGGCGAAGAACACCCGTCCCGACAGCAGCAGGTCCATGGCCACGCCGGTGCCGACGATGCGCGGCAGCATCCACGAGATGCCGTATTCGGCGATCAACCCGCGCCGGGCGAAGGACGTCGTGAACTTGGCGCCCTCGGCCGCGAAGCGCACGTCGCACGCCAGCGCCAGCGTCAGCCCGATGCCCGCGCAGGCGCCGTTGACCGCGGCGATGACGGGTTTGCGCATGCCCATCAGGAAGTGCGGATGCCGGGCACCGACGAGCTTGCCGACGTCGGTGTCGGCCGCGGCGTCGACCGTCGTCGCGCTGATCGTCGTCAGGTCGCCCATGTCGGCGCCCGCGCAGAAGGCGCGGCCGCTGCCGGTGACGACGATCGCCCGCACCGCAGGGTCGGCTTCGGCGTCGTCCATGCGTTCGTAGAACGTGCCGGCAAGTCCGCCGCCCCAACCGTTCATCCGGTCCGGCCTGTTGAGGGTGAGCACCGCTACCCCGGTGTCGAGCACCTCGTAGCGGACCGGCGCGTCATCGGAGTCGGATCGGGCGTCGGCGACGTGGTCAGGAGCGCTCAACCAGCAGTCCTCCTCCAGCGGCGCGAGCTTTGTGAATGCTCATACTGTACACCTATCGGTAGCGCCTTCCGCAACCGTTGCCGCCGCCTGCCGAACGTGGTCGGACGGCACGTCGAGACGCTCACGCATCGACCAGCCCGAGCCGCCGATACGCGGCGTCGATCTGGGCTTTCGCCTCAGCCGGCAGCTGTGCCTGGGGCGGACGAGAGTGCGGAAACTCCCCGATCGGCAGGCCCAACACCGACGCCGCGTATTTGAACGCCCCGCCCCAGTGGGTGAAGTAGTCGGGCCGCCCCGGATAGCAGGTGAACCACGAGCCCATGTCGAGGTCGAACTGGTCGAGCCCGGACTCGCGCGCGTGGTCCATCGCCTCCACGAGTTTGTCGTTGACGATGAGCTCCCAGTACTCACTGAACACGCGTCGCTCCGGGGTTTCGAACAGATAGCCGGCGGTGCCCAATTGCGCGGGGCAGACGATGCCGTCGCGCAGCCACCCGGCGCGGTACACGGTCTTGTCGCACTCCCACACCGCCAGACCGGGCGCCAACTCGTGCAGCATCCTGCTCGCCATCGGCCGGAAGGCGCCTTCCTTCGTCGCGCAGACCGCCGGAATCTCGTTGTAGATGGCGGCGCTTTCGGCCGGCGTCAGGACGTAGCCCGACGACGGCGAATTGAACATGCCCAATGCGATGTCGGTGCGGTCGGCGATGTAGCGGAAGAAGTTCAGCACACCCTGCCCGCCGTGCGCCTCCATCATCGGGGTCTGGATGTACACGATGTCGGCTCCGGCCTCCTGCGCGTGACGCGTGAGCTCCAGGCAGTCCTTGGCGGCCGTCGCCGCGGTGCACGCCTGCACGACGACATCGGGGTTGGCGGCGCGGCCCTCCTCGATCGCGACCTCCAGCAACCGCTTTCGCTCGTCGATCGTCAGCGCCCAGAATTCGGCGATACCGCTCGTGCACCACAGCAGCGGATGATTCAACGCACCGACGCAGTGCCGCACCAGCGTTCGGTAGGCGTCCCAATCGATGTCGTCACCGTCGACGCCGCAGAACGGCGTGTAGAGCGAATCACCGATCCCGCGCAGATGATTGCGGGCCCACTCCCGGGCGTCCTTCGCCGAAGCCACGATGACCTCCTCAGCCGATTCGATCGAATCTCACGTGAAGGCTCAGGTGAAATCTGAGCCCCCGTCGACGTTTACGTTGGCGCCGGTCATATACGAGTTGCGGCGGGAGGCGAGAAATGCGACCACGGGCGCGATTTCGTCGGGCAGCCCCGCGCGCGGGAGATGCGCCGGATGGCCGAAGTGCTCGCCGATGGCGGACATCAACGCGTACGGATCGTTGCCGTCGACGCCCACCGACTCGGCCCACCCGATCAGCGCTTCGGAGGCGATGCTGCCCGGAGAGACCACGTTGACCATGATCTCGTCGGGGGCCAGCAGCAGCGACAGGTTCTTCGAGATGCTCGTCAGCGCCGCTTTGGCTGCGGTGTAGGCGGGCAGGATCACGCTCTGCCGTTGCGTCGAATGTGCGGAGAAGTTGACCACCCGCGCCCATTCGGCCGCGCGCAACAGCGGTAAAGCCGAGCGCACGCAGTGCACCATGCCCATCACGCCGCTGTCGAACGCAATGCGCCACTGCTCGTCGGTCAGGTCCTCGAAGGTGCCGACCGCGTCTGGACCGACGGCGTTGATCAGGATGTTGAGCCGACCGTCCCAGCGCTGTGCGACTTCGTCGAAGGCTCGCTGCACCTGGTCAGCGTCGGTGGTGTCGGCGCTCAGCGCAAGCGTGTCCGGGCTTCCGATTTCGGCGAGGGCGGTCGCCGCGTCTGCGAGGACATCCGGCGTCCGCCCGACAACCGCGATCCTGGCCCCGTCCTCGGCCAGGCAGCGCGCCGTCGCAAAACCCATTCCGCGCCCGCCGCCGACCACGACGGCGGTGGCGTCCTTCAGCCCGAGGTCCATGCGGCCTTTCGCTCACCCGATTGCGTAGAAAAGCTTACTATAGGACTTACAGTAGAACAGCGAAATCACCGTGGAGACCGGCGACGGAATGGCTGCCGGTATGGTTGACGGCAACGGCGTGGCCGCGACACCCCTGCATTGGCGCAGATCAGAGGCGGCTGACGGTACATTCAGGTCCACCAACCCGCTTTGCAGGCTGCGCGGCTAATTCGATGGAGGTGCCCTAGTGGCAAGGCAGGCGACCGCGGAGAAGCGTCAACGACGCGAGCGCGGATCGATCAATCCCGACGACATCATCAAGGGCGCCTTCGAACTCGCCGAACAGGTGGGCATCGACAACCTGTCCATGCCGCTGCTCGGTAAGCATCTCGGCGTCGGCGTCACCAGCATCTACTGGTACTTCCGCAAAAAGGACGATCTCCTCAACGCGATGACCGACCGCGCACTGCGCCAGTACGTGTTCGCCACGCCCTATGTGGAGGCCAAGGATTGGCGCGAGACGTTGCGCAACCATGCGCGCACCATGCGCAAGACGTTCATGGGCAACCCGATTCTGTGCGACCTGATCCTCATCCGGTCGGCGCTGAGTCCCCGGGTGGCCAAGCTGGGCGTGCAGGAGGTCGAGAAGGCGATCGCGGGCCTGGTCGAGGCGGGTCTGTCGGCCGAGGATGCGTTCGACACGTACTCGGCGGTCTCGGTGCATGTCCGCGGATCCGTTGTGCTGCACCGCCTTCGGGAGAAAAACCGGGCCGCCGACGAGGGCCCCAGCGACCTCGAGGAGACCATGAGCATCGACGCCGACAGCACACCGCTGCTGGCGCTGGTCACCGAGAAGGGCCACCACATCGGTGCGGCCGACGACAAGAACTTCGAGTTCGGTCTCGAGTGCATCCTCGACCGGGCGGAACGCCTGATCGAGGACGCCGGTAAGGCCAAGAAGACGGCCCGCAAGCGCTGACTTCTGGGCTTGCGCCCTCGTTTGTGGATCTGACGACGGTTTGGGCCGGCATTGTCAACCGGTGAGTGCAACGTTTAGGCGGCGGCTTGGTTGAGGAGTGCGGCTAACCGCTGGGCCGGTGTG
>NZ_LQIX01000022.1 GCF_001500045.1 Mycobacterium sp. GA-1199
GTAGACGATATCGCTACGTCGCCTGAACCCGATGACGACAGCCGAACAGTCGACAACGACACCGCTGCACCGTCCGATGCTGCTGACGACAGCCAGCCCGGCGAGACCCAATCGAGCGCCGCGCCACCCATCGACGGCGCAAGTGAACCCGGCGGGCCGGCGCCCCCCGGAGGTCGGGCGGCCTGACGGCCGGCGCGAGAAAGTGCGGCATGCTCCTCCGATGATCAGCGGGGTGCGTAAACAGCGTGCCTGCATTGAGCGCCAAGAAACGACGAAAGCCGCCCCAACCGATGGTCGACGCGGGCTTTCGATCGAGTGGAGCTAAGGGGACTCGAACCCCTGACCCCCACACTGCCAGTGTGGTGCGCTACCAGCTGCGCCATAGCCCCTGAAGTCGTGCCCATCGAAGTTACACCACCTGCCGGAAGCGCTCAAAATCGCTGGTTACGGGACTTCGCCGCCGGCTTCCGGCCCGATCGCGCGCGCCGGCGTGTGCGCGGCGGGTCGGCCCCGCGTCTCCGGCGCGAACACCCATCCGAGCGCCGCCACCCCCAGGACCGCCCCACTGACCACGAACGCCCAGGCGTAGGACGTGCGCTCGGCGATCTGGCCCACCACCAGCGACCCGATGATCGAACCCAGATCGGCCATCATCTGGAAGATCGCGACCGCGGTGCCGCCGCGCGCCTTGTTCCCGACGACGTCGGCCACCGCGGCCTGCTGCGGCGACACGAAGATCCCCGTCGCCGCGCCCGTGACGTACGCCGCGACCAGGAAGATCGGCAGCGACGTCGTGAAGCCGACGAGAATCGTCGCCACCGCGGACACCGTCAGCCCGACGATCAGCAGCTTGCGCCGCCCGATCCGGTCGGACAGATAACCGCTCGGGATCACCACCGAGACGTTGCCGATCGCGAATGTCGCCAGCGCCAGGCCCGCGGCACCCGCCCCGTAGCCGAGCCCCTCGACCACGAACAGCGGCACCAGAGCGATCCGCAACCCGAACGCCGCCCAGCCCGTGCTGAAGTTCGAGAACAACGCCGCCCGGTAGGCCCGGTGGCGCAGCACCTGACGCACCGAAACCGCCGCGCCCTCGGTCTCTTCGGGAGCCGCGAGCGTGCTGCCGCGCAGGCTTACGAACACCACGCCGGCCGCGACCAGCAGCGCCGCCCCGTAGATCACGAACGGCGCCGCCAACCCGAAACCCGCGGTGAGGCTTCCCAACACCGGGCCCCCCACTGAACCGACCAGGAAGCCGGTCGAGAACAGGCCCGCCACCCGGCCGCGCGCGTTCTCCGGGGAGATCCGGATCATCAGGCCCAGCGACGACACCGTGAACATCGCCGAGCCCAGCCCGCCGAGCGAGCGGAACGCCAGCAGCTGCCAGTACGTCTGCGCGAACGCGCACGCCGCCGTCGACAGCGCGACGATGATCAGCCCGCTGATGTAGACGCGACGCTCCCCCAGCCGCTGTACCAGCAGCCCGGCGGGCGGCGCGGCGATCAACCGCATCAACGCGAACGCCGTGATGACGAACGTCGCCGCGCTGATGCTCACCCCGAAGTGACGCGCGTACTGCGGCAAAACGGGCGCCACCACGCCGTAGCCGAGCGCCACCACGACGTTGGCGCCGACGAGCAGCCAGACCTCGCGCGGGAGCTTCGGCTTGGTTTCCGCCCGGTCGGCCGCCGCCGCATCGGGCCCCGTCGAACTGTCGCCCTCCGGTTCAGAACTCACCCGATGACCCTATTGACCACCTCGCGCGCCGCCTCCTGCACCTCGCCCAGGTGCTCGGGCCCCTTGAACGACTCGGCATAGATCTTGTACACGTCCTCGGTGCCCGACGGCCGCGCCGCGAACCACGCGTTCTCCGTCGTCACCTTCAACCCGCCCAGCGGTGCGCCGTTGCCCGGTGCGGTCGTCAGCTTCGCCGTGATCGGCTCGCCCGCCAGCTCGGTCGCCGAGACCTCCTCCGCCGACAGCTTGGCCAGCCGCGCCTTCTGCTCGCGGCCTGCGGGCGCATCGACGCGGGCATACGTTGGGGCGCCGTACTTCTCGGCCAACTTGGCATAGCGCTGCGACGGCGTCTCACCCGTCACCGCCAAGATCTCCGAGGCCAGCAGCGCCAGGATGATGCCGTCCTTGTCGGTCGTCCACACCGACCCATCTTGGCGCAGGAACGACGCACCCGCGCTTTCCTCACCGCCGAAACCGATTGTCCCGCTGAGTAATCCGTCAACGAACCACTTGAACCCGACCGGCACCTCAACCAGCTCGCGGCCCAGCCCGGCGACCACCCGGTCGATGATCGACGAACTGACCACCGTCTTGCCGACCGCGGTCGACGCCGGCCACGACGGCCGGTGCGAGAACAAGTAGTCGATCGCAACGGCCAGGTAGTGGTTTGGGTTGAGCAGCCCGCCGTCGGGGGTGACGATCCCGTGCCGGTCGGAGTCCGCGTCGTTTCCGGTGGCGATCTGATAAGCGTCGGGGTTGGCGCTCATCGTCCGAAGCAGGCCGGCCATTGCGTTCGGCGAGCTGCAGTCCATCCGGATCTTGCCGTCGGTGTCCAGCGTCATGAACCGCCACGTCGCGTCGACGAGCGGGTTGACCACGGTGAGATCGAGGTTGTGGCGTTCGGCGATCGCGCCCCAGTAGTCGACGCTGGCGCCGCCGAGCGGGTCGGCGCCGATGCGGATCTTCTCGGCGCTGATCGCGTGCAGGTCGACGACGTTGGGTAGATCGGCGACATAGGCGTCGAGGTAGTCGTGGCGCTGCGCGGTCTGGCGCGCCCGGGCCAGCGGCACCCGCTTGACCCCTTTGAGCCCGTCGCGCAACAGTTCGTTGGCCCGTTTGGCGATCGCACCCGTGGCGTCGGTGTCCGCGGGCCCCCCGTTGGGCGGGTTGTACTTGAACCCGCCGTCCCGCGGCGGGTTGTGCGACGGCGTGACGACGATCCCGTCGGCCAGATCGCCCTCCCGACCCCGGTTGAACGTCAGGATCGCGTGACTGATCGCAGGCGTCGGCGTATACCGGTCAGCCGAATCAATCATCGCGACAACGTCATTGGCCGCCAGCACCTCCAACGCCGACACCCAGGCCGGCTCGGAGAGCGCATGGGTGTCGCGACCGATGAACAGTGGACCGGTGATGCCCTGAGCGGCGCGGTACTCGACGATCGCCTGCGTCGTGGCCACGATGTGCGCCTCGTTGAACGCCGCGTCGAGGCTGGAACCGCGATGCCCCGAGGTGCCGAACACCACCTGCTGATCGACGTTGTCGGGGTCGGGCTCACGGGTGTAGTACGCCGTCACCACCGAAGCGATGTCGATGAGATCCTCGGGCTGCGCCGGCTGACCGGCTCGGGGGTTGGGCGCCATGAACCCGATTCTGCTCCTTGCCGTCATGCGGCGTCTCATGAGCCACCCGGGCCATACTGACCTTCGTGCTTGGTTACGACGGCCGCGAGCTGCTTGCCGTGTTCGTCGGCGGTGCGCTGGGCACCCTCGCCCGCGCCGCGATCGAGACACTGGTCGCACCCGAACCCGGGCACTGGCCGTGGCCGACGTTCGCGGTGAACATCGTCGGCGCGTTCGTCTTGGGATACGTCGCCACGCGACTCCCCGACGACAGCTACCGTCGGCCCCTGCTCGGCACGGGGTTCTGCGGTGGGCTGACGACCTTCTCGACGATGCAGGTCGAGATCCTCAGGATGATCGAACGCGAGCATTTCGCGCTGGCGGCCGGATACGCGTCGGCCAGCATCGTCGTCGGCCTCGCCGCCGCGTGGCTGGCATCGGAATGGGCACGGAGATGACGGTCGCGGTGTGGCTGGGTGTCGCGGTCCTCGGCGGAGTCGGGGCGGTGCTGCGCTTCCTCGTCGACCGCACGGTGTCACACCGGCTGAGCGGGGCGTTCCCGTCGGGCATCTTCGTGGTCAACATCTCCGGCGCACTGGTGCTCGGCCTGCTCGCCGGCCTCGAACTGGGTCCCACCACCGCGCTGCTTGCCGGTGTCGCGCTCCTCGGCGCGTACACGACGTTCTCGACGTGGATGCTGCAGACGCTCGAACTCGGCGCAGACCGCCGGGTCGGACTCGCGATCGCGAACATCGTCGTCAGCCTGGCCCTCGGAATTGCGGCCGCCGCGTTCGGATGGTGGATCGGAACACGGCTGTGAGCTTGCCCGCGAGCAGCGGGGGTAAGCCTAGCCTTACCTGATCCAACGTAGTACCGTCGCGTGCCGTGAATCCGTCTACTCCAGAAGCCGTCAGCGTCGCGCTGGCCGAGATCCTGCGCGACGACATGAACGTCGATGTCCGACGAGTCACCCGCGACTCCCGCCTGATCGACGACGTCGGCCTTGACTCGGTCGCGTTCGCGGTGGGGATGGTGGCCATCGAGGATCGGCTGGGCGTGGCGCTGAGCGAAGAGGACCTGCTCAGCTGCGACACGGTCGGCGACCTGGAAGCGGCCATCCTGGCCAAATCGGCTGCCACATCCGCGAACTCGTGACCGAACTGGCCGCAGCCCTGTCGGCGGCGATGTCGGGGGCCCCGACCAAGTTGGCCGTCCTCGGCACGGAAACCGGCCACTGGGTACATCACCCGTGGCCCGAGGTCCACGCGCGGGCCGAAAACGTGGCCGAGCGGATCACCGACGACGAGGCAAAAGCCGTCGGCCTGATCGGCGATCCGACAGTTGAGTTCATCGCTGCCATTCCGGCTGCGTTCTTCGCCGGCGCCGGGTTGTCGATCCTGCCCGGACCCATCCGCCGCGCCGATCCCGATCAGTGGGCGCAGAGCACGCTGGACCGGTTCCGCTCCATCGGCGTGACGACCGTGTTCAGCCACGGCGCCGAACTTTCGCTGTTGCGCAAGCACTCCGACGCGACCGCCGTACACGACCTCCTCGAGGTCGGCCACTCGCGCCGCTCCACAACCTTCCGCGGCCCCGACACCGCCGACGTCGCGATTCTGCAGGGCACCGCGGGGTCGACGGGAACGCCTCGCACGGCCCAGATCTCGCCCGCCGCGTCGCTGGCGAATCTGCGGGGGCTCATCGAGCGGGTCAACGTCAACGACCGGTCCCGACTGCACAGTTGGCTGCCGATCTACCACGACATGGGATTGGCCTTCCTCCTGACCGCTACGCTGGGCCAAGCCGACCTGTGGCAGGCGCCCACTTCGGCATTCGCCGCTTCCCCGTTCAACTGGCTTCAGTGGCTGATGGAGAGCAAAGCCACGATGACCGCCGCGCCGAACATGGCCTTCAACCTGATCGGCAAGTACGCGGGCCACCTCAAGGACCTCGACCTCAGCAATCTCGGTTTCACGCTCAACGGCGGAGAACCGGTGGACTGCGCCGGCTACCAGCGCTTCGCCGACGGGATGGCCCGGTTCGGGTTCAACCCGAACTCGCTGGCCCCGTCCTACGGGTTGGCCGAATCCACTTGTGCGGTCAGCGTTCCCGTGCCCTTCACCGGGCTTCGCGTCGACGATGTCCACGTGATCACCGACGGTAGCGAGACCAACCGCCGCTTTGCCGTGCTCGGACATGCCATCCAGGGTATGGAAATCCGGATCAACACCGACGCCGAGCACACCACCGAGGTGACCGGTCGCGAGGTCGGTGAGGTCGAGGTCCGGGGCACGTCGCTGATGACCGGATACGTCGGCGAGGCCCCGATCGACCGGAACGCATGGTTGCCCACCGGCGATCTCGGCTATCTCACCGACGACGGACTGGTCGTCTGCGGCCGGGCCAAGGAACTCATCACGGTGGCGGGTCGCAACGTGTTCCCCAATGAGATCGAGCGCATCGCAGGTGAGATCGACGGTGTCCGTGACGGTTGTGTGGTGGCCGTCGGAACCGGCGAGTCCTCGGCGCGGCCGGGGTTGGTGATCGCCGCGGAGTTCAAGGGTGACGACGAACCCAACGCCCGGAGTCAGATCGTCGCCCGTGTCGCATCGCACTGCGGCGTGGTGCCCGCCGACGTGGTGTTCCTCAAACCCGGTGCGCTGCCCCGCACCTCGTCGGGCAAGCTGCGCCGGCTCGAAGTCAAGCGCACATTGGAGGGAGCAAGCCGATGACGGCCACTGCCGAAGCGCCGGACGCACCGCCGCTCGAGGACTACCGCGACCTGCTCGAGCGGGTCTTCGACGACCGCGTCACCGCGTGGACGGCCGAAGCCGAAGAGATGGAACGATTCCCGCGCAAACTCATCGAGTACCTCGGCGAGTCCGGGGTGTTCGCCGGCAAGTGGCCACCGGGACAACAGCATCCCGACGTCGCGAAGGTCATCGAGCTCGCTCGCAAGCTGGGTGGGCTGGGCTCGGCCGGTATCGGGGTCGGCGTGGGACTGCACGATTCGGCGATCGCGATCCTGCGCCGCTTCGGCAAGTCGGATTACCTGAAGGAGATCGCCGAGCAGGCGATCCGGGGTGAGACCGTGCTGTGTATCGGGGCCTCCGAGCAGTCCGGTGGATCCGACCTGCAGATCGTGGGTACCGAAGTGCATTCTGTGCGAGACGGATTCGAAGTCAAGGGCATCAAGAAGTTCGTCTCGCTGTCCCCCATCGCCGACCACGTCATGTGCGTGGCCCGCAACGTCGACCATGATCCGGACAGCAAGCACGGCAGCGTCGTGGTGATCGCCGTCCCGCTCGCGCAGTGTGAGATCCAGACGCCGTACCGCAAGGTCGGCGCAGGCCCCCTCGACACCGCCGCCGTGCACATCGACACCTGGGTGCCCGCCGAGGCTCTGGTCGCGCGCGCGGGCATCGGGCTGGCCGCCATCTCCTGTGGGTTGGCTCAGGAGCGGATGTCGGTGGCCGGCCTGGTGTCGACGTCGGCGCAGCGGGTCATCGGAATCACCCAGGCGCGCATGATGGTTCGCAAGCAGTTCGGTAGCAGCCTGTGGGAGCATCAGGCGCTGCGGCTGCGGATGGCCGATCTGCAGGCACGCGTGGACATGCTGCGCTTCGCGCTCGACGGGATCGCCGCGACCGGAAAGCTCGACCTTCGCACCGCCGCCGCGATGAAGGTCAACGCCGCGCGCCTCGGTGAAGAGGTGATGAACGAGTGCATGCACCTCTTCGGCGGGTCCGGCTATCTCGTCGAGGAGACCCCGCTCGGAAGATGGTGGCGCGACATGAAACTGGCCCGGGTCGGCGGGGGCACCGACGAGGTGCTGTGGGAGCTGGTCGCGGCCGGGATGAAGCCCGACCACGACGGTTACGCGGAGTTCAACCAGCTGCCCTGATAGCGCTGGGCTACGGCGCGTCGGCGGGTGTGCGCGGCAGTGCGTACAGCGCCATACGCCGGTTCGACATGTCGTGCTCCCCCAGGAACTCGCAGCCGGCGTGTTCGCAGACGTCGCGCGCGCCCTTGTTCCGGTGGTCCGGGTCGAACATGATGCGACGGCACCGCGGGTCGAGCTCGAAGATGTTGGCCGTCAACCGCGGCAACAGGATCGGCGCGATACCGCGGTTGACGAAGCGCAACTCCGCGATCGCCGCGTGCATCCCGATGTCATGGGGGTCGGCGTCATAGCGCGGTGCGATCGAATCCTTGGCGGCCCGGTACAACTCGATGTAGACGAACGGTTGCCCCCGGAAAAACCCGACGAACGGCCTGGAGTATTCGCCCGCCAACTGTGCGGTCAGATACCGGTGCCACCGCTGCGGCGGCCAGTCGTATTCCCACGCCTCCACCAGGTGCGGGCGGTTCATCCACTCCGAGATCATCTCCGCGTCCGCGTCCGGATCGGCCAGCCGAATGAGGTACGGCTCGGCGAGCACCGGCGTGGGCGGCGCCGCGACCTGACGTACCGCATCGGAAATGTCGGTCAACTCCCGCGGAAGTACGGGCGAGGGTGCATCGTCGATCTCGGTCATCGCCCGCCGAGCCTACCGGACTGACTAAGGCAAGACTTACCTTCCTCTGCCTGCGGTATTCAGCCGAACAGGTCGTCGAGGGCCCCCTGTTCGAGTTCGGTCCACCGGCGCACAGTGCGTCGTACCTCGGCGACCGCTTCTTCGTCGAGATGCTGGGCGCCGTCGGGCGTGATTCGGCAGATGTCCATGGGCCCACCGACGCTGGGCGACGACGCATCCAGCGCGTCGAGCACCCGCAGTGCGGCCACCACACCGTAGTCGACGCTGCGTTCGCCCATCTCGAAGTGCGCCAGAAGCGCATGGGCCTGTTGGGCCATCGGAGACCCGCTGCCCACCGCGTGGAAGCCGATCTCCTCGTAGTGGCCGATCAGCCCGTGCGGATCGATGTCGACGATGAACGGCTCGCCGTTCGCGTAGCCGGCCGCCAGAACGTAGGTCGCCGGGGTCGCGCCGGGCTTACCCGCAGGCACGTCTTCGATGAAGTTCTTGTAGTGGTGCTCGAGCACGGGCAGCACGCGGCCCTGAAGGGCGTGGCCGATGTCGGGGGCTTCGACGATCGCGTCCGGTTCGTTGGTGAAGATCTGCTCGAGGTCGTAGAGCACGGCGCGCGACCCGCTACCACCCCATGCGGCGTGCTTACCGAGCGGATGCAGTTTCTGGGCCGGATAGCTCAGGCCGCGCTCGGGGTCGGTGATCTGCGAATCGGAGGCCATCGCGACGCCGTCGGCGCAACGGATGGCGAGAACGACGGTCATCGCGGCTGTTTCGACGGCATGCGCCGATCGTCTCACGCCGCTCGGGTCAGCAGGTCGCGAAGGACCGCGGCGTGGCTGGCGGCCACGTCGCGGGTGGCGGTCACCAGCACCACCGGCCCTTCGGCGAGCAGCCTGCGGAGTTCATCCAGCGCCTGGGCACCCTCCCCGGTTTCCAGTTCGGCCGTGTAGCGGGCGACGAACTCGTCGAACCGTTCCAGCCGATGCGAATACCAGCGCCACAGTTCGGTCGACGGCGCCACCGCCCGCAGCCACCGACCGGCCCGCGGATCGTCCTTGCGGAATCCCCGCGGCCACAGCCGGTCCACCAGAACCCGGGTGCCGTCGTCGTCACCGGGCGGGTCATAGACCCGTGCCACCTCGACGCTTGGCCGGCCACCCATGCGGTGAGATGGTAGGGGCATGGCGGAGGACCGGGTGGCGGATCTGCAGCGATGGCAGGATTCGGGCGCCGTCTGGGAGGTCCGGATGCGACGCGAAGGCAGCGTGACCGTCGCGCTGCTGAGCTGCGACGGCGGCGAAGAGGTCGACGTGTTCACCTCCGAGGACCCCCGGCTGCTCGCGTTCATCGGTGAGCGCCGAAGCAGTCAAGACTGAACTTCACCGACGGCGTATCAGGTCGGCGAACGCCGCGGCGGCGGCGTCGACACCGCCGAGATCCTCGGTGGCGACGAGGTCCAGCAGCAGGCCGCGCGCCACGGCCAGGCCGAGCCGCATCATCGCCGGGTCGGCCGTGCCGCTCGGATCGTGCGCCAGCCAGTCCTCGACCGCGGCGGGCAGCATCCGGGCGAACGGTTGCTCACCCTGCACTCCGCGGGCGTAGCACTCGAAGAACAGCCGCTCGAACGGTCGCAGGTCGGGCCGCCGCAAATTCGCCCACATCGCCGTGATGGCTTCGGCGGGATCGGCGGGCAGGTCATGGGTCAGCGCCATCTGGCGTCGCTCGACCTCGCCGACGATCGCCAGCAGCAGCTCGTCACGCGACCCGAAGTGGTGCAGCAGCATGCGATGGCTGGTGCCGACCGCCGCCGCGAGATCGCGCAACGACCGGTCGCCGATGCCGTTGCGCGCGACCTCCGCGACGAGCCCGTCGAGCAGTTCCTGGCGACGCTGAAGATCAGGAGGCCGGGCCATCGAGCCGATGCAACTGCTCGCAGCGCGCCTTCAAACCCTCGGCCTCGAGTTCGAGATAGCGCCTGGTCATCGAGCGCATCAGGAGCCCGACCGCGGCCCCGACCGGGCCGCGTTGTTCGAGCCGTTGGTGGATCCGGGTCCGCGGCGGCGAGGCGCGCACGGAGCTGACGTCGTGGCGAGCCACCGTGAGCCCGCCGGGTGAGCGCTGCACCCACGTCCACGACGTGGGTGGCGTCACCTCGGTGACCTCCCAGACCAGCTTCGGCATCCGCGGTTGCTTGATCTCGAACCGGTTGCCCACAGCCAACTCTCGGCTGTCCAGCGCCACGAGCCGGGTCACCGAGGCGGTCCACTCCGGCCAGCGCTCGACATCGCTGAACACGTCCCACACGGCGGCGGCGGGTGCGTCGATCTCGGCACCACACTCGGTAATCATGTACCAAACGGTACATCAACGACGCCGGTCTGGGAAGGGGCGTCCGGCGAGTACGGCAAGATTGCCTGGACATGACCTTCAGCGACCGCCCCGTCACCCGCCGGTGGCACATCCTCCGACTCGTGCTGTTCGCGGCGTTCCTGCTCGGGTTGTTCTACCTGGTCGCCGTCACCGGTGTGATCGACGTCGACCACGTCCGCCGCACCGTGGCCTCCACCGGCCCCGTCGCACCGCTGGTCTATGTCGTGGTGTCGGGACTGCTCGGCGCGGTGTTCGTGCCCGGACCGATCCTCGCCGCCGCCAGCGGGGTGCTGTTCGGTCCGGTCGTCGGCACGTTCGCCACCCTCGGCGCGACGGTCACCACCGCGTGCGTCACCAGCCTGCTCGGCAGGCGGGCCGGACGCGACAGCGCGCGGGCACTCCTGGGTGAGGAGCGTGCGACGCGTCTCGACGCTCTCATCGCGCGGGGCGGGCTGTGGGCCGTCGTCGGCCAGCGTTTCGTTCCCGGCATCTCCGATGCGCTCGCGTCCTACGCCTTCGGTGCGTTCGGAGTCCCGTTGTGGCAGATGGCCGTCGGCGCATTCATCGGATCTGTTCCCCGCGCGTTCGTGTACACGGCGCTGGGGGCGTCGATTTCGGATCTGAATTCGCCGCTGACCTATGTCGCGATCGCGGTGTGGTGTGCCACCGGGATCGTGGGTGCGTTCGCCGCGCACCGGGGTGTGCGCAGCTGGCGGCGGGCCCGGGGCGCTGACAGCGAACCGGCACCCGAAGCGGAGGAGTCCTAGTCCGGAAGCGCCGCGCTGCCGGGCGGCGGGGCGAGCTGCCAAGTGTCGCAGGCCATCGCGAGCATCGCGTAGGTGCCGACGACGAAGATCAGCTCCATCGCCTGGTGGGTGCCGAGTTCGTCGACGAGACGACGCCACGCGTCGGGTGTGGCTCGGCCGCGGGTGAGCAACTCGTCGGTCGTCTCCAGGACGGTGAGGTCCTGACCGTCGAATCCGTCGTTACCGCGGGCGATCCGGGCGATCTCGTCGTCGGACAGGCCGCCCGCCATGGCGATCCGGTGATGCTCGCCCCAGAAGAACGACGAGCGTCGCGCATGGGCGAGCCGCAAGACCGCCAGCTCTCGCAGCCGAACCGGCAACTCACCGCGTTGCAGTAGGAACGCGTTGTAGGTCAAGAACTCTCGTGCCATCTTGGGATGGCGCGCCAACACTCCAAGGATGTCGAAGTTCAGCGGGTCCCTAGGGTCACCCGAACCGGCGCGGGGCACGTCGTCTGCCGATATACCGAACAGCGCACCGACGGCGGCGTACTCGTCCGGTCCCCACTCCTGCGCACTCGGCGGCGTCAGAATCGGTCCTGTTTCGGTCATGATCGCCCTTCGGGTGGATGCAGTTCCGCGAGTGCGTGGATCTGTTCGAGGTAGTGCTCGAGCGACCGGTGGACGAATCGTGCGGACACGGTGGTCGTGCCCGCGGATGCCATCGCGCGCAGGGCTTCCCGCGTCGCCTCGGGGTTGTCGACAGGGTCGAGCGGACGGTCGGCGGCCAGCACGACCTCGAAGTCGGGCGGCACCTCGCGCGCCTTGAGCCACTCCCCCGCGGTCGCGACCGAGATACCGAACGGCGCCCAACCTTCGGCGAGCGTGAGTGCGCGCCGCAGCGACCGCTTGGTCCGGCCGCCCACCCAGATCGGCATATGGGGCTGCAGTGCGCACGGGTCGACGATCAGGCCGCCGAACGAGTAGTACTCGCCGTCGTAGGAGGGCTCGTTGCTCGCCAGCGCGGCACGCAAGGCGCGCAGCGCGTCGTCGGCGCGCGGACCGCGATCCTCGAACGGCGCGCCGAGGAGGTCGAACTCCTCCTTGAGCGAGCCGACGCCAACCCCGAGGATGAGACGGCCACCGCTGACGTGATCCAGTGTCCCGTAACGCTTCACAATGGCCAGCGGATGGTGGTATCCGAGCACCAGCGTCATGGTGACGAGCCGGATCCGTTCGGTGCGGGCCGCCACGTAACCGAGGGTGGCCAGCGGATCCCAGTACCTTGCGCCGCGGCGCCCGGCCTCCGATGCCGGGATACCGATGTGCTCGCTGCACGTCAGGTGGTGATAGCCGAGCCTGTCGGCGGCTTCTGCGACGCGGCCGATGTCCTCGACTCCTGCGTCGCGCTCCCACGTCAATGCCGCCCCGGCGACGTTGGTGACGACCGGTGTCGCAATGCCGAGCTTCAATTCAGTGGCTCTTCGCCCGCCAGGATGGTCCGGTGCATGAGCCGACCGCTGTCGGCGGCGTAGGGCAGGGCGCGGTGCATGGTGCCCGTGTTGTCCCAGATCAGCAGGTCGCCGACCGCCCACTCGTGCCGATAGACGTATTGCGGCTGGGTGGCCCAATCACGAAGCCGCGCAAGCAGAGCGCGGCTCTCTTCGACGGGCATGCCGACCACGTAGTCGGCGGTCGCACCGAGCAGCAGCGACTTGCGGCCGGACTGGTGCGTCCACACGATGGGGCACGCCTTGGTCGGCGACTTCTGCCAGAACGCGATCTCGTCGTAACTCATCTCGGGTGTCACATAGTACTGAGACCGCTCGGCGCTGTGCACGACTCGAAGATCGGCGATGAGGTCCTTGTCGGACTGCGGCAGATCGTCGTACGCGGCGTAGGTGTTGCAGAACTCCGTATCGCCCCCGGTGTCAGAGAGTTTCACGGCTCGCAGCAGCGTGGCCAGGTTCGGATACGGCTGCAGGGAGCCGTCGAAGTGCCAGAACAACGAGCCCTTCAGGTATTTCGCGCGCTGGTTGACGTTCTCGTCGAGGGAGATCTTGTAGATCCCGTCCTCGCCCTCATTGGCGACAACGGTGCCCAACGTTGCGGCGATCGCGACTTGCTGCTCGTCGCTGATCTGCAACCCGCGGAAGAACACCACGCCGCGTTGTTCCAATGTGTCCCTGATCTTCTCGGCGGCGCGGCCGCTCAACAGCGTATCCAGGTCGGTTCTGATCTCGCTGCCGATCCGGGGAGTCCGGTCGACGATGTCGAGTTGTGCGGAGGTCAGGCTCACGGTGGCTCAGCTCACCCTCGTCAGAATCGTATTGGCCGAATGTTTGACTCGCGGTTGGTTCCACAGCTCGACCGCGAGCGAGACGGTGATCAGTGAGTAGAGCAGGTTGCGCAGGTTGGCGACGTCCTCGGGCAGCGGCTCGGCGTAGTCGAACTTGTCGACGTAGGCAAGAGCTTCCTCGGCGTACGGGAAGATTTCGTCGTAGAAGGCCCGAATCTGTTCCATGGAACTGTTGACCCGCTTCACATAGCGCGCGTGGCCGTCCTCGATGGCCCATTCGGGCACGAGGTGTTCGAGGTGGGAGAATTCCGGTGGCAGAACTGGATTCATCGCGTTGCCTTCTGTTCTTCGCCGACCTTTACTCCATTCTCTACGTAGTCACCGACGACCTTGTGGAAGTGGCGCAGCAGGATCTCCTCGTCGTTGAAGGTGAAGTGGGTGAGCGCGCCGCTGTTCAGCATGGCCTGCAGACCCTCCGACGGGCTGGCGTCCTCGAGGATGATGTCGTTGAGGAACGTGACCGTGAGCTCCTGACCCAGGCGCTCCTTGTGGGTCGTCGGCGGCTGGTAGTAAGCCTCCGTCTCGAAGATGTGCGAGTGCGGTCCGGTGGGCCAGTGCGTGTGGACGGTGAATCCGGACGCGCCGAAGATCAGCACGAAGTTCGGGAAGAACTGGAACGAGTCGAAACCGTACTTCTCCGACCGCGTCGGGTTGATACCGGTGGGCATCGGCCCGCGGTCGGCCTTCTTGTTCCACGGGCCGGCGGCGCTGGCCTCGAAGACGCACTCGATCGGCTTGGAGTACGGCGTCTTGCGCGACGGTTCACCGGAGAACGAGAACATCCGGTGCGGACCTTTGAGCCGGTAGGCCAGCGCGTCGGTGAACGGATTCGGTTGGTCGAACGCGTCCCTGGCCTCGGCGGTGAGCGCGCCGAAGGATGATGCGTGCAGGTACGGCCCGTGGTAGCTCTCGGCGAACCCGTCGAGGAAGATCTTCCAGTTGCATTGCAGTTCGGCCTTGAGCCTGTACACCTGATGGGGGCCGGCGAACGGATATCCCTCGATCTCGTGTGCGAGTTCGCCGAGGAAATCGCGCAGTGGCTCGGTGTTGTGCGGGTTGAGGTTGATGAAGATGAAGCCCTCCCACACCTCGCACTGGATGGCGGGCACCCGACAGCTGTCCGCGTCGAAGTCGAGCAACAGATCCTTGCGGGTCGCCGAGTGCAGTGAACCGTCCAGCTTGTAGCGCCAGCCGTGGAAGCGGCAGTAGAGCAGCGGTGCGCGGCCCTCGACCTCCGCGAAGGGGTCGTCCTCCCACAGCATCTTGTTGCCCCGGTGCGGGCAGATGTTGTGGAAGGCGCGGACGACCGAGTCCTTGCCTCGCACGATGATCACCGACGTGTTGAGGAACGCCAGCTCGCGGGTGAAGTAGCTGCCGGACTTGGGCACGCGCTCGATACGCCCCATGTAAAGCCATGTCTTCTTGAAGACGTGCTCGCGTTCCTTCTCGTAGAACTCCTCGGAAACGCAGTCCTGAAGCGACACGGGGCCACGACCCAGTTCGGGGTAGGCGTCGGTCCAGTGTCCGCTCGCGGGTTTGGTCACCAGGCTGTCGGGACTCAACGGTCTCTCCTCCGTCGGGCTGAAGACGGTAGGCCGAAGGTACCGCCGCAGATATGGCCGAAACAGACCCGCGAGCGCAACACCCTGTTGCATATTTGGAACGCGGTCGGCGACTGAGGAAGGTGCTCGAAAGCAATGGAACAGAACCTGCCCTTCGACGTCGACGCCCTGCTGATCTTCGGCAAGGTGGTGGAGAACTGCAGCTTGTCGAAGGCCGCGGCACTGCTCGGAATGCCGAAGTCGACCGTCAGCCGCAAGCTGACCCGACTGGAGTCCGACCTGGGCATTAAACTGCTGCGCAAGAACACCCACCAGCTCACCGTCACCGCCCTCGGCGAGCAGGTGTACGCCCACGCGGTCAACATCCTGGCCGAAGCCAACGGTGTCCGCGCGCTCGTCGAGGGCAGCAGGCAGGAGCCTCAGGGCGAACTGCGGGTGGCGATCCCGGTCTTCGTCGGCATCGATTACGCCTCCCGCGTCGGCGCGGCGTTCCTGCAGCACTATCCGAATTCAGCGCTGGACATCCGACTGGTCGACCGGGTGGTCGACCCGGTGCGGGACGGGTTCGATGTGGTGTTTTCCACCGGACCGCTACAGGACTCCACGCTGATCGCGCGCAAGGTGTTCGACCTCGACCTGTTCTTGTGCGCGTCACCGGATCTCCTCGCCCGACTGCCCGAACCGGTCCGCGACCCCGCACAGTTGAACACGATTCCGTTCATCGACTTCGGCTTCGGAGGACCCCGTAAGCTGACGGTCACCGCGAAGGCCCGCCAGCATGAGCTGACGCCACCAGTCCGGGCGCGCGCCAACAACTTTCAGGTGTGCAAGCAGTACATCATGCAGGGCCTCGGGATCGGTGCGATGCCCACCCAGATCATCTGCACCAACGAGCTGCGCGAGGGCACCCTCGTTCCGGTGTTACCCGAATGGCGACTCGAGTCCCTCGACGTGCACATGATCTATCCGTTCGAGTTGTCCTTCTCCACGCTGATCAGCGCGTTTTACGAGACGGCCCGCGAGATCATCGTCGAGAACTCTGCGCGCCGGTAACCGTGGGTGCCGGCCGCGCTTGGCCACGTGCATGGCCCGCGGTCACCCGGGGATGTGAGGTCCGGTATCGCTCACGCAGTTGGCGTTTACCCCGGTCACGCCCGGGTAGCCCCGCACCCGACAGGGTTGGGAGTGGGCATGCTGATGGTCGCCGGCGCCACGGCCGATACGGGCGTGAGTCGTCACCGTGAAGCCGTGCTGGCCCGCTCGGCCATCATGCGGGGGTTGGCGCCCGCGGACAGGACAGCCCTGATCAATCGAGTCGCCTTCGCCCGCTTCGGGCCCGGCGAGTGCATCTACCCCGAAGGCCAAACCGATCACCGCCTCTACATCGTCGTCGACGGCAAGGTCAAGATCGGCTGGCGGGCGGCGGAGTTCCCCGAGAAACTGCTCGCCGTCCTCGGCCCCTCGGAGATCTTCGGCGCCGAGTCGCTGTTCGACTGCGGACCCCGGACCGGTTCGGCCACCGCGCTCACCGCGGTGCTGGTCGCGGTCATCGACCGTGATGCGTTGCACGATTGCATCGACGGCAACCCGCACATCACCGAGCAGCTGATGCGCCTGTTGGCGCGCAACCTCCAACGCGCCGAAGACCTGATCACCGATCTCAACTTCACCGACGTTCCCGGCCGGATCGCCAAACAGCTTCTCCACCTCGCGCAGCGTTTCGGTGTCCGACAAGATCGGCATCTGCGCCTCGACCACGGCCTCACCCAAGCCGAGATCGCCCAATTGGTCGGCGCGTCACGGGAATCGGTCAACAAGGTGTTGTCGGATTTCGTCCAGCGCGGCTGGATCACGGTCTGCGGTAAGAGCCTCGTCATCCACCAGACCGAACTGCTCGCCCGCCGAGCCCGCTGACGCGCGAGCAAACTTTTTCTGCGGCGGCGGGCGTGGTAACGGCCGTCGGTGGGTAACCACGAAGCCATGGACCCCGACACGTTGGTGGCGATGGCAGGTTTGACGGCGCTGGGCGCCGCGGTGTTCACGGGCGCGATCTGGGACAGCCCGTTGGTATCGGCACCGGCGAGGCTCGGCAGGCAGCAGCGCCCCTATGGCAAACACGCCATGCCCGTCGGCTCACCCAGGAAAACGCGCGAGTTCGCCGGTTGACCACGGCAGCGCCCGTCGACGGCTACCCTGGGATACGGGTCCCGACGGGCGATGTTTCGACAGAACGTCCGAAAGGGTAAACCCCAGCAGCCACAGGTTCAGATCCGAGCCGTGTGATCCATACGGCAGGGTCGGGAGTTAGGAGCCTGTGTGGTGTCCGAGGCGAATTCTGAATACGCAGATCTAACGGAGATGTTCCGCCGCCTCAAGGCGCTGGACGAAGGATCACTTCCCTACCGGCGCCAGCGCGAGGCGATCGTCGACCGAACATTGCCACTGGCCGACCATGTCGCTCGCCGCTACCGCAACCGCGGTGAGCCGATCGACGACCTGGTGCAGGCGGCGCGGGTCGGCCTGGTCAACGCGGTCAACCGCTTCGACCCCGACAACGGCGCCGACTTCCTGTCCTTTGCGATCCCGACCATCATGGGCGAGGTCCGCCGCCACTTCCGGGACTACGGCTGGGCGGTCAAGGTTCCGCGCCGGCTCAAAGACCTCCAGGGGCAGCTGGTGAAGGCGCGCGCGGAGTTGTCGCAGCAGATCGGGCGTGCGCCGACACCATCCGAAGTCGCCGGCCATCTCGGTATCGAGCGCGAAGCAGTGATGGAAGCGACGATCGCCAGCAGCAACTACTCGACGCTGTCCACCGACGTTCAGGCCTCGGCCGACGAGGAATTCCGCTCGGTCGGCGAGACCCTCGGCGACGTCGACCCGAACATCGACAAGGTGGTCGACCTCGAGACGGTGCGACCGCTGATCGCCGCGCTTCCCGAACGCGAGAAGACCGTGTTGCTCCTGCGGTTCTTCGAGAGCATGACCCAGACCCAGATCGCCGAACGGATGGGTTATTCGCAGATGCACGTGTCGCGTCTGCTCGCACAGGCCCTTCGCAGGCTCCGCGAGCAGGTGCTTGAACCGGGCGTCGGCGACGTGGGGTCCGAGGTGCGCGCACCGCGTCGGCGACGCCGTTCACCTGTCCCGCCCACTACGGCGCGTCACCTCAAGCGTGGCGCCTGAGAAGCGTCAGCGCGGCGCGAAGACGGGTGCGAACACGGTCTCGCCGTTGAGCTCCTGACGTTCGAAACGCACCGCGACCGGAAGACCGACGTGCACCGAATCAGGTTGACAGTCCACGATATTGGCCGCGATGCGCAGGCCGGGTTGCTCATCGAGCTCGACGATCGCGATGACGTACGGCACCGCGACAGCGGGGTTGAACGGCTGGTGGTTGACCGTGTAGGTGAACACCGTGCCGAGTCCGGATACCGGTTGTGGGCGAAGTCGTCCGCCGCATTCGGGACAGTCCCCGGCCGGCGGTGACACCCACAAATGGCAACGCTCACAACGGGTGATCAGCAGCTGGCCATCTCGGCCCCCGGTCCAGAAGGCCCGGTTGTGCTCGTCGAGAGCCGGCACCATTCTGGCCGCGGAGGCAGGTGACACGTCGTCGGACACGTCTAGGAAAGTACAGTCTGCAGCGGGCATCATCACACAAGCCTCCGGATGAGGGGGCCCGAGGGACACGAAGGCGAGGCGGTGGCCGGGTTGAGCACGTTCGAGAAGGACGCGGTCATCAGCGGGCTCGGCATCTCGCGCATCGGGCGCCGCACCGGGATCCCCGGGATCGATCTGACGATGGAGGCGGTGCGCGCCGCGGTCGCCGATGCCGGGCTCACGCCGGATGACATCGACGGCATCGTCACCTTCGGGGACACGCCGCTGGCCGAAGTCGTTGCCGCACTGGATGGTCCGGCTGTCGACCAGGGCTACGGTTTCCCGACCGGCGGCGTGTTGACCCCGGCGATGTCGGCGATGGTGGCGGTCTCCGAGCGGCGCGCGCGGCACGTACTGGTGTACCGGACCGTGCAGATGCTCGGCGGAACTATGACGCAGGCACCACCCACCTCCGGGCCCAACCCGCTGGCTAATCCGCCGATCGAACCTCTCGCCCCCGGGTCCCGGCGCAAGCTCGCGCCGTTCGGCGACATCGACGAACTGCTGGCCGCGCACGCCTACTCCGCGGCCAACTGGCTTGCCATGCACTGCCGTCGGCATATGGAGCTGTACGGAACGACCAAGGAACAGCTGGGCTGGCTGGCGATCAACAGCAGACGCAATGCCGGGCTGAATCCCCTTGCCGCCTACCGCGATCCGATGACCATGGCGGACTACTTGGCGGCGCGGCCGGTGTCCACGCCGTTCGGGCTGTATGACTGCGACGTGCCGATCGATGGCTCGGTCGCGTTCGTGATCTCGCACGCCGAGTACGCACGAGACTGCCCCCAACCACCTGTGGCGGTGGAAGCCGTTGGCGGTGCCTATGGTTCGGGAGGCTGGTTCCACCGCGACGATTTTCCGAAGATGGCGTCGACCGACGCGGCCGCCGAGATGTGGTCGCGCACCGATCTGACGCCATCCGACGTCGACCTCGCCGAGCTCTACGACGGCTTCACCTTTCTGACGTTCGCATGGCTGGAGGCGCTGGGTTTCTGCGCGGACGGCGAGGCGGGTCCGTTCGTCGAAGGCGCGACGCGCATCGCGCTCGACGGCGAGCTGCCACTCAACACCTACGGAGGACAGTTGTCGGCGGGGCGGATGCACGGCTACTGGCTGCTGCACGAAGCCTGTCTTCAGCTGCGCGGGCAGGCCGGTGACCGGCAGGTGTCCCGCCGACCCGAGGTGGCGGTCGCCGCGGCAGGCGGCGGGCCGATCGCCGGCTGCCTGCTGTTGACCCGCTGAGGTCAGTCCTCCGCACGCCGGGGCCGGCGCAGTGCGCCCCACAGCCCGACGCCGATGCCGATGACCGCGCCGCCGAGTCCGATGACCCGCTGCGAGCGTCTCATCTCGTGGTGCACACTCGAGCCGCCCAGCAGATCGGCGGCGTCGGCGCCGCCCGAGGCCAGAAACCAGCCTCGGGTGTCGCGGCCCCGCAGTGCCGTTGACAGCAGCAGCCCGCCGATGAGTGCGTCGCGGTACCCCATCGAGCGCAGCAGCAGCTGCGTCGTCGGCGCCGGCTCATCCGGATCTCCCCACAGCCGGTTGGCCCGAACGGGGTCGATCAGAAACGACACACCGGACGCGAATCGGATGCTGCCCGCGACGAGCGCGGCGCGGTCGTAGGACATGGCCGCAGCCTAGGCCGCAATCGTGTGCGGCGAGCCGGTTCTGCCGGCCGATCGTGCTCAGCCGAGCCTGCTCAGCCGAGGGTGAACAGCTCGAGCTGAATGTTGTCGGGGTCGCGGAACACCACGGTCGCAAAGGGAAACGGCTCCTCGGCCGCGCGGATACCGGAGTGTTCGATGCCGAGTTCGTCGAGCCGTCGTGTCCACGCGTCCAACTCGTCTCGTGACGCCACGTTCAACGCCACGTGGTCCAAACCGGTTCGGGCTTCGTCGAATCGGTTCCCGTCGTTGCCGGTGTTGGTGTGCAGTCCGATCACGACACCGGAGCGCGGCTCGATCAGCAGCTCACCGTATCCGGTGTCCTCCCGTTCGTAGTGCGGGAACTTCATCGGTAACCGGTCCGCCCCGAGCAACCGTTGATACCAGGCAAGGCTGGCCTCGAGATCGGTCACCGTGATGGAGATGTGGTGGATGCCGGTGATACCCGGGACGTCGTCGCTCATTCCGATCTCCTGTTCGTTTCGCGCCGGCACCGGTGTGCCGTCAAACCAACCGTAGGCAGAGCCGCCGGCTCACCTGCCGTGGGTCGCGAAGAACTGCCCACTGGACTGGGACGCGTCGAACGGGGCGAACAAACCACCGGGCCAGACGTGGCCTCCGCCGTCGATCTGGACGAACACCACCTCGGTTCCGCCGGCACACCCGGCGGCGACGAACCGGTGGACGGTGCCCTGCACCTGCTCGACCGGTGCCGGGCAGCCGTCGAGCTCACGCCAGCGCTGCGCCATCGCCGCGGGCGCGACGATGTCGCTGGGCCCGCCGCGGCCCACCATCGGGCCACCGGCGAACGGCACCACCGGATCGGCCGTTCCGTGCACCGCCAACACCGACACCGGCTGCGACGGTGCGCAGGGGAAACCCGAGGCGAGCGTGCCCGCGACGGGTGCCGCGGCGGCGAAGATGTCGGCGCGTTCGCACGCGAGCCGCGAGGCCATGAAACCGCCCGCCGATGTCCCGGTAACGAAGACGTGGCCGGGGTCCACGCCGTACTCCTCGCGCAGCCGCTCGGCGAGCGCGACCAGGAACCCGACGTCGTCGACGCGCTGGCGGTCCGGCAGTGAGGCGCCGCGGCCGTCGGCCCAGCTCATATCGACCCCGTCGGGATACGCGACGACGAACCCGTACTGATCGGCGATCGCGTTGTAGTTGGTTGCTCCGGCCTGCGCCGGTCCGGTCATCCCGGCGCCGTGCAGGTTGAGGACGAGCCCGGCGGGGCGATCGAGGCCGGGCGGAGAATGCACCGTGTAGGTGCGGTTCAGCCCGCCGATCGTCAAGGCGCCCGCCGCATCGCCTCCCGGGAATGCCGCAGCCTGTCCCCCGCCGAAGCCGAACAGCACACAGACCGCCGCCAGTACGACCGACGCTTTGGCCGCGGGCCGCGTGCGGCGAGCGTCTCTCAGATGAGCCGATAGCCCGACCATTGTTCGTCCCCCCTTTCGAACTGCAATCACCGGCGCGAACGTAAACCACCGTCGCATGCCGCGTTCACCTTTTATCCCGGGTCGGCCGTATTCATGCATCCGACCGCAAAGGCGCCGGGTATCTCGTGCGGAACCTTCTCCACCGATGCCTATCGACGATTGGGCTCGCTCGCGGCCCAGCGGTCGGAGTGGACCGCGCAGGCGGCCGAGGCCGACACCATCCTCATTCGACGAAACCCAAAGCGCCGAAATCCAATTCCTGCCGGACACCGTGCACAAGCCAGACGTCAGCGACGCGTCGCTGCCCAGGCCGCCAGATACAGCACCGCGCCCACCGCGATCAGTATCGCGGCGAAGAGCCAGACCTTCGCGGTCTGCTGGGTCAGCAACAACACGCAGGACGCCACCCCCAGGACCGGCACGGCCGTCCAGACTCGGAAATGCGGGTGATCGACCGGGTCGCGGCGCAGCACCAGCACCGCGATGTTCGTTGAGATGAACACGACCAACAGCAGCAGCACCACGGTTTCGGCGAGCGTCGACAGGTCGCCGAGCAGGCTCAGCACCATGGCGACCGCGGTGGTCGCGATGATCGCCGTCCACGGCGTGCGCCGGTTCGGAAGTACGCGGCCGAGCACGCTGGGCAGCAGGCCGTGCTCGGCCATGCCGTACGTGAGCCTGCTGGCCATGATCATCGTCAGCAGGGCGCCGTTGGCCACGGCGACGAGCGCGATCGCGCTGAAGACCCGGTCGGGGACCCCGACGTCGGCCGCCGCAACCACGTCGAGCAACGGACCGGAAGACTTCGCGAGGTCCTCGGCGGGCAGGGCGATTGCGCTCGCCAGACCGACCAGCGCGTAGAGCACGCCCGCGGTGATGAGGGCGCCGAACAGCGCCGTGGGATACACCTTGCTCGGATTGCGGATCTCCTCGGCCACGTTCGCCGATGTCTCGAAGCCCACGAACGAGTAGTACGCGACGATCGCTGCGCTCAGGATGGCCAGCGCGGGCGTGGCGCCCTCGGGGAATTCGGTGACGCGGCCGAGATCGCCGCGGCCGCGACCGACCATCAGCGACACCGCGATGACCACGATCAGCAGACCGGTCAGCTCGATCACCGTCATCACGACATTGCTCTTGACCGACTCGCTGATGCCCCGCGCGTTGAGGCACCCGATCAGGGCCAGGAAAACGATGGCCGCCGGTACGGCCGGGACATCGATGAACGTCGTGAGATAGTCGCCGGCGAAGGCGAGAGACAGACCCGCCGCGCTGGTCACCCCCGCGGCGAGCATGCAGAAACCCACCAGGAATGACACCACGGGTCGACCGAACGCCCGCTCGGCGAACACCGCCGCGCCGCCCGCCTTCGGATACTTGGTCACCAGTTCGGCGTAGGAGCCGGCGGTCAGCAGCGCCAGCAGCAGAGCCAGCAACAGCGGCGCCCACAGCACACCGCCCACGTCGCCGGCGAGCACACCCATCAGCGCGTAGATCCCTGCGCCGAGCACGTCGCCGAGGATGAACAGGAACAGCAGCGGCCCGGTGATCTTGCGTTTGAGCTTGCCGCCCGCCGTCTCGTCGGGCTCGCCGGTTTGCGCTGTGGCCGGGGACGTCATGCCGGTCCTGATACCCGGCTCCGTAAATCTGCACACTGCGATCTGTGCGTGAAAGCGATCGGCTGGCGAACGAAATCACTCACAAGTCAGAGGGTTGACGAGGTTGCGACACGGTCACAGGTGAATACCTATCCGTGCATCAAGATCACACGAGTCACTTTCGTCACTAGCGTCACATCCGCCATCGCTGACGTCTCGCCGGGCGTCCCGCTCCGAAAGGTGTGACATGTCGCCTCCGCGAATCGCCTCGTTGTCGGTGGCGTCCGCAACCGTGATCGCACTGAGCGCCGTACTCGGCGTCACCCCAGCGGCCTGGGCCGAACCGTGCACCGGCGCCGCGGCGGCCGCACAACCGCCCGCCGCGCCGAACACCGAAGCGACGCCGGCACTGCCGGGTGGCCCACCGGTCGGCCACCGGCCGCGCAACACCAATGACGAGGCGCCGCTGCCGCCCCTCGGCCGACTGCCCGCCGAGATCCTCGAGTCGCTTACGCCGCAGTCGGCGACCGTGGACCACCAGGCCGCCGTACGCCCCACGCCACCTCAACCCCCAGCGGACCAGCCTGTCGCACAACAGGTTCCCGAGCCGCCTCCCCCACCCGCGCCGCCGGGCACGACGTTGGTCGGGTGGGTCACCGGGCCCGAGAGCCCGAACAACACCATCGGGCGGTTCGCGATCACCGGCACCGATCTCGGGATCATGTGGGACAACGGCGATCCCGGCAATCGCCAGGTTCTGATGGCGTTCGGCGACACGTACGGCTACTGCAGCGTGCGCGGAAAGCAGTGGCGCTACAACGCGCTGTTGCGCACGCAGGACGGAGCGCTGTCGAAGACGGTCGCCGTGCCCGACGGCGCCCTCGCCAACCGTTACTCCGGTTCCCCGCTGTGGGCGCCCGGACTGTCCAAGCAGATCATCAACAGCACCAAGTGGGCGCCGAACGAGAAAGGCATCATTCCCACCGCCGGTGTCGCCGTGGGCGGCAATCAGTTCGTGAACTTCATGTCGATCAAGAGCTGGGACGCCGACGGGCGGTGGACGACGAACTTCTCGGCGATCGCGGTCTCCCCCGACAACGGTGAGCACTGGGGCGTCTACCCCGGCACGGTGCGCGCCGCACGCGAAGGTGACGTCCCGGATGCGCGGTACGTGCGCGGCAACGAGAACTTCCAGCAGGGTGCGTTTCTGAAGCCGGGCCCTGGCGATCCGTACCTGTACACGTTCGGGACGCCGGCGGGCAGAGGGGGCGCGGCGTACATCGCGCGCATCCCGCAGGGCGCGGTGCCCGATCTCAACCGCTACGAGTACTGGAACGCCGGTCAGAACTCCTGGGTGCCAAGGGATCCGGGAGCGGCAACAGTGGTGATCCCCGGCCCGGTCGGCGAAATGTCGGCCCAGTACAACACCTACCTCAAGCAGTACGTGGTGCTGTACTGCAACGGCGCCAACGACGTGGTGGCCAGGATGGCGCCGGCCCCCCAGGGACCGTATGGCCCCGAGCAGTTGTTGGTGCGGTCCTGGGATGTCCCCGGCGGTATCTACGCGCCGTTCCTGCATCCGTGGTCGACCGGCAAAGAGCTGTACTTCAACCTGTCGCTGTGGTCGGCCTACAACGTCATGTTGATGCGCACAGTGCTGCCGTGAGATCGGCGGCTCTGTTCAGTCACCCTCTGCCGCTTGCACTTGGGCAACCGATGTCAGCCCGCTGATCGTCAGTACCGGCATCAAAATCGGGTTGGCGACGATCGTGCGGATCTGCGGGGCGTGCTCGAACAGCGCGTTGATCGCCCCGCTGTCGAGGTATTCGACCGCGGACAAATCGATGGTCAGTCGCGCCGTCTCCTGGCTCCGCCTGCCCACGGCGGCGATGGCGTCGGTGAAAGCGTCGATGTTGCTCAGGTCGAGCTCGCCTGCTGCGCTCAACACGACGGTGCCGTCGTCCCGGCGGCCGGTGCGCACGGTGAGCGGTGTGGGCATCAGGCGATCCTGGCGTGCAGGTCGATCGTCGTACCGGAATCGCCTGTCTCGATCGTGACGTCGTGCATCAACGCCCGCATCAGCGCGATTCCGCGCCCGCGATGGGACGCTGGATCGACCTGGGGCACTTTCCACACCCCGGTGTCGGCGATGGTCAGGTGAAGCCGGTCCGCCAGCACGGTCGCGCGCAGACGTACCGTCCCCCCGGGACGGTCACGGTGTCCGTGCTCGATCGCGTTGGCGAGCGCCTCCCCCGTGGCGATCAGCACGTCGAGGGTCTGGCTCGGATCCACGCCCGCCCGCACCAACCACTTCCGCAGCGCGCTGCGTGTGCCGGCCAACTCAGCGGGGTCGGCGCTGAATTCGATCTCCAGCGGCGCCGGTTGGCGGTACAGCATGAGCGCGACGTCGTCCTGGTATCCGTGGATGGGTGCCAACTGCGTCATGATCTCGTCTGCCAGGTCGTCGAGCCCTGTCGCGGAGTGGCTTTCGAGCACGTCGACGGCCCGGCCGATTCCCTTGTCCAAGGACTCGCGCCGACGCTCCACCAGACCGTCGGTGTAGAGCAACAGCGTCGCGCGCGCCGGCATGACCTGCCTGCCCTCGGGGCGGATGTGATCGAAGGGCAAGCCGAGCGGGGTGACCGAGGCATCGTCGAGCAAGCGGCTGGCGCCGTCGGGAAGCACGATGACCGGAGGCGGGTGGCCGGCACTGGAGTACAGCAACTCACCGGTGTCCGGATTGAGCACGGCGCAGAACGCCGTCGTACAGCGCGCGCCGGGTAGCCTGGCGGCGAACCGGTCGAGGGCTGTCAGCGCAGCGGCCGGTCCGGGGTGTTCGAGAAGCAGTGCCCGACAGGCGCTTCGCAGCTGTCCCATCACCGTGGCTGCGGTCAATCCATGCCCGACGCAATCGCCGACGATCAACGCGATACGGCCGTCGTCGAGGTCGACGACGTCGTACCAGTCACCACCGACCTGCAGCGGGCGGGTGGCCGGCTGGTACCGCACGGCGAAGCCACTCGAGACCGTGGGACCCAGAATCGCGTGCTGTAGCGCGAGCGCGGTTTCGCGCTGCTGGTCCAGTAGATGTACGCGCTGCAGCCCCTGGCCGAGCCGGCCGGCCAAGACCTCCAGCAGCGTCTTGTCTTCGGGCGTGAACGGTCGGTGCTCGGGTAACTCGACGTAGACGACGAGAACCCCGCGGGGATGCTGCAGTGCGATGCGCGCGGATCCGGTGTCCGACGCGTCGGCGACGAGCGAGTCGGCGGAGCGCAGCGAAGTGATGGCCAGTTTCGTGGCCGCAGGCAGGTCGTGCCACTGGGCCGGGCCACCGGAACAGACCAGGCCTGTCGGTTCGATCGTCGTGGTGCCGTCATCGACCGGGAACGTGACGGCCAGGACGCGGTGCGCCCGCCACACGTGGCGCAGGACGTCGGCTGTCGTACGCACCGCGTCGTCGAGCGTGTCCGCCTGCGCCAGTTGCTGATTGAGCGCGGCCAGGGCGGCCTCCCGCTGCACTGTGTAGTGCTCAGCGGTGACGTCACGGAAGGTGCCGACCATCACGAGCCGGCCAGTGTCGATCTCTTCGATCCGGTTGTACGTCAGAGTCACCCACAGCCGGTGCCCATCGCGGTGTGTGACCGGAACCGTGTGTCGGCCATGTGGTTCACGCAATATCTGCGACAACATCTCGTTGGCCTGACCGTGCGCGTCGGGATCCGACTCCGCCGTCGGCCACCAGGGCTGCACGGGCTCGTACGGTAAGCCATCAACGCCGTACCCCAGGATGTCGGTGAACGCCGCGTTGATCTCGATCACCGTGCCGCGCTCGTCGGCCACGAAGAACGCTTCCTGCAGTGAGTCGATCAGCGCGGTGCGCCAGCGGGCGTGATGATTGCGGATCCTGGCGAGTTTGACGTTCGCGCGCACGCGCGCCAGCAGTTCGGCGGCGGCGAACGGCTTGACGAGGTAGTCGTCGGCGCCGGCCTGCAATCCCTCGATGGCGGCTTCCTGCCCGGCGCGGGCGGACAGCAGCAGCACCGGTATGGCCGCGGTGCGCGGGTCTGACCGCAATGCACTGACGAGTTGGAGGCCGTCCAGAAGCGGCATCATGACGTCGCTGATCACCACGTCGGGCAGCTCGGCCCGGACCGCGTCGAGCGCTTGCTGGCCGTCGGTGACCGCGTCGACAAGGTATCCGTCGTTGCGCAGCATCCGGGCGACGTACTCACGCATGTCGGCGTTGTCGTCGGCGATGAGGACTCGCGGCGTGGGGCCGGCAACGAGAGGCGAAGAGGTTGAGCCGCCCACCCCTGGCGCCACATCGGAGGTGGGGCCCTCACCGTCGGCCGGCAGCCACCTCAGAGCCTCTTGAAGATAGGGTTGGGCGCCCGAGTCCGTTGTCCGGGCGTCGGCGGCCGAGGCCAGCGCGTCGGCCGGAACGTGTGCGGCGCCGATCGGCACGCGGATCGTGAAGGTGGTACCGACGCCCTCGGTGCTCTCTGCGGTGATGCTGCCGTTGTGGAGTTCGACCAGTTCCTTGACCAACGCCAGACCGATTCCGCTGCCCTCGTTCGACCGCGCCCGCACGTTCTCGATCCGGTGGAATCGTTCGAACAGGCGGGGTATCTCGGCGGCGGCGACCCCGGCCCCGGTATCGGAGACTCTCACCACGGCTTCGTCGCCGTCGCGGGACACGGTGACCGAGATTCCGCCGGTGAACGTGAATTTCAGCGCGTTCGACAGCAGGTTGAAGATCACCTTCTCCCACATGTCGCGGTCGATGTAGACGGTGCCGTCGAGGGAAGGACAGTCGACGGTGAACGTCAGTCCGGCACGCTCGATCGCCGACCGGAAGACGCTGGCGAGTTCGGCGGTCACGCCGCCAAGCTCGACCGGCGCGAAGTTCGCCCGCATGCGGCCGGCCTCGATCCGCGAGAAGTCGAGCAGCGTGTTGACCAGCTTGGCGAGACGTAATCCGTTGCGCCACACGATGTCCAGTTCGTCGCGGGCCAGCTCGTCGAAGTCGGCGCCGCGGGCCCGTAATTCGGCGACCGGGTCGAGGATCAACGTCAGCGGGGTTCGGAACTCGTGGCTGATGTTGGAGAAGAACGCCGTCTTCGCGCGGTCCAGCTCGGCGAGTTCCTCGGCGCGCTGCTGCTGAGCCTGGTAGTTGCGCGCACTGCCGATGCCCGCGGCGACGTGCCCTGCCACGAGCGTCACGAAGCCGCGATAGGTGTCGTCGAGCGGGCGGTAGCGGTTGAGCGCGGCCACCAGGAAGCCGATCGGGGAACCGCCCTGCTGCTGTAGCGGGACGATCAGCGCGTGTTGCGGTGGATCCCGCCAGTCCCCGGTCGGCAGGTCCGCGTACCGGTCGCCGTCGAGTGCGACCACCGTCGTCTCACCGCGCGCGGGTTCCTCCAGCGGCCAACTGCCGTCATGACCGGCGCCCACGTGCGGCACTGCGATCGGATGCTCGGCGATGCCGCCGGTGGATCCGGCGAGGCGGGCACCGCCGTCGGCGTCGAACAGGTAGGTCAACGTGAACGGGAGATCGCGCAGGTTCTGACCGAGCTGGCGTTCGGCGAACGCCATGATCTCTTCTTCGGTGCGCACGACGCTCGGGTCCGATCCGAGGTCACGCAAGGTCGCCATCTGGCGCTCGCTGATCACCTGCTGGGTGTCCTCGCTGACCACGCACAGCATGCCCACGACCAGCCCGTCGTCGTCACGCAGTGGGCTGTAAGAGAAGGTGTGGTACGTCTCCTCCTGATAGCCGGAGCGCTCGAGGAAGAGCAGCAGCGCCGAATCCCAAGTCGCCGCTCCGGTGGAAAGCACATGGTCGATTCGCGGGCCGATATCGGGCCAGATCTCGACCCACACCTCGCGTGCCGGTCGGCCGAGCGCCCAGGGATACTTGCGGCCCAACGTGTCCCGCCGATATGCGGCGTTGCAGAAGAACGTCAGATCGGGCCCCCATGCCATCCACATCGGGAATCGCGAGGACAGCAGGATGCTGACCGCGGTTCGCAGGCTCTGCGGCCAGCCGTCCGGCGCCCCCAGCGGCGTGGCGGCCCACCGAACTCCGGCCATATCGGGCCCGACCTCGCTGTCTGCATCGAAAACCGTGGTCAGTCGGTTCTGCTGCCCGCTCGAATCACTCATCCGTCGACCGCATCGGCCACGGATCCGTACGGTCGCAGAACCGTGTCGAGCTTGGTGACCTCGATGGGACGGACCACCTCGGGGTTGGCGGCCACCAACCGCACCGCAACTCCGGCTGCCAAGCCTTTCTCGTAGCACTCGAGTACGGCGTTCAGTCCCGCACTACCGAAGTACCCCACCCTGGACAGTTCGACGATCAGCAACTTGGCCGGATGCCCGTCGGCGGCCTCGACGGCGCGGTCGAAATGGGGTTGCAGAGCTCCGACGCTGTTCGAGTCGATCTCGCCGGCTACCGACACCACCACCGCGGTGTCGCGCACGTCCAGGCTCACCTCTATCTGCGCCACGTCATCTCACCCGTCAGCGGCCAAGCGGTGTGCGCGTCTGTCTTGTCATGCCCCCGGAATACCCCGGCTGGGACGACTTCAGTTACGACGCGCATCCACGGCCCTCGATCACCTACTGGGCGCGGGTGTGCGCGGTGAGCAGCAGATGGTCGAACTGCCTTCGCAGGTCGTCACGCTGGGGATCGATCGTGCCGAGTTCGGCGACGATCTGCGCGGCGAGTGCGCGCAATTTCGTGTTGGTGTGCTGTGAGCGCCACATCAGCAACTCGAACGCGGCGTCGGCGTCGATGCAGTAGACGAGCATCAGGGCGCCCTTGGCTTGCTCGATCGCCGCTCGGGCCTCGAACAGCTCGGGCAGCGACTCGCTCAGCGCCTGCCGGCGGGTCTGGGCAAACGTGTCGGTCAGGTCGATGTAGTAGCCCTCGGTGCCGACCACCGCACCCTTGTCGTCGAGCATCCGGTCGCCGATCACGATGACGGTGTGCAACCTGCCTCCGGTGTCGATGAACCGGTGGCGGCTGGAGAACGAACCACCCAGGTGCAGGGCGTGGTCGAGCAGATCCTGTACGTGCTGTCGGTCGTCGGGATGTTTGTGCGACAGCAGCAGCTCGGTCGTGGGCACGACGGCGCCGGGCTCGTAACCGTGCATCCGCGCTACTTCGTCCGACCACTCCCAACGCTGCCCGACGAACCAAAACCGGAACGTGCCGACGTTGCGGTCGGCGATCGCCCAGTCCGAGGCGGACGGCAGAGGGCTGTCTGCGACGTCCGGGTTCGTCATCTGCCCATCATGGCACCACAGACGCACGAGAAGGAGCGCGTTGGGAAAGCTCCGTAACTCCGGTTCGGCCTCAGCGGCCACCGCTGGTCGGTGCCGCTGCCCGGTCAGGGAACACAGCGGCCATCCTGCGCTGTGACGCGGGGGTGAGTACCCTTTGCGGCCACCAGAACCACCGGCCCAGCAGCGCCGCGATGGACGGTGTCATGAACGCACGCACGATCAGGGTGTCGAACAGCAGACCCAACGCGATCGTGGTGCCGACCTGGGCGATGCTGCGCAGATCGCCGACCACGAACGAGGCCATCGTCGCGGCGAACACCAAACCCGCCGAGGTGACCACCTTGCCCGAGCCGGCCATCGCACGGATGATCGCGACCTTGAACCCGTGATGCAGTTCCTCCTTGAACCGGGACACCAGCAACAGGTTGTAATCCGAGCCGACCGCCAACAGCAGGATCACCGACATCACCAGCACGATCCAGTGCAGGTGGATGCCGAGCAGGTGCTGCCACACGAGCACGGATAGTCCGAACGACGTGCCCAGCGAGAGCAGCACCGTTCCGACGATCACCGCGGCGGCCACGACCGCCCGCGTGATGATCAGCATGATGATGAAAATCAGTGCGGCAGCGGATATTCCGGCGATCACCAAGTCGTAGTTGGAGCCGTCGCGCATGTCCTTGTACGTGGCGGCGGTCCCTCCGAGGTAAATGGTGGAGCCCTCCAACGGTGTGCCCTTGATGGCTTCCTTGGCCGCGAGCTTGATCGCATCGATGTGGTCGATGCCCTCGGGGGTGGCCGGATCGCCCTCATGCTCGATGATGAACCGCACCGACTTGCCGTCGGGCGAGATGAAGTTGTCCATACCGCGCTGAAAGTCTTTGTTCGCGAACGCCTCTGGCGGCAGGTAGAACGAGTCGTCGTTCATGGATGCGTCGAACGCGTCACCCATCGCATGCGAGTTCTCCTGCATCGCGGCCATCTGATCCTGCAACCCCTTCTGCGAGGAGTGCATGGTCAGCATCATGGTCTTCATCGTCTTCATCGTCTCGATCTGCTGGGGCAGCAGCAGAATCAGCTGGGGCATCAGGCTGTCGAGGCGTTCGAGGTCGGGCACGAGGCGCTGGATGTCATCGGTCAGCGTGTCGATGCCGTCGAGGGTGTCGAATATTGAACGCAGCGACCAGCAGATCGGGATGTTGTAGCAGTGCGGTTCCCAGTAGAAGTAGTTGCGGACAGGCCGGAAGAAGTCGTCGAAATCGGCGATGTGGTCCCGCAGTTCGGCGATGTGGATCGTCGTGTTCTTGGTCTTCTGGACCATGCTGTGGGTGGTGTCGGCCATCTGCTGCATCAGGCTGGCCATCTTTTCCATCTGGTCGATGGTCGACTGCATTTCGTCGGCCTGGACCAGCATGTCGGCCATCCTGTCCTGCAGATACTTCTGGTTGAGCTGGTTCGTGGTGCCCTGCATGCTGAGCAGGAACGGGATCGTCGTGTGCTCGATAGGCTTACCCTGCGGGCGGGTGATGGTCTGCACGCGGGCGATGCCGGGTACGCGGAAGATCCCCTTGGCGATCTTGTCGATCACCAGGAAGTCGGCGGAATTGCGCAAGTCGTGGTCGCTTTCGACCATCAGCAGTTCGGGGTTCATCCGGGCGGCGTCGAAATGTCGTTCGGCGACGTCGTATCCGATGTTGGCCGGGGTGTCTGCGGGAAGGAAGTGCCGCCCGTCATAGTCGACCTTGTATCCGGTGAGTGCGAGCAACCCGACCAGTGACAACGCACAGGTCGCCACGAGCACCGGTCCTGGCCACCGCACGACCACGATGCCGACCCGTCGCCAAGCGCGCGAGTTGATGGGCCGCTTCGGTTCGAAGAGTCCGAACCGACCGCCGACGACGGTGACGGCCGGACCGAGTGTCAAGGCGGCGATCACCGCGACGAGTACGCCCACCGCACACGGCACCGCCATGGTCTGGAACCACGGCAGCCTCGTGAACTTCAGGCACAGTAGCGCTCCGGCGATGGTGAGCCCCGAAGCCAGCACGACGTGGGCCGTGCCATGAAACATGGTGTAGTACGCGGTTTCGGGGTCCTCACCGGCCTGGCGGGCCTCTTGGTACCGGCCGATGAGGAAGATCGCGTAGTCGGTGCCCGCGGCGATGGCGATCAGGGTGAGCAGGCTGGTGGCGAACGTCGAAAGCCCGATGAATCCGGTGTCGCCGAGGAAGGCGACGATGCCGCGCGAGGCGCCGAGTTCGACGAACACGATGAACAGGATCAGCACCATGGTGGTGATCGAGCGGTAGACGAACAGCAGCATCACCGCGATGACGATCAGCGTGGCGACGGTCGCCTTGACGGCTCCCTTGTCGCCGGCGACGCGTTGGTCGGCGTTCAGCGCCGCTCCTCCGGTCACGTATGCCGTGACCCCTTGCGGGGCAGGAGTTTGCGCGATGATGTCGCGAACCGATTGGATCGATTCGTTGGCGATCGTCTCGCCCATGTTCCCGCGCAGATAGATCTGCACATACGCGGACTTGCCGTCTGCGCTCTGCGCCCCCGCGGCGGTCAGCGGGTCGCTCCAGAAATCGGCGACGTGCTCGACATGTTCCGGGTCGGCGCGGAGCCTGGAGATCAAGTCGTCGTAGTAGCGGTGCGCCTCAGGGCCGAGCGCTTTGTCGCCCTCCAAGATGACCATCGCGTTGCTGTCGGAGTCGAACTCCTTGAAGTTCGCGCCCACGCGCTGCATCGCGATGAAAGCCGGTGCGTCGTGGGCGTTCATCGAGACGGTGTTGGCCTCGCCGACCTTCTCCAACGACGGGACGAACACATTTGTGGCCGCAGTCAGCACCAGCCAACCGATGATGATCGGCACCGAGAGCACTCGGATGGCATGCGCAATGCGCGAACGTTCGGCCTGCGTTCCGTGCGGAGTGCGGGCTGGTCGAATCATGCTCATCCCATGACCCTTCGATGGCGCGCGTGTCGCACGCCGACCGCGTCCCCATGACCCCGTACACCGTGCGTGTCGTATATCTAGCCTGTCGAATTATCTGCTGTCAATCGGTAAAGGGCAGCTCGTAGCGGGTTCGTGTGACCGCGATGCCACGAGGCTGGTCTTGAGGCTCGGCGGAGGTGAAGTCGTCGCTCGGCGCGCGATCGAGCGAGCTGCCGGCCCGTGCTGCTGACTTCACTTTGCCCAATATGGACACTTGCGCGTGAGGATGCTGCGCGGGCGAAGTCTTCACGCCGCGGTCGCGAGACACTCCGGCGACGTCGCGGCGATGCCCCAGCAACTCCGCGGTCGGTGATCAGCAGACGGAAGCTACGACGTGGCGCACGTCACGTCACGCCAGATGAGGTAGGCCTGGGCGAAGCGTGCCTCTCGTGTAAGTTTCTCTGAGATCGTTGCGTGAATCGGCAAGTACCGTGCTTCAGCTGCGATATGCCGAGTTATGACGCCTTCGCGACATTATCAAGCCGGCTAGCGTAACCCACGCTATTTAGTGGGACGAATCACTTGCCTCTTAGGTTAGGCTCAGCTAATCTTCAGCTGCCATTTGGCAAATTCACAGGCACAACAGGAGAAAACGTGCAACTAGCAGTTGAGGCCGGTCCGCCGGTTCAGGACCTCCCACCCAGTTACTCGCCGTCGAGCCGACGCAACTCCAAGCTGTTGGTTGCTGGCGTCGCGATGGCAAGTGCGGGTGTGATCGCGGTCAGCCCGGTGGCCCCCCCGATGCCCACCGTTCAGGATGTCCAGGAGCGCGTGGCGCACGCCGCGGTCCAGCTCACGGCGGCCAGCAATCCGCTCCTCGTGTGGGGGCAGGCCATCGCCAACACATTCGGAAGCCTGGAGACGCTGACCGGCGACGCGACCAACGCGAACCTCAACCTTCTGCGGGAGTTGAGCACCGGCTACATCTTCCGGGAGGCAGCGAATGTCCTGATTCTCAACACCCTCAACCCGGGTCCTCTGCTCGATCAGGTCCTCAATTTCAACTCGAACTTCGGACCCGTGATCACCTCGGCCCTGGAGGGCACCTTCGAGGGGCTGAGGTTGGCGGCCGAGCAGTTCCCCGGCGTGATCACCGAGTCGTTGAACCACCTGTCGAACGGCGAGTTCTTCGAAGCGTTCTCCAAGGTCAATGGCTGGTTCGTGCTCCGGGTGCTCGGTGGCGTACGGCCGCTGATCGACGTCTTCTCCATCCCCGCCGACTTTGTGGGAGCCCTTCCCGGCGCGGAGAAGTTGCCCGCGCTGCTCGATGTGATCTCCGAGTTCGGGGTCACCAAGGCGATTTTCGAACCGATCATCGGCTCGATCGTCCAGTCGACGGAGATCTTTGATGCCACGCGCGAGGCATTGGCCGCGGGCAACATCACGGATGCCATCACCAACCTGGTGAACCTGCCGGTGCTGGCGCTCAACGCTCTGGTCAACGGGTTCACGCCGGCCACCTCCCCCTCGGAGTGGCAGGGTCTGCTCGACCGTGGTCTGTTCACCTACCTCGCGGTCACGCTGCCCAACCAGATTGCCAATGCGATCGCGCCTCCGGCCCCGTCGAGCCTCAGTGCCCTGGGCGGCCCGGGTGAGTTCCGCTTCGGTGGTGACCTCGTTCCGGTCAGCCTCGCCGACAAGGGTGAGGGTGAGGACGAAGGCGCCGGCGAAGGCGAAGGTTCGGCCGCTGGCGAAGGTGTCGGCGAAGGCGCCGCTGAAGGCACCGGCGAGGACGTCACCGCAGGCGCCGGCGAAGAGTCGGGCGAAGGCGTCGGCGAGGACGTCAACGCAGGCGCTGGCGAAGAGTCGGGCGAAGGCACCGGCGAGGAGTCGGGTGAGACTTCGGGCGAAGAGTCGGGCGAAGGCACCGACGCGACACCGAGCGAAGGCACCGGCACGGGCGGCAGCACCAACACCGGCAGCAACACCTCGGGCATCAGCACCAGCCGGGGTGAGGGCACGGGCGGCAGCACCGGTTCGACCGGCAACACCGGCAACACCGGCACGACCGGCAGCACCGGCAGCACCGGCTCCGGCACGACCGGCAGCACCGGTTCGACCGGTGGCTCCGGCACGGGCAGCAGCACCGGCTCCAACACGGGCAGCAGCACCGGCACGACCGTCAGCACTGGCTCGACCAGTGGCGCCGACTCGAGCAGCAGCACCGGTTCCGCCTCCGGCAGCACCGGCTCCGGCTCCGGCAGCACCGGCTCCGCTTCCGGCAGCACCGGTTCCGGCTCCGGCAGCAGCAACTAAGTAAGTACGACGGTGACGGCCCCCTCGGCAACGAGGGGGCCGTCTCTCGTCTGCGGTGATTGCGAGGTCAGCGAGCGCCTCGCACAAGCCGGCCCGGCCGGGCGCCGGTGTCGGTACCGTCGCGCCGCGTCACCACGCCGCTGACGACCGTCGCGGTGTAACCGGAGGCGCCCTGCACCAGCCGCTGACCCCCGGCAGGCAGGTCGTAGGCCATCCGCGCGGGATGCAAAGTCAGCGCGTCCATGTCGATGACATTGACGTCGGCCTTCTTTCCCACCTCGATGACGCCGCGATCGCTCAGCCCGAACAGCTGCGCGGTGTCGTGGGATTGCTTGCGCACCACGTACTCCAGCGGAAGTTTGTCACCGCGGTGGCGGTCGCGCGCCCAGTGCGTGAGCAAGAAGGTGGGATACGACGCGTCGCAGATCATTCCGCAATGCGCGCCGCCGTCGGACAGTCCGACCACACCCGCCGGATGCAGCAGCATCTCCCGAATCGCGTCGTGGTTACCGTAGAAGTAGTTGTAGAACGGCAGCATCAGCATCGCCGTTGCGTCGTCCTCCAGCATCAGGTCGTACAACGTGGCCAGCGGATCCTCCCCACGTTCGCTGGCGATCTTCTCCACGGTGCGTTCGACGGTCGGTTCGTAATCGGGTGGATCGCCCAGCGAATAGATGCGGCCGAGCGAATACTGCACAAGGGCAAACATGTTGTCGAACAACACATTCGGGTCCGGCGGTAAGTCTTCCTCGGCCAGGATCGCGGCCTTGACCGCAGGATCCGCCAGGCGCGCGGCCAGCTCTTCGCGGCTGCTTTCGGCCTTGAGTTTGCGGAAGGTCGGCCGGTGTGTGAAGGCGTGGTGGCCCGGAAAGCCGAACAGCATCCCGAATGGACGCGCGGCGATCTGCGGATAGAGCTCACTACCTGCCGCATGCGCCTGCGCCGAGATGTCGAGCTGTTCGCGCCACAGGTCCGGAGCCGCATCGACCTGAATCATCCCGAACGAGATCGGACGGTCGATCTCGGCGGCGAGACGCTTCATCCATTCGAGTTCCTTCTTGGGCGCGATGATGTCCTCGCCGGCAACCCCCTGCGGCGCCAGCTCGAACACCGCCCGCCCACCCGCGGCCATCGCGCGGCCGAGGCCGAACAGTTCGTCCTCGGCGGCGAAAGTGCCCGGAACCGGTTCACCGTCGATGGCCCGGTGCCCCAGTGTGCGCGATGTCGAGAAACCCAGCGCGCCGGCCTCGATGCCTTGCTGCACGAGGCAGGCCATCGCCGCGATGTCCTCCGGCGACGCGGGCTCGTTGCGGGCTCCGCGCTCCCCCATCGCATATGCGCGGACCGCACCGTGGGCGATCTGGCTGCCCACATCGATGGCGAAGTCCTGCTTTTCGATGACATCGAGGTATTCGGGGTAGCTCTCCCACCCCCACGAGATGCCCTCGGTGAGCGCGGTGCCCGGAATGTCCTCGACGCCCTCCATCAGCCCGATCAACCATTCCTCGTGGCCCGGCCGCACCGGTGCGAACCCGACCCCGCAGTTGCCGGTCACCACTGTGGTCACCCCGTGGCCGCTGGAGGGCTCGAGCAAGCTGTCCCAGCTGACCTGCCCGTCGTAGTGCGTGTGGATGTCGACGAAGCCGGGCGCGACGACTTTCCCGGTCGCGTCGATCGTCTCGGCGGCCTCGCCCTCGAGCGGGGTGTCGCCAGGTCCGCGACGACGGACTTCGACGATCTTGCCGTCCCTGATTCCGATGTCCGCGCTGAACCGGTCCGCTCCCGTGCCGTCGACGACGGTTCCGCCGGTGATTTTCAGGTCGAACACGATAAGCCCTCCGCATCCGGATTTCAGCCGCTAGTGTCGGGCACTGTAACACCGTTACAGAGGCTTCGCGGCGACTTCGGAAAGGACCGTTCGTGACGCACACAGCGCGACAAGTCCGACGCGAAGATGCGATCGGAGCCCCACCCGCGCGGCCCACGCTGGTGCCCGCCGAGCGGTACTACTCCGCTGGATTCGCTGCGCTCGAGACCGAACGCATGTGGCCCAGGGTGTGGCAGCTGGCCTGCACGCTCGACCACGTCGCCGAATCCGGCGACTACTTCGAATACCGGTGCGGCCCATACTCTGTGCTGATCGTCTGCGGGGACGACGGTGTTCTGCGGGCGTTTCAGAACGTCTGCCGGCATCGCGGCAACTCACTGTGCTCCGGCGCGGGCTCGGGTCTGCGCGAACTGCGGTGCGGGTATCACGGCTGGACCTGGGACCTCGGCGGGTCACTGCGGCGGGTGCCGAACCGCAAAGGGTTCGGCGCGTTGCAGATGTCCGAGCTCCCGCTTCTCCCGGTCGCCGTCGACACCTGGGAGCGGCTGGTCTTCGTCAACCTGGATGTCGACGCGATGCCGCTGCTCGACTACCTCGAGGAGATGCCCGCCGACGTGAAGTGGTGCAGGCTCGCCGACTTCCGGTGCTATGCCACGATGACGATCGACGTCGACGCCAACTGGAAGACGATCGCCGACGGATACAGCGAGACCTACCACATCCAGACCCTGCATCCCGAGCTGCACCGGTGTATGGACGATGTCTACGCCCCACAGAAGATCTGGGGTCACACGGGTAAATCCGAACAGCTGTACGGGATTCCGAGTCCGCATCTGAAGCAGCCCCTCAGCGACGACGAGGTGTGGGATGCGTACGTGTGCACGCAGGGTGCGTTGATGGGCGTGGACGAGGGCACCCCGCTGCCCGACGACCGCGAACCGGGCGCATCGGTGGCCGACGTCATCGCCGCCCGCACGCGCGCGTTCGCCGCCTCCCGCGGCGTCGACCTGCAATGGGCCGACACCGAGCAGATCATGCAGCTGCACCAGTACAACGTTTTCCCGAACATGACGCTGCTGATGAACGCCGACCATCTGACGGTGATGACGTCACATCCGGGATCGGATCCAGACCACGGCGAACTGGTGATGCTGCTGTGGACACGGATGACGCCCGGCGCGCCACGCGCCACGCCCGTCGACGTGCGCATGAAGGCCGAGGAGGCGCACCCGGGACTGGTTCTCACCCAGGACATCTCGGTGTTGGCAGGGTTGCAGCGGGGCCTGCATCAGCCGGGCTTGACGCACCTGACGCTGTCCAACGAGGAGCGCCGCGTGATCAACATGCACCGCAACCTCGAGCGCTACCTGGACCTGCCCGAGTCGCAACGGATGACCGGAGGTGAGCCCGGTGACATCACGGCGGGCCGCTAGGGCACAGGAGGCCATCAGCGCAGAGGTCATCCTCGACGCCGCCGCCAGGATGATCGAACTGCACGGGGTGGACGGCTTCACCATGCGCGGGCTGGCGGATCAGCTCGGTGTGGCGGTGACGTCGATCTACTGGCACGTCGGCGGCCGCGACAAGCTGTTCGACAGCCTCGTGGACCGGCTGCTCGACGAGATGGCACATCTGCCCACCGATGGCAACAACGCGGTCGACCGCATCGCGTCACTCGCGCATGCTCAACGCCGCGCACTCATCAACAGACAACATCTGCTCGCGATCGCCCACGAACGCGACCAGACACCCCGGTTGTTTCTGCCGGTTCAACAGGCGCTGGCGGCCCAACTCGCAGAGCTCGGGGTGACGGGCCAGGATGCGGCCCTAGTGCTGCGCGCGGTGGAGGTGCATGTCATTTCGTCTGCGGTGATGCAGTTTTCGGCCGTGCGCGGTGAGAAGCACGACGAGGAGGACCCGTCGCTGTGGACCGACGACTGGCCCGACCGTGCCCTCGTCGAAGCGCTGCAGTCACCTACCGACTACGACGCGGTGTTCGCCTACGGGCTTGACGCGCTGCTGACCCCGCTGCGCCGCCATGGACGAGATTGCACTCAGGGCTGTGATGACCACCCACGACCCTGGGTGCAATCTCGACCGTAGGAGCCGCCCAAGACACCACTAGCCGACTGCGTGGCGCGACGATAGGGCAGTGGTCACTTGGTGGCCGGTGTGTAGCGCAGCATCGTCACGTCGTGCTCGGGATAATCGAAGAAGACCGGTTTGACCCGCATCCCGACTTTCAGCTCGTCGGGTTCGACGTCAACCAGCTCGGTGGAAAACCGCGGTCCCTCATCCCATTCGACGATCGCCAGCAGTTGCGGCACCGCATCGGCGAAGTGCGGCCCGACGGGTCGGCGTGCCACGGTGTAGGAGTACAGCGTGCCCATCCCGGAGATCTCACGCCACTCGAGGTCATCGGCGAGAGTCCGCGGGGCCCGCACCCTCGGATAGAACACGTACGCATTCGATGACGGCGAGTACTGGATCATGATGCGGTGCTGGGCCAGTGCATCCCAAAAGGGTGCGGTGGTCGGGGTTTTCACCGGCATGGGCCGCTCGAAGGTGGTCACGGATCAGTCTCCTTGGAGAATCAGGGCGGTCTGCTCGGACAGGATTCCGCCGTTACCGGAAACAAACGCACGGTTGCAGTCGGGCACCTGTGCGGACTCGGCCCTGCCCATGATCTGGCGGGTCGCATCGCAGACGTGATGCATCCCGCCGGCGAGACCGGCCTGGCCGAATCCGAGTTGACCCCCGGCGGTGTTGAGCGGGAAGTCACCGCTGAACGTGAGGTCGTGGTCGGCGACGAACTGCATGCCCTTGCCCTTCTCACAGAACCCCGCGTCCTCCAGCGAGAGCAGCACGGTGATCGTGTAGCAGTCGTAGATCGAGACCATGTCCATATCGGCGCGGGTCAGATCGGTCATGCCGAACGCGGTTGCGGCGGCCTCCGCCATCGGGGTGTGCAGGAGATCGGCCGCGTACGTGGGCGTCTTGAACGGGACGTGCTCGCCGAAACCTTTGATCCACACCGGCCTGTTGCGCGCCCGCTTGGCGAGGTCCGCGTTCGCGACGACCACCGCGGCGCCGCCCACACACGGCATCACGATCTCGAGCATGTGCAGCGGGTCGGCGATGACCGGGCTGTCCAGCACGTCGTCGATGGTGAGTGGTTTGTCCTTCCAGATCGCGCCGTCGGTGTGGTTGGCGTTGACGCGCTGATCGACGACGATCTTGGCCATCGCCCGCTCGTCGTAGCCGTAGACCGCCCCGTAACGGGTGGCCACCTGACCGTACGGCCCGTTCTGCCCCAGGTTGCCGTAGGGGATCTCGAATTCCGCCTGTGGCGAGCCGTACTGATTGCTCGACGAACCGAAGAACACGGCGTCCACCAAGGACTTCGGCTTCTTCTCCGACATCGGCGTGATGTAGCGCGCGGGCAACGCGCACAGCACCACGTCGCACAAGCCCAGCTCGACCGCCGCGGCCGCCCGCCACACCATCGCCGCTGCGCTCGCCCCGCCGAGGTCGACGAGTTCGGCGAAGTTCGCTCGCACGCCCAGGTATTCGGCGATCGTGGACGGCACGAAGATCTCCGACTCGGCCAGGTGCGAGGTGACGATGCCGTTGACGAGCTCCGCCGACAGCCCGGCATCCTGCAGCGCAGCCGATGCCAACTCCGCCCACTGCTCGAGGGTGAACGGCGCCGGGGTGGCCTTGTTCATCCGCTCCGGCGGGAGTTCGACATAGCCGACGATCGCGGCTTCACCACGTAGTCCCATGGGTGTCCTTCCCGGTTGATTACTTGCGCGGAAGCCCGAGGATCATCTGGGCGATGATGTTGAGCTGAATCTCCTTGGTGCCGCCACCGATCAGCTCGGCGGGCACTCGCAGATACGGCACGACGACGTCGGAATCAGCGGCCATCGCCGATCGACCCGCCGAGCCGAGCGTCGCCGGGAATGTGCGTCGCAGAAGCACGTTCATCGCCACCTTGGCGATGCTGGAGGCCGCGCCCGAGGCCTGCCCGTCGAGCAACCGGATGGTCTCGCGCACGCCGAGCGCCTTGATCGCGTTGGCGTAGGCATCGAGTTCGCCGAGTTCGCGCAGCGCGTCATCGCATGCGCCCTCGGGCGCCGCGGCGATTCGACGCAATGGCGCGGCCCTGTCGTACTGCACGTAACCGCTGATGGCCGAACGCTCCTCCGCCATCGTGGCGATCGCCAGGGCCCATCCTCCGGTCGGTTCACCGAGCAGCATCTCGTCGGGCACGAAGACGTCGTCGAGGAAGACCTCGTTGAACTCCTCTTCCCCGCTGGCCTGCTTGATCGGCTGAATCTCGATTCCGGGTGAGCGCATGTCGATGATGAAGTAACCGATCCCACGGTGTTTGGGGGCGGCCGGATCGGTCCGGGCCAGTAGCGCCCCATAGTCGGCCCGGTGCGCCGACGAGGTCCAGATCTTGTGTCCGTGGATGCGCCATCCGCCGTCGACCTTGGTCGCGCGCGTGGCCAACGCGGCGAGATCGGAGCCCGCGCCCGGCTCGCTGAACAACTGGCACCATGCCAGCTCACCACGCTGGGTGGACGGGATGAGTTTGTGCTGCAGCTCTTCCGAGCCGGCTTTGATCAGCGAGGGCAGTATCCATTCGGCGATCCCCAGCGACGGCCGTACCACGGCGGGTCGCTTGCCGAACTCCTCGTCGATGATCAGTTGTTGCAGCGGGCTGGCGTCGATCCCCCAGGGCGGCGGCCAATGTGGTGCGATCAACCCCGCATCGGCGATGGCGCTTCGCTGGGCACCCGTGGCGAAGTGTTCGTAGTCGCCCTGACGACCCTGGCCGTCGTTGCGCAGCGCCGCGGCCTTGTCGAGGGTCTCGGCGATCCGGGCCCGGAACCCGGCTTCCGCGTCACCGAGGTCGACCGAGAAGTCGCGTTCGCCAGCGGCGGTCAGTCCCCCCAGCCGTTTGGCCCAGCGATTCGTGTCGCCGATCGCCGCGGACAGGCTGGTGGCCCGCCGCCAGTAGAGGTGCAGGTCGTGCTCCCAGGTGAAGCCGATGGCGCCGAACATCGTCAGCGTGTCCAGGGCGAGCTCCGGGCACGGCGCGACGGCCATCAGCGCGGCACCGGCCGCGGCCATCGCGTGTTGGTCGATCGGTTCGGAAGCCGCGCGCACCGCATCCCAGGTCGCCGCTCCTGCCAACTCGCTGTTGACCAGAAGCATTGCGGCGCTGTGCTGTAACGCTTGGAACGTGCCGATGAGCTTGCCGAACTGTTCGCGTGTGCGAAGATGGGCGGTGGCGGCTTCCACACACCACTGCGTGATACCGGCGGCCATGCTCGCCGTCAGCGCGGTGGTGAGGTACTCGGCCCGTTCGGCGTCGATACCGTCGAGAACGTCGGTCTTCTCGACCGGATAGTCGGCCAGACGCAACCTGCCGAGGTCGGTCAGCAGGTCGGTGCCACGCACGGATTCGACTGCCGCAGAGTGGTGAGTCGTATCGACGACAAACCAGATCCGATCCCCGCCCTCAGTGACGGCGCAGACCAAAGCGGTTGTCGCCGTGCAGATTCCCGCGAGCAGATCCGAATCGCCGTCGATCACCCACCACTGCCCGTCGTCGCGAGCAGTGAACGCCGAGTCGCCGGGCAACGCCACCGCGGCCGCCGCACCCTCGGCGAGGCGGGTCAGGACCGCTTCGGCCGCCGGGGTCGGTTCGGCCAGCAGCGCGACCGCGCCGGTGGCCACGGTCGGCAGCAGCGGCCCGGGAAGCGATGTCCTGCCCGCCGCCTCGAGCACACAGGCTGCGTCGAGCAGGCCGCCACCCTGGCCGCCGTATCGCTCGGGCAGGTGCACGGCGTGAAAGCCGTTGGCGACGAACTCCTCCCACCATGACGGCAGATGGCCCTGCGCAAGCAGGTCGAAGGACTCGCGGGTGTTCGACACCGGGGCGCGCCGCGCGACGAACTGTGCCACCGCTTCGCTGAGTTCGCGTTGCTCAGGGCTCAGCGCCAGGCTCATGCGGACTCCCTGCTGGACCGCCGTGAGGCTCGGAAGAACTGCGCGGCCGCTGCGATCGCGTCCGGTGTCGGCGAGGGCTCCCAGCCCAGCTCGCGTACCGCCTTCGAGTGGTCCATTTCAGACATGATGTTCATCAGCCGGATGTTCAGCGGTGTCAACTTGGTGTCACGACCGCGGATCCGGGCGATCCAGCTGCTCGGATAGCTGGCGGCGGCCATCAACGCAATCGGGACGCCGCGCCGTGGCGGAGCGACTCCTACTGCCGCACAACCGACTTCGAAGATCTCCCGCGCGCTCATCCACCGCTCGGAGACGATGTAGCGCTCGCCGACCCGGCCGCGCTCACCCGCAAGGACCATGGCTCGCGCGGCGTCCTCGATGCCGACGGTCTCGCTCTCGAAACCGTCGATGTAGAACGGCAGCTTGCCCCGTACGGCCGCCGACAGCAGCCCCCCGTGCGGGGTCGGCAGCCAATCCCCCGGCCCGTAGGTGTTCGAGACGCACATCGCGACGGCGGGAAGGCCCTTCTCGGCGCTGTAGCGCAGCACCATCTGCTCGGCCTGGACCCGACTGCGGACGTAGTCGCCGCCGATGTCGAGCCAGTTGTGGGCGGTGGTCTCGTCGGCGGGGCCGTCGCTGGAGCGGCCGATGGTGGCGACCGAACTGGTGAACACGAAGCGGTGCAGTCCCGCGTCGACGGCGACGTCGAGCACGGCCCGCAGCCCCTCGACGTTGGTGCGCCACATCGGCGCGGGGTCGAGCAGCCACGGACGGGCGTCGACGACGCAGTAGTACACGACATCGCACCCCCGCATCGCGGAGCGCACGCCGTCGGCGTCGAAGATGTCGCCGCGCCGGATGTCGACGGGCAGACCGTCGATGCCGCGGGTGGAACTGGTGGGGCGAATCAGCACCCGCACGTCATCGCCGCGGGCGGCCAACTGCTTGGTGACATGCGAACCCAGGAAGCCGCTGGCGCCGATGACGAGTTGCTTGGGCGTCACCGGTGGCCGGCCAATCGCGTCCCTCTCCACTCTGACGAGACGCAACGTCTCGTCTTGCCAAAGATTATGCAGTGCTGTCACCATCTGTAAAGCCGACCCCCGTCAGATGCGGAGTCAACCGATGGTCACCGAGGCCAGAGCGCCCCGCCGCCGCAGCGAGCGGTCCCGAACGGCGATCATGTCGGCCACCAAGGAACTGCTGCTGCAGCGCGGGTTCGACGGGCTGAGCATCGAAGCGGTCGCGGCGCGCGCCGGTGTCGGCAAGCAGACGATCTACCGGTGGTGGCCGAGCCGCCCGGCCCTCGTCGCCGATGTGCTGCTCGAAGATGCCGACAAGATCCTGCGGCCCGTCGGGCACACCGATGACCTCCTGGCGGACTTGAGCCGATGGTCGGCCAGCCTCGCGGCGACGCTCACGGGCGAGCGCGGCAACGCGATGTTGCGCATCCTCACCGTTGCGGGAATCGAGCATGAGGACGTCAAGGCGCGCATGCAGGCCGGCTTCAGCGCCCCACTGCACGAGGGCGTGAGAGCGCGGTTGTCGGCCGACGGAATAGACGACGCCATGTCGCAAGCGGCGGCCGACGCCATCGTCGGCGGAATCGTCTACGCGATCCTCACCGAAGGACGCTCGTTTCGCCGGAGCCGCGCCGAGGCGATCACCCGGACCGTCATCGCCGGGGCATGCCGATGACAATGTCTCCCAAAGTGTTTCGCGTGTCCGGCGACGGCGGCGTGACGATCGTCGCAGACCGGATCGGCGATCCGACCGCACCGGCGGTGGTGTTCTTGCACGGGGGCGGCCAGACCCGTCGGTCATGGGGCGGGGCCGCGGCCGCGGTTGCCGAACGCGGATGGCAGGCCGTCACCGTCGACTTCCGCGGTCACGGCGAGTCCGACTGGTCGGCCGACGGCGACTACCGAGTCACCACGTTCGCCGCGGACGTGCTCGAAGTGCTCCGGGAACTTCCCGACAAGCCCGTCATCGTCGGCGCCTCTCTTGGTGGTATCACCGCGATGCTCCTTGCCGGGGAACTCGCGCCCGGCGCGGTGCGCGCGATCGTGCTCGTCGACATCGTGCCGGACATGAACCCGTCCGGCGCGTCGCGTATTCACGATTTCATGGCCGAGAAGATGACGTCGGGCTTCGCATCGCTCGACGAGGTCGCCGACATGATCCAGCAGTACAACCCCCACCGGTCGAGGCCGGCCGACCTCAACGGCTTAAAGACGAACCTGCGCCAGCGCGACGGTCGCTGGTACTGGCACTGGGACCCGAAGTTCATCGACGGCACCGCCGCGCTGCCGCCGATCGAAGTGACCGAGGTGGACCGGATGCACGCAGCGGTCGACACGATTCTGCGCAACGGTATCCCGATGCTGCTGGTGCGGGGGCAGATGAGTGACCTCGTGACCGAAGAATGCGCCCGCGACTTCCTCGGCCGGTTCCCCGACGTCGAATTCGTCGATGTCGGCGGCGCCGGACACATGGTGGCCGGAGATCGCAACGACGCCTTCGCCGAGGCCGTGGCGAAATTCGTCATTCGGCACAGTTAGGGTCGAGATTTCATCCGGTCGCACCTTGACCGGTTAGCCCTTCTAAGAGCAAGCTTCGCGGGTGATCGAGTTGAGTGAACAGCAGGTCCTGGATCAGATCGCCGACCGCCTTTCGGTCTCCTACCCAAGCGTCCCGGCGGATGCGGTGACGGGCCTAGTCCGCGAACACCACGCCCGCTTCGAGGGCCGCCCGATCCGCGACTTCATCCCGCTGTTCGTCGAGCGGAAGGCGCGTGCCGAGCTCGAACGGATCGAGCGCCCCACCACCCGGGTCTGATTCCCGCGGTTACCCCCTGACCGCCACACTTCCGTACGCGAAAGGCCGCAATGCCAGAGAACAGGGTAGGCCGGGTTGCCGGCAAGGTCGCGTTCATCACGGGCGCTGCACGCGGTCAGGGACGCGAACACGCGGTTCGACTCGCCGAGGAGGGGGCCGACATCGTCGCCGTCGACGTGTGCGATGACATCGACGCCGCCGGATACCCGGGTCCCACGGAGGCGGACCTCGCCGACACGGCGACCCTGGTCGAGAAGTCGGGCCGCCGTATCGTGACCGCCAAGGCTGATGTGCGGGACCTCGCGAGCCTTCGGACCGCTCTCGAGCGTGGGGTCGCTGAACTGGGGCCGCTCGACATCGTCGTCGCCAACGCCGGCATCAGCGCCGAACCGGCGCCGGCCGCGATGATCCGGGAAGCCGCCTGGCAGACGATGCTCGACATCAACGTGACCGGCGTCTGGCACACCGTGAAAGCCGCACTGCCGCACCTGACCAACGGCGGCGGTTCGATCGTCCTGGTCAGCTCGATGTTGGGACTTCGTGGTGGCGGCTACATGGCCCACTACGCCTCAGCCAAGCACGCTGTCGTCGGGTTGATGAACTCCCTGGCCAATGAACTTGCGCCACAATGGATCAGGGTCAACTCGATCCACCCCGGCAACATCCTGACCCCGATGATCGACAACGATCACTTCCGTCGCACGGTCCGGCCCGACCTCGCCGATCCGACGATGGAGGACGCCATGCAGGTCATCGGACACTTCCATCTGCTGCCGAAACCCGTGATCGAGGCCCGCGCCGTGAGCAACGCCGTGTTGTTCCTCGCCTCCGACGAATCGCAGTACATCACCGGAGCGGCGTTGCCCGTCGATGCCGGCGCCGTAGCCAAGTTCTGATCTACGCGGGAACTACCTGGTGGCACCGAACCTTCCGAACCGCCACAGATAGGACGGCAACCGCCGGGCCGGCACAGACTTCGGCCAGTCTCGCGCGCGGAAGTAGGCGTCGGATCCACCGTCAACGAAAATGATGCTGCCGCAGAGGAAATCGGCGGAGTCCGACAGCATGAAGAGCATCCAGTCGGCCAGCTGAGCGGGGTCTCCGAAACCGCCGATGGGCACCGGGAAAGCGTTGACCGCCTTGGCCTCGCGCGGTGTGGCGAGCTGCTTCTCCAGCAGCGGCGTCATGATGGCACCGGGCGCCAGGGCGTTGAGCCGGATGCCCTCGCCGGCCCACTGCCTGCTCACTGCGGTACGCCGGACCCAATGGGAGACCGCGATTTTGGAGGCCGCATACCCCAGCGACGGCGCGGCGGGCCCGAACAGCTTCAGGGAGCGCACCGCCTTGTCGGTGTCGCCGGCCAGGAGCGCGCGGACTGTGCGTCGCGGCACCGCCGGGGTGGTGGTCGTCGAATTGCTGCCGATCACCACAACTTTGGCTCGGTCAGTGGCTGCCAACGCAGGGCGCCATGCCGGCAGCAGGTCGACCACGCCGCGATAGTTGACCTCGAATATCCGCCGGGCGCTGTCCTTGCCGGGCGTCGGCCCGATTCCAGCGGCCAACACGGCACCGTCGAGTCGGTCCGACCGGGCCAGCACCTGATCAGCGGCGGCCTGTCGTCCTTCGGCGGTCGACAGGTCGGCCACGATGTCGCCTTCTTTGACGTCGACGGCGATGACGGTGTGCCCTTGTGCCCTCAGCTTGGTGGCGGCTTGCTGCCCCATGCCGGAGGCGGCCCCGGTGACCACGTACACGCCCATCTCGACCATCCCCTGCCGTCGCCCGTTTTCTCGTTTCACCCAACGTCGACGGGCAGCGTAACGGTGAGCAGGATCCTCCCGTCGGCGCGGTCACCTCCTGAGCTTTTCCGAGGCTGCATATTTTCCGATCCTCGAAGGCGACGTTTGCACCGGCTCCCGTTGGGCACCGATGTGCCATGAGCCATGACCCGTATGCGTCTACGGACCGAATCAGCTCGGCGATTTGGGTGGGCATCGCGACCGGGATGTCGATCTTTGTCTTGCTGTCGGCGATCCTCGTCGTGGGCTGAACTGGCACGCGTTTGCGACGGTGCACGCGCGCTTATCGCGCGGTGAGCCCCTTCCGGGTGAACGGTTCGGCCTCGCCCCGCTCGACTGCCTCGTCGTGCTTGGCAGCTGCGCGATCGAGCAGTTCGATGAGGGCATCTTCGTCGCGAACCAACTGCCGGTACTTGGGTCCGAGCGCGAGGATTTGATCGCGTTCACGAAGAAGCGACTTGAAGATCCGTTCGCGTTCCTCGGCGCTCTTGGTGTACTCGGAGTCGAGATAGGCCCGAGCGTGCCGGCGAGCGTTGGCGATCGCGGTCTGGGCCGACCCCTTCTTGCTGAACAGCGATGCGACGACGGTGACGACGAGGACTCCGATGATGACCGAGAGCGACACGCCGGTGCCGACCTCCACGACGTTGACGGGTTCTCCGTCGTTGATGAACGGCACGTTGTTCTCGTGCAGCGCATGCAGAATCAGCTTCACACCGATGAACGCCAGGATCACCGCCAGACCGTACGAAAGGTAGATCAGCCGGTCGAGCAGGCCGTCGATCAGGAAGTACAGCTGCCGAAGGCCCAGTAGCGAGAACGCTGTCGCGGTGAAGACGATGTAGACGTTCTGGGTCAGACCGAAGATCGCCGGGATCGAGTCCAGGGCGAACAGGATGTCGGTGCCGCCGATGGCGACCATCACCAGCAGCATCGGCGTCATGGCGCGCTTACCGTCCACTTTCGTGAACAGCTTGTCGCCGTCGTAGTGGTCGGTGGTGTGAAAGACCTTCCTCGCCAGCCGGATGACGAAGTTGTCGGCGGTTTCAGAGTCGCTGCTGTCGGGTGTCAGCATGTTTCCCGCGGTGAGCAGAAGGATCAATCCGAACACGTAGAAGACCCAGGCGAACGTGTTGATCAGCGCTGCGCCGAGGAAGATGAAGCCGGTACGCGCGATCAACGAGAACACGATGCCGAACAGCAGCACCTTCTGCTGGTCCTCGCGAGGTACGCGGAAGCTGCTGATGATGATCAAGAAGACGAAAAGGTTGTCGACCGACAGCGCCTTCTCGGTGATATACCCCGCGAAATACTCGCCACCAGGGTCAACGCCCCCGAAGACCAGGACGCCGACCCCGAACAGCACCGCGATCCCCACGTAGGCCGCCGACCAGATCGCCGCCTCTTTGAGGGTCGGGACGTGGGCCTTCCGTACGTGGAAGAAGAAGTCGAAAGCCAGGAGCCCGACGATGGCCACGACCGTCAGCGCCCACACCCATCCGGGAACCACCATGCGTTACTCGCTATCCCTCACCGGAACCGACTGCCCCCTAATGGTGCCCGCAATGGCCGGTTCGAACCCTCGACCGGGTCGGCACCCCGCCCGGCCGATGCCCCGAACCCCACGCATTACGGTTGGTCGAGCACAGCTACCACGATAGACAGGAGAACGTCGGAGATGACGATTCTGGACCGCTTCAGACTCGACGACAAGGTCGTCGTCATCACCGGCGCATCGTCCGGGCTTGGAGTGTCGTTCGCCGAGGCGGTCGCGCAAGCCGGTGCGGACGTGGTGCTGGCTGCCCGACGTGTCGAAAAGCTGGAGGCCACAGCAGAACTCGTCAGGACCGCCGGCAGGCGTGCCCTCAACGTCCGAACCGACGTCGCAGACCCCGATCAGTGCACGGCGCTCGTCGACGCGGCGATGCAGGAGTTCGGCCGCGTCGACGTGCTGGTGAACAACGCGGGAGTCGGCACCGCCGTGCCCGCCACTCGGGAAACACCCGAGGAGTTCCGCAAGGTCGTCGACGTCAACCTCAACGGCTCGTACTGGACCGCCCAAGCGTGTGGTCGGGTGATGCAGCCGGGCAGTTCGATCATCAACATCTCCAGCGTGTTGGGTTTGACCACCGCGGCGCTGCCCCAGGCCGCCTACAGCGCCAGCAAGGCCGCGATCGTCGGCCTCACCCGCGACCTCGCCCAACAGTGGGGCGGGCGCAAGGGGATCCGCGTCAACGCCCTGGCGCCGGGATTCTTCAAGTCCGAGATGACCGACGAGTACAAGCCCGGGTATCTGGACCGCACCCTGGCCGGCCGCGTCGTGTTCAACCGCTTGGGTGAGCCGCACGAGTTGTCGGCCGCGGTCGTCTGGCTCGCGTCCGAAGCGGGAGGTTATGTCACCGGTCAGACCATCGTGGTCGATGGCGGCGTGACGATCACGTAGGCGTCCTGCAACGCTTCGCGTTCGCTTCGGTCACGAAACGCGTACGGGACCGACGGCGCCGCCGTCACGGTGATTCCATGGATCCCGGCGCTCGCGGATGACGGGCCGGAAGGGTGCCTATGGGTTCGCTCATGCCGTATTGGGTGGGTCTGCTGGTGGTGGTCGCGATCCTGAGCGCGATGGGCGGATTCGTCGCATCGACCGCCATGCGACGGAACAAGCGACATACGCGGCGCATCTTTGTGCTCGGCGCCTTCTGTGGATTCCTGGCCGGCGCGACGGTCGTCGGGCGGCACAGCGCTGCCGCCCGAACCCGAGTGGTCCTGCGACGCGGAGGGATCCAGTCGTTGGCCCGGCTTGGCCTTGCTTCGCGACCGCCCCGCCGCCGCCGGCTCTCGATAGGACGCTAGACCGGGCAGCACCGGCGGTTCGAGTCAAACAACCCTGACGTTTCGCCGTTTCCGCTCCCATGGCCACGTCATGAGGGCCCAGGCGGCAACGATGATCGCGACTTCGACGGCCACATACATCGGCCACGGTCCGAACACGTCCAACAACGACGCGGTCGGTGGCTTCCTGTTCAGATAGCCGTAGTTCGTGCCGACGATCGCGTTGAAGGTGTAGGTCGCCGCCGCCCATATCAGGGTTATGACGACGGTGAAGCGGTAACTGCGCCACCGCGGACGCATCCCGCGTCCCCAGGTGAGATAGATGGCCGCCCAGACCGCGAAAACGTGAAGCACGAAGAACGTGAGAAACAGATGATGCGGAAAGTCCGGCGCACCGTCTCGAGGTGTTCCCACATCGGGCGTCAGCAGCGCCTGCGAGCTCAGGAGCAGACACCAGTAGTACGTCAGCGCGAACGCCCAATGCCGTTGCGACCACAACGCATAGGCAGCCGTGAGCTCGGCGATGTCACACAGCTGGATCGGCACGGACGTCTGAATGTCGGGCCGGATCACCTTGTAGACCAGTGCCACCACGAACGCGGCGACGATCAGCAATGCGAACACGCGCGAGAACACCCGGGCCTGGGCCTCGGTCTGCCGGCGCCCCCACCAGATCAGCAGTGCCGCCCCGACCGCGAAGATGGCCAGCACCACCAAGTGCGACGGCCCGTACGCCTCGAATTGTCTTTGTGCGTAGTACAACTCGGTCATCTCGTGCTCGTTCAGCGAGGTTTCGGGGCCGGCTGCATGTCGGTGTAGAGGTCCAGTGTTCGGGCGGTCACCGTGGCGAGTTCTCCTTGTAGGTTCGACAGTGGTCTGCTGCCGCGAATGTGTATGACGTTCGTCAGCAGGATCACATACGTCTCAGAAGCCGGATCTATCCACATCGAGGTCCCGGTGAAACCGGTGTGCCCGAAGCTGCCGACGGGAAAGAGCAGTCCGCGCGGCCTGGAGTGGCCGGTGTCGATGTCCCAACCGAACCCGCGCAGGTTTTGACCATCGATCACCGGATAGTTCGGGGCCAGCAGCGGATTCGAGTTCGGCGTCACGGCGATGGCCTCTCGGACGGCATCGTTGGCCGCCTGGACCTGACCTGGTGAGTGCCCCGGCTGCTGGGGCGTGGTCATCAGCCGCAGGGTCTCCTGCGCCAACGGGAATGTGCTGGGGCGGCCGGCCAGTCGGTCCAGCAGGGCTTGGGCGAAGATGCTGATGTCACGCGCGGTCGAGAACACCCCGGCGTGCCCGGCCACGCCGCCCATGCGGCGTGCTGTCGGATCATGGACCGTGCCTCGCAGCGGGAAGTCGAGGTCAGGATTGCTGCCCGGCTGGGCTCTGCCTTCCTCGTCGAGGGCTGTCGGGGCGACTCGGGGCAAAATGTCTGTGTTCCAGCCATCTTCGGGACAGGTGGCCGGCGCGTGTGGCTCCCACGTGGACGCCCAGGCGATCGCGGCTCCTCTGATCGTGTGCCGGCCGCATGCCTTGGCCGCGGGCAGGTAGCGGGTGTCCGCCATGCCCAGGGGCGTGAACACGTTCTGCTCGACGTAGACGTCCTCGGGCTTGCCGGTGATCTCTTCGATCAGCGCTCCCAGCAAAATGAAGTTGATGTCGGAGTAACGAAACACTTGGCCCGGCTCGAATTGCAGCGGCGTGGCAAGCGCGCGACGGATCCCTTCCTCGCTGTCGGGGGTTGCCAGACCCCACGGGTCCCGCAGGTCGATATCGCCCGCGATACCGGAAGTGTGGGTGAGCAACATGCGCAGCGTCACCTGTGACCGCTGCGGATCGCGCGCACTGTTGAAGGCAGGCAGATAGTTCTGCAGTGGTTCGTCGAGTCCGACCTTGTCCTGTTCGTAAAGCTGCATGACGGCGGTCGCCGTGGCGAGGCTCTTGGTCAACGACGCGAGGTCGAAGATCGTGTCCTCGGTCATCGGCTCGGCAGGTGCCGGGGTCCCGTCGGGGCCGGGTTCACCCGCCAGTTTGCGCGAGCCGTACGCATGGTGAACGACGAGCTTGCCACGGTGTCCGACCGCGACCACCGCGCCGGGCAATTCGTGTGCGGCGATCGCGGCGTTGATCAACTCGTCAACCGCCGGCAGGCCCGGCGCCGGAACCGTGGGCGTCTGGGTTGCGGTCGACGGCTGCGGCGTCGCCCGCACCTCGGACTCCGCCGGCGGTTCGTCGACCGCACCGCCGCACGCCGAGGCCGCGGTCAGCGCGAGTACGACCGTGGCGATGGCAAGGCACCTCGACAAGGCCCGCTTGCCGTGCGTGGCGGGTCGGTCTGCGGGCATGGCCACCCCGTCCGGTCGAAGATGTGGGTGCGACGCCGCCGGGTACAGCTGCGTTTCGGTCATCAGCATAGGGCCGGGGTGTTTCGGCCCAGAGGAATCAGGCACAGAGGAATCAGGCCCAGAGGAATCAACTGACCGGCACCCGCGCGTCGTCAATGTTGTTAGCATCGCGCCGTGCAGGACTCCCCG